>JAJYMB010000003.1 GCA_021787365.1 Actinomycetes bacterium | reverse complement strand
AGGCTCTTGACGCCCCGCTCAGCCCGCCGCCTCTCGACGACGAACCGGGGCCTGCTACCGGGCTCTCCGGCGTTTACCCGGACGGGACTCTCACCCGCTGGGTTGATCCAGTTTCCAGGACGCACCATGAGTCATAGTTTACCCTCTCTGTGTGAGCGAGTGCCCTCACCAGAGAGCTTCTGGGGCCGGACGTCACGACACGGGTATGCGCTCCTGCTTGGCGCCCCAAGCCTGGCGGGCACAGCGGGCACCATGAGCTATGTGGGTGCTTGGCAATGAGGCGACCGAGGGCGCCGAGCGATCTCCTCAGGCGTTCACGTCTAGCCGCGCCAAGTGGGTGCGGCGCTGGAGGTATTGGCGGACCATGAGCAGGCCCGTGACCCCCTCGCCCACTGCTGCCCCGAGCTGTTTGGTGGAGCCGGCCCGAACGTCGCCGGCGGCGAACACGCCAGGCATGGAGGTTTCGAACTGCCCATTGGTCACGACAAAGCCCCACTCGTCAAGCTCGACCGTTCCGGAAAGGAACGCCGTATTGGGGTCCAAGCCTATGAACACGAACGCTCCCGCCGGCGTCCAACGCTCCACCTCGCCCGTAGCCCGGTCTTTGGCCAGTACTTCTTCGAGCTTGCCCCTTCCGCGGAGCTCGGTTATCTCAGTGTTGGTATGGACCCTGAAACGCTTGTCCTGCATCACGTTGTCCTGCAGGAGCTGGGACGCCCGCAGCTCGGGCGCAATTTCCACGATCCGCACCAATGAGACAAACTGGCTGAGGTAGAAGGCCTCTTCGAGGGCCGAGTTGCCGCCCCCGACTACGAGCAGCTCCTCGGCGCCCGCGTAAAACGGGCCGTCACACGTGGCGCAGTAATGGACCCCGGCCCCTATCAGCTCGTCCTCGCCGGGGACCCCGAGCCGCCGGTAGGAGGAACCCGTAGCCACCAGGACGGCGTGGGCGCAGAGCTCCTGGCCCGACCCAAGACGCAGGCGCAGGTCCTCGCCGCAGTCGGGCTCGACCGCGGCGACCGAGACGCCCGACAAGAGCTCGACACCGTAACGGCGAGCGTGGGCGACGAGACGGTCGGCCAGCTCGGCGCCCCGAATCCCTTCGGGGAAACCCGGGTAGTTGTCCACCCTCTCAGTCACCCCTGCCTGGCCCCCGAAGCCCCCGCTGTCGACAACGAGCGCCTGGATCCCCTCGCGCGCGGCATATATGGCGGCGGTCAGACCCGCCGGGCCACCGCCAGCGATCACCAAGTCGTAGGCCTCGCGTTCGGCGACCAGGTTGAGCCCCAGCTTGTCGGCAAGCTCCTCGTCGGTCGGTTCCATAAGGTACGACCCGTCGGGAAAGACGATCGTCGGGATCGTGCGGCCACCGTGCTGGAGGTCTTGCACCAGCCTGAGGCCCTCCTGGTCCTGGTCCACGTCGACCCAGTCGTAGGGCACGCGGTGCTCCGAGAGGAACTTCTTCGAGCACCTGCAATCTGGGCACCACGGTGCCCCGTACACCTTGAGGTCGGCCACTAACCCTCCAGAAGCTCGTCTGCCAGCTCGTTCATAGCACACCGCAGCACCGGCCGCGGCCGCCGTCGGGTGGCTCGCCCAAGCTGGCAGAGTTCGGCGCCCCCCTAGAAGGGGCTTCAGGGGGCCGGAATGAGCTAGATGCGGACCGCTCGCCTGCTGGTGGGCGAGTACCTGGCTTGGCCGGCCAATTGCGCCGACGCCCCGTGGGCCCGCTTGACCGCTCGGCTACATGGTTCTAGCCGTGCCGTCATTCTCCGCGACGGGCCAGTCACATGGCCACACGTCAAGAGCCATTTCTGAAGGCCAGCGCCGGACGCCGAAGGGGACCTCCTCGGTGCCGCTCAGCGCGGGCGCAACTTGATTCGCCTGGGCATGGATGAACTCGTCCCCCTGCCGCAGACGCAGTTCACCGATCAAGACGGCCATACCGACGCCAGCTTTCGTTGCGCATGCCGAACTTGCGATGAATAACCTTTGGCTTCAATCCACTCAACTAGACACCAATTATTTCCACGTTTGTGGACATTGTCTGTGGCCATTATGGCGAGTTTTGACCGCGTGATCGAAGGGAGTTGCCCGGGGCCTCGTCGACGCCAGGACAATCGCTCCACTCAGTCACAAACTTATCCTGTTCAGCAGCAAGGGCACGAACCCAGGACGAGCCCACACGTACCCTCTCACCCGGTTGATCCGGCGCGCGTAAGTCGAGCACTAGTTTGTCTGCCGGAAGCGCTCTCTCGACTGACTGGTCCGGTGCATTGCTCATAGCTGACCTCCCGTTTTTCAGGAGCAACCAATAATATCTCGCCGCCGATGAGGCCAGCTAAGGACTCAAGGTCCCTAGGCAGGCCTACCGGGAGCGGCTCTGGGGGCGACGACAGAAGTGGCAGCGCGCTGGCGTGAGCAGGCCTGTGATGGGCAGGTCCCCGTACCCTCGGGGTCACGTACCATAGCGGGCCGATCTCCCGCACTCACAGCCCGGAAGCTACATCCCGGGATGGCACTCGTCAATAGGGCTCACCCCCAAGATTCAAGGGTATACCCTAGACAGGGCGCCAACAGCAACGGTATCGCCTCGGGTGGGCCCATCGAAAAGAGAGAAGCCTGCTGAGCCCAGTTCACGCGGGCCCACACCACGTCATGGCTTACCATCGGGACGGGGCTTTCCCCCTTCGATCCCAGGAGTTCACCGAGATGGCCGAAACCCCTGCTGTGTTGCGTGTAGTGATCGCCAGCGACAACTTCTTGACCCGTGAGGGCCTGGCTTGCCTGCTCGGCGGGGTGACCGGGATCGAGGTGGCCGCCCGAGTCGACAGTCACCCCGAAACCCTGGAAGCTGCGCAGCGCTACGACCCCGACGTCCTGGTGGTCGGGATCCGCACCCCCCGAGTCGTCGCCGAGGCAACTATCGAGGCTGCCCGCCGCCTCCGAGCCGACCATCCCGGCATCAGCGTGGTAGTCATCGCCGAGTCCGGGGATGGGTACGCCCTGGAGTTGCTCCGCTCCGGTGCTGCCGGTGTCGCCTACCTGCTCGACAACGGGGTCGGCGACCTCGACACTCTGGTCGCCGCCATTCACGACGTGCACGGGAGTGAGACCGTCCTCGACCCGTCCGTCGTCAACGCCCTCGTCAGACGGCGGTTCGCCACCTCGCTGGAAGCCCTCTCGGTGCGGGAAATCGACGTCCTTGCCGAAATGGCCCATGGCTACTCCAACGAAGAGATCGCCAAAAACCTATCGGTGTCCCAAAAGGCCGTCGAGAGCCACGTCACCAGTATTTTTCGCAAGCTACGGACCTCCGACGACAAACGTTTCGACCGTCGCGTCATGGCCGTGCTCACCTACCTCCACGACTACGGCGAACTAAACGCGCCCCACTTCCCACCCCACCCCCGATAAACCTGGCAACGGAAGCAACCAGGTCACTTGAATAGAGCTGCACGACTTCCTCGCCCGGGCGCATGCCGGTGTTGGCCACGGTTACGGCCACACCTACCGGCGAGGAGGTGTCATTCGTCCTGACCTTCGGGTCCGTGTAAGCGAAACTCGTGTAGCCGAGGCCGTGGCCAAAGCTGAACAGCGGTGTGTGGGGATAGTCCGGGTGGTCCTCGTAGAACACCGAACCGGCGCCCCCAGAACGGTGGCTGTTGTAAAGGGGCACCTGGCCCGTGGCCCTAAGGAGCGTGACAGCCAACCTACCCGTCGGCTCGGCCCGTCCCAAGAGCACATCCGCCAGGGCGGCACCTCCCTGCTCCCCGAGGGGCCAGGCCACCAGTAAGCCTCTTACCTTGCTCACGACTTCCGTCAGCACGTGAGCCCTGCCGCTCAGAGTCAGAGAGCCCGTGGGCCAAGAAGTGCTTCCCTGTTGCCACCACGCCCGTGGACAGGTCTCGCGTCTGAAGGCCTCGCACAAAGGCGGCGCCCAACGTACCAGCGAGCACGGGGTCCTCGCCGTAAGTCTCTTCGAGCCGCCCCCCACCGCGGGTCCCGCGCGACGCCCAGCACCGGCGCCAAAGCATGACGCGCCCCCACCGCCAGCAACTGGCGCCGCACCGCGCCGGCTACCTCCTCAACGAGGCCGGGGTCCCAGCTGCTCGCCAGGGCCAGTGCCTGTGGGAACACCGTCGCCCCAGGCGCGCAATGACCCCGACCGACTCCTCGTTCACCATGACGGGGACCCCGAGCCGCGTTCGCTCTATCATCACCCGCTGGATCTCGTTCAGCAGCTCCGCGGTCCGCGCGGGCAACAGCCCCGTCGTAGCCCCGATACGCGCGACCTGGCCGATCCCGTGAGGGACCACGGCAAGCGCCGCCTCCTCGTCCAACCGCTCACCCTTCATGAGGTCCGGGAAACCCACCGCGCCCAACTGGGCCAGCTCCTCGTCGACCTCCATACCCGCGAGCAGGTCAGCGACCCTGTCCTCCACGGCCATCGTCGCATTTGCATAAACGCGCGTCGTCGCAGTCATAACTTCGCTCAACTGGGCGTCGCCGCATGACGCTCTAGGGTCAGCGTAGGGCAAAGCCCCCGATACCCTTTACAAACTGGCGGCGCAAGCCTATGTACAAGACCAGCAACGGGAGCACAGAGAGGACCACCGTAGCCATCACGACCGGCACGTTGAGGGCGTACTGGTTGCTCGAAGCGAAGCGGTACATCCCCAAGGGCAGCACCATGTTACTATTGGACTGCGTAAGTATTAGGGGCAGGAGGAAGTTGTTCCAGGCGCCTAACCCCGAGTAAATGCCGATAACGGCCATTACCGGGCGACCCATGGGTATGACCAGGTGGGTAAACGTGGTCCACGACCCGGCACCGTCGACCGCCATCGCGTCGTAAAGTTGTCGCGGTATCAAGCGAAGATAATTGACCATCAAGAGCACCGCGACCGGGATGAGCGAGGCTGCCAGAACGAGTACGAGGCCGTACATCGTGTCGTAGATATGCATCTTGTTGGTCATGAAGTAGAGAGGTATCACGATCGCTTGGATAGGGATGGCGATCCCGAACAGTATGACCCGGAACGACACAGCCGAAAAGCGCGATGCTCGCCTGACGATCCGGTACCCAGCCGCCAGGGAGAGCACGACGACTACCAAGATCGTACCAACCGCCAGCTCTGCGCTGTTGCGGAAGTACGTCCCGATCCCCGAGCTGTCGAAGACGGCCGAGTACGAAGACAGGGTCAGCCCACCGGTCGGCAGCCAGGCATTGGCCGTGAGGTACTGAGCAGGCGATCGGAAGCTGATGAGCACCATGTAGTACACGGGGGCCAGAACGAAAACCAACCAGATCGTCCCGAGGAGGAAGGCCGCGAAGCGAGAGACCTTCGACCTGCCCCTGATGCCCCCCAGGGTCGAGGCGCGCGCTGCCGCCTTCGCCGGAGCCTTCTGCCTGGCTGCGGTGCGCCCTGGAGCCCCCGCGACAGTGGCTACCATATGCCCTCCTGAGTCCCCTCCATGGAACCAAACCCGCTCAACCTGACGAGAAGGATGGCCAAGACGATGCCAATGGCTCCAAGGACGGTGGCGATCGCGCTGGCATAACCGAACTCCGTCTGGTTGAAGCCGATGTTGTACATGTCCATCGCCAGCACCCTGGTCGAGTCGCCAGGACCGCCTTGGGTCAAGATGTAAATGATGTCGAAATATGTCAACGACCCCACCAATACCAGCGTCGACGATGTCACGATGCTGTAGCGCAACTGCGGTAGGGTCACGTGCCAGAACGATTGTCGCACGTTCGCGCCGTCGACACTGGCCGCGTCGTAGAGCTCGGACGCGATAGCCCGCCTCCCCGCTTGGAATATAAGGGTGTGGAACGGTACAAACTGCCAGGCAATTATCACGACGATCGTGTAGAGCGCTAGGTTGGGGCTGCCCAACCACGTCTGGCTGAGGAAAGCCATGTGGACGTGGCGACCGAGCCAAGCCAACCCGCCGTACTGAGGGAAGAGGACGTCCTCCCACATCAGGCTCAGCCCGGCGGTGGACATCAGCAGGGGCAACAGGTAAAGGGTGGCATATATGGCTCGGTAACGCTGCGTCCCAGCGATGAATATGCCGAGGGCCATGGCTACTGGGGTCTGGGCCAACCAGCTGAGGCCCGCCAACTCAAGTGTCACCAACAACGAGTGATAGGAGACAGGGTCCGAAAAGAACTCGCGCCAGTTTGCAAACCCGGCCCATCTTATTGGGCCATCGACGTTCCAGTGAGTAAAGCTCAAAAACACCGCAAAGGCAGTCGGCACGACTATGAACGCCCCGTACAGGGCCAAGGTCGGTGACAGCCCGACAACGTCCGCGAAGAAGCCCCGTCGCCGAGCGGCGGTCTTAGCCGAACGTGAGCCAACCACGGGGCTGCGGTGGAGAACTGCGGGAGTAGCTACCATGGGCCCACCTCGTGGCAATGAGAGCCCGGCTCCACACTTCTCGCGCGGAGCCGGGCCACCGGTCCTACTTTGTCAGAGCCTATGGGCGCAGCACTTATAGGTACGTGTTCATGGTCTTGGCAAACTGCTGAGGCGTTTCGGTGAGCCCGAGGACCTTCTGGAGGTTGCTGTACAGGGGCGTCGACTCTTTAGGCCCGAGCGCCTGGTCCCAGGAGTACTGGAAGTACGGGGCATGTTTGACTGCGTTGTAGATGGGTACCAGGTACTGCTTCAACGGGGAAGACGCGAACAGTTTGGACGAGCCCGTGATGACCGGTACGAGACCCTCGCCGACCTCGAACTTCGCGTAAGCGGGGCTAGCGCACAGCCAGGCCGCGAACTTCTCCGCGACATAGGTCTCGGCGGGCGAGATGTGCGCAGCCAACTCGAGGTAGTCCGTCGTGTTGCCCTCAAGGTCAGCAGGGTTGCCCTTACCACCGGGCACTTTCGGGAAGAACCCGATACCCAGAGCGCCACTCGCGACCCAGCCGGGGAAGTAACCCTGCATGTTGCCGATATCCCAGTCACCCATCAGCTGCATGGCTGCCGCACCACTGTGGACCAGCGCGTCAGGGAAGCCCGTGGGCCAGTCGATCTGGTTGTAGCCCTGCTCGAAAGCCTTGTCCTTCACCAGTGTCTGGATGTCAGTGAGGGCCTGGATGATGGCAGGGTTGGACCAGGCGCCTTTCTTGCCGGCCTGTATGTTGAGGAACACCTGGGGCCCGCCTATGCGGTCCGTGAAGTACTCGAGGTACATCAAACCCTCCCACCCACCCAAGTTGCCAAGGGCAATGGTCGTGACGTCGTGCTTGGCCAGGGTCTTCACGTCAGCTAACAACTGAGTGGTAGTGGTCGGGAAGCTGAGGTGGTACTTCGCCATGGTCTTTTTGTTGTAGAAGAAGAAGACGGGCTGCGTACCGCCGACGGGGATCCCATAGATCTTGTTGTTGAAGGTGACGGCCCCGAGGCTGGAAGGCACGAAGTCTTTTTTCCAGGATGGGTTGCCGGCATCGCTCTTGCCAGCGTCGCCAATAGGTGCCACCACTTTGGCCTTTATGTACTGCAACTCCCTGCCGCCGCCCCAGCCAAAAGTAAGAGCTGGGGGGTTGTTGCCGGCGAGGGCAGCCGCGACCTTCGAATTGTAGACGGTGGCCCCTGGGAACTCGACATTGATGGTATCGCCCGGGTTGGCCTTGGCAAAGGCTTTGGCCTGGGCAACCCAGTAATTGTCAACCGGCGTGCCGCTGGCCTCCATCCAGACGCTGATGGTAGCTGTCGGCGCAGACGAACTGCGGGAACTTTGGGCGGACGAACTTGTTACGGGTACCGTGACGGCGGCGGCCGTGCTGATGGACAAGCCAGCCGCCACCAAGGCGGCCGTGCGGCCCAGCGGCCGTGGCAGCCTAAGCGATGCTCGGGTCACCTTGACTATCCCCTCCTCCTCGCCCCTTGGGGCGGTGGGCATCTCGACTAGCGCCCTCGCGAGAGGGCCATTTGCTGCTTCCTCACAGTCCGAGCCTCGAGGTCGGACCGAAAGGTTTCGCTTCATCAGGTTAATGTTACGGTCCAGACTTTAACACTCTTCCCTCCCCGGGTCAAGCCCTTGGGGCCCTCGGCGTGGGTTATCTACAGGGCAAAAGACCTCAGAAGGCAAATTGCCGCCATGCAGCGACTACTCCCGCACGGCCCAGCCTTCCCTGGAACCGTGCGGACGGCGCAGGCTCCCGGCCGCGCCGAGAGGTACCTCCGAAAGCTCCCGCTATGATCGTTGGCAACATGGTCCCTGCACGGACGATTGGTGCGGCGCCCGCCGACGAGCAAGCCAGCGCGTCGCGGCACCGGATAACTCGTACCGGCCCGAACGGCGCCAAGGGCCGCGGCCGCGTCACCATTGCCCAGATCGCCGCGGAAAGCGGGCTGTCCACCGCCACTGTGTCCAAGGTGCTCAACGGCCGTCCCGACGTTTCGGACAGCACCCGCCTGCTCGTCCAAAAGGTGCTAGTTAGTTCGGGCTACCGCAAGAGGGCTAAAAACGACGCACCGCCGCTCATCGACGTGGTCTTCAACGACTTCGATAGCCCGTGGGCGACCGAGATCGTCCGCGGCGCAGCTGCCGCTGCTCAGCCCGAGGGGCTTACGGTGGCATTTACTGCCCTTTCGGAGGGAGACGAGCGGCGCGTCTGGTTCGACCACATCACGTCCCGGGGCACGCGCGGGATAATCCTCCTCCTCTCTCAGCTCACCGAGCGGCAGCGAGGACAATTGGTGGCGCGGGGCTTGCCTTTCGTCGTCATCGACCCTACGGCGGAGCCGGGCCCGGAGGTGAGCTCGGTCGGGGCCACCAACTGGTCAGGTGGCCTGGCCGCCACCGAGCACTTGGTCGAGCTCGGGCACCGGCGCATCGCTATCATCACAGGCCCGCCGGCTTTGCTTTGCAGCCGGGCACGCCTCGATGGCTACCGCGCCGCCCTCGAAAGGGCGGGCCTGTCGCTGGACGACGGGCTCGTGAAACCAGGCGACTTCCGGGTAAAGGCCGGTTACGAGCAGGCGAAGATCCTTTTCAGCCTGCGCTCGCGGCCCACCGCGATCTTCGCGGGCAACGACCTGGCTGCCCTCGGCGTCCTGCGTGCGGCGCGCGAGGTCTCTCTCCGGGTCCCCGAGGACGTGAGCGTCGTCGGTTTCGACGACATCCCTCTCAGCGCTTGGAGCACGCCAGCGCTCACGACTGTGCGGCAGCCACTCACGGAAATGGCTGCCGTGGCCGTGCGCACGTTGCTCGACAGTGCCAACGGTACTGGGCCCCTGGGACGGCGTGTAGAACTGGCCACAGATCTTGTGGTGCGCGAGAGCACGGCGCCGCCCGGCCGGAGAAGATCCTGAACGTGGCATCGGGCGATGACAGTTCATCATTGCCCTGAGGAGCGGGCGTCTTTGGTGCTCTGGTACGACGCGCCGGCTGCAGACTGGTTCAGCGCGCTGCCGCTCGGCAACGGGCGGCTCGGGGCAATGGTGCACGGAGGAGTGCCCGAGGAGGTAATAGACCTAAACCTGGACGACTTTTGGTCCGGCCAGCGCCTCGATGGCGACCGTCCCGGGGCTTGGCGCCACCTGGCCGCTCTGCGGGAAGCGGTGTTGGCCGACGAGGACTACGTACGAGCTGGCGTCCTCGCTCAAGAGCTGCAGGGGCCTTTCAACGAGTCCTTTCAGCCGCTGGGCTCCCTACGTGTCGCCCTCGACCACGGCCTCGTCGTCGAGGGGTACCGCCGGGAGCTCTCCTTGCGCGACGCACTAGCCCGGGCCGAGTACACGAGCACAGAGGTGCGCTACGAGCGGGAGGCGTTCGTCTCCGTGGCCGGGGGTGTGCTGGCCCTGCGGCTGTGGAGCAACCTCCCAGGGGCGCTCGGGGTGACGGTACGCCTGGATAGCCCCCACCCCGGAGCGGCCGCCCAGGCCGACGGCGGCAGGCTGGTGCTGAGGGGCCGCGCCCCGTCGCACGTCGTGCCCCACTACCTCGAGAGCACCTCGCCTGTCACCTACGACGCCGGCACGGGCCTGGCCTTCACGGCCGTGGTAGACATCCTCTGCCCGAGAGGAGGCGCGGTTTCCGCCTCCGACGCCGAGGTGCGAGCCCAAAGGGCCGATGAGGTGGTGCTCTTCCTGGCCGCGCGGAGCGGCTTTCGTGGCTACGCCCGGGCACCCGAGAGCAGCTGGGACGAACTCGAAGAGCAATGCCGGCGCAGGCTCGAGAGCGCGGCGCGGCGGGGGTACGAGGAGCTTAGGGCGGCCCACATGTGTGAGCACCGGCAGCTCTTCGAGCGGGTCGAGATCGAGCTCCACGATGGCGCGGCCTCCAGCGGGCCAACCGACCAGAGGCTGGCGGCGCTGCGAGCTGGGAAGCCGGACGCCTCCCTTCTCGCGCTCTACGCCCAGTACGGGCGCTACCTGCTCATCTCTAGCTCCCGCCTCGGGGGCCAACCGGCCAACCTGCAGGGCATCTGGAACGCGGACGTGCGACCGGCCTGGAGCGGCAACTGGACTACCAACATCAATGTCCAGATGAACTATTGGCTGGCCGAGGTCGGCAACTTGTCGGAGTGCCACCTGCCTCTCCTCGAGTTCGTACGGGAGCTCTCTGAAGCAGGGCGAAGTACAGCGCGTGCCAATTACGGCTGCGGCGGGTGGGTTGCCCACCACAATGTCGACCTATGGCTCAGCACGTGGCCGGTTGGCGGCGGTTCCTTTCCGCCAGTGTGGGCCAACTGGCCCATGGGCGGCGTCTGGCTGTGCCAGCACCTCTGGGAGCACTACCGCTTCGGCGGCGACAGGGAGTTCCTAGCGGGCACGGCCTACCCGGTCATGCGGGGAGCCGCCGAGTTCGTGCTCGACTTCCTGACGGAGGACCGGGGCGGTTCGCTCACCACCTGCCCGTCCACCTCCCCAGAGAACAGCTTTCTCACCGCCGCGGGGGAGGTGGCGGCGGTGAGCGCCGGGGCCACCTTGGACCTGTGGCTCATCCGGGACCTCTTCAGCCATTGCATCGAGGCGGCCGCCCTTCTCGCGGTCGATGCCGAGTTCGCCGCTCGGCTCGCGGAGGCGCTCGGACGGCTCGCGCGAGTCCCCGTGGGCCCGGACGGGCGGGTCCAGGAGTGGTGGCGCCCGTTCATGGAAGACGAGCCTGGGCACCGCCACCTCTCACATCTCTGGGGCCTGTACCCCGGTGACCAAGTTTCGGCGCAGCGCACCCCTGTATGGGCTGCAGCCGCCCGGCGTTCGCTCGAGAAGCGCCTCGAGCACGGGGGCGGCTCCCGGGGCTGGAGCACGGCCTGGGTAGCCGCTCTGGCCGCCCGGCTGGAGGATGCCGAGTTGGCCCACGCCAGGCTGGCCCGACTGGTGGCCAAGGACACCTCGCCCAACCTGTTCAACGGCGCGCCCGACCTGTTCCAGATCGACGGCAACTTTGGCGGGGCAGCAGCCCTCATGGAGATGCTCGTGCAAAGCCACGAGCCGGGCGTCGTCACCCTTCTCCCGGCCCTCCCCGAGGCCTGGCCGGCCGGGCGGGCGAAGGGCTTGCGCGCGCGGGGCGGCCTGGAAGTAGGCATCGTGTGGGACGGCGGGCGGATCGAGACCGCCACCCTGGTGCCGCGGTGGGCCACCCGGGTACTTGTCCGCTCGCCCCGAGGCTGGCTAAAGGAGGCCCGTGGCCCCAATGGCCAGCCCGTGACCACCTCGCTCGAGTCGGACGGCTGGGCGGTGACACTGGACCTGCCCGCACCCTACGAGTTGCGCTTCGGCGGCGCGGGAGGGGTCGGTTGAGAAAGGGCCGCCACCATCGCGTGGTGACGAGGAGCACCTGAAAGGATGTGCAGCATGAAGATCGCGGATGTGGTGGTGGACCGGGTGCGCTTTCCGGCGCAGCCGTCATTTGTGTGGCGCGCAGGCCTGCCAGGCTCTGAACCAGAGCTGGTAGGCGGACTTTTGCGCGTCCTGACAGACGAGGGGGTCGAAGGCGTCGCTCTGACCCGGCGAGGCGTGATCCTGGAAGACATCGTGGAGAGACGCCTGCGAGGCGAGCTCGTGGGCCAAGACCCGCTTCAGCGAGAGTGGTTGTGGCACAGGGTTTGGGAGCTAGACCGGATCGAGGAAATGCCCATTTACGTTCTTGGCCTGGTGGACATTGCCCTTTGGGATCTCGCAGGCAAAATGCTGGGGGTCCCCACCTACCAGCTGCTCGGGGGCTTCCGGACCAAGATCCCCGCCTACGCCTCGACGGTCACCTTCTCCTCGGTCGCCGAGTACCTCGAGGTCGCCGACCAGTGCGCCGAGCTTGGCTACCGGGCGATCAAGCTGCACGCGTGGGGGGATGCCCGCCGTGACGCTGAGCTGGCCCAGTCCCTCCGGGGCCACGTCGGCAGCGGCGTGGACCTCATGTACGACGGGTCGGCCGGGTTCGACCTGCCCGACGCTGTTTACCTAGGCCGCGCCCTCAGCGAGGCCGGTTACCTGTGGTACGAGGAACCGATCCGCGAGTTCAGCGTCACCTCGTACCGTTGGCTGGCCGAACGTGTCGAGGTCCCGCTATTGGTGGCGGAGACCTCTGATGGCGCCCACATGAACACGGCCGACTTCATCGCCTCGGGGTGCGCCAGCTTTGTGCGCACCAGCACGGCTCTGAAGGGCGGCTTTACCGGGGCCATGCGGATAGCCCACACTGCCGACTCGTTCCGGTTGCGCGCCGAGGTCCACGGGGGTGGGCTTCCCAATGTGCACCTGTGCATGGCCATCCCCAACACGACCTATTACGAGTCCCTCGTCTACACCAACCCGGTAGTGCGTGAGGACCTAGTCGACTCTGATGGGATGGTCCACGCACCCGTCGCTCCCGGGACGGGCGTATCGGCCAAGGACCTGCCCGGGTGAAACGTGGTGAGCCGTACCGTGCTCCCGGTCCAGATCGCCAGGTCGTCCCAATCACCTTCCGCCCCCGGGCGGAGCGCGTCCGGGAGCAGTTCCGAGTTCTCGTAGTTTGCCGACACCGCGCGCCCGACGGTCGCGTTTTAGTGGCGCAGCTCAGGGTCACCGAGGGCCTTCGGCGCTCGCAGGTAGAGGAGTTGGTGCTATCGCGGTCGTCGGAAGGCGCCGAGCGAGCCCCACAGGCTCGTGTTCACCCTCAGAAAGGCCCACCCGTGCACCTGACCCGGAGACGGGCGGGTCGCACGTGAGCGTCCTCGCCCTGGCCTCGCAGCCGAGGCGGGTGGCAAGCTCACCAGTCCGAGACCGAGCCGTCCTCCCGGTGCAGTATGCGCAGGCCCGGGAGCTGGAACGGGAGCGCTCGGGCAGCCTCCTCGTCTAGCTCGACGCCGAGGCCGGGGGAGCCTCCCGAGAAGAGGTTGCCGCCCTCGAGGCGCATGTCGGTGCGCACGACCTGGCCCAGCACGCCGGGCCGCCAGGTGAGCTCCTGCACGGCGAACAGGGGTGTCGACAGGTCGAAGTGCAGGCACGCTGCCGTGGAGACTGGCCCGAGGGGGTTGTGGGGGACCTGCTCGATGTAGTGGGTCTCGCACCAACCGGCCAGCTTGCGGCTCTCCGTGAGCCCGCCACAGATGCACAGGTCGACGCGGCAGTAGTCCAGCAGGTCACGCTCGATCAGCTCCCGGAAGTCCCACTTGCTCGGTAGCTGCTCGCCCGTGGCGACCGGCACCGGGATCTGGGAACGGAGGTAGGCGAACTCGGCGACGTTCTCGGCCCGGAGCGGGTCCTCGACGAAGAACGGCCGCATCGGGGCGAGCTCGCGCGCGAGCTGGATGGCGTAGGCCGGCGTGGTGCGCTGGTGGAAGTCCACGCAGATCTCGACCTCGGGACCGAGCGCATCTCGCAGTGCGCCGAAGGCCTCCACCGTCCAGCGGAGAGCGTCGGATTGCTCGTAGGTCCCGCCAGCTACCGCTTGGTTGCCTTCGCCGGCCCCGAAGCGGACGAAGCGCCAGCCGTCGGCCACTTGCTCTCGCGCGTAGGCGACCATGTCCTCGATGGCATCCCTCGAGCCCTCGCCGCCTGGGGACCGCTGGACGTGGCAGTAGCAGCGCACGTGCTCCCGGGTGCGCCCTCCGAGCAGGTCGTAGACGGGCACGCCGAGCGCCTTGCCCCGCAGATCCCACAGCGCCAGGTCGATGGCCGCCACGGCGGCGGAGTGGACGTGGCCGCCCCGGAAGAACTGTCCCCGCCATAGGGTCTGCCAGATGTGCTCGATCCGGGAGGGGTCCATGCCGACGAGGATGGGGCGGTAGGTCTCGACCAAGCCCTGGAGCGCCAGTTCCTTGCCGTTGATGCCGGCTTCCCCCAGGCCGGTTAGCCCCTCGTCGGTGTAGACCTTGACGAAAGTGTAATTGCGCTCTGGGCGCTCCCGGTCGTGGACGAGAAAGGTCTTGACGTCGGTGATCTTCACGCGACGAGCGTAGGTGAGCGAGCCGCGTCGTAGCGAGCTCTGCCCGCCGGCTCCCGTACCACCGATCACGCGCTAGCCCCGGAGCTCGCTGCCTCCGTCCCCGCCGGCTCGGACAGCCAGGACGCGACCGACCGCTTCCAGGCAAAGGGCAAGAGAGACCGCTCCGGGATCTGGCGTCCCGAGGCTTCGCTCCCCGAGCGGGCGAGCACGTCCTACGCGAGGCATCAACCCTGCTGTCGACTGGGCAGCTGCCGAAGCGACGCCGGCCGCACGCCGCCACGCCTCGGCCAACGGTAGCGGCCCCGCGCCACCACGCAGCTCCTCGGCGAAGGGGGCCAGCGCGTCAAGCATTGACTTGTCGCCGACCTTTGCACCACCGGCCCTAGCGAGCACCTCGGTGGCCCGACGGACAGCCCGCACGATGCCCGCCGAGTCGGGCAAGGTGATATCGCCGAGGTCGTCGGCCACGGCCTCCAGCAGCAAGCCCCACAACGCGCCGCTCGCACCGCCGGCCTGGTCCGCGAACGCCCGGCCGGCTGCCCTGAGCACAGTCCCGAGGCCTCCTTTGGTTTCCTTGGCCACCGCTACGGCAGCTCCAAGGCCGCGGACCATCCCAGAGCCATGGTCGCCGTCCCCCGCCACTGCATCGAGACGGCCCAGGCTCTCCTCGTTGTCCTGAACGGTCTGGAGCATGGCCTCCAAGGCCATCCGCGCTGTGGCTGCTCCTTGCTCTGACTCTGGCCCGGAAATCACTTGCGCCAGGTCACTCCGCTCCGTGCCCACATTGGCTGCCCGACGAGCGAAAGAGCTCAGTATGGTGACATCGCCCCGGCGGAAAGCTGGCGTACCTGCCGGCGCTCTCCACAACCGCTCGAGTTCGTCATCGAGCCAGCACAGAGTCAACGAGCAGCCGGCCATGTCGAGGCTCGTCACGAACTCACCGACTTCAGGTAGTACGGGGATAACGCCCACCTCCTCGAGCACCGGCGCGACCTTGGACCACAACACGAAGAGTTCCTCGTACGAAGTTGACCCGAGCCCGTTTAGCACTGCTGCAGCGCGACCGTCGCCCCAGCTAGGAGCCTCGTCCACGAGCGGCATGACTAGGGTCTCAGCCAGTTCCTCCGTGCCCATGGAACTTACGGTCTTCACCCCCGGTTCGCCATGTATGCCGAGCCCGAGCTCGTAGTTGTCCCCAGCAATCTCGAACAATGGCTGTTTCTGGCCCGGGAGGGTGCAGCCGGCGAAAGCGACGCCCAGGGTGCGCGCCGCGGAGTTCGCCTTCATTGCTACTCGCTCTACCTCCTCCAAGCCAGCACCCTCGGCGGCCACTGCGCCTGCCATCTTGAACACACACACGCCGCCGGCGATCCCCCGCCGGCGCTCTGGTTGCTCCCTCGGTGACGAGGCGACGTCGTCGGTGACCAAGACAGTGCGGCAATCGACCCCGTCCAAACGCAACCGCTCTTGCGCAATGCCAAAGTTCAGGCAATCACCCGAGTAGTTGCCGTAAGTGAGCAACACCCCGGCCCCACCCTCCACCGCCCGCGCAACCCGATACACCTGCTCGGCCGATGGGGACGCGAATATGTCTCCCATGGCTGCCGCGTCAGCCAACCCATCGCCCACCAGGCCTCCGAACGCAGGGTAGTGACCGGAGCCCCCGCCGATGACGATGCTCACCTTGCCAGCACAAATGCCTCCGGCTCGCATGACCCCAGAAGCACCGGGTACTTGCTCCAAGTACCGCCCGTAGGCGGCTACTAGCCCTGATATCAGGTCTTCCCGGATGCGCGTGCTGTCGAGGCGCATACGTGTCATCCTGTCCCTCCCTCTCTCCGAGTCCCATGGGTCGTGCATAATCCATCGCAATTCGCGGCCCGCTGAGCGCGCCCGCTCCTGGGCAATGGGTTGGTCTCACTGTAACAACGGCGCGGCATGCCAAACCAAACAGTTGTTCGCACCCACGCGCCTCTGCTATAACCGAGAAGCTAAGTCAGGGCTCCAAACGCTGGAGCCTCAACCAAACCCGGAGCAGGCCAATGAGCGCACATAAACCTCGCCTAGTAGCGACCGAGTGGGAAGTGCTCGACGAGCGGTTCCAGCCCTGCCGGGGTGACCGCTGCCTCCAGTGCCTGCACACAGGGGACCGCTGGGCCGAGGGGCCGGCCTGGGTCCCTGCTGGGCGATACCTCGTGTGGAGCGACGTGCCGGGCGACCGGCTCCTCCGCTGGGACGAGACGACGGGCGCCGTCGGTGTGTTCCGTTCGCCTTCGGGCTTTTCCAACGGCAACACCCTCGACCGGTCCGGCCGCCTGGTCACCTGCGAGCAGCAGCAGCGGCGGGTGACGCGGACCGAGCACAACGGCTCCCTCACCGTCCTCGCCGACAGTTTCGAGGGCAAACGCCTCAACAGCCCGAACGATGTCGTGGTCGCCTCCGACGGGTCGGTCTGGTTCACGGACCCCACCTACGGCATCCGGAGCCACTACGAAGGCGACCAGTCCCCGAGCGAGACCGGCACCAACAACGTCTACCGCCTCGACACCACGACGGGTGCCCTGGCCGTCGTCGCCGACGACTTCGACCAGCCCAACGGGCTCTGTTTCTCGCCCGACGAAAAGACCCTGTATATCTCCGACACCGGGCGCGGGCACATGCGCTCCTTCGGCGTCGGGGCTGACGGGGCGCTGAGCGGCCGGGGGATCTTTGCCACCTGCACGGCCGGCCTCTTCGACGGCTTCCGGGCCGACGACGAGGGGCGCATCTGGGCCTCGGCAGCCGACGGCGTGCACTGCTACGACCCTGACGGCACCCTCATAGGCAAGCTGCACGTCCCCGAAGTCGTAGCCAACGTGGCCTTCGGCGGCCGCCGACGCAACCAACTCTTCATAACCGCTACCACCTCTGTGTACACGCTCCTGGTCGGGGCCCGCGGCCCCAACCTGCTCGGGTGACGGGGCGCACCCCCACCCTGGAAACCTTGCCGTTCTCGCCGAGCAGCCGGGACCAGGCGGACAACCCCCGATCCGGCGACGGTCAAATACCTGAGGCGCTCCAAAAGCATCAATTGGGGCCGTCGGCCAAGCCGGCCCTCCCATAGCCCGCCAGAGCGCTCGCGCAGCGTCTAAAGCTCGCCGATGTCCTCCGCCCAAAGAACTGGGTTGGCGTCGATGAAGCTCTGCATGATCTGGGAGCATTCGGGCATCCCGAGGTCGACCACCTCAACTCCGTGTGCTTCCATGAGGTCGCGCCCGCCGGCGAACGAGGCAGATTCCCCCACCACCACGCGCATGATGCGGAACTGGACGATCGTGCCGGCGCACATGTAGCAGGGCATCAAGGTCGAGTACATGGTGAGGCCCTTGTAACTGCCGAGGCGGCCGGCATTCTGCAGGCAGTCCATCTCGCCGTGCAGTACCGGGTTGCCCAGTTGGACACGCCTGTTGTGGCCACGCCCGACCAACTTCTCCCTCCGGCAGAGCGCGGCGCCGATCGGGATGCCCCCTTCCCTCAGCGAGAGGCGCGCCTCCTCCAGGGCGATGGCCATGTTGCGGTAGTCGGCTTGGCGCTGTAGTTGCTCTCCACCGCCGGCTCTGTTACTCGCACCGGGCAGGTTTGTCGCCCGACGGCCGGCCCCCCGTTGGCGTGGCCCGGGCCGGCTCGGACCTGTGTTTGGCAGCATCTTGCCTCCGTGACATGGCGGTACGCGACCTTCCCATCCTTGGCCGGCAAGGCCTACCAGGACGGGCAGACCTGTTTATGACAAAGACGGTCGGTTAGCTTACCGGGCCGCCACCATCCCGGTTCGTCCCGTGCCCCGTGACCGTGGTGACGGGACAGTTTCGTCACCCCGCGAGCGTCGCCCGGACTTCGGCCACCTGGACACCGAGGCGGGCGGGCCCGGCGGCAAGGCGGCACGGCGCGGCCGCGCAAAAAACCGACCGATGTGCGCCGACGGACGCCACATCCGTCAGGAACTTGGCCGTTTTCGCGCCAAAAACCTATGGATGTCCAGCTAACGATTTCGCGTCAGTCAGCTTTTCGCGCGGCCCCGGCCGCCGTGGCCACCAAGACCCGCGGCAGCGGGCCGGACTGGCCCGGCAGCACCAGCTCTTCGCCCAGGCCAAGCTCATGCAGCTTTCACCAAGACCGCCGGCCCGGGAGCGCCAAAGCCGCGCGCCCCCGGTGCAACCAGCGACAGATCGGGTACGAGAGCCCTTGGTAACGTCCTTGGTGGAGGAAGTCCCCTGAGCTCCGCACCAGATAGTCCCGTGGCCGCAGCAGGAGACGCCGCCGCTGCCCACGCCGCCGGCGGCGTCGTTTGGAGGCACGCCGGCGCTGAACTGGAAGTGGTACTGGTGCACCGGCCGAGGTACGACGACTGGTCGTTCCCCAAGGGCAAGGTACGCGCGGGCGAGCCGGCGCTCGCGGCCGCGTATCGCGAGGTTGGCGAAGAAACGGGCCTCTCCCCGACGGTGGGGCCAAGTCTGCCGCACAGCCGCTACGAGACCAAGCAGGGGGCAAAGTTGGTCGAGTACTGGGCGATGCGCTCCGATGGAGCGCCCGGGTACGTGACGGGCGAAGAAGTCGACCGCATGGAGTGGCTGGCCTTGGCCGAAGCACGGGAACGGCTGAGCTACGCCGGAGATCGCGAGCTTCTGGACGAGCTAGACCCGTTGGTGTACCTGATAAGCGCCACGGTGCTCCTCGTGAGGCACGCTTCGGCGGTGGGCCCGAGGGCCTGGGAGGGGGAAGACCGGGCGCGACCGCTCGACGCCGTGGGGCTGCAGCAAGCAGAAGCGCTGCGGCGCGGCCTGCCGGCCTTCTCGCCGACACACCTCTTGTCCGCCGACCGTGCTCGGTGCGTGCAGACGCTCCAGCCGCTGGCCCGCGACCTCGGGCTACCAGTCGAGCTGGAAGCGTGCTTGGCCGAGGAAGAGCACCTGGCTTCGCCTGGTGAGGCGGGGCGCAGGGTCGTGGAGCTCGCCCGGGGCCGCGAGACGACCGTCCTGTGCGCGGAGGGCTCGGTGATCCGGCACTTGCTCGCCACTTTCTCCGTAGCCGACAACTCTTCGGCCGAAGAGTTCGAGCCCGAGGAGGGGAGCGTCTGGGTGCTGTTTTTCGGGGCCGGTGAGGTGGTGGTCTCGGACTACTACCCGACCCTCCTCGGCTGGCCGGCCCGGGCCTGAGCTGGGCGGCGGGCGCCGGTACCACGGCGGCGCCCCCGGCGGTGCTTGAAGTGGTGATGGCGACGGTACGACCGCCCACAAAGATCCATCAGAGGGCGGCCGGCCGTGCACCGCCTGGCTCGCTCGACCACTTGTTCTGCGAACAGTACTCCCGTGATCTCTGTGGCAAAGATCGCCCAGGCGGCCGCTTCCACTGGTGCCGCCGCGCCCCTGCGCCCGCCGGCGTCGATGGGTCGGTCTTGCGGGTGGGCTTCTAACGGGCAGCTCTTCGCCGTGGTCGGAGATGGACAAAGCTCCCGTCGGGCATAGCGACGGAGCGGCACACTTCCTGGACAGAGGCGAAGGGCGCATCGCCTTCGAGACCGTGGCGAGGACCCGCGCTTTCAGCCAGACGACCCAGGAGCAGCCACGCCCCAGCCAAGGCACGCCTCGGCAATGTCAAGGCACCGGCGATCGTCGTCATGGAAGAGCGCGACCCCGACTTCGAGGACCCCGCCGGCGAAGCCCGACGGATAGCGAAACAGCTGAGCGCCGAGGTGTTCCTCGTCCCCGGTGCCGGCCACTACCCCCAAGCCGAGTACCCCGAGCTCGTAAACCCTCGTCTGTCGGCGTTCGCAAACAGCTGTTCCGGGCGTGCCTAGGGCGGGCCTGTCGCGCCCCGTCGTGGTGGCCGAGGCGGCCCGCCTGGTCGACGAGGCCGGCTGGTCGCTATGGCCTACGAGGCGACGACCTCGTCCACGCGACCCGTGTACTTCGTGCCTGCCTTCACGGCTTTGTTTCCTTGGAAGAAAGGGGTGACTTCGGTATGCCCCACGACGTCGACGCCAGCTTCGACCTTCTCGTCCAAGCGCTCCACGAGAACCTCAGCCGGTGGGGCCAACGCCCGGGGATCACCGACTGGTCAACGTAAGGTTGACAAAAGTGCGATCGTCAACTATACTTTGACGCATGCCTGACTCACCCGCCACACTTGACAACCTCATCTCCTATGTGCGAGCCATCCACCCGGACGGGGACGCGCTCACGAGACTTGCCGACGCCGTCGTGGTCGCAAGTGACATCGAAGACAACGCCGATGCCATGGTGGGCTTTTTCGTAGACCAGGCCCGTTCAACGGGTGCCTCCTGGAGCCAGATCGGTGCCAGCATGGGGGTCTCCAAGCAGGCGGCCCAAAAGCGCTTCGTCACCCGGGAGGACGAGCCGGGGTGGGAACGGCTCGTTCCGGGCGGGCGGGCGAAGTTGTTCACCCGCTTCACACCGCGCGCTCGGAGCGCCGTGGCAGCTGCCGCACGGGCCGCCCAAGGGCTGGGCGCCCCCGAGGTCCAGCCGGTCCACCTGCTGGCCGGGTCGCTTTCCGACGGAGATGCGCTCGCCACCAAGGCGGTACGCCAGCTCGGGGTGACCGACGAACAGATCCGCCAGGCCCTCGGCACCGGAGCGCCGGCGGACGGCGGGGATACCAACCCCTCGGCGCTGCGCCAGATCCCGTTCTCGGGCCCGGCGAAAGAAGCGCTGCGGGCCGCCTTGAAGTCCGCGCTCCGCCTCGGCCACAACTACATCGGCACCGAGCACCTGCTTGTCGGGGTGCTCGCGACCGACGAGGAGACCGCCCACCGCCTCGCTGCGATAGGGCTCTCGCGCGACCTGGTAGAAAGCGCACTAGCTGTGGAACTAGCCCAGGCCGCGCTCAAAAAGCGACAACAGAGCGCCAGCTGACGCCGAGGGGAGCCCACCGGGCCGGGCCAGCCCCTGGGCCACACCACTTTCTCCTGGTGGCGAGGCCTTGGCCGGCGCAACCCGCCCGCCGGCCGAGCGCATTTCTACGGCTTCGGCGAGGGCCATCTCCGACAGTCACGATAATTGCCGATCAAGCTCGGACGTGACGAGCGAGTTAGGCGCACGAACGGGCCCGGTAGTCGCCCCAGCCAGATCTTCCAGGCTGGCGCCGGCGCTCTCAGGGAAGGCCAAGACAAGGAGCAGGACCAACCCGACCGGCCCGGCCGCAAGGAGCGCGAGCGCAGGGGTGAGGTTGCCCATCCTGGCCGCGAACCAGCCCATCGAGAGGAGGCCGATGACGGCGCCGGCGGAAGATGCGGCCGATACCAGCCCGGCGGAGCGCGCCCGGGCTTTGGTGGCGAAAAGTTCGGCCCCGTAAACGCCGAGCACCGGGGCCATCGCGTACAAGAAGAACTGGCTCGCCGTAGCGCTTGCCCACATGAACCAGGCGTGCGTCAGGTAGGCGGCGAGGGTCGACAGGGTCGCGCCGGTGACGCAGACGATCCCCACGGGCCGGCGGCCCCGTGTGTCGGCGAGGCGCCCGCCGGCCAGAACGCCGAGCCCACCGAGCGTGCCGGACAGTTGTTCGAGCACCGAGATGGCGAGGGCGCTGTAGTGCCGCTGGTCGCGGAGGAACTGGGTCTGGAACTGCACCGCCGGCACGGCAAAGAGAGCGAACAGCGCGGCGCCGGCGCACACCAGGGCGAGCGTCCGTCCCCCGGCGCCAGCGAGGCCCAGTTGCGCGAGCACGGAGCGCTCCGGGGGGCCGCCCGGCGCAGTCGCTCGGAGCCTCCGCCGCTCAGCCTGCGCCCAGCGGTGGCTCTCGGGCAGGTGCCGAGCGCTCCGGGCAACGACAGGTAGGCACAAGAGGCTCAGGGCGTACAACCAGCGCCAGCCTCCCGGGCCCGTGCCGGCGAGGGGCAAGAGCGCGAGCGGCACCCCCGCGCCCAACCCCCCAGCCATGCCGAGCACGCCGACGGACCAGGCCCGGCAGCCGTCCGGGACCTCTTCGACGGCCATCACCACCGCGGCTATCCCGGCAGCCGCCACGAGCGCGCCCGCTACAACCTGGGTCAGTGCGAGCCAGGCCACCGAGGGCACGACGGCACCCAGTGCGCTCGAGAGCACCGCCGCCCCCGTCGCCCAAAGCAGCACCGAACGCCGGCCGCGCCGGTCGGCCATGACCAACGCCCCGAGCGCAGGCAAAGCCGACAACTCGACCGCAGCGAAGACAGCGCCTTGCGCGAACGTGCCGGCATGCATCTGGCTCGAGGCATAGGTGAGCGTCTCGGGGAAGACCCCGGCTACAAGACCTTGGACGGCAACCAAGGCCGCCAACGTCGCGAGCACAACCGCTGAACGGCGCTCGACACGTTGGGGTGGGCCCCACCACGGCATTTTCGCCTCGGCGGGCTTGGCGCTCCCCAGGTGGGCGCGCAGGAGGGAGGCGAAGAGCCAGGACCACCAAGGGAGGCCCACTTCGAACTCGACCTCCTGGCGCACGGCCACCAGGCCGCCGGCGGCTGGGCCGACCTCGACGGTCCGGCGGTAGGCCGCCAACGGGCCGGCGCCCTGGGCAAAGGCCTGGCGTGCGACACCACTCTCACCGGCGGCCCCATCGATGGCCGCTTCGCGCACCAGCCCGTCGCGCGCCTCCAGAAGGACGGCGGCGGTCGAAGGGTCAACTAGACAAGAAGTGACCTTGCGTACGTATGGATCTTAGGGCCAAGGTGCGCACTAGGGCCCTACTGGCCCTACTGGCCCTACTGGATAACGCCTCACGCTCGCACCAGGCGAAATAGTTGCGCAGTCTCGAGCAGTGCGGTAGCGCCATAGCTGAGCCGAATGGAGCCATCACCTGGCTTTCAGTAAACTCACCGACGGCAAGCGAAGTCTTCGAGGAGCTGAGGTGCCCGGGCAACCAAGCACGCGTTGACGCCATAGGTTCCTGGCAACCTGTCATCGCGTGCTGCTCCGAACTGGCGGCACGACGAAGTCCCGTTTTCTCGTTTTCAGCGCGCCTCCGGACGCGGCCTTCCCCACCTGCTTCAAAGGAGCCGACCCGTGCAGCCGTTCCTCCTCGCCTGCTTGACATACCTCGCCGTGGCCCTGCCGGGGTCGACCCTGGGCCTTCTTTGGCCCTCCGTTCAGTCGAGTTTCCACGTGCCTGTCAGTTCCCTCGGGATCTTGCTCGTACTGGGCACGGTCGCCTCTGTCGCTTCGAGCGCCGGCACCGGACGGCTCCTGGCCCGCCCCCGCACGGGCCCGGTGCTGGCCGCGGGCTCTGCTCTGGTGGCGCTCGCCCTGGCGCTAGAAGCCTTTTCCCCTTCTTTCTGGGTTTTCACCGGTGGGTCCGTGGTCTTCGGCATCGGCTTCGGTGCGATCGACTCCGCCCTCAACGCCCATGCCGCCAACTACTTTGGGGCGCGGCAAGTCAATTGGATGCACGCCGGCTACGGCCTCGGGGCTACGGTTGGCCCGCTGCTCGTCACTGCCTTGCTCGCCGAGAGCCTCCACTGGCGGTGGGCCTTCGGAGCTTTCGCGATCGCAATGGGCGTTACAACATTGGTGCTCGCCTCGGGGCGAAAGGCGTGGCGAGAGAGCCTGGCGGCTCTCGCACCTGCGCCGGCTCCATTGATGCCCAAGCAACAAACGACGTCGCCCGGAAGAAGGGAACCGCCGGCGACCGCTGTCGCCGGCACCGTCGTATTTACTGCCATATTTACTGCGGTCGAAACCGGCATCGAGTCCGGTGCCGGCGTTTGGGGCTACATCTTCCTGACCGACGGACGGGGGCTCTCGCACGGGGTGGCAGGCCTTGTGCTATCAGCCTACTGGGCGATGATGGTCCTCGGGCGGGTGGTGCTCGGGCCAGTCGCCGAGCGCGCCGGGGCACGAGGGGTCCTCGGCGCCGCCGTTGGCGGAGTCGCGGCAGGAGCAGCGCTCATGTCCGTCCCTGGCTCCCCGGCCCTGGCCGTGGCCGGCATGATCGCCCTCGGCCTGGCCGCTGCGCCGGTCTTCCCCCTGATCACACTGACCACGTCCGAGCGTCTCGGCGGGCCGGCGTGGTGCCCGAACCGGGGGCCGGCGGGCGCCGGCGGGCGGACCCGTACCTGCAGGGGCGAGATCTCGGGCCACGCCGGGTGCTGCCGAGGCCTGCACTCGACTTCTGACGTATTGGAAAATCTCTGACGAGTCGGATGAACTCTGACGCGTTTGACCCCGTTTTCGGCCCCGAACGTGACATCTTTCAACGAAGCGGACATTTTTCGACCGGGCTAACGCCCGGCGCCGGCCGTACCGACGCCACGCCGAGCCCCGCCCTGCGGGCGCAGGTGGGGGCTACTGGCGGTCCACAGGGAAGGGGCAGGGCCTCGGCGCCCGGCCCGCGGCCTGGCCCGCCATCTCCTGCCTCACCCATCGGAGCCAGGCGTACACCTCACGCCCGGGTGGCTCGGTCAACAGGTGCCCGGCACGAGCCGCCCGTGCCGCGTCCAGCAGGAGCCGCTGGCATGCACCCAACACTGCGAACGCGCCGGCGTCGACATCGACGCACAGGTCGACCAGCGCGTAACCGCGCTGAGAGGCTTCCCAGATGGCACGGCGCGCCGGCTCGCGGAACCTGCCCAGGTGGGTCTTTACTTCCTCCCCCAGTGCTGCGAGGTGCTCCACGGCGAAAGGCGCTGCCTGCCAGCCCGACCCCGCTTCTCCGAAGGCCCGCATCAGCGGGTTCCGACGGGCCATCGTGGCCATTTGCAGCTCTCTGAACAGGTCGTCGAAGTGGTCCTCAGACGCCTTCAGCAGCCGGAGCGGGACCGAAAGGAGGCACACCGCGTGAGGTGCGCCGCCCGCCGAGTCATGTCCGCCCGCCGAGTCATGTCCGACCGATGCCCTCTGTCCGACGACCACCCTTTTAAGCATGGCACCGGAGAGCCAATTGTGGCAGTCATGCTCCAGGGCCGCTGAAAGCAGCACCTCCGTCGAACTACTCTGTAAGAGTGACCTTGACCGAGGAGAAGCGTGCTCCCGAGAGATGGAAGGCCGAGTGGGCGGAGCTCTACTCCGAGGTCGTGACCAATGGGCTTTGCACGGGCTGCGCCGCCTGCATCATCGCCTGCCCCCACGACGTGCTCGGCTACCGGACCGAGGACGGGGCGTACAAGCCGTTCCACCTGGAGGAGGAGCTCGGACCGGGAGGGTGTACACACGGCCTGCGGGGGTGCACGAGCTGCACACGCGCCTGCCCGCGCTTTAGGAACTGGGAAACCGAAGCCGACAACTTCCTCTTCGGCCGGTCCCGCCGGCCCGAGGAGCAGCCCGGCATGGCAAGGTCCGTCATCCTCGCGCGCTCCACCGATCCCGAGTTCGCCTCGGAGGGCCAGGACGGGGGCGTCGTTTCAGCCATATTGACCTGGTGCCTGGAGCACGACCGCATCGACGCCGCGCTCGTGTCCACGCTCGAGGGAGACGGGACCAGCTGGAAAACCGTCCCGACCGTGGCCCGCACCCGAGCAGAGGTGCTCGCCGCGGCAGGGAGCCGCTACACCTACTCGGCCAACACGCTCGCCTACGGGAAGGCGATAGCCGGTGGGGCGGAACGGCTCGCCCTCGTCGGGATGGGCTGCCAGACCTCGGCCCCCGTTGTGATGAAGGCGCGCAAGGTGGGCAAGGTGGGCCGGCGGCTCGGCCTCACGATCGGGCTCATGTGCTCGAAGACCTTCGACGACTCGATCTTCGAAGAGTTCTTCGAGGCCCGTTACGGGATCCGCCGCCAGGACATAACGAAGATCAATATCAAGGGCGTTTTTCAGGTGTGGCTCCGCGACGGCTCGTACCGGGAGGTGCCGCTCAAAGAGGGGCACGCCTGGACCCGCGAAGGCTGCAAGGCCTGTCCCGATTTCGCCGCTGAGCACGCCGACATCTCTGCCGGCGGCATCGGCGAGCTCTCCGGTTGGACGCTCACGGTCATACGCAGCGAGCAGGGCCAGGAGGTCATCGACGAAATGCTGGCCGGCGGCGCCCTCGAGTCCCGGCCCGGCGACGACGACCCAAAGGCGCTCGACTTGATGCGCAAGCTGTCCACCGCCTCGCGCCGGCGCTGGCCGGATTTCGCGCCGGTCGAACCACGCCTTGGCGTGCCACCCCGGCGCGCCTGATAGGTTAACGCCCCGCCATGGGATCGTTGATCAAGAAGCGCCGCAAGCGCATGCGCAAGAAGAAGCACAAGAAGATGTTGAAAGCCACGCGCTGGCAGCGGCGCGCCGGCAAGTGACCCCCGCCGGGGTCAGGGACGGGCGACCCTCACCACGGTTCTCCCGTCACCGGGCCAGGCCCCCGGCACCCACCAAGTAGACCCGCTCCCAGCCAGGACCGGCTGCTCTCCCGTAGCCTCACGGAGGCGGTCCCGCCACAGAACGAGGCGGGGCTCGACACGCAGGGCGGCGGGCTCGAGGTCGTTGGGGCCGGCCCAGCCGCTCCTCGCATCACCGAGGTCGTCGAAGGCCCGGTAGACCTCGGCGGTGGAGACCCCGAAAGGCGGCGCGACCAGCGTGTACGCCCTGCCGGCGACCTCCTCGAACGGGAGCGGTAGCAGTTCTTCGCCCGCCCCCCGCACTCTCGCCCGGCCCCCACCAGCCAAGCAGAAAGGTACGTCGGAACCGAGCTTGGCGGCCAGCGCGAGCGCCTCGCCCTCCTCCAACAACCCCTCTCGCACCCCCCAGCGCAGCACGGCGGCGGCGTCCGCCGAACCTCCCCCGAGCCCGGCGCCGGCAGGGACCCGCTTCACCAGCCGCACCCGAGCACGCGCTCCGACCAGGGAGAGCGCCCGTGCCACCAGGTTTGTCTCATCGGAGGGAACATGCCCGTACCCGCCCCTGCTCGCTCCCTCGTCGACGACCTCCAGCCCCTCTCCGGCAAAGAACTCCAGCGTGTCGGCCAGGTCGATGCTTACCATCTCGGCGTCGAGCAGGTGGTAGCCGTCGGGGCGCACCCCGAGCACCCGGAGCGACAACGTGAGCTTGGCCAGCGCTCGCACCTGGCGCCCGGGACCTGCCCAGGTCACAGCGGCCCGACCCCTTCCCGGGTGGAAGCCCCCGTCCGCCGTGCCGGCCCCGGGCGCCGCGACGGCCTCGCCCGCCCCGCTCGCCCGCCGGCACCGGCCAACGCGCCGGCCAACGCGCCGGCGAAGCGGCCCCAGTCGGACACCGAGAGCTGCTCGGCGCGCAACTCTCCGTCGATGCCGGCCGCGGACCAGACATCCTCGGGCAGCCCGAGGCCGGCCAGGGCACGACGGAGCATCTTGCGGCGCTGGGCGAAACCCGCCCTCACCAGCGAGAACAGTTGCTCAGCCGGCACCACCTCGGGCGCCACCGCCGGGGCCGGCCGGCGCTTCAGCCTGACCAGGGCGGAGGCGACGCGGGGCCTCGGCACGAACACCGACGCCGGCACCGGGCCCAACAGTTCGGCCTCCGCCCAGTAGGCGACCTTCACCGACACGGCCCCGTAGGCTGGGCTCCCCGGGCCGGCGGCGAGGCGCTCGGCCACTTCGCGCTGGACCATCACGAGCATCCTCTCCACCTGCGGCACATTGTCTAGCAGGGTGGCGACCAGCGGAGTGGCGATGTTGTAGGGGAGGTTGGCGACTAGCACCCACCCGGTCGGCGGCTGGAGCAAGGCATTCCAATCGAGTCCCATGGCGTCGGCTTCCACCACCCTCACCGCTGCGCCCGGCGCCTTCTCGGCCAGCACCTCCCACAGCACAGCGACAATCGCCCGGTCGCGCTCGACGGCCGTGACTGCCGCCCCCGTCTCGGCCAGCGCGAGCGTGAGCGAACCGAGGCCGGCGCCCACCTCCACCACCCGGTCACCGGGGCCGACCCCCGCGAGGCGGGCCACGCGGCGCACGGTATTGGGGTCGGTGACGAAGTTCTGCCCGAGGGCACGCCTCGGCGTGATGTGGTGCTCTCGTAGCAGGCGGGCGACCTCCGGGCCGGACAGCGTCACGTCAGGCCGGGCGCCAGGGCGAAGACCTCCTCGGCTGCGGCCCAGGTCGTCTCCTCCACCTCCTCGACCGCCATGCCCCTAAGAGCGGCCACCGCGGCACCCACCAGGGGCACGAACTTCGGCGAATTGGGCTTCCCCCGGTGAGGTACGGGGGCGAGGTAAGGCGAGTCGGTCTCGACGAGGAGCCGTTCGACGGGGCAGAGAACCGCCGCCTCGCGGATCTCACCGGCGTTTTTGAACGTGACGATGCCGCTAAAAGAAAGCCACGCCCCAGTGTCGAGGGCACGCCGTGCTTCCTTCGGCCCGCCCGTGAAACAGTGGAAAATGGTGCGTGACGGCGCTCCGGCGCCCCGGAGGATGTCGAAGGTGTCGTCCCACGCTTCCCTCGTGTGCACGACGAGGGCGAGGCCGTGCCGGCGGGCCAGTTCCACCTGGGCGGCAAACGCCTGGCGCTGGGCAGTTCGCGGGGAAAAGTCGTAGTGGTAGTCGAGCCCGCACTCGCCGATCGCAACGAGCTTTTCCTGGCCTCGGACGAGCGGTTCCACGGTCTGAACGCCCGCCGATGCGTCATGAGGGTGGAGGCCGACCGTCGCCCACACTCCCTCGTGGGTGGCGGCGAGGTCGAGCGCCGCCTCCGACTGGGCGGCATCGGTCCCCACCGTCACGAACCGGGTAACGCCGGCAGCCCTCGCTTCCTCCAGCGCCTCAGGCCCGAGGTTGTCGTAGGGGACGTGGCAGTGGCTGTCGCACCACACCGCGATCAGTCGCGGTGGCGGGGGAAGAGCGGCCCGCCCCGCTCCACCGCCAGCCCGCCCGGGTACCCGCCCCACCGGCCCGCGTCGGGAAGGCGCGCCTCGGCGATGGGTTGTGTGAGCCCGATACGGCGCCAGATCTCGGCCGAAGCCCGAGTGAGCGCGGGGCTCGCCAGGACGGCCACGATGCGCAGGACCTCGAGCGCGTCGCCGAGCACGGCGTCGACCTCGGGACCGGGCGGCGCCCGCCAAGGCTCGGCCTCCTCCAGCGCCGCGTTGGCCGCCCGGACCAACCGCCAAGCTGCCTCCAAGGCGTCACTAGGCGCCACCTTTTCCCAGGCGGCCGCCGCCGCGTCATACACGTCGGAGGCGAGCGGCGCCAGCGGGCTCTCGGGACGGGGCGCCGGCCCGATCCCCCCGCATTTTTGCGCGACCACCGCGCTGACACGGGCGAGCAGGTTGCCGAGGTTGTTCGCGAGGTCGGCGTTGTAGCGAGCCGCCATCCCCTCGTAGGAGAACTCCCCGTCGGGCCCGAAGCTCTGGTCGCGCAGGAAATGGTAGCGGTACCCGTCGACCCCAAAATCGGCCACGAGGTCGGCCGGGGCGATCTGGTTGAACGCCGTCTTGGACATCTTTTCGCCGCGGACGAGCAGGTACCCGTGGACAGACACGCGCCTGGGGGGCTCTATTCCAGCCGCCATGCACAGTGCCGGCCAGTACACGCAGTGGAAACGCAGTATGTCCTTTCCTATTAAATGATGGACAGCGGGCCACCACTTTTTGAACCTCCCGTCGTCGGTCCCGTACCCGGCGACTGTGGCGTAGTTTATGAGCGCGTCGTACCAGACGTAAAAAACGTGGTCCTCGTCCCATGGGACTGGTACGCCCCAGTCGAGCGTGCTCCGGGTGACCGAGATGTCCTGGAGGCCACCTTTTATTATCCCGAGCGCCTCGTTGCGCCGGCTCTCCGGCGTGACGGCGCCGGGTTGGTCCGAGTACCACTCGACCAGGCGGTCGGCGAACGCCGAAAGCCTGAAGAAATAGTTCTCCTCGGTCATGAACTCGACCGGGCGCCTATGGACCGGGCACAGCCCGTCGATCAGGTCCGTCTCGGTGTAGTAGCCCTCGCAGTCCACGCAGTAAAGGCCCGAATAGGTGCCCGGGTAAATCCACCCGTTGTCGTAAACGGCCTGCATGAGCGCCCGCACCGCTTTGTGGTGGCGGGGTTCGGTCGTGCGGATGTAATCGTCGTTGGAGATGTCGAGCAGCGCCCAGGCTTCCTCGTAGCGGGCGCTATAGACGTCTGCCTGCTCCTTGGGGGAAAGGCCGTTGGCTTGCGCCGCCCGCTTCATCTTGAGGCCGTGCTCGTCTGTGCCGGTCACAAACAGCACCTCGTCGCCGAGAAGGCGGTGCCACCGGGCGAGCCCGTCCGCCGTGACCGTGGTGTAGGCGTGGCCGATATGGGGCGCGTCGTTCACGTAATAGATCGGCGTCGTCACGTAGAAACGGGCCACTGCCCCAGGCTACCGGGCGGGCCCAAGACGATCACGTGTTCGCCCCGCGGTTGGCCGCCCTGGGGACGCGCGGCAGCGCTCCCGAGGGTGCCCCGCCACACCTGCTCGTGGAGCTTGGTGAGCTCCCGGCAGACAGCCACCGGGCGCTCGGGCCCGCACGCCGCCAGCAGCTCGTCAAGCAAGCGGCCCACCCGGTGGGGGGCCTCGAAGACTACGGCCGCCCGTTCGGGCTCGGCGGCGATGGCGGCCAGGCGTTCGGCCCGCCGGCGGCCCTTCGCCGGCAGGAAACCCTCGAAGCACCACCGTTCGGTGGCCAGCCCCGAGACGACGAGCGCGGCCAGGAGAGCCGACGGCCCCGGCACCGCCTCCACCTGGAAGCCCTCCCCGAGGGCCGCTCGGACCAGGCGGCCGCCCGGGTCGCTCACGAGGGGGGTGCCGGCGTCGCTCACGAGCGCTACCGTGGCCCCGGCACGCAGGCGGTCGAGCGCCACCGGGGTCGTCGCCGCTTCGTTGAAGCGGTGGTGGGCGACGAGCCGGGGCCCGGAAACTCCCAGATGGGAGAGGAGCTTCAGGGTGCGGCGGGTGTCTTCACAGTAGATGTAGCCGGCAGAGGCGAGGACAGAAGCGGCCCGCGGGGAGAGGTCCCCCAGGTTGCCGATCGGCGTCGCTACGACTACGAGCCGGCCCGCACCCTCCTCAGACGTTGAAGCGGATCTCGAGGACATCGCCGTCGGCGACCTCGTAGTCCTTGCCCTCGACCCTCAGCTTGCCCGCATCCCTCGCAGAAGCCCACGAGCCGAGCTCGATGAGCTCGTCCCAGTGGACGACCTCGGCGCGGATGAAGCCCCGCTGGAGGTCGGAGTGGATCACGCCGGCGCACTCGGGGGCCTTGGCACCGGCGCGGAAGGTCCATGCCCGGCTCTCCTTTTCCCCCGTGGTGAAAAAGGTGCGCCGGCCGAGCAGACGGTAGGCCGCCTGGGCCACCCGGGGCAGGGCACCTTCGCCGAGGCCGAGGCCCTCGAGGAGCTCCTCGCGTTCCGCCTCGGGCAACTCTGCCGCCTCTGCTTCGAGCTTGACGCTGACCCCGAGCACCTCTGCCGCGCCCCCGAGCTCTTCGGCGACTGGCTTCAAGGTGGTGGCGGCATCGGCAACTGCGTCCTCTCCGAGGTTGACGACGGCAAGGACCGGTTTGGTGGTGAGGAAGAAGAACGCCTTGAGCTCGGGGAGCTCGTCGCGGGCGAGCCCCGAGCGGTAGAGGGGGGTGCCTTCCGAGAGGAAGGCGTGTGCCTTTTCGAGGGCGGCGACCTGGGACGCCTGGGACTTGTCGCCCTTGGCGGCCTTGCGCCGGCGTTCGAGCTGGGTCTCGGCGCTTTGCAGGTCGGCGAGGACGAGCTCGAGCTCGAGGACGCCCAGGTCGGAGACAGGGTCGGCACCGCCGGGCACGTTGGCGTCCTCGAAGGCGCGAAGCACTAGGCAGATGGCGTCGGCCTCCCTGATGCCCCCGAGGAACCGGTTGCCGAGCCCTTCCCCCGTGGAGGAGCCGGCGACGAGGCCGGCGATGTCGACGAGCTCGACGCCGGCGTGCACGACCTTGCGGGAGGAGCTCATCTCCGCCAAGGCATTCAGGCGGTGGTCGGGGACCTGGGCGACCCCGACCGAGCTCTCTGTCGTAGAAAACGGGTGGCTCGCGACGAGCGCGTGCCCCCCCGTCAAGGCGTTGAAGAGGCTCGACTTGCCAGAGTTGGGCAGGCCCACCAGCCCGATCAGTTCCACACGCGCGAGGGTACCGGCATACTGCCGGCACCCGATCGGGCGACGCCGCCCCCCTGAGGTACGCTCGAAGTGGTGGTCGGAAGCTAGAGATGTTGGACCATTTGTTCCTCGACACGGTGGGAGCGCTCCGGGCCGCCCTCGAAGAAAACCTCTTGGAGCGCGCGCAGGACGAAGACCGGCTCGTTTACGACCTCTACACCGGCGAGCTCGTGTGGGAGACGTCGGTCAACCTACCAGGCGACGGCGACCCGCCGAGGGTAAGCGCCAACCTCTCGCTCGACTGGCAAACCTGGAGCCAGTCGGCCTGGCGGAGCCTGACCATGGGCGAAGAGGTGGACGAGATGCCCGAGATCGGCATCGAGATCGTGTTCCGGGTGCAGAGGCTGGCGACACGCCCCGCGCTGGCGACGTTGCTCGCCGTGCTCCCCGAGGAGAGCCCCGAGGTGGGGGGCGACCGCCTGACCCGCAGCTCCCCGGTCGTTGAAGAGACCTCCGACGAAGAGGGGGCGCCGCCCGAGCTGGCCGTCGAGGTCGTCTACGAAGGTGCCTACCGGCTGCCGGCGCCTGGCGGCACCGAGGCCTCTGGTGCGGGAACAGTTGTGCTGCCGAACTGGCCCGGCGCAAGGGTCGTCGCAGGTGATGCCCTTTCTCCTCGTTCCGGCGCCACTCGCCAGCTCTCGTCGGCCACCGAGGCCACCCTGAACGCCCTCGGCACCTGGGTGGCTTCGACCCTCGTGCGCCTGGCCGATCTCGCCCTCGACTACCTACCCCCGCCCGAGGACGGAGAAAGCTAGCCGGCGCCGGCGGGTCGGCCCAGGCCCAGCCTGGGGGCCACCGTGGGCGGGACTGGACCTTATAAGCGAGTTTTGGGCTCGTCGCACGACTTCGCACGACGCCCAGCGCGCCGAGAAAATTCGCGGCGACGTCTGGCGCGCCGAGAAGGTCTCTTGGCGGCCCATCCGGGTGCAGTTTCTATTTCTTGGTGCAGCCAGCGTCGCTACGGCGCGGCATGGCGCACCGAGAAAGACAGATCGCACCGAGAACGCGCGCTCAGCGCAGCCGAGGGAGTTGCTGGGCGCCTGTGAGCACGGAGAGAAAGAGGTCGCCCTTCTCTGCGATGCGTGCCGGCATGCTGCGGACCGTGAACTTGTCGGGCACGAGCGTGGGGTCGTCCAGTTCGGCCCACTCGATCGGCGCAGAAACGGGCGCGCCGGCCGCCGCCCGGGGGCTGTAGGGGGCGACGAGGGTCTTGTTGAGGGCGTTCTGGGTGTAGTCGAGGCGCGCCAGCCCGCTCCTCTCCCCTACCTGCCACTTCCAGCTCACCAAGTCTGGTACCACGGCACCGATCGCCCGCGAGAGGGACTCAGCCCACGCCCGGGTCTCGGCAAAGGACGGTCCCGGGCTGACGGGGACCCATATGTGGATACCGCGCCCGCCGGTCAGTTTGGGTTGGCCCGAAACGCCCAGGTGCTCGAGCGCCGTCCCGTGCAGCCGGGCCAGTACGAGGAGATCCTCCCAGCTGGTCTTTTCCCCCGGGTCCAAGTCGATGAGCACGTACGTGGGCAGGTCGGGGTGACCGGTCCTGGAGGTCCAGGCATGCCACTCGAGGGCACCGAAGTTGGCCGCCCAGACGAGGGCCGCCGGCTCGTCGACTACGAGGTACGTGGTCGTGTCGCCGGCGCCGGCATCGGGGTTGTGCCACCGGGGCAGCCAGTCGGGGGCGTGCGAGGGGAGCTGTTTGTGCCAGAACCCTGCCGTGCCTGCCCCACCTGGGAAGCGGTGCATGTTGAGCGCCCGACCCGCCAAGTAGGGCGTGGCGACCGGGGCAATCTGGGCCGTATAGCGCAGCAGGTCGCGCTTGGTCACGGCCCCCTCTCCCGGCCGAGGCGGGAAGAGGACCTTGTCGAGGTTGGTGACCCGGAGCTCGCGTCCGAAGAGGTGCCACGTGCCCGCCGCCCCGAGAGCATCGAGCGCGGCCAGTTCGTCGGCAGTCGGCCCGGCCGGCGGCACCGGGGCGGCCGGCGCCGGCCCCCGCAAGTCGACCGCGGCCTCCGCCGGCGGGAGAGATGACCTCCAGAGGCGGTCCGGGTCGGCCTTCACCTCTTCGTTGGTGCGCCCGGAAAGCACCGAACGGGGGTAGTCCTCCGGGTCCCAACCGGGGACGGCATGCTCGTCGTGCTTGTGCAGCAGGAGCCACTGCTCCCTCTCGGAGCCGGCCCCGCGAGCGCCGGCGCGGGCCCGGACCAGCACGAACCGCCCGCGCAACTTGTGCCCCCGGAGGTCGAAGTGGAGCTCGCCCTCGCGTACGGCCCGCCCGGGGTCGGGAGGGTCACCGGCCTCGTCTGGTGACCAGGTCCCCTCGTCCCAGACGATGACATCACCGCCCCCGTACTCGCCTTTGGGGATCACGCCCTCGAAGTCGAAGTACTCGAGCGGGTGGTCCTCCACGTGGAACGCAGCCCGCCGGACGCTCGGGTCCAGGGTCGGCCCCTTGGGCACGGCCCAGCTCGCCAGCACCCCGTCCATCTCCAAGCGCAAGTCGTAGTGCAGCCGGCGGGCGCGGTGGCGCTGGACCACGAAGCGGAGGGCGGCCTCGGCACTCTCCAAACGCCTGCCGGCACTGCCCTCCGCGACCTCGGCCGTGCCCGAGCGGCCCACCTCGTCCGGACCGTCCAGTTCGCCGGCAGGCTCCGGTGTCTTCATAAAGTCCCGCTTGGCCCGGTAGGTCGCGAGCGGGCCAGCGCCGGCAGCCCCGGACGACGAGGCGGCGTCCACTCGCCGACCGTACCCCCGAGGCGGCGTCAGGCGGCGTACCCCCGTCTCAGCTCGCCGCATGAGCAGCGGGTTTACCCTAGGGTGACCAGCGTGAACGAGCGCGTGCCTTACCGCCTACCGAGGGACGTCCTTCCCCAGCATTACTCCCTCACCCTGGAGCCCGATTTCGCCCAAGCCGCCTTCACGGGCGAGGTGACGGTCGACCTCGAAGTGAGGAAGCCAACCTCTGAGGTCGTGCTCAACGCGGCCGACCTGGGGATAAGCGAGGCACGCGTCGTAGCCCCGGGGGGCCAGGCAGCCGGCGCCACCGTCTCCTACCTACCCGAGGAGGAGCAGGCCGTCCTCCGCCTCGAAAACAAACTGGCACCCGGGACCGCCCAGCTTTACCTCCGCTTCTCCGGGAAGCTCAACGACCTGCTGCGTGGCTTCTACCGGAGCAAGTTCAAGGCAAAGGACGGGACGGAGGCGTGGATAGCGGTCACGCAGTTCGAGTCCACCGACGCCCGCCGGGCCTTCCCCTGCTGGGACGAGCCCGACCTGAAAGCGACCTTTTCCATATCGGTGGTCGCCGACGAAGGCCTCACCGTGCTGTCCAACGCGAAGGAACTGGCGAGCGAGCCTCTCGCCCACGGCAAGCGCCGCACCCGCTTCGCCGACACGATCAAGATGTCGACCTACCTCGTGGCGGTCGCCATAGGCCCGTTCGAACTGACAAGCGCAGAGCTCGTGGACGGGGTCCCCCTCCGCATCGCCCACGTCCCCGGACGGGGGGCGCTCACCGGCCTCGCCCAACGCGCCGCCGCCCACGCCCTTTCCTTCCTGAGCGAGTACTTCTCTGCGCCCTACCCAGCCGACAAGCTCGACCACATCGCCATCCCCGACTTCGCCGCCGGCGCCATGGAAAACCTCGGCCTCGTGACCTACCGGGAAACGGCCCTCCTCGTGCCCGAGGAAAGCGCCCAGGTGGAAAAACAGCGGGTCGTGTCGGTCATATCGCACGAGACCGCGCACATGTGGTTCGGCGACCTCGTGACCATGCGCTGGTGGGAGGGGATCTGGCTGAACGAGGCGTTCGCCACGTTTATGGAGCTCCTCGCCACGGACCGCTTCGAGCCCCGTTGGGAGATCTGGACCAACTTCGGCGTCGACCGCCTGTCGGCGCTCGCCACAGACAGCCTGCGAGCGACCCGGGCCATCGAGTACCCGGTGGGGCGCCCCGAGGAAGCCGAAGACATGTTCGACACGATCACCTATGACAAGGGCTGTTCGGTGCTCCGCATGATCGAGCGCTACCTGGGCGAGGAGACCTTCCGCAAGGGCCTGCACCTGTACCTGGAACAGCACCAGTTCGCCAACACCGCCACGACCGACCTCTGGGACGCCCTCGAGGCCGCCTCGGGCGAGCCCGTGAGGGCGACGATGGGCTCCTGGGTCAACCAGGCTGGGCACCCGGTCGTGTCCGTGGCCCTGGCTGGGCCGGCCGAGCTGTCTATCTCCCAGCAGAGGTTCCTCCTAGACGGCGGCGAAGGGGCGAGCGAGCGCTGGGGCGTGCCCGTCACGCTCCGCTATGGGACGAGCGCCGGCCAGAAGCGCCAGCAGCTCCTGCTCGACCAGCCCGAAGCGCGCGTCGCCCTGGAAGGCGAGCCCACCTGGGTGCTCGTAAACGACGGTGCCTGGGGCGTCTACCGGAGCCGGTACAGCGACGAGCTGCGTGAGCGGCTGTTCGACAACCTGAGCGTCCTCGAGCCCCGGGAGCGTCTGAGCCTCGTCGGGGACACCTGGTCCGCCACAGTCGCCGGCCTGGTCCCCCTGGAGGCCTCTCTCGAGCTCTGGCGGCGCCTGCGGGCCGACCACGACCCAGACGTCTGGTGGGCCGTCCAAAACGGGCTCGGCCTGCTCGACCTGGTGTGCCCACTACCGGTCCGGGGCGACGTGCAAGAGCTGGCTCGGAGGCTCGGGAGGGAGCTCTTTGCCGAAATGGGCTGGGAACCCCGCAACGGAGAAGAGGTCCCCCGCCTCGCCCGCCTCCGCTCTCGTCTGGTAACGCTGCTCGGCACCGTGGGCAACGACAAAGACGTACGGGCCGAGGCGCTCCACCGCCTCGAGGCCGCAAGCAGCGGCCAGGCGCCGCTCCCACCGGACGTCGCCACAGCGGTGGCGCAGGTGGTCGCGGCCGGCGGAGCCGAGGCCGAGTGGGAACTTCTGTACGCCCGCTACAAGGACGCGACCACCCCCCAGGACGAGATCCGCTACCTGCAGGCCCTGGCCGGCTTCGCCGACGAGGCGCTCCTCAGGCGCTCGCTCGACCTGGCCTTTTCGGGCGAAGTGAGGACCCAGGACGCCCCCTTCCTCGTGATGGGCGTGCTCGCACGGCGCGAGGGCTCCCACCTGGCGTGGGAGGCGCTCGAGGAACACTGGGAGGACGCGCTCGCCCGCTGGCCGAAAGTCGCTCTCCCGCGAGCGCTGGAAGCCCTCCCCTCCCTGGCGGCGGCCGGCGAAGAGGGTGTCCGGAGGGCGATTTCCTGGCTGGACGCCCACCCCGTCCCGAGGGGAGGGCTCCGGGTCGCCCAGTCCCGGGAGCGGCTCCAGGTCAACCTGGCTTTCGCCAAGACCATGGGCCCACATCTCGGGGAGGCGGTCGGCAGGGCGCTGGCCGCGCTCGCCGGCGCCTGAGGTCGAGGGGGTTTTCGCCTGGTCGGGCAGACTGGTCTGGCGGTCAGGCCCTCGACGCCTACGCGCCGAGGGCAGACCCGGGTCTCGGTGCCGCAGTGGTCCCCCGCCGGCAGGGTCAACTCGGCGTGGCCGGTCAGCGTCTTTGCCGTCGACGACACCTCGGTGCAGTTGACATGGCGAGGTTCTCCCCCGGCTGGCCTGCGGGTCGAAGTGGGTGACGCCGTCGCCCACCCCGCGCCCTCGCCCCAGGCCACGATCCTGCTCAGCGTCTACAGGTGGAGGGGTGCCCCCACCTTCACGAGCGGCGAACCCGACGACGACGCCGGCGCGAAGCTTTCCCCGAAGAGCGGGGGAAAGTCGGGCCGGGTCGCCCGAACGCGCGCGGCGGTCGTCCGGGTGGGCTTGTCGCGGGTGAGCGGCTCCAGGGTGCTCGACCCGGCGTGGCCGGCGGGGCCGGGTTCTGTGCTCGTGGAGGGGCTCTCCCCCGGCACCAGCTACGACGTCGTAGCGAGCGCGGAAGGGGTGCCGGCGTTCCTGGCCGGGCGGGTCACGACATTGCACTGCCCGGGCGGGCGGCTCCTGTCCCGGCTGGCCGCGGTCACCGACCTGCACATCGGTGAAAAGCACTTCGGGGTTTGGGGCCGGATCTGGGACCGCAGCGGCTACCAACCCGGCGCGGCCTCCTACCCGGTGCGCGCCCTCGAAGCCGCCCTCGCCGAAGCGGACGGCTGGGGCGCTCAGCTGGCCCTGGCCAAAGGGGACCTCACCCGGCTCGCGACTTCTGCCGAACTGATGGCAGCCGCCCGGCTCCTGGCCGAGAGCCCCGTCCCGGTGGAGGCAGTGCTCGGCAACCACGACAACGCACTCGACGTGGACATGCGGTCCGTTCTCCAGGCAGGAGGTGTCCGGGTCGCCTGGGGGCCGAGGGCTATCGACGTCCCGGGGCTGCGCCTGGTCCTCGTGAACACCGTGCACGCCGACCGCCACTACCACCGCGGCTATCTCCCGGCCTCCGCCGGCCGCCGGGTCGCCGCGCTGGCGGGAGAGGCGCCAACCCCGGCCATGGTTGTCCTCCACCATCCGCCCGACCTGCACCGCTACCCCATCGTTTACCCGCCCGGGCTACCCCTCGACCAGAGCCGGGCATTGCTCGATGCCCTGGCGCGGTCCAAGCCGCAGGCGCTCCTCTCCTGCGGCCACCGCCATCGCAACCGCCGCTACAGCTACGGCCCCCTGGTTATCGCCGAAACCGGCTCGACCAAGGACTACCCCGGTGTCTGGACCGGCTACAAGGTCTACGAGGGCGGCCTGCTGCAAGTGGTGCGCCGGACCGCCCGAGCGGACGTGATCGGCTGGACCGAGGCGACCCGCCGGGCCATGAACGGCCAGTGGGGCCGCTGGTCGCCCGGCAGCCTCGGGGACCGCTGCTTCAGCGTCACCTGGGAATAGCGCTATCCCCGGGCGGGCCTCAGTCGATCTCCCCGCGGGCCAGCCCGGGCCGGAGGGGCGCGGGACGCCCGGCTGAGCTGGAGAGGCGCACCACGGAGCGCTCCTCGGCTGCCTCCAGCAAGGCCACCATGGCGTCGAGGACGTGGAAGGCGAGCGAGCCACTGGCCCGGTGCTCGCGGCCGGCGGAGCGGGCACTGGCCAGGTCGGCGAGGCCAAGCCCTCGGCTGTTTTCGGTGTAGGAGTTGACGAGCTCGAGGGGCCGCCACTTCCGGCTCGTAGCGTCCCAGGCTTCGACCGGCCCGCCGAAGGTGTTGGGGTCCGGCACCGACAACGAGCCCTCCGTCCCGTAGATCTCGAAGCGGGGCAGGTGGTGGGCCCACACGTCGAAGCTCGTGAGCAACGTCACCGGGATCCCCGAGACGAGCTCCAATGTCCCTGTGACGTGGGTGGGCGTCGCCACTTTCAGGACCTCGCCCGCACGGGCGCCGGCCCTCACCCGGCGCTCCTCCGCCGAGATCCTGGCCACGCCTGAAACCGAGGCGATCGGGCCGAGCAGCGCCACCGTGGCCGTCAAGTAGTACGGGCCGATGTCGAACAGCGGGCCGGCCCCTGCCTCGTAAAAAAACGCCGGGTTGGGGTGCCATTCCTCAGGGCCGTGGCCACCAAGAAGGGCGACCGCTCCGATCGGTTCGCCTATCAGCCCGTCGTCTATGGCCAGCCGGCAGGTTTGCAGGCCGGCGCCCAAGAAGGTGTCAGGCGCGCACCCGAGCCGGACGCCCTGCTCGCCCGCGAGGCGCACCAGTTCGGCCCCCTGTTCGCGCGTCGTGGCCAAGGGCTTCTCGCTGTAGACGGACTTGCCGGCCCGGAGGGCGGCCGAGGTCACCGACCAGTGGGCCAGCGGGACCGTGAGGTTGAGCACCACGTCCACGTCGGGGTCGTCGAGGAGCTCCTCCAACTCGAGCACCCGCGTCCGGCCCGCCGGGTCGGCCTCGGCAAAGGCCTTGGCTGCCGCGGGGTCGAGGTCGCTGCAGGCCACGATCTCGAGGCCGGCAAACTCTCGTGCCACCTTCTGGTAGACGCGGCTGATCACCCCACAGCCGACGACCCCGACCCTGGTGGTGCTCATCGGGCCAGCGGGGCGAGGTAGGCGAAGCTGTCCCGCACGGCGTCGAAGATCTCGCCGTCGAACTCGTCGAGCTCGATGATGTCCCAGCGCACGGCCGGGTTGGCGGCGAGGACGCTCGGGATGTCCATCCGCCCTTGGCCGACGGCGCACTGGGGGGAGCCACGCTCTATCGGGCCGTCCTTCACGTGCAGGTAGTGGACGCGCTGACCGAGCGAGGCTACGAGGTGAGCCGCGTCGGGGCCGGCGACCTGAGCCCAATAGGTGTCGACTTCCAGTGCGATGCTCGGGTCGAGCCGCTCCACGAAGACCTCGTAAGCGCTCCGGCCGCCGAGGTCGGTCCCGAACTCCCACCAGTGGTTGTGGTAGCCGAGCTCGAGCCCGTAACTGGCCGCGACCGGCGCGGCCTTGTTCATCCTCTCGGCGGCGCGCGCCACCGACTCGTCGTCTGCGAAGTACTCCTCGGGCAGCGAGGACACGACGAGGGCAGGCGCGCCCAGGTCGACGACTTCTCTGCACAGGCGCTCCATGTCCTCTCGCCGGTCCCCCTCGGGCAACCGGGCGTGCGCGCTGCAGGCCGAGAGCCCCGCGTCCTCCAGTTGCTGGCGCATCTCCTTGCCGGAGAGCCCGCCCATCCCGTGGACCGTCTCGACGGCGCCGAGGCCGGTCGCCTTCACCTCCCGGAGGGTGGCGGCGAGGTCAACCTCGGCCTTCTTGCGGACGGTCCACATCTGCAGCGCGAGAGAGCTCATGGCCCCATCCTGGCACAGCCGGCCCCCGCCGGCCCACTCTACGAAGGCGCGTCGGAGTGCCCGTCGCCGGGGCCGGCGAAAGTCCCGCCGGCCGCTAGAGGTTTTGGTACTCGTTCGCGGCCACTGCCCGGCCACGGGCCAGCCAGAGCCGGTGGCCCACGTTTTTCTCGGGTAGTACCTTCACCTCCGCAGGCAGGTACCTCATGGTGTAGCCGAGCCGGCGCCGGTTGCTCCGGTTGGCCTCGGCGCCGTGCCTTATCCTCCCGTCGTGGAGCGAGCACTCCCCTCGCCGGAGCTCCAATGCCACCGCCTCTGACAGGTCGACCCCGGCAATCTCTGTTTGGAAGGTGTTGGCGGAGGCATCGACATCCTGGTACGAAGAAAACCCGCCCTCCAGGTGAGAACCGGGTATGACCTGCATGCAGCCATTGGCCCGGTCCACGTCGTCGAGGGCGAGCCACACGGTGACGATCCGGTCGTAGCGCTCGAGCCGCCCGCTCCAGTACGCCGAGTCCTCGTGCCAGGGGGTGGCCCGTCCGACCAGCGCGTCTTTGCATATGAAGTGGCTGGACCACAACACGATGTTCGGGCCCACGATGGACTCGACGAGGTCGAGGACCGAGGGCGCGAGGAGGAACTCCAAGAGCCTCTCGTCGTCGAAGTGCGGCGTGTCGAACTCGTCGCCTCTCTTTTGCGACTCGGCGGCGCGGTGCTCTTGGAAAATGGCCTCGAGGGCGTCCAACTGTTTACTTTCGAACAGCTGGTGCCTGTAGAGCAGGTACCCTCGCTCGTCGTAGGACTGCAAGTCCTCCTCGCTGAGCGGACGATGTACCAGTGGCGAAGTCACTCGTGTGCCCCTTTCAGTGGGTGCCGAGCGGGAACGACGTGAGCCATGCCCGCACGTTGGCTTCGTTGTCGGTGGCGAGAGTATCCGGGTTACGGCCGCGGGCCACGCCCATGGAGTACCCGAGGAGCTGGAACGGCAGGGTCAGCAGGACCGGTGCCACGTATTCGTCCACGTCGCCTTGCAGGTGCCACACTTCGTCGGCGAGCCCGGCCAGCCCCCCTGCCTGTCCGTACTCGACGCCGAGCGTCGGGGCACCGCCGGCCTTGGCCGCGCGAAGGGCGTCACCGATCCTGGCATTGGCGTGCCCGCTTGCAGCAATGGCGACAACGAGGCGCTCCGGCGTCAGGAGTGACAACGCATCGTGGTGGAAGTCGCCCGCCCGGTATGCCTTGCCCACGATCCCGCTTTGTTCCTCGATCTTGAGGGTACCCTCGCGTGCACTGAAGTAGTTGGGCCCCGACCCCACCAGGAACACCGCTTCGTCAGAGGCCCTCCTCCCGGCAAAGTCCCTCACCCGGTCGCTCATGTCCGCCAGGAACCCCTCTCCCGCCGACGGCAGCGCCTGCAGCGACCTGTCCAGGCTGGCCACATCAGCTTCCGTGGCAGCCAACTGGCGGGCCAGCATGGTCTGCACCAGGGCACGTGTGCTCACGACCGAGATGCAAGGCCCGCAGCCCTGGCGGGTCAGGTAGACGAGCGCCTCGTCGCACTCGTCGAGGACGGGGCTCACGTCGGTGTTGGTGAGCGCCAGGGTGAGCAGTCCCTTTTTCTTGGCGGCCCGAAGCGCCTCCACCGTCTCGATGCTCCCGCCGGTCCCTGAGTGCGCTACGAGCAGAGTGCGTCCGGGGTCGACCCGCGGGAAGTAGTTGGACAGCTCGTAAGATTCGACGGCGGTTGCCCGGAGAGGCGTGTAGTGCGACCAGGTAAACGCGCCGTGCATGGCCGTGAAGAAGGCGGACCCGCAGCCTGTGAAGATCGCCTGGTCGACCCCCCTGGCCGCTATCACCTTGGCGACCCTCGCAACGTCTCCTTCCATCGTGCCCAGGATCTCACGCCACTGCGCCGGCTCCTTTTCGATCTCGTCGTAGACGAGGAACGGGTGCCTCGTCCGTACCTCGCTCGCCTCGCGGATTATGTACCAAAGGGGCCTTTGGCGCGCCTCCTCCAGCAGCCACGGCGGGATGGGGCCGTCGGCGAGGGGGGCCGGCTCTCCTGGGTGGCGGTCCAAGAGCTGCTGTGCCCAGCGGGGGAAAGTTGGCATTTTCTCATACCTCCTGTGCTTTGTTTACGTCGTCGTCCAAATGTGACAAGAGCTCGGCGGCACCGTTTGGCCCGACCCGGCCGCCCGAGAGCCTGCGCCGGGCCACGCGGTTGCCCAGCGCGGCCGATGTGCACAAGTCGAAGCCGTTCGCCAACCCGAAGACGAGCCCGGCGTTGAAGGCGTCCCCGGCCCCGACTGTCGAGCGCGCTCGTTCGGCCAAGGGTTCGCCAGGCAAGAGCGAGGCCCCAGTGCCCGACGACACGAGCGCCCCGCGGGAACCCAGCTTGACGACGACGTTCCGAAACCCGATGGCCCGAGCTTGGCGAAGCCCGCCGGCCACGTCGCCTTCACCAGTGAGCTCCGCGAGTTCGGAGCTGTTGACGCTCAGGTAGGTCTGAGGTGCGGCCAGGCGGGCGAGCTCTGCCAGCCCGGGCCGGCCGAGGATCCCTGGCCCCGGGTCGACCAGGGCCGGCACGCCGGCACCGAGCCGTGGTAGCCAGCTGGCTAGCTGCGTGAGGTCCGGGAAGGGACAGGCCGCCACGACGACAAAGCTCGTGCCCGCCCCAACCTCGGGCACCCCGTAATCCGCACGGCCCGGGAAGAAAAACGACGCCCGCTTGCCCGCTGCGTCCGTCGCCACGAAGTTGGTCGACGTCTCGCCCCCCCCTGCGCCGACGACGTCGACCTCTCGGCGTCTTAGCTCCGAGCGCAGCCAGTCCCCCCACAGGTCAGAGCCGAGCCTCGTGTACAGCCGGGCCCTGGCCCCGAGCTCGGCGAGGAGGGCGGCGGTCCTGCCGGCGTTCCCGCCGACATCGAGCCGTGCTGCACCCTGGGCCACGGCCAGGCTGAGGGGGCCGAACTCGGAGCCACTACCGAGAGGGAAACGCTCGGTTTCGACGAAGAAATCCGCCACCGTGTTGCCGACCACCACTACTCCGCCGTTCACTCTTTCACCCCGCCCGGGACGACCCGCACAAAGTACCGCTGGGCCTGGCACTGGGCCCCTGGGTGGCCTTGGCCAGGGGAGTGGCGGCCTTCACGGCCGGCACGATCCCGGAGTGAGGGCAACGGTGACGATCTGGTGGCCCCGCATCGAAAGCATGACTTCGTCGGGAGCCCCGAGGCGGGCATCGACTTCATCGCCAGGACCTGCTTCGCGGCCATCGAGGCTGGCGACGGCCGAGACCGGGAAAGATGTCCTCAGCCGGACCGACGCGGGGGTGCCAGCCGTCTCTGCCAAGCGGACGACCAAAGCCGGCCCGTCTTCTTGTTTTTTGACAGCTGTGGCCACAACGTGGCCCGGCTGGAGGTCGCTCACCAAGGCTTCGTAGCTGTGGGCAGTGGCGACTGGGCTGCCTCGCCGCGCCGCCCGGGCCGGGACGGCGGCCCAGAGCGAGCCGGCCTCCCGGGCTTCACGTTCGATCTCGGCCGGTGACGCTGCCCTCGGGTGAATGCTTGCCGTGAAGGTGTGCGAGCCCTCTTGGCTGTACCAATTGCCGCGAGGGTGGATGCTGCGCTTCGTGGCCAGGAGCACCAGTTGGAAGAAGGTGCCCTCGCTCGCGGGACGAGCGGGCTCGGACCAATCGAAAGTCGAAAGAGGCGAAGAGAGCGCGAAGGTCGCCGTGCCGAGGTCAGCCAGCAGCCATCGCAAGAACTCGCGCGGTCGCACGTCGCGGAACTCGGGGACCTCGTCTTCACCGAGGGTGGCGTGACCGAAGGGCACCCCGTAGCGGATGCGGCGAGCCTCCCGGGCGAGGGGGAACACCCAGCGGAGCTCCCTACTGTGCTCCCCCGTCCAGCCAACGACGGTCACCTGGAGGTCCACGCGGGGCATCGCCAGGTAAAAGGTGAGCCGCTGGTCCACTACGCACTGACGGTGCTCGGAGCGACAGTGCACGACCCAGCGCACCGGTCCGCTCTCCACCAGTTCGGCCCGCCCGGCCACCGGGCGCACAGCACCGTCCACCTCGGGCTGGAACGGCCGCACGATCCGCCAGTCGTACTCGTCGTCGTGCTCGTGGGTCCCGACATCGACGCCCGGGGACGACAGCTGGAGCACCTCGCCGCCCAGGTACCGGTCCGCCGAGAGGAGGGGTACGCCGTCGACGCGCAACTCGGCCAGACCGCCGCCCGTGACTCGCGCCATGACACCGCCGGCATCCCACACGATGTCCTCGCCTGCGCTGCGGACTGGACCGCCGCTACCCTGCCCGTGGCTCGCCACTTCCCCGGGGTGCCGACGCAGGTAGTACCGCGCGTAGCCGAGAGCGGGCACCGAGGGCGCGACGAACCCAACTCTGGTGCCGGGTGCCGGTTCGGCAACGACCTGGTGCTCGACGGCGCGACCAGCGTCGTCCTCCAGTGCTAGCCGGGGCGCGCCGGAGGGCGCTTGCCCCTCGAAGGAGAGGGACCGTGGCCTTAGGTCGACCCAATCGGAAACAGGCCACGAGTTGGGGTTGAACACGACTACCTCGTCGATGCCCTCCTCTCGCCCCCCCACCCCGGGAGCCAGCTCCGCCCCGGGAGCCAGCTCCGCGAGCCCAGCCAGCACCAGGCGCCGCCCGCTGAAGTAGCCCCGGTTGACCCTGTCGTGGAAGACCGCGTCTGTGCCCTCACCGTGGAGGCCGCCGTAACCGTGGTCGGGGTAGAGGGCGTCCTCCCACGCCGCCCGCAACTGCTCGGACGGGTACCGGGACCACTCCCCCGCTCGCAGGCAGATGAGCGACCAGAGCGCCTCGGCCGCCACGAGAGCCTGTTGCCCGCGCCGCAGGTTGGCCACGACCTCCCAGTGCCCCGGTTGCTGGTACACCCACGGGTTGGGGACCTCTCCTCGCTCGACGGGCAGACGGTCAAGGTGCGACCGCTCCTTCACCCAGTCCAGGTACTCGCGCACCGTGCCTAGGCGGAGCTCGAACTCGCGCCCCGGGCCGGGGCCCGCCTCGTTGAAGCGCCGCAGAAGCTCCACGATGGAGGCGTCCGGGACGGTGTAGTCGGCAGCCAGGACCACGGCCAGACCGTGCGGCAAGCCGTAGTCGTCCAGCCTCTTTTCCCATTCGTCGGCGAGGCTCTCCAGGGCTGCCCTGACCGCCTCCAGGCCCGGGAGGCCCGGCTCCGCGCCGGTGCGGGCCTGGCCCGATTCGAGCGGTGACAGGTGGTGCTTCCACGAGTCGAAGATCTTCGCCCGCCCGTAGGCCCCCTCCCAATAGTTGAACGCGAGCGTCCTGGAACCGTCGGGCGCTTCCCACCAGTACAGACCGGGCCGGTTGCGCGACAAAGTCATGTAGCCGGCACCCACGTGGCGGAGCACTTGGGGCAGCTGGAGGGAGCGTGCGACGACGTCGACGTTCCAGTAACCCTCCGCGCGGTACCCGACGGCTTCTTCTGTCATGCGCATGCCGAGGGCGAACTGGCGCAGGAGCCCCTCCTCGGTCTGGAGGCCCTCGTAGGTCTGGACGTAGGAGGCACCCCACTCGAGGTTGCCCCGGGCCAGGTGCTCCTCTAGCAAGGAGGAGTTTTCGGGCTTCCGGTCCAGGTACTCCCTCAGGTAGAGGGCCGTCTCCATGGAGAACCGGTAACCAAGAGACGGGTCCTCGACCAGTCGAAGGGCGGAGTCGATGATCTTGACCCGGTGGTCGGCCACCTCTGCCGGGGTACCCGCCCACCCGATGTCGTTATGGCTGGAGGGGATGACGAAAACCGTCCAGCGGTCCAGGCTTCGGTCCATCTTTCGAACCCCTCCCCGGCGCACGAGCACCGAACTTTTGACGTACCTTCCTCTAAGGATGTCTATACTAATTGTGCCCAGGAATGGTGTCAAGACAGCCTTTTCTTGTAGTCCATACTGCGCACCCGATGTCAGCCGCCTTGGATCGGCACCTCTTTGTATATACTAATACCGTGAGCCCGGACGCCCAGTACCAGCAGATCGAACGTTGGCTCCGGCAAAAGGTCCAGCAGTTGGCGCCGGGCGACCCTGTACCCACCGAAGTCCAACTGGCCGAGCAGTTCTCGGTCAGCCGGATGACCGCCCGGCAGGCGGTGCAAAACCTGGCGGCCGAAGGGCTCGTACGGCGACGCCGCGGGCAAGGCACTTTCGTCGCCCCGCGGCCCGTACACCGCCGGGTTGGCTCCCTCATGAGCTTCACCGAGGACATGCGGCGCCGAGGGATGGTCGCCTCTTCGGTGCTCCTGGAAGCCAGCCTTCAGCCGGCGACGGTGGCGGACATGGAAGCCCTGCAGTTGGACGAAGGGGCACGCATCGTGGTTATCCGGCGCCTGCGGCTGGCCGACGGTACGCCGATGGCCCTCGAGCACGCCGCGCTCCCCCTCGACTGCGCGCCCGTCCTTGCCGGCGACCTGGAGCAGTCGCTCCACGCTGCGCTAATACGGATCGGGAGAGTCCCCAGTCTCGCCAACAGTCGGATATCTGCCCAAGTCGCCACCAAGGCCGAGGCAAGCACGCTCTGCGTGCCCGTGCGTTCGCCTCTCATAGTTGAGCGCCGGGTCGTCTACGACGCTCGCGGCACACCTCTCGAGCACACCGAGACGCGCTATGCCGGCGAGCGTTACGTGATCGATGGGGTATTCACGGTCTACTCCGAGCAGCAGGCACCAGAACTGTCCGCATCGGCCTCGTCCTGAGAACGCCTGCGCCGGCGTAGATCCGAGGCCGTGTCGATGTCGAAGGCCGAGCCGACGTCGTCGCAAGCTACCGCTCTGACCAGTTCGGGGTGGCGGCGCAGGTAACCGCGAGCGCCAACGTCGCCCCGGGCCGACGCCTTGACATCTTCCCATAGGCCCCTGTCCAGGACGACAGGGTTGCGTTGCTCGCCGCCGAAGGTGGCGACTACTGCGGGCGCTCCGTCTGCCCAGGCGGCGACGAGGCGCCGGAAAAGCTCGGGACGGACAGACGGCTGGTCCGCCAAGGCGACGAGGGCGGCCTCCACGCCGCCACGATCGGGCCCGGGCGTGCCGGCCCCGTCCCCAGCCTCCAGTGCGGCCAGGCCGGCCCGCAACGAGGAACCGATACCCTCTTGCCACTTCGTGTTCACCACCGCACGGGCCGGGGCGATGCGGGCGCGCTCCAGCACGGCTGGCGCGCCGGCCCCGAGCACGACGACCACGGGCACAAGCCCAGCACTGCACATCAGCCTGGCGCCCCGCTCGACGAGCAACTCACCCTCGTAGTCAACGAGGGCCTTGGGGTAACCAAGGCGGCTGCCCCCGCCCGCGGCGAGGAGGAGACCGGCCACGCTCATCCTGAGCCGCCCCTTACCCGCTTGGGGGCGTCATTTGGCCCGGGACTGAGGGCGTCGAGACCACTGCCACAACTCCTCGTCCAGCTCGAACACGGGCAGCCCTCGTCAGGGGAGCTTGCCGGTCGGGACAAGCGGGAGAGAGCGGAGCCGACGGCCCGTGGCCGAGAAGATGGCATTCGCGACTGCCGGGGCGACCGCGATCATGGGGGTCTCACCCGCGCCGGCCGGCGGCAAGTCTGGGCGGTCGCAGAGCACCACGTCGATCTCGGGCAAGTGGGCGAACCGGGGCAGAGGGTAGTGGGTGAGGGATGGCTCGGCGAGCCGTCCGCCGGCGACGGGCAGAGCCTCGAAGAGCGCGCCGCCCAGGGCCATCATCGTGGCACCCTCGATCTGGTTGACCACAGTGTCGGGGTTGACCACCGTGCCGCAGTCGTAGGCCGTGACGACGCGCGCGACGGTCACCTGGCCGTCGGCCCCTACCCGTACCTCGGCGCAAGTGGCCACTCGGCCACCCTTTTCTAGGCCCACAGCCAGGCCCCGTCCGGTGCGTACGCCGTTGTCCGCCCCCGTCGCGACGTTGTCCGCCCAACCGAAGCGCTCAGCGACCGTTCGGAGTACGTCGACCAGCCGGTCGTCGTCGAGCCGGCCCAGGCGGAACTGGAGCGGGCCCTCGCCGCACCGGAGGGCCAGTTCGTCGATCACCGATTCCCGGGCGAAGTTGTTGGCGTTGGCGGCCAAGGCCCGGTAGGAGCCCTGGTGCAGCGGGGAGCGGGCCGGCTGGTAGCGCAAGCGTCTGGCGCCAATCCGGTACGGGGGCGCGAGGGCGGCCGTCCCCGCGTTGATGTTGAGGAAGTCCCATGCTGCCAGCTCGCCAGCCCGGTCGAGCCCCGCGGCGACGTCGATCACCGCCATCGGGCGGACCGTGCCCCACCGCAGCTCCTCGGCCCGGCTCCAGTGGACCCGCACGGGCCTCCCAGACGCCCGGGCCAAACGAGCGGCCTCGGTGGCCACCTCGCCGGCGTGCTTTCCCCCGAACGCGCCCCCGGTCGGCGGGATTATTACCCGGACATCACCCTCATCGACACCGAGGGCGGACGCCACCTGGCTCCTCACGCCGAAAGGCACCTGGGTCCCAGTCCACACCGTCACCCGGTCGCCGTCCCACTCGGCCAGGGCGGCTCGGGTCTCGAGCGGTACGTGGGCCAGGTAGGCGGTCGTGTAGGTGGCGGTCACGGACTCGAGAGCGGAGCCCAGCGCGCCGGCCACGTCGCCGGTCGCCTCGTCGACCTGGCGTTCCCACCCCTCGCCGGCCACCGGTTGGGCGCGCAGGTACGCGACGAGGTCGTCGCCGATGGGCGGCGGCTCGTCCCATTCGGCGTCGATGGCAGCCACGGCCCGGCGCGCCGTGGCTGGGTCGTCGGCAACCACGCCCACGAAGGGCCCTTCCTGTACCACCTTCACCCCGGCCATCGCTTCCGCCCGGCTGCAGTCCACCGACCGCAGCGTGGCGCCGGGGACGGCCGGCCGGAGGAGGGCGCCGTGGCCCATCCGGGGACGCTCGAGGTCCGACGCGAACCGCCGATGACCGGTGACGGCGTCCACCCGCCCGGCCTCGTGGCCGAGCCGGCCCACGAAACGCCGGTCCTCTGGCTTGACCAGCGAGGGTTCGGTGTCGAGCACAACCAGCCGGAACGCCCCTCCGAGCCGGCCCGCTCCGCCGATCTCCTCGAGGGCGGCGCGGGCGCCGGCGGCTGCCCGCCTCAGCGCCTCGCCACTGTCGGGCATGGAACGGCTGCCGAAGGTGCCCATGTCATAGGGGCACAAGTCGGTGTCGCCTTGGACCACCGTCACCCGGTCGAGGTCCACCCCCAGCTCCTCGGCCACGAGGAGCCGGAAAGCGGTCCGATTGTCCTGCCCGACATCGACCTTGCCGCTGAACGCACGCACCGTTCCCGCCGGCGCCACGTGGATCCATGCCCCGCCCTGCCGAGCCCAGCTCCCGGGTGGCTGGGCGGCCGGCCACACGCAGACGAGCCCGGGACCGAGGAGCGCCTCGTACTCACGCTCCTCGGGAGGGACGAGGTCCCATGGTCGCCGTGGCCTCGGCAGGAGGTTCGTGGCACCGCCGTCCCGGCTCACCTCGTCGAAGCCGTTCTCTCCCACCCCCGTACCCTCGCCAGCTGCCTTCCGCCGGAGGTCGGCTGCCCGGTGGGCGGCGCGGCGGATCCGGGTGTAGCTGCCGCAGCGGCACAGGTTGGGCCCGAGGGCAGCGGTGATGGCGCCGTCGTCGGGATCGGGGTCGTGGTCGAGGAGGGCGGTGATGCGCAAGGCCATGGCGGGCGTGCAGTACCCGCACTGGGAAGCCCGCTCTTCGACCAGCGCCTGCTGCGCCGGGTGGAGCCGGCCGCCGGCGGCCAGCCCTTCGACGGTGGTGACCGCCCGCCCGGCGACCTCACCGACCGGCGTCTGGCACGACAGCACTGGCTCTCCGTCGACCAGTACCGTGCAGGCACCGCACACGCCCTCCCCGCAGCCGGGCTTGGTGCCGATGAGCCCGAGAGCGCCCCGCAGCCAGCCGACCAACATCCCGGTCGCGCCATCGAGCGGGTAGGAACGGCCGTTGACGGAAACAACTGCCATCTACGCCACCCTAGGCCCGACAGCCGTGCGGCAAAAGGGCGAGCGGCAAAAGGGCGAGCGGCAAAAGGGCGAGCGGCAAAAGGGCGGAGGCCGCCGGTCAGGCTGGCGCCGCGTCTGCCAGCGGCTGGGCCAGAGCTCGGGTCAGCGGACCACGACGCAAGCCGGGCTGCCCACGGTGTAGGTCGACGAAATTGATGGCGCCCCGGTCAAGGGGTCTATCTCGAGCAGGGCCAGTGTGTCGTCGAACTGGTTGGCAACGTAGAGATATGGCCCGTCGAGCGCGAAGTGGCGCGGCCACTTGCCGCCGCTCGGGTACTCGCCGGTACGGCGCAGATCATCTGTAGCGAACACGGCGATGGTGTCGGCACCACGGTTGGAGAGGTAGAGCAGGCGGTGGTCACTCGAGAGCGTCGCCTGGGAAGGAAAGTTGCGTGGGGAGCCCTCCCTCCCGCTCGCCGCCGTGGCAACCAAAGTGCCCGTAACTACGATCCCCCCGTCTTCGGCCTCGTCTGCCACGATCAGTGCCGAGGTGAGCTCTGCGACCACGAACACACGCCGGCTCCCGGGCACCCGCACCAGTTGGCGGGGGCCGCTACCCGGGGGGACCGTCGAGGTCACCAACAGGAAAAGCTCTCCTTGCGCCGACAGCTGGTAACTGCGGACCTCGTCGGTGCCGAGGTCGACCACGCTGACCCGGCTGCCGTCGGCCGTAGGGACGACCATGTGGGGGTGCGCTCGGTCTTGGCGTTCGCTGTCCCGGCTCGACCCGTGGTGTTCGGCGAGCCAGGTGCGCTCCACGAGCTTGCCCTCGGGGTCGAGGCGAAAGATGGAGACGCTCCCGCTCCCGTAGTTGGCACAAGCCAGGTATTCGCCCTTGCCGCACACGGCGAGGTGGCAGGGCTCGCGGCCACCGCTCGGCAGCCGCTCCAGCACCCTCAAAAGGTCTTGGCCGGACGAACGGTCAGGGCCGAGCGCCAGCGCGCTCACCGTGCCTTCCTGCTCGTCGGCTGCGTAGAGGACCGGCAGGCGTGGGTGCCAGCAGAGCCACGACGGGGCCGCCATATCAAACGTCCCCGCTGGTGTCAGCACACCAGAACGGCCCTGCCAGAAAAGGTAAATACCAGCGCCGTGGCCGCCCATGCCCGGGCCGTACGAACCCACGCACACCAACTTTGCCTGCACTAGCGGACTAAACCCCTTTCGGCCTATACATCAGATGTTGTCCCGACTCTAGTGCCGCCGGTGGCGGGCTGATAAATAGGGCCGCCGCTCGGCTCCGGCAGGCCATGATGGAGCCATGCTCTCAGCGCACGGGCTGAGCATCGAAGTTGGCGGCCGCGTCACCCTCGAGGATGCGACCTTCGCGGTGCGCGCCGGCGACAAGGTCGGTCTCGTGGGCCGCAACGGCGCCGGGAAGACCAGCCTCCTCCGGGCCCTCGGCGGCGAGCTCCAGCCTGCAGCCGGGAGTGTCCGGGTCCAGGGCGCGCTCGGGTGGCTGGCACAAGAGCCGCGCAGCCACTACGGCGACTTCGCCGCCAGCGGGCTCGAGCACGTCCTCTCGGGGCGCGGCCTCGACGAGCAGGCCCAGCGGCTCGAGAAATTGCGCCTGGCCATGGAGGAAGACCCATCGCCTCGCGCCATCCACCGGTTTTCACGGGCCGAGGAGCAGTTCTCGTCGGCGGGCGGTTACGCGGCGGAGGCGGAGGCGCGAAAGCTGGTGGCAGGCCTGGGGCTGGACGGCGACCGGCTGGACCTCCCCGTGAGGGTGCTATCGGGCGGTGAGCGCAGGCGGCTCGAACTGGCGAGGATACTTTTCGCCGGCAGTGACGTGCTGCTGCTCGACGAGCCCACCAACCACCTGGACGGGGACGCCAAAACGTGGCTCGTGGGGTTCCTCCGCTCCTATCGCGGCGCCCTCCTGGTCGTCAGCCACGACATAGAAATGCTGGACAGCTCGATCACGCGCGTGCTGCACCTCGACGAGGGTGCAATGGTGGAGTACAAGGGCACCTTTTCCCAGTACCGGGAGGCGCGAGCGGCCGACGAGGAGCGGCAGGCCAAGCTGGCTAGCCGCCAAGCCGCAGAGATCAAACGCCTGTCGACGCTCGCGGAGTCGATGCGCCACCAGAGCGCGAAGCGAGCGAGGGTGGCCAAGGTCCTCGACAAGCGCGTGTCGAAACTGCAGGCCGCCGCCGTGACGCCGGCGGTGCGACGGGAGCGGCGCTACAACGTCTCTTTCCCTCCTCCCCCTCACTGCGGGCGCGTGGTCCTCGAAGTGGTCGGGTTGGCCAAGGCGTACGGGCCGGCACTGGTCTTCGAAGACGTCGGTTTCGCCGTCGAGCGCGGCCAGAGGTTGCTCGTCATGGGCCTCAACGGGGCGGGAAAGACCAGCCTGTTGCGCATCTTGGCCGGGCTTTCCGAGCCCACGCAAGGCTCTTGGAGGGCAGGCGTCGGCGTCTCGGTCGGCTACTACGCCCAAGAGCACGAGGGTATCCAGCCCGGGCAAAGCGTGATCGGCCACCTACGCAAGGAGCGAGCTGCGACCGAGACGGAGCTGAGAGGGCTCCTCGGGATGTTCGGCCTGGTCGGGGACACGGCCTTCCAAGATGCCGGCACCTTATCGGGCGGTGAAAAGACCAAGTTGGCCCTGGCGCAGTTGGTGGCCGGGCGCCACAACTGCCTGCTGCTCGACGAGCCGACCAACAACCTCGACCCCCCCTCGAGAGAAGGCGTAGGGCGGGCATTGTCGGAATGGCCCGGCGCCATGGTCGTGGTGAGCCACGACACGAGCTTTGTGGCCGAGCTCGCCCCTGATCGCGTCCTCACCATGCCGGAGGGAGCCGAAGATGCCTGGGACGACGACGCCCTCGAGCTCGTCAGCCTGGCCTGACCCAGGGCCGACCCTGGCTTCCGGCCACGCCACGCCGTAACGATGGCACAACTACCGAGAAGCCCGGGCGCAGCCAATACTATTCGAAGGCCAGCCGCTGTAGCGTGACGCCATGCGCTTCAGCATCTGGCCATCGACGACTCAGCCTTGGGACAAGCTCTTCGACGCGGCCTCGCACGCCGCGAAAACGGGGTGGGACGGCCTCTGGGTCGCCGACCACTTCATGCCTGCCGCGGCGCCCGCGGACGGGCCGCTCCTCGAATGCTGGAGCGTGCTCGCCGGGCTGGCGACGAGCGTCCCGGGCCTTCGCCTCGGCTCCCTGGTCACGGGGAACACCTACCGCCACCCGGCCGTCCTTGCCAACATGGCGGCCACGGTCGACCATTTGAGCGGTGGCCGCCTGGTGCTCGGGATCGGTGCCGGCTGGCAAGAAAACGAGCACCGCGCCTACGGGATCGAGTACTCGGACATGCCGGGCCGGCTCGCCCGCCTGGACGAGGCCTGCGCCGTGCTCCGCGGGCTCCTCACCACGCAGAGGGCAAACTTCGACGGCCGCTATTACCATCTCGTCGACGCCCCGATGGAGCCGAAACCTCTCCAGGACCGCCTGCCACTGCTCATCGGGGGCGCCGGCGAAAAAGTGACGTTGCGAATAGCAGCCAAGTGGGCCGACGAGTGGAACACCTGGGGTACACCCGAGGTGATCGCGGCCAAGGGCGCCGTCCTGGGCCGCCATTGCGAGAAACTGGGACGAGATCCCGGCACGATCGCTCGGTCCGCCCAGGTCATCGTCACCCTGGACGGGGCGGGGGCTCCCATCTCCCGGATGCCGAGCGTCGAGGTGAGCTCGGCCGAGATGCAGGACATGCTCGGCCGTTACGAGCGAGCTGGAGTTGACGAGTTCATCCTCCCGGACTGGAACCTCGGCACAGGGGCAGCGCGACGTGACCTTATGGACCGATTTCTCACCGAGGTGGCAGCCCCCTTCCGGCGCTGACCACCCTCCAGCGCCGGCAGGCCCGGCAGGGCTTGGGGCCTGCGAACATCGGTCCGGTCAAGCAACGGTGTGCCGCCGGACGCCCGGGGCGCCCTGGTGCCCCAACGGGCGCTCGGTCTGGGAGAGGTTGCTCAGCCCAGTTCACTGGGTGTTCATCTTGTATTCATCTTGAATCCGGTCGGAGTTCGGCCTGCGTTTACTTGCGCCCGACATACTGGCAAGCCAGAGCGTATGCAACCAAAAGGTAACAGCCCTCTCCCGCCCCACCTCGGTGCCGGCTCCGCTCTTCGCCACAAGGAAGCCGGAACGGACCATGCCGAGCGGAGCAGGAAAGACGATCTTGCTCAGGCTCTTGACGAGGCCCCCCTGTCCCGCTTCCACCGCAAGGCGGTCGTTGTCTCGGGGATGGGCTTTTTCACCGACGCTTACGACTTGTTCGTCATTAGTACGGTGGCGGCCCTGGTCTCTAGCGAATGGCACCTCTCAACGGCAGAGACGAGCTGGGTGTCCGGGGCAGCGGTACTGGGGGCCTTCATCGGCGCCGTCATTTTCGGCCGTCTTGCCGACCGCTTCGGACGCAAGAAGGTCTACGCTCTGGTCGCCAGCGTGATGGTGGCGGGAGCCCTCCTTTCCGCCCTGGCACCGAACGTCTTGGTCCTGGTCTTGACGCGCTTGCTGCTCGGCTTGGGCATTGGTGGCGACTACCCCGTCTCGGCCGTGCTGATGAGCGAGTACTCGAACCGCCGCGACCGGGGTCGTCTAGTGAGCATGGTGTTCTCGATGCAGGCACTGGGCCTGATCGTCGGCCCATTGATCGCACTCGCCCTCTTGGAGGCCCACGTGGGCCACGACCTCACTTGGCGATTGCTCCTGGGCCTAGGCGCACTTCCGGCCCTGTCCGTCATTTACTTCCGCACCAAAATGCCCGAATCGCCGAGGTTCCAGGCCGAGGTCCAGGGGCGAGCCGCCAAGGCTGCCGAAGAGATGGCGATTTTCTCCAAGGGAGCCCTGCCGGCTCCCTCGTCCTCTCGGCCGGTCCCGGGCGTGGTCCCCCCAGCAATGCCCCGCGAGGGCAGGCTGCGCCTGACAGACCTACGGATGCTCAAGCTCGTCGTCGGCACAGCCGGCGCCTGGTTCGTCTTCGATTACGCCTACTACGGCAACACCCTGTCGCTGCCCGTCATCTTGAAGGGAGTGGACCCCGGAGCCGATGTCACGGCGAAGCTGGTCTGGTCCTTGGCAATGTTCGTGGTATTCGCAGTGCCTGGCTACGCGGCCGCTATCTGGTGGATGGACCGCATCGGCCACCGCCGGCTCCAATCTCTCGGGTTCGGCGCGCTCGTGCTGGCCTTCTTCGCCCTCTTCGCGGTGCCCGCGCTGACGGCCAGTATCGGTGCGTTCATCGCCGTGTTCGGGCTCAGTTACTTCTTCGTCGAGTTCGGCCCCAACACAACGACCTTCGTGCTGCCATCGGAGGTGTTCCCGGTGTACTCGCGCACGACGGGGCACGGGGTCGCTGCCGGGTTGGGCAAGCTCGGCGCGTTCGTCGGGGTTTTCCTCGTACCGGCCCTCGATGCACGGTTCGGGCTGCGGCCGATGCTGGCCATAGCCGCCGTGGCCGCCGGGATCGGCCTGCTCTTGACGCGCCTGCTCCCCGAGCCCGCCCAAAGGACGCTCCGGCAGGTCTCCGCTCACTCTCAGCGGGTAGAGCCCTTTGGGGCGCTGGAGGACGAAGCCGAAAGGGTCGCCTGACAGCCCCTCCGGGCCTCCCGCTTGCCCGGCAGCGGGCCGGATCTACACAGGCGGTTCGACCGCAGCGCTCCTGGCCCGCAGCCGGCGCAAGGTGAGCACCCGCTCTGCACGGCGTTCCTCTTCGAGGAGCTTTTGGCGTGCCTCGAGCAGGTCGAACTGGGTGACGAGCCCGTCTAGGTAGCGGGAGTCGGACCGGTCGACGACGGGCAACACCCCGAGCCCGAGGGCAGCCATGCGGTCAGCGGCGCCCCGCAGGATCTCGTCGGGATGGGCGACGGCGCTCGGCGGGACCAGGAGGGCGGCAGAACTTCACGATTGCGGTCGTCCTGAAAGGCCCAAAGTCCTTCGCGGGTAAGACCGGGTAGCCGGGACGCCCTCGCTCCCGCGCAAGCTAAGATGGTTGCTATTCGACAAGCAACTAGGAGGGCTGCTCGGCCCTGGCCGGCGCCAGGGGGTTGACTGGGTGCTGGGTGAGGTGACGCTGCTTCGGCCCGAGGGTACAGAAGACCCCGGGACGGCCGAGCGGCTCCGCGCCGCGGTGGCGCGGCTCTTCCGGCGCTCGGACCGGGCCTGGGCCGGCGCCTCGCTCACCCCGGCGGGAGCGAGCGTCCTCGCCTGCATCGTCCGGCAGGACCCGCTCCGCCTGCCCGACTCGCCTCTACCGAAGGCATGAACCCGACCATGTTGTCCAGGCTCGTCCACGACCTGGAAAAGGCGGGCCTCATCACGCGCCGGGTGGGCCCGTCCGACCACCGGGCATCGCTCGTCGAGGCGACCGCCGCCGGGCAACGTCCCCACACGGAGATCCGGAGACAACGCGACTTATTGTCGCTCGGGCTGGCCCGGCTCTCTCGGGCCGAGCGTGCCGCGATCCTGGAGGGGCTGCCTGCTCTCGAGGCCCTCGCCGACCAGTTGAAGGCGCGAAACCCATGAGGCGCCACCTGCGTCGCCTCGGGAACCAGACCTTCGCATCACTCCGGGTCCCCAACTACCGCCTCTATTTCACCGGCCAGTCCATCTCGCTCATCGGTACCTGGATGCAGACGACCGCGCAGGCCTGGCTCGTCCTCGAGCTCACCCACTCGGCCACGGACCTAGGGCTCGTGGTAGCCATCCAGGCGCTGCCGGTCCTGTTGCTCGCCCCTTACGGCGGGGTCGTGGCCGACCGGGTGGACAAGCGCAAGATGATGGCTGTCTTGCAGGCCTTGATGGGGCTGCAGGCACTTGCCCTCGGGGCCCTCGTCGTGCTCGGTAGGGACCGCTTCTGGCAGGTCTGCGTCCTGGCCGTGGTGCTCGGCCTCAACAACGTCTTCGAGAACCCTTCCCGGCAAGCCTTCATACGAGAAATGGTGGGCCGGGACAACCTGCGCAACGCTGTCACGCTCAACTCGGTAATGTCCAACGGCGCCCGGGCGGTCGGCCCGGCCGTCGCCGGCGTGCTGATTGCCACCGCCGGGGTTGGCATCTGTTTCCTGCTCAACGCAGCGAGTTTCGTGGCGGTAGTCACTTCGCTCCTCGTCATGGACAAGAGCGCCCTCCGCCCGAGCCCACCCGAGCCGAGAGCCAAGGGGCAGCTCCGCGAGGGGATCTCCTACGCGGCCCACACCACCGAGATCGCCGTCCCCCTCGTAATGATGGGCTTGATCGGCACCCTGGCCTACGAGTTCACGGTGAGCCTCCCCGTCTTCGCCACCCGCACCTTCCATGGTGGCTCGGAGGCCTACGGCTTCATGACTGCCTTCATGGGCGTCGGGGCGGTCGCGGGAGGGCTCATCACCGCTGCCCGAGGCCGGACGGGGGTGCGCCCCGTGGTCGTCGGTGCCGTCGGCTTCGGCCTGGCGATCCTCTTCACAGCGCTGGCACCGTCGCTCGACCTCGCCTACGTCGGGCTCCTATTCGTCGGGTGGGGCAGCGTGTCATTCGTCTCGGTCGGCAATTCGACCATCCAGCTCAGCTCGAGGCCGACGATGCGGGGACGGTCCCTCTCGCTCTGGCAACTGGCCTTCCAGGGCACGACACCGATCGGCGGCCCGGCCATCGGCTGGGTCATCTCCGAGTCCGAACCCCGTACCGGCCTGCTCGTAGGCGCCGCCTCCTGCTTCGCGGCCGTTGCCGCCGGCACTGCTCTGGCTCGGCGCCGGCGAGGGCACACCGACGGAGGGACGGCGGCTGCCCTGCCGCCCCCACGCCCGAGCGTGAGGGCGGCCTGACATCAGTCGAGCCCCCGGCGGACGTGCTACTCACGATGCCATAATGGCCGGCAGCGTCGCCAACTACATGGAACGCACGATCTCGGCCATCGGGGAGGGTTTCGCCGTCGTCGCCGAGCTACGCGACGTGCGCGCAGAGTTGCATACGGAACCTACCAATATGCGGGCACAGATGGACTTGGGGTTCACTTCCGTGAAAGCGAAGTTCGACCAAGTCGATGCCGCCTTGCAGGGCATTAGGGACCAGCTAGCCTCCTAACCGCCAGAGTGTCTTCGACGCTCCGCCCTCGTGCCGGGGCGTCAATTCATCTATCCTTCACGACCAAGGTGCCGGCCATGCCCAGCTGGGCGTTGCCCGGTACCGGGTCCAGGTACTGGTAGATGCGCGGCCTGGGCGCTCGGAAGCTGACGCTGCCCACGTGAGCGCCCGCTGCAGTGGGTCACCGAGGAACCAGAGCGCCGAACCTGGGAAAGCTGGCGTCGTCTCGGCCATCGGCAACCACGTCGAGGTCGCTCCTTTCTTGGCGACGACCAAGCCGTGCGCGCTCGTCGGGTCCTCGTTGACGACTTCGACGCGCACCCTGGCCCCGGCTCGCACCACGATGGTCGGGTCTGACAAGCCCGCCAGCGCGAAGCGGTGCGTCGGCAAGGCGACGGCGTCCAGGCGCACGGCACCGCCGTTGAAGCTGACCGTGCCGGCTGCTGCATCCACGATCGCACCTGCGGGGACTTGACGGCTTATCCTTTCCTCCTCTGCCTCGCTCATCCGCGGGCCGGGCGCGCCGGCGAAGAGCCAGCCCACGTACCTGCCGGGGCCCTCACCGCTCCAGGGCAACAAGAACGTCGGGAGGTCGCGCCCTCCCTCCCAGCCCGGCGCCGCCCTGCCACCAGTCATCCAGCGCAAGGCTTGCCGGCCCTCCATCGAACGCTCCTCCAGGCCAGCGAGCTTTGATGTGTAGTAGCCGTAAAGCGACGAGGCGCTCGGGCCTTTCTTGACCGCGAACCTGAGGAGAGTGCCAACGCCGGCGACCGCGAGAGCGCCTGCAACTGTGACAGCCACCCGAGGCCAGCGGTGCCTGCCCCAAGCCGCTCTGGCCGGCGCCCCTTCTCCTCCATAGCGCCCTCCACTTTGGAAAAATGCCTCACAAGCTTCGAGATCGCCACTCTTACGTAGAGATCGCCCCCTGCTCCGGTAAAGTGCCGCCCGCGCCCTCATGACCATGGCTTCCGGCGTGACGCGGTACCGCTGCTCCCCTCCCGTGCGACGGCAGCTAGGAAAGGCGTAGCCAGAAAAGTCGTAGCGAGATAACATCGTTGCCAGGATGCCCTTGTCCAACGCCTCTTACGCGCGTTTGCTCGCCTTGCGTACTGGGCTTCGCCACTTCGAACGCTGGAGCGAGCGCCAAGCCAGAGCCGCCGGCCTGACCCCCGCCCAGCACCAGTTGCTCTTGGCCATTCGAGGTCATGGCGACCGGCCCGCCCCCACGATAGGTGAGGTCGCCGATTACCTACTGCTGCGCCACCACAGCGTCGTCGGCCTGGTGGACCGGGCGGAAGCAGCCGGGCTCGTGTACCGCGCAAGGGACAGCTTCGACCATCGCATCGTACGGTTGCACCTGACCGAGGCCGGGGCGCTACGCCTTGAAGCCCTTTCGGCCCTCCACCTGGAAGAGCTTGACCGCCTGGCCCTCGAACTGCCGGACGCTTGGACCGGGCTGGCGCCAGTGCAACGGCCTCATGGCTTCGCGGGGCCCGTGGCCGACGCTGACCAATTAGGTGCACGCCAGGGCGGCGCCGCCCAGCATCCCAAAGTGGCCACGAAGCAAAAGGTGAAGTGAGCCCGCCGGCGCGAACTGGCACCGGGCCAACTGCCGCTTCGGCAGAAGTTGGCTGAGGGCAGCCCTCGACGTGAGGGGCCTCGAGCCTGCGCTCCGCCAAAGGGTGGTCTTCGAACGGTTCGAGGGGCTCCGCCCCGGGGGCAGCTTTGCCCTGGTCGGCGACACCCCGCTCGAGGAATGCGGGACGGGTACTGGCGCTCGACCGGCGCCCCGTAGCGCCCGAGCTGAGAGAGCTTTTAGTCGTCGGCTAGCCGCTCGAGATCGCAGCCAGGCCGGTGGCCCTCCGTTGTCACCGCCCCGCAGGCAGGGCACACGAGGTGCGCCAGGCAGGCCGGGTCGCCGGCGGTGTCCGGCTCTTTGAGCGCCACGGGCTCTTCCGCCCCCGTGCTGCCCGGCCCGGGAGAGCACTGGCCATCGCGGGCAGGATGGGCCGGCAACGCCGTCAGGGCTTCCTGACCAGCAGCCGGCAGCCGGCCTTGTGCGGGTTCTTCGGCACCAGGCCCTCCACCTCCACGCCGCCGAGGCCCTCCGCGAGCCCCCTCGCGAGGCCCAGGTGCAACGGGCAGACAGCCTTGGCGTTGGCGGCCGCGGCGCTCTCGAACGGGCAGCGCTCGAGGACCAGTTCGACCCCGCGCGGGCGCTCTCGTCGGGCGGGCTTGAACCCGGCCCGCGCCATCTCGTGCTCCATGGCCCCTATCGCGTCGGCGACCGGTCCCCGCCGTGACATCTCCCGTGCCCGGGCCAGGCCGACGTGCCAGCCCACCTCTTCGGGCGACGAACCGGTGCGCATGGCTTCGGCGAGCGACGTCGCCAGCTGCTCGTAGGGGCCGGGCGTGCCCCACAGCCCGGCCGAGTCGGGGGCGGACTCGTAGAGGAGGCGGGGCCGCCCTGGACGGGTCCGCTCCTCTTGGCCTTCGGTGACGAGGCCAGCCGAAGTGAGCACGTCCAAGTGCTGGCGGACAGCGTTGTGGTTGAGCTGGGTGTAGCTGGTCAGCTCGGCCACGTCCACCGGCCTGGCCGCCTCGAAGATGTAGCGGAAGATGCGAAAGCGCGTCGGGTCCCCGAGCGCCCTGGCCTGGGCCTGAACGTCGTCTGGGACCGTGCGCACGGGCGAGGTAAATGGCGCCATGTGCATAACAAGGTACCACCTCAGGCTGCTAAATCAGCCAGAACAGCTCTATAGTTCGGTCCTTACGCGGATCTTCGCCCCGAGCTACGGTGACGGTGATGCGGTCGCATGGCTGCGGTCATGCCGTACGTCGCAGGCCTCGGTTTGTCCCCGATAACCGCCCGCGACCAGCCCCCTACCCTGACCGGTGATGCGGCGCCAGGGGGGCAAAGAACTTGTCGCGGAAACCGGCCTCGGGCGGGCTGCCCGCTACATCCAACCGGGCGAGCCCTCCGCCAGCACCCGGGAACTGCACCGCAGGGGAGGCCGGCGGGCCGAGGAGTTGTACCCGGAGCGATGGCGCCACGACAAGGTGGTGCGCTCGACCCACGAGGTCAACTGCACGGGCTCGTGCTCGTGGCGGGTCTTCGTCAAAGACGGGATCATCACCTGGGAACCGAGGCCGTCGACTAGCCGTCGGTCGGCCCGGGCTCCCCCGAGTACGAGCCGCGGGGCTGCCCGCGGGGGGCGTCTTTTTCGTGGTACACCCACTCGCCGGCGAGGGCCCGTTACCCCTACGTGCGAGCCGTCCTCCTGGGCCCTCGTGGGGGCGCTCGCCCGGCCAGCGCTCCGCAACGACGCCCAGCGCACCCGGTAAGGGCTCTCTGGCTCAACAGGGTGCGTTCCCAACTTCTGGGTGCGCCGGCGGGCCACATAGCGACGCCGAGCGCGCCCGGAAGCAAAAACTGCACCGAGAACACCCCCAGGGTTTCCCTAAACCTGAATCTCCGGCCCCTCCAGCGGCGCGCGCCCAGGCATACGAAGCTCAGGTTGCGCGCTAAGGCAAGGGCTGGTGGGCTCCGGCTGCCCCGAGTAGCTGCGGATGGCGCCGGCTCAGGTCCGCGCACGACCGACAGGCGCTTTCGGGCAGCAGGCCCCAGTTGATGAGCAGGCCGAAAATGCGACAACCGACGCAATAGCCGGCGAACGACTCGAGCGATGCCGCGCCAACCAGGGCGCCCAGCACGGCCCAGGCGGCCAGGTGCTGGCCGGCGGCGAACCACAGCACCAAGGCCGAGGTAGAGAAGACGACGCCCACGGCCTGGGCGAAGCGCTTGGCGGGCCCGGGGACGGGGCGGGCCGGCCCGAGGCGGGGCGCCACCACCCGGGTCGCCAGTTGCCCGAGCGGGCTCAGGGTGGGGCCAGTCAGGGCGCGGGCATAAAACCCATAGGTGATAGGTACCAGCAACCACGGCACGCCGGCCGCAATGGCGGTGACCGACATGGCTACGACCCCGCCCGCCACTACTCGGGCTGCCACCTCGTTGACGGGGTCAGGGAAGCTGAACAGAGCCTTGGCCCATGTCTTCACGGCGCCCTCCTCATGACGTTGCCCCTGGTACCTCTCGGTGCACCGCAATAGTTTACCTGATTGGTCATGATTTCGTCTAGCTGCTCTGGAGGTCGCCCGGTCTTCTAGTGTGGCGACGGGCTGGCGTGCTCCCACCTCCTGCTCGACGGCCTGGCTGGCGCCGGCCACCTGGCCAGCCGGACCAGCAAAGCACCCTGGGGCGGGAAGAGTCTTGCCACGATGGATGTTATATCTAACAGGAGCTAGATAAAGGAGACAAATTGCCTGACGACCACGCCGTCTACCCGCCCGCTACCGCCGAAGTCGGCCGGCGCCGGAGGGAGCTCGCCCCCGAGATAAACGACGCCTTCGAGAACTTCAGCCGGACCGTGTTCAAGGCCGGCGCCCTGCCCGAGAAGACCAAGCAGCTGGTCGCGGTGGCCGTGGCCCACACGACCCAGTGCCCCTACTGCATCGCCGGCCACTCGCGCCTGGCGCGCCAAAAAGGGGCCACCGACCAAGAGATCATGGAAGCCATCTGGGTGGCGGCCGAGATGCGGGCGGGAGGGGCGTACGCCCACTCGACCGTCGCCCTCCACGCCCTCGAGCGCACATCCCCACCAGCGGGGTGACGCCACGGTGAGCACGGACCGCGGCGATCTCGGGTCGAGCGGGGAGCCCGGGTCAGGCCCGGCAGGGAACGACCGGGCGCGAGCGCCGAGGGCCGTGGTCATAGGCGCCGGCTTCGCCGGGCTGGCCGCGGTGCGGCGCCTGGCACCTGCACCGCTCGAAGTCACGCTCGTGGACCGGCACAACTTCCACACCTTCCAGCCCCTTCTCTACCAGGTGGCCACGGCTGGCCTCGCGCCGGGCGATGTCGCCTACCCGGTGCGCACGATCTTCCGGCGCCGGCCCCACGTGCGCTTCGTCCACGCCCTCGCCACCGGGGTCGACCTGGCCGCCCAGCGGGTCGAGCTCGAAGGCGCCGGCCCCTTGCCCTACGACTACCTGGTGGTGGCCACGGGCGCCACGGCGGCCAACTTCGGGGTGCCCGGCGTAGCCGAGGGCTCCTTCCGCCTGTACACGCTGGAGGACGCCCGCCGGCTGCGCAACCACGTCCTGTCCGTGCTGGAGAAAGCCGACGCCGCCGGGGGCCGCGACGGGGGTGCCCCCGTGTTCGTGATCGTGGGCGGGGGCCCGACCGGCGTGGAGACGGCGGGGGCGTTGGTTGAGCTCCTCGACACGGCCGTCCGCCACGACCGGCTCCAGTTCGACCGTCTGCGTGCCCGGGTCATCCTCTTCGACGCCTTGGACGAGCTGCTCATGGGGTTCCCGGCCCGGGCCCGGCGCTACGCCCAACGGGTGCTCGAGGAGCGGGGTGTCGAGGTGAGGCTCGGCACACGCGTGGCTGAGGTCCACCCCGCCGGGGTGCGCCTGAGCACGGGCGAAGAAATCGCCGCCGACACCGTGGTATGGGTGGCCGGGGTCTCTGTCGAGGGCACCCTCGCGGCCTCCCTGGCCGGCGACCCCCGAGGCGGGGGCCAAAAGCGGGCTCCGGGCGGTCGGGTCGAAGTGCGCCCCGACCTTTCCTTGGAGGGCCACCCCGAGGTCTTCGTCGCCGGGGACGCGGCGGCGGTGCCCGCTCCCGGGGGCCGGGGGTGGTCCCCCCAAGTCGCCCAGGTCGCCATCCAGTCGGGCGACCACGCCGCCAGGCAGATCCTGCGCCACCTCCGGGGTGAGCCGGCCCAGGCGTTCACCTACAAGGACAAGGGCATGATGGCGACGGTCGGCCGGCGTGCCGCGGTGGCCTGGCTGAGGGGGGGCTTGGTGCTGCGGGGCACGCCGGGCTGGTTGGCGTGGCTCGGCCTCCACCTCGTCTACCTGATCGGGTTCCGCAACCGGGCGGTGGTGCTCGTCAATTGGGCCTGGCGCTACTTCAGGTGGCCTTCGGGGCCACGGCTCATTTTCGGCGAGCCCGGGCCGGCGCCCGCCCCCGCGAACGAGGTCGAACGGCCTCGGCCGGGCGGTGGCCGGCGTGCCTGAGCTGCTCGAGGTCGAGGCCTACCGGCAGCTGGCCGAGGAGGCCCTGAAGAGGCCGATCGCCGCCGTGGGCACCCCGGACACGTGGTACCTAAAGCGCGGGCTCGAGGCGGGAGACCTGGTAGTGATGGTGGGGGGCCAGTTCGTCGCCGCCCGGCGCCGGGGCAAGCTCCTCCTGCTCGATACCGAGATGCCCGAGGGCGGTGCCGGGCCGGTGCTCGGGCTCCGTTTCGGGATGACCGGCCGCCTGGCCGTCGACGGGAGGGCCGGCGTGGGCCAGCTGCTCTACTCCTCCGACCACCTGCTCGCCAAGTACGAACGCTTGCGTGTCACCTTCGCCGACCAAGGGCACCTCGTCGTCTCCGACGTCCGCCGCCTGGGCGGGGTAGAGCTCGACCCCGACGAGGGCCGCCTCGGCTACGACGCGGCCAGCGTAACCGAGGAGGAGCTGGCCCAAGCCCTCTCTGGCAGCCGGTCCCCGCTCAAGGCCAGGGTCATGGACCAGGTCCACCTGGCCGGGCTCGGCAACCTCTCGGCCGACGAGGTGCTGTGGCGGGCCGGGCTTTCCCCGTTCCGGCCGGCGGCCAGCCTCGCAGGCGCCGAGACCCGGCGCCTCCACCACCACTTGCGGGCCTCCCTCGCTGACATGGCCGAGCGCGGTGGCTCCCACACCGGGGACTTGATGCCCGAGCGCGTAGCCGGCGGCAAATGCCCGAGGGACGGCCATCTTCTCCGCCACGACAAGATCGGCGGCCGCACGACCTGGTGGTGCCCAGCCCACCAGCACTGACGTGTCCCGGGGACGGCCACCCCGGTCAGGCGCCCAGCCCCAGCCCGTCGTACACCAAGACGCCCGGCTCCTGGCCGAGGCGCGCCCCCTCGGTCGGGCGGTGGGGCTCCAGGCGGCCGTCCTGGGTTATGTGGCGCGACCTCGACGCCGAATAGGAGCGTGGCCGCGTCAGCGATCAGGCGCCGGTGGCACCGCCACCACAGGGCCTCGCTGCACATCACCGCGGTCGGCTCCTCGCCCGCTTCGTCGAGGACCGAGCGGAGCGCCGCCGCGAAGGGCGCGGTCGTCATGTAGTCCGCGTACCCACGGAACGACGGGTGCCGGAGGGCCACGTTGGGAGAAAGGGCGGACGGGCGCCGGAAACCTCCGAGCGCCGGCTCCCAGCGGTAAGTGAAGCCGTCCTCGGGCATCCACACCTCGAGCTCGTGACGCCCGAACTGGGGATGGCGCCGGCTCCCCGGCGCGGTCCGCACGTCCACCACCCGGCGCACCCCGGCCTGCCGGAGCAGCTCGGACAGATCCTCTCGGCTGGCCGTGCTGTGGCCCACCGTGAACAGCACCGGGGACTTCGGCACTGGGGCCTTCGGCACTGGGGCCTTCGGCACTGGGGCCTTCGGCACTGGGGCCTTCGGCACTGGGGCCATGGTCCCACCTAGTGCCGCCGCCCACATGGCACTGCTCCTCGGGCTCACAGCTTAGCCACTAACATCTAGTACAAACTAGAGAAAACTTCCCTCGTCCTTCCTTTATCTAAGATAGACTAGAACTTGAAATATGTGGCCCACCGGGCCCGACCGAAGGAGTTGGAGTGACCATCATCGAGACGGAAGCCTTCGAGGCCATGCTGGCCCACCACCGGAGCCTGACTGAGGGCGTCGCCGAGAGGGTGGGCGCGCTGAGCAAAGCGGTAGCTGAGGAAGACCGTTACGAGCCGGCAGTTGCCGAGTTGATCGCCTTCCTGGCCGAGGAGGTCCTGCCTCACGCCTCGGCTGAAGAGCCGACCATCTACCAAGCGGCCACGGAGACAGGTGACCTGGCAGAAACCGTGCAGGAGATGAGCAGCGAGCACCGCCGGCTGGCCGCGCTCACCGAGGCGCTCGCCAACGCTTCCAATGGGCCGAGCGCCCTCGAACTGGCGAGCACGGTCGGCTCCCTCTTCGCCGCTCATGTGGACAGGGAAAACGAAGTGATCTTGCCCCGCTTGCAAGCCCAGGGGGCCGACCTGGCCGCGCTGCTCGGCAGGATGCACGAGCTCATCGAAGGTGCCAAGCAAACGGGCGCCGACAGCCCCGCCGGGCCGGCAGCCGATACCGAGGGGGGTCTGCTGGCCTTGCTGCTCGAGGCGGCCGGGACGTTGGCAGCGGGCGGGGAAGGTGACCGGGCCTGTAGGACCGTGGCTTCAGCCTGGGCCGTGCTCCGCTCCCCCCGGCCGGACCTCGCCGTCCGCGTGACGGCCGCGTTGCACAAGCTCGCCCGCAGCGTCACCGCCGTGCCGGTCAGCTTCACCGGCGCCCGAGGCGACGGCGCGAAGGGTGACGGGGTGCTCGACGTCCGGGACATGGCCCCGGCCCAGCGCCACGAGGTCATCTTCGCCACCTACAGCGCACTGGCCCCGGGCACGAGCTTCGTGCTCGTGAACGACCACGACCCCAAGCCCCTCTACTACCAGTTCGAAGCTGAGCACGCTGGTCAGTTCAGCTGGGACTACCTGGAGGCGGGGCCTCGGGCCTGGCGGGTGCGCATCGGTCGCGCGGAAGCGAGCCAGGGTACCCGGGGCCAAGCCGGCTAAGAGCTAAGCCCGACCTGTAAGTGGGGATAACCGCTACCTAGGTGCAGGAAGAAAAAGGAGGAAACGATGGCAACTGTGGACGCTCGGCCTATCATCGCCGCCGGCGACGAGCCCTTCGACACCATAATGTCGGCCGTGAGCGAACTGGCCGGCGATGAGGAGCTCGTGGTGCTGGCGCCCTTCGAGCCGGTGCCCCTGGAGGGGGTCCTGTCCTCGCAGGGCTTTTATTACCAAGCCGAGGACTTGGGCGGGGGCGACTGGAAGGTCACCTTCCGCCGGGCCCCATGAGCGACGCGGCCGAGCCGGCGCCGGGCAGGCGCACGCCAGTACCAGCCGGCTGGCTGAAACTCGGGCCGGGTGATGCCTCTTACGCAGCGTGGGAAGCGCTCCGAAGCGTCTACGACCCAGAACTGTACCTGGACGTGGTCTCCCTCGGCCTCGTCTACGACGTGCGGGAAGAGGAGGGGTCGCTCGTGGTCGAGATGACGATGACCACGCCGGGGTGCCCAGCCGCGGAGAGCCTGCCCGAGATCGCCCGCAGCGCTATCGACGACGCCGTTGGGGGGGCTGTGCCCGTCGAGGTCCGCGTCGTCTGGGACCCGCCCTGGAGCCCGGCCATGATGGACGACGAAGCCGCCGCCGCGCTCGGTTTCCGGCGCCGTTGAGGGCCCTGGGCGTGCGCCGGGGGCTTCGGCATGGGCAGTACCCACAACCAGCGCGTAGGTAGTGGGTGCCCGGGCCCCGGGCACTGACGACGCCTGTACGATAAGGCGCTTGACCTGTACCACTTGGGGGCAGCGAGGCACCCGCCCCGTAAGGCACCTGAGCCATGACCGGACCTTCGGGTTCTCGGCCAGGCCCTCGGCCTTCCCGGTCGCGGAGGCTCCGGGCCCGTGAACGAGGAGACGCTGAGAGAGGAAGGCCCCCAACCGCCAGATCCTGTGCGCCCTTCCTCTGGCAGTGCGAGCACGGCCCGGCGCTCGCCCGCTCTCCTGCGCCAGCGTGGGGACGCTCGGGCACTGGCGGTCATGACCGCTGGCCACGCCGTCCAGCATTTTTACGTCGCCGGGCTGGCGGTGGTGTACCCGTTCGTGGTCGCCAGTTTCCATTTGTCCTATGCCCTCTTGGGGGCGGTGCTCACGGGTGCCGGCCTGGCCGGCGGGCTGCTGCAGGGCGCCGCCGGGTTCCTCGGCCGGACGCGGGCGCGAATGGTGTTGTCGGCTCAGAACGCCGGGATGGCCGTCTCGGCCCTGCTCGGCGCGGCCGCCCCCGGCTTCGGGTTGTTCGCCTGGGCGCGTGTCCTGGGGGCCGTCGTGAGCTGGCCCCAGCACCCAGTCGGCTCTGCCTACTTGTCGGAACGCTTCCCACAACGACGGGCCACGGTGCTGAGCTGGCACACTGCCGGGGGCAGCCTGGGCACAGTCAGCATCCCTTTGGTGGTTTCGGTGGTCATCGCCACGGCCGGGTGGCGCTGGGCACTGGTCGCGCTGGCGGTGGCCCTCGGCGCCGGAGCGCTGCTGGTGGGAGCGGGCCTCCCCTCCGAGCACCCGCGCCCGGCGGCGGCCGGGGCCAAGGGGGAGGCCGTCTCCCTGCGCCAACTTCTCTCTCGGCGCCCAGTGGTCGCGGTCCTGGCCGCCTCCACTATCGCCGCCGGCGGGCGCGGGCTCGGCACGCTCAGCACCTATATCCCCGCCGACCTCCGCACGGGCCTACACCTGCCGGTGATCACAGTAGGCGTGCTCTTCACCGTCATCATGGCCGCCAGCGTGGCCGGGCCGTTGGTCGGGGGCAGCCTGGCGGACCGCTTCGGTCGGAGGCGCGCCCTCATCATGACCTATGTCGTCGGGGCAACGGCCCTGGTTGCCTTCGGTTACGCCGGCCACGACACGGCTCTCTTGGCCGGCCTCGGGGTAGCCGTCGGGTTGCTCGCCTATACCGAGTCACCGCTCCTGCAGGCTGTCTTTTCGGACCTGACCGACCAGGGGACGGCGCGGGCAGCCTTCGGCGCTTTTTTCGCCATTGCCTATGGGGTGGGCTCGCTTTGGACCGCCGTGATCGGCTGGGTCATCGACGCTGCCGGCTTCCCAGCGGCATTTGCCGTTATGGCCGGTTCCTTCGTCGTCGCCGCCGTGGTCATCGCCGTGGGGACACCTTCGGGCACGCTGGAGAAACGTTGACCTGGTTCATGACTGGCTTGCCTCCAAGGTTGCAGTTTGGCTTTCGGGGGCGAGTTTGGCCCTGGCCCGGCGGGCGGCCTCGACTAGGTGGCGCAGCGCAGGTAGGACCTCTTCGTACTTGCGCGTCTTCAGGCCGCAGTCCGGGTTGACCCACACGCGGCTGGCCCCGAGCTCCTGGACCGCCCGGGCCAACAGGGCGTAGAGTTCGTCGGCGTCAGGGACGTGGGGGGAATGGACGTCGTAAATGCCGGGCCCGACCCCTCCCTCGTAGGCAGAGGAGGCCAAACCGGCCACCCCCTCCATGTCGGACCTGGCCGCTTCCAGCGAGACCACGTCCACGTCCATGTCGGCGAGGCTGCCCACGATGTCGGAGAAGTCGGCGTAGCACATGTGGGTGTGCACCTGGGTGGCGGCAACGGCGGGGGCAACCGCCAAGCGGAAGGCCCGTGTCGCCCAGGCGAGGTAACGGTCGCGGTCGCGCCGGCGGAGGGGCAGCCCCTCGGGCAGGCCAGGCTCGTCCACCTGGACCACCCGCGCCCCGGCCTCCTGCAGGTCCGAGACTTCGTCGGAGATGGCGAGGGCCAACTGCGCCGCCGTGTCCTCGAGAGGCTGGTCGTCGCGGACAAAAGACCAGCGGAGCATGGTGAGCGGGCCGGTCAGCACGGCCTTCATGGGCTTGTTGGTGCGAGAAGCTGCATAGGCCCACCACTTGACGCTCATGGGGCCGGGCCGGGAGACGTCGCCGTACAGCACCGGGGGGCGCACGCAACGCGAGCCGTACGATTGCACCCAGCCCGCCTCGGGCAGGGCGAAACCGGCCAGCTGGGCGGCGAAATAGCGCACCATGTCGTCGCGCTCGGGCTCCCCGTGGACGAGCACGTCCAACCCCATTTCCTCCTGCAGGTCGACCACCCGGTCGACCTCGGCCTCGAGCCTGCCCAAGTAGGCGTCCTCGTCGAGGTGCCCCGACCGCCGGGCGGCCCGGGCCGCTCTGAGCTCGTTGGTCTGAGGGAAGGAACCGATGGTAGTCGTGGGCAAGACAGGCAGCCCGAGCACGCCCTGTTGGGCGGCACGGCGCTCCCCGGCGCTCGCTGCCCGGCGAAGCCCGTCCTCGGGGACACCCGCCACCCGCCGGCGCACGGCCGGGTCGGCGCAGCGGGGGTCGGAACGCCTGGCCGCTATGAGGTCGTGGTTGGCCCGGACAACGTCGGCCACCGCGCCCCACCCCTGGTCGAGGCCGCGGGCGAGCACAGCCACCTCGCCCACCTTTTCCTCCGCGAACGCGAGCCAGGGTGCCAACCACGCCGGTATGCCAGGGTCGCCCTCGACCTTCACGGGCACGTGGGCGAGCGAGCACGACGTGGAGACGACCACCTCGGGGGCGAGGTCGCTCAAACGGTCGAGGAGACGCCGAGCCCCCTCCAAGTCGGTGGCCCATACGTTGCGGCCGTCCACCACCCCGGCGAAGACCACCTTGCCCCGGGCGCCACCGGCCGCTCCGAGGAGCGCCAAGTTGGCCGGGCCGGCGCAGAAGTCGAGGCCCACTCCCTCCACCGGCAGGTCGACCAGCGCGCCCATGGCCTCGCCGATAGCGCCGAAGTAGGTCGACACCACGATCTTCGGCCGGTCCCCGGCCTCGCCGAGCCGGCGGTAGGCCCGCTCGAACTCGGCCAGTTCCGGGCGGCTCCTGTCCCCCACTAGGACCGGCTCGTCGAGCTGCACCCAGGTAGCGCCGGCTTCAGCCAGGCCGACCAGCAACTCCAGGTAGGCCTCGACCAGCGGGCCCATGAGCCGCAGGGGGTCGAAACCCGGCTCCTCGGGCCGGGAAAGGGAGAGGAAGCTGAACGGCCCGAGGAGGACGGCTTTCAAGGTGCTGGCGCCGGCGGCTTTGGCCTCTCCCACTTCGCCCCGGGCTTTGCCGGCGTAAGGACGGAACTCACTGCTGGGGCCGAGCTCGGGCACCAGGTAGTGGTAGTTGGTACCCAACCACTTGGTGAGCTCGAGCGGCGGTTGGGGGGCACCGCCGGCGCCAGGGCCGCCTCGGGCCATGGAGAAGTAGGTCGCGAGGTCGGCGGGCGTGTGCTGGCGGCCGAACCTCTCTGGTACTGCGCCGACCATGACGGCAGTGTCGAGCACGTGGTCGTAGAGCGAGAAGTCGTTGACCGGGACCAAGTCGACCCCAGCATCGACGAGCGTCTCCCAGTTGCGGCGCCTTATGTCGGCCGCGACCGAGCTCAGCTGGCCGGCGGTGAGCTTCCCGGCCCAGTAGGACTCGAGCGCCCACTTGAGCTCCCGGTTGGGCCCGATACGGGGCATCCCGTGCACTGTGGCTGTCATTGCGCCAGCTTTACTACAGCTTCGCAACTTGCGTCTTCGCAACTTGCGTCATGGTGTCCCACTGCCAGTCATACCGCCCAAGAGGCCGCGCGCCGTGAGCCAGCCCGGCCTCATGACCCGAGGCTATGCCGCAGAGGCCAGGCGGTGTACCCCACGCTGGCAGCACCCTCGCTGAGAACCTGGCCGGGTTCTGCCAACCTCGCCGCTTTGGTCCGGGACAGGGGACCTCGAGGCGCTCATGCACCGCCGCCGGCCGGCGCTCGGCCTTGCCGCCCTGCCAGCATCCGAGCGGGCCGCGCGGCCAAATTGGCGGCCTCCACCAGCCCGGCGGCGGCGAGCAGGCCCCCGGCGAGGGCCGTGGCCACGGGGAGGCTCGCTCCCAGCCCGACGCACAAAGCCGCGATGCCCCCGGTCACCAGCCCGTAGCTGACGGCGGCCCAGGTGTGGTTGTAGAGGTCGGCGAACATGAGCTGCCGGCCGCCCGGTCCCTTGCCCACCCCCTGCGAGCGCAGCACCGACCACCCGATGAACGGCACGACCTTGTAGGCGTGGCCCGCCAGGGCTTCCAGCAGCCACCCACCGAAGGCGGCAACCGCGGCGGCCACCAGGGCCACCCCGGCGTGATGGTCGTGCGGGAGCACTAGCCAGGCCGCGAACGCCGTCCCCGCCCCCGCCGCCAGCCAAGCCGCCGAAGTCAGGACGTAAACGAGGTGCAGGTCGGCCTTACGCCGGCGGTGGCGGACGTGGGCGCCGAGCGAGCAGAGGTGGGCCACGAGCCCGACCGCAAGGACGGCCGCCCCAGCGCCGGCCAGCTGCGGCAGGCCGGCGAGCAGCCCGGGCGACAGGAGCGCGACCCCGGCCGGCACCGCCCAGACCGCCACAACTCCGGCCCGCCGGCGCCCGGGCACGTGGGCCAGGAAGAACATCGGCCAGAGCTTCTCTGCCACCGCCACGTAGGTGAGCCCGAGCCAGCCGAAGAGGCCCACTACGGCGTGAGCGAGCACCACGTGGCCTGAAAGATCCCACCAGTTGCCCGTCCGGTCGGCGACATAGGCGACACCAAAGCAAGCGGTGACGACGAACCCGGCCACTGCGAAGCGGAGCCCCGTGAGAGGGGCCCCCTTCCCCTTGGCGGCCAGCGGGTGCGAGAGGTCCACGACGAGCAGCGCGATCGCCAGCGCCGCCAGGGCGCCGCCGGCCTCCACGACCCCTTCTTGCTGGGTGGCTATCCCGAGGGGCAAGAGCCAGGAGGCGGCCAGCCAAGTAACGAAGGTGGCCCGGGCCAGGCGCACCGAGCGCAGCGGCCTCTGGGCGACCACAGGCACGAACTGGTGCATGGCGCCGAGCACCCCCATCGACAGCGTCGCCAGCATGCCGAGGTGCGCGGCGGCTACCACAGGGTCAGCAGTCGGGTCGGTGGCGGCCGCGCCCCGCGCCCAGAGCCACGCCCCACCGCAAGCCACGAGGCCCAAGGCGGCCGCCCCGAGGAAGCTGAGGGGGACCGAGGGGGGCGGCACCGCGCCGGGCAGGCCGGGGGGCCGGCCTAGCCAAGCGCCGGACGCCTGGGATGCCCCCGCGCCACCGGCCGGCGCGGCCTCGAAAGCCGCCGGGCTCGAGCCTCTCGTCGTCGCACCACCCATGCCCAATAATCTAGCACAGCGCGGAACAACCCTGACGTCCGAAGCCTAGGGGGCCCGCCCTCGTTTTGTGAGAACAACTCTTGTTCAGGCACCTCAGCTCCGATAGTATTACTAGCATATGCTAGATATATAAGGAGCGGACATGACCTTCGTCGTCGACTGGGCCCTCGACCCCACCCCATCCCTAACAGTCGTGACCGAGGAGGTGATGGAGGACGTCCAACCGATGCTTGGGCCGGGCAGCGTCTGCGTGACGGCGACCGGTGCCGTGGTGGTGAGCGAACCCAGAGCCGACCGGCTCCGCTGGACCGAGCCAGACGGCAGGTCGTTCCTGATACGCGGGGTGCCTGGCCTCGTCGACGGCAAGCCCTGGGAGGCCCGTTTCCGGCACCCCTTCGGGGTAGCTGCCGCCCCGGACGGGTCCGTGGTCGTCGCCGACAGGGTCAGCAACACGGTGAGGAGGGTGGACACCGATGGGACCGTGACAACCCTCGCCGGCGGGCCCTACGGCCAGGGCGACCTCCAAGTGGGTGAGGTTACGTTGCGCTGGCCGACGAGCCTCGGGTTGGCCGGCGCCGGCACGCTGTACATAACCGACGCGGCCAGCAACGTCGTCCGCCGGGTCAGCCGGGGCGGGACCTCCACGGTGTTCGCCTGTGAGCCGGCCTGGCGGCCCGTAGCCCTCAGCCTTTTCCCCGACGGCCGGGTCCTGGTCGCCGAGGCCCAGTGGGCCCCCGGGCGTACCACCGGCCGGCTACGGACCATCGACCCCTGATGCGCCTGGCCGGCACGAGCCTCAGCATGACGCCACCGTCACGTCCACCGCCGGCACCAGGGTTGACCGGGTCTTCGTCGACGGCGCCATTTGGGACTGCTGGCTCTTTTCCTCGGTTCAGACGACGATCTGCTGTCATGGGGCGCGTGGACGAAACTGGCGCCCCGGCGCCCGGGCGCCCACCTTGAACCGGGCAAGCAGGCAGCGGCAGGCTGGGCGGGTGAAGATAACCGACGTCCGAACGGTCTGCACCGCGCCGGAGGGCATCCGCCTCGTGATCGTGCGCGTCGACACAAGCGAGCCTGGCCTGTACGGGCTCGGTTGCGCCACGTTCACCCAACGGCCGCTCGCCGTCGTGACCGCTGTCGAGGAGTACCTGAAGCCCTTTGTGACCGGGCGTGACCCCGACAACATCGAGGACATCTGGCAGGCCGCCCAGCTCAGCTCCTACTGGCGCAATGGGCCAGTGCTCAACAACGCCCTCTCGGGGGTCGACATGGCATTGTGGGACCTCGAGGCCAAACGTGCCGGCATGCCCCTCTACCAGCTTTTTGGTGGCAAGTGCCGCCGTGCCGCCGACGTCTATGTGCACGCCCATGGCTCCGATGCCAAAGAGGTCGCGGCACGTGCTCAGTCTTTCATCGAGCAGGGCTTTCGGCACATCCGCTGCCAAGTTGGCGTGCCCGGGCGCTCGACCTACGGCACGGGAGCGGCTCTCGGCCCTCGGCTCGACGGTCTCGAGACCCCGGGCGAGTGGTGGGACCCACGCCAGTACTGTCGCATCGTGCCGCGCTTGTTCGAAGAGCTCCGGTCCGCGCTCGGCGAAGAGGTCGAGCTGCTGCACGACGTCCACGAGCGGGTGCCGCCAACGATGGCGCTTCAGCTCGCCAAAGACCTCGAGCCCTACCGCCTCTTTTTCCTCGAGGACATCGTCGCCCCCGAGGACAACCCCTATCTCCGCCTCATCCGCGAACAGACGAGAGTGCCTATCGCCATGGGCGAGCTGTACACCAACAGCGCCGAGTTCCTGCCGGTGGTCCAGGGACGCCTGGTCGACTTCATCCGTGTGCATATCTCCGACATCGGCGGGCTGACGCCGGCGCGCAAGTTGGCGGCACTGTGCGAGTTCTTCGGCGTCCGCACCGCCTGGCACGGCCCTGGCGACGCCTCGCCCGTGGCCCATGCCGCCAACCTGGCCCTCGACCTGTCCTGCCCCAACTTCGGCATCCAAGAGCTTGCCCTCTGGAGTGACAGGTCACGCGAGGTTTTCCCTGGCTGCCCCGAGGTCCGCGACGGTGCGCTGTGGGCCAACGGCCTACCGGGGCTCGGCATCGACCTCGATGAAAACGCGGCCGCGCGGTTCCCCTTCCCCGAGCACGACTTCAACGGCGCCTGGCCGGAGGTGCGCCTGCGTGACGGCACCGTGACCCGGCCCTGATGCCGACCCTCGGCTAGAAGGCGCGCGACGTTGGGCCTTCGGCGGTGAATATTGGGTTGAGGCGCGGTTGGCGAGTGGCGGTCACCATGGGAATCTGCCTCAGGTCGTGGCGGATCTTTTGGATGCACGACCTTCCGGAGCGACTTGGGCCGGCCTGTCTGCGCTAGTCCTTTCTCATGGCCGAAGGTGCGTAGCCGAGAACCCAAGCAGCCGACGAGCAGCCGAGGTGTCGTAGGCGCAGCTTCGCGCCCCTAGCTCCCTGCGTAGCACGGTGTCTGGGTGGAAGCGGTGGACCAGGTCACCGAGGGGCTCGTCCACGAGGGCGTCCTCCGCCACGACGTTTAGCACGTGGTGGCCGCTCAGCCTGCCTTCCAGGCCGGCGGAAACCCCGAGCAGGCAGGCTTCCGCCGCGTCCCGGACGTCCAGGTACGCCCATAGCTCACGCGCCGCGTCCGCGGGTTGGGCTCGGTTGGCCTCGCTGCGGGCCGCGATCTGCTGAGCGGAGTTCGTAAAAGGGAAGCGGTAGGCGAGGACTGTCATCGCAAAGCGGCGGGAGATCATACCCGCCGTGAGCTCGTCGCAGTGCTTCGAGAGGCCATAGGGGTCGGCTGGCCGCAACGGGTGCTGCTCGTCGATCGGGGCGTAGTCGGGGTGCAATGGCTCAGGCGCGTAAACGAGGCCGAGGGCGCAGATGCTCGAGGCGATGACCGCCGCTTTGGCACCCGCGCTGGCGGCGGCGTGGAGCACGTTGAAGGTGGTCTCCACGTTGTTGGAGAAGACCTCGGTTGGCTCACGACCTTCAGGGGACGGGATCGCCGCCAGGTGCACGACGGCGTCCTTCCCGCTGACCGAGCGCTGGACGATGCTGGCGTCCGAGGCGCTCCCCACGATGACCTCGTCGAGCAAGTCTCCTACCGGCCCCTCGGGACGGCGCCGGTCCAGCCCGGCCACGGAGAAGCCTGCTTCTTTCAGCCGAGACGCCGTCACCGAGCCGATGCGCCCGGCCACCCCGGTCACGAGCACGCTCGGCACGCGCTACACACCGCCCTCGAGCCCGACGGCCGAGCCAACCGCCCGGGCTGGCGGCCGGTCCAGGCGCTCTGGCACTGGGGTTGACGTCCCGGAGAGCAGGCCTTGTAGGTAGCCGATGGCATGGGCCCGGGCGCGATGGCCCCACGCCGTGTCCCCGACCATCTTGGGCACGTGGTCGTCGAGCAGGTAGCCGTCGAACCCCGAGGCTTGTAGGAGGTCGACCACCTCCCGCGGAGAATAGTTCCCTTCGCCGAGGAAGCACTCCTTGAACGATGGCACCGTGCCCTGCACCTGGCGGAAGTGCACGTAACAGATCGCGCCGAGAGGGCCGAAGGCCTCGATGGCCGCCCGCACCGCGGCAGGCCCACCCTCCATCTCCGACACTGTCCCGAGGCACAGGTCGAACCCAAACGCTGGCGACCCACCCGCGAGGTCGTAGGCCCTCTTCATGTTGCCCACCGAGTAGAAGAGGCAGGCTGTCGTGCCGAGACTACGCACCGGTGGGTCGTCGGGATGTAGGGCCAGGCGCACTCCTGCCGCCTCGGCCGCGGGGAGTGCTGAGCGCAGGAAGGTTTCGAAGTTTTCCCAGAGCTCCTCTTCGCCGATAGCGACCTCGCCGTTGGCTGTCCGTCCCTGCGGGCCTGCCGCCACGTTGCCCCGGCCGACGAGTGCAGCGTCGAAGGCGGAGACGAGCGCCCCACCCCTCCCGGGCGCCTCGGTGTCGGTCCGCCAGACTCCGTTGACGAGGAAGTTGAACCCCAGGTAGGGCACACCGGCGCGCCCCACATTGGCGATGGTCTCGCAGTAGCGCTCGAGCTGTTCGCGTTGGCGCGGCCCGCCGAGCTTGATGTCATGCATCCAAGCCTGCGGGACGTTCTCCAGTGCCACGAGCTTCAGCCCAAAGCCTTCGCAGCGCCTCTTCAGCTGGCTGAGCGACTCGTAGGCCCAGACGCCGCCTGTGGCATCGAGCGCAGGGGTGTTGAGCTGAACGGCCTCGACGCCGAGCTGGCGGGCGAAGGTCGCCGTCTCCTCGTCCAGCTCCTGGAGCTGGCCGACCATGACCTCCATCGTCACCCCCTCACTCGCCTCGAGGTAACCAACCTAGGGGCGCCCTCTGGCTCTTCGAGAGCAGTCCCGTCTCCTCCGGTCCGAGCACCTCGCCGAGCCTACACGAACGCGCGACTTCCCCCGTAATTACGGGATCGGCTGCGGCACTTAGACCGGCGGGCCCGTCACTTCTCCGTCAACCCCCAGAACCCAAAAGCTCGTTCAAAACTGGCAAATAGCTACGAGCGCCCCTAGTCGCCCCTGAGGGTCATCCGTTGTACCGACGTAGCACCTACCTACGCCACGCTGCCCGAAGTAGCCGCCTCGGTGGCCTCGGTAGGATCGACAGGCATGACACCTCGGGGGGACGTGCTCGGCCGCTCCCGGTTCCAAGGGCGCATAGCAGTGGTCACGGGGGCCGGGGCTGGCCTAGGGGCAGCCACCGCCCGACGCCTGGGCGCAGAAGGTGCAATCCTGGTCGTCGTCGACATCGACGCCGAACGCAGCAAGACAACCGCCGACGAGCTACGACGCATCGGAGCAAAGGGCATCGCTGTGCAAGCCGATGTCAGCGACCCCGCAGGCGTGGAGCAGATCAAGGAAGCCGCTTCCTCTTTTGGGGGAGCAGACATACTCGTCAACAACGCCGCGAGGGCAACAGACGGCGAACTCCTTGCGCTCTCCACACAGGCCATCGCACGAGACATAGCGGTCACTCTAACTGGGCCAGTGCTCTGCGCACAGGCACTTCTACCGGACATGGTCGCCAAGCGCAGCGGGGTTATCTGCAACATCGGATCCGTCAACGCCCTGGCCTACTTCGGCAATGAGGCTTACAGCGCTGCAAAAGCCGGCCTGGTGTCGTTCACCCGTAGCCTGGCTGCCCGCTATGGGCCGCTCGGCATCCGGTCCAATATGGTCGCACCAGGCACGATGCGCACTGGGATATGGAGCCAGCGCCTGGAGAGCGATCCGACCGTGCTGGACCGGCTTTCGCGATGGTACCCGTTGGGGCGCATCGGTGAGCCGGAAGACGTCGTTGGGGCTATAGCTTTCCTATGCTCAGACGAGGCTTCATGGATATCTGGCGCCATGTTGGTCGTCGACGGAGGCCTCACCTCGGGGTACCCACAAATGGCAGCTGACATCTCTGGCAGCAATTCGTAACGGCATTCCTGGCAGTAGCTGCGGCTCAGGACAGAGTCCTGAAGCTCAGACAGCAGGGTTCAATGTTGCGTGCAACGAACCCAACAGGACGCCTCCGGCAGCGAGCAGACGCCCGGCAGAGCGAGCCGCCCCAACCGCTCGGTTAGCGTTAGTTGAAACGAGAGCAGCGAATATCGCGCCGCGCGAAAGGCTCCGGTCCGTATAGAGCGGCGCGTGCGATGCCCCACCAAAGTGGCCTCATTTGTCGAACACAAGAATCCCGTAACCCTCTAGCACGGTCACGCGAGCCGAGGCGTACGTGCCATCGTAGGAGAAGGCGTGCTCTTGGCCCGCGGGCTGGAGCGTGACCCGCTTGGGGGCGCTGTCGACCCTGAGAGCGATATCGATGTCCACGAGCGGGAATGGGTCGTAGACGAGGTCGAGGTCGCGACCAAGGCGGGCGGGCACGAAGCTCAGCAGGTGGACGGCGGTAGCGTCGCCCGTCTCGACGACGGAGGTCTCGAGGTGGACCGGCCCGCCGGCCAGGAGCAGCGGCTGAGGAAGGAGGCAGTGGAGCGACTCGCCGATCAACTGGCGGTACTGTTCGTTCCCTTCCTCCGCTACCCCGGCGAAAAGGGGCACGGCGAAAACGACCACTCTCCCGTTGCGGGCCACGGCTGCCCGCCCCGAGAGCTTTTCGGGCGGCGTATAGGAATGGCCGCTGAAGTGGTCGAAGCTGCGCTCGAAATAAGGGTAGACGATCTCGGCGAGCGTCTCGGCCGGCGCTACTTCGTCGAGCAACAGGGCTTCTCCGTGTACCCTCAGGTCGCGAGGTACGGGCGGGGTGAGCCACTCCGAGGGCGACAGCCGGAGGAACGTGGTGCTGAAGGGGGCCGTCCCACCGACTTCCCAGCCGAAGGAGCGGAGGAGCCTCCTCCCCTCTTGGCTCGCAGCCGCCGCCGTGGCCGAGAGGACGAGCGAGCCGCCTCCGTCCACATAAGCTTGCAGCCGTCCTGCCAGGGATCCGTCGATGGGCGTTGAGTCTGGGATGATCACCACCTTGTAGCCGTCGAGCGGCGCCTCGGCACCCACGACGTCGAACTGGTGGCGGAGCTGCTGCAGCACGCGTACGGCCCCGATGACCGCCGGCCCGGGCGAGTCGCCGAGGCCAGCGTCCACGACAACGGCGACTTCGGCACGGGGCCGGCCACCGCTCACATAAGCTTCACAGGCCTCGAGGTGGCTGTAGACAGAGCCGAGCCGTTGGTAGACGGCAGGGTTTGGTGACCCGTCCGGGGGGAGCAAGTCGCCCACGCTCACGCTCAAGCCGTGCATGAAGATCTGGCAGCACTCGTAACGCAGAGCCGCATCGGGCTTGAGCGAGGCCATGTCACCCCAGCTGCGATGGAAGCGGCCCGTCATGCCAAGCACCGGGAGGCCGAGCGTCCTTACCAACCGTCCCACGTAGGGGAGGTAGTTGTAGCCCCACCCGCCCGTCGGCAGCGACTCGACCTCGACGTGGCGCAGGAACTTGGCTTCGCTCACGAGCCCCGCCTTCGGCCTGCTGTTGAACCACACGGCCATAGGCGAGCCCGGCCGCAAGGCAGGCTCGACCATCGACTTGTAGCGCTCCATATAGCGGTGGGCCACTGAGCGGGCGTAACGAGCGCGGTCCTCTGCGTCGCGGGGGTCGAGGCCTTCCCGCTTCATACCCGCGATCGCCCAGCGCGACGAGCTCGGCTGGTCCCAGCACATGTCGAAGAAGATGCCGTCGACCGGGCTGTAACGCTCGAGCACCTCCTCGACCTGGCCAGCAAGGTAGTCCTGGTAGGGGCTTGACATGTCTAGGGTCTGCCAGCCCGCATGGTAAGCGTCTGTCATGGGGTGACGGACCTGGACGAGCTCGGGCGTGAGCGCCACCCAGTCTTGGTGGAGGTCGGCAGCGTACTCGTCGCACTGCACACTTATGTAGATGGGCGCCCTGATGCCGGCGCCGTGGAGCGCTTCGAGCTGCTGGCCGAGCAGGTCCAAGCCAGGCGCCAGCCCGGGGTGGCGTTCGGGCCGTTCGGTGTCGAAGTAGAGGCGCCCGTGGTGGCATTTTGCAAAGACCGTGACGCTGTCGACGTGCGCGTCTTTGAAGGTACGCGCGAACGCGTCAGCGTCGAAAGCCGCGCCGACCTCTGGGATGTCCGGGCCGGTATGGAAGTCGAGGTGGACCATCCGACGCGGGAACGGGTCCTCCTGAAAGCGTTCGAGCAGAGCCATGGGACACCCGCGCCTATTCGGCGCCTTCCCGATGGGCGAGGGACCCGACGGCGCTCGGGCCTCTGTGATGAAGCACGCCAAGGTGGACATGGACCATTTCGCGCCAAGGCGCGGCGCCCTGGGGCGATCGCCTGTAGGGGCGCCCGGCATAGGCCACAGCCACTGAACAGCGCGCGCTAGGCCAGCAGTTGAGTAAAGGCGCCACACCCACGACACGGCGTGGGTGCCAGCATTTTCTTGACATTACATCCATCCTCCGTCCACGATCCAGTTTTGGCCTGTGCACCCACTACTGTCCTCGGCTGCTAGCCACAACACGAGCCGAGCAACGTCGGCAGGCAGGATCCTACGAGGGAGCGCCTGTTCTCGGGCAATGGTTTCTTCTGCCTCGGCGTCCACCCAGTAAGCCAATTGACGTGCTGTCATGACCCAGCCTGGGATGACACAATTTACGCGAATGCCGTCCCGGCCGAGCTCCTGAGCGAGGGCCCGGGTCAACCCCTCGATGCCGGCTTTGGCGGTGCGGTAGACGACCAGGTCAGCGAGCTTTATATGGGTGCTAATGGACCCCAGGTTCACCACAGATCCGTGGCCCGAGGCGCGCATCATCGGGGCGACAGCGCGTGTGGCGAAGTAGTAGTGGTCCAGGTTGACGCGCATCCGCTCGTCCCAAAACGAAGGCGTAACCTCGTCGGCTGCGTGGCGAGCATCATTGGCCGCGTTGTTGACAAGCACGCCGATCGGCCCCAGCACCTCTGCTATCTCAGCGATCACCTCCTGGTAGGAGCCGAGCACCCGGACGTCGGCATGCCGGAAAAGTGGGCGCCGTGACCCCGTAGCTGCGACCGTGTCGGCCAGGGCACGCGCCTCCTCGTCTTGGATGTCGACGAAGGCCACCTGGGCGCCCTGAGCGGCAAACTGGCACACGAACTCGGCGCCAAGGCCGGTCGCACCACCGCTGATGAGCACGACTTCGTCGCACAGGCTTGGGTACGTGGCGAACGGAGTTGCCCCAGCCATGGCGCTGTTCACGCCGGGACGAGACTGGGGTCGATGACGGCCCGGCCCACGGCGCCGCCACGCAGTTTGTCGTAAGCGGTCCCCAAGTCCTCCAGAGGGTAGGTTTCACCTACTAGCTGTCCCAACGGCAGCTGCCCTGTCCGGTACAGCTCGAGCAGGCGGGGCAGGTCCACGGCCGGGTTCGATGAGCCATAGAGGCTGCCAACGAGGTGCTTTTGTTGCTGCACCAGCTGATTGAGCGGCACGGAAGCTTCTGTCTTGGCCGAGGACAGCCCAACCGCAATTACCCTGCCGCCCGGCTTCAGCGCTTCGAACGCCTGCCTCAGCGTAGAGGCGCTCCCTACTGCTTCCACCGCGACTTCTGCACCGCCACGCGTCAGTTCGCGGACGGTGCCGGCCACCTCTGCCTCGGGCAGGGCTGAGGCGTCGACCACGTCGGTGGCACCCAGCCGGCGTGCCAGCTGAAGCTTGTCCGCACTTACGTCGACTGCGACGAGTGGTGCCGCTCCCAACAAGTGAGCGCCCATGACGGCCGAGAGCCCCACCCCACCGGCACCTACCACCAGCAAAGGGTGCCCCGCGATCGACCCGTGCTGGGCGGCCACGTTCAACACGGCTCCCACTCCCGTGACCACGGCGCACCCTACAACGGCAGCGACAGCTGCGGGGATATCGTCCGCGATGGGCACAACAGCGCGACGCGACACCACGGCCCGCTCCGCGAAACATGACACGCCGAGGAAATGGTGGATCCCCTCGTTGCCCCGGTGCAGGCGGCTTGTGCCATCCATCAACCCGCCGCTCGAGGCTTGCACCCGGCCGTAGACGCACATCACCGGTCGGCCCGTGACGCAGTACTCGCACTCTCCGCACCGGGGGCGCCAAGTGAAGACAACGCGCGCACCGGACACCATGTCCGTCACCCCGGCACCTACCTCTTCGACCACCCCCACACCCTCGTGGCCGAGCACAACCGGTAGCGGGCATGGGATGTCGCCCGATATGTAATGGAGCTCGGTGTGGCAGACGCCAGCAGCCTCCACCCGGACACGCACCTCCCCTGGGTGCGGCGCGTCCAGGTCCACGTCCTCCACTTCAACGCCAGCTCCCGCGCCTCGCAAGACGGCTGCTCTCATGCCTCCGGCCTGACCTCCTCAATTTGTGCCACTCAATTTGTGCCATAGGTTACGCCGCCAGGCTCGCTGCTTCCCGGATTCGCCGAGACAAGGCTGCGCTTGTCGGCGGAGCAGTACAGATAGCGTCCGCCTTGCCGGCCATGGCCAGGGCTACTGCTTTTTCGATGAAGCGGTAAGACGCCTCTCCCGTGGCGGCCGACAGCTGCCCAAGGGGCAGGTCGTCAGGAATGAGATCCAATGACATGCAATCAATGCCACCAAGTCTGAACTCGGCCTCGGCCACACGCTCGAGGCGCCTGATCTCGGTTGCCACACCAAGCTGAGACGCCGTGCGGGTCAGGGCGGCAACGTCGCCCACGACCAGCGGGCGGGAGAAATCGAAGGTCTCGGGGCGGAGGGCCAAGGCTTTGACTATGACCTCCGGGCCGATCCCCAGCCGCGTCTCCCATCGTGATGGCGACGATAGGTAATTGCGACCTTCGCGTGCTCATCGTCTAGGTTCTCCAAAACCTTCCGCCACAGCCCGGCTCCCCTTTTCGATCAGAAGTGGCGACATACGACGCCTTTCCCATGCCTCCTAAGCTGCGCCACGACCGGAGCACGGCGACGGCCTCGACGAGGGACAACTCCGTTCCGATGGACCCGGCTTTTCCGCAGGACCCGGCTTGGTGACGAGACCAAACCCGTGCCTCCCAGTTTCCAAAAGAGGCATGCCCGGACCGGCCTCGCCCAGGATCCGGCACGACTGCTCGCCAATGGCGTCGAGAAAGCAACGAGCCATCTGCCCACCCGTGGCTACAAGGTCAACAGCCACCCCCGAGGCGATCAGGGCGCAGGCCCCTAAAGCCACAAGCTCGCGTGATCGCCTTGTTCGGCCGCGCCCGGCTCGTCAGCGAAGGTCGAAGGTGTCGGGGTCCGGCCCGATCCTCTCTTCGGGCGCCAGCTCGCTCAGCTGTTGCACGTCCACGGGGGTCAGCTCGAAGTCGAACAGGTCGAGGTTTTCTCGTATCCTCGCCGGCGTCACGGACTTCGGGATCGCGATGTTGCCAATTTGGAGGTGCCAACGCAGGACGACCTGGGCCGGCGATCTCCCATAACGCCCGGCCATGTCCTTGATGACCGGGTCCTCCAGGAGGCCCTTGCCTTGCCCGATCGGCGCCCAGGCCTCCGTGGCGACCCCGTGGAGGGTGTGGAACTCCCTGAGCGCGGGCTGGGAGAACCGTGGGTGGAGCTCGACCTGGTTGACGGCAGGGACCGTCCCGGTCTCGTCGAAGAGCCGTTGCAAGTGGGCGACGGTGAAGTTGGAGACGCCGATGCTGCGGGCGCGGCCGTCGGCGTAGATCTTCTCGAGCGCCCGCCAGGTCTCCACGTAGAGGCCGGCCTTGGGGACCGGCCAGTGGATGAGGTACAGGTCCACGTAGTCCATCTGAAGCCTCGCCAAGCTGGCATCGAACGCCCGCAGGGCCCGGTCGTAACCGTGCTCGCTGTTGGTGAGCTTGGTGGTGATGAAGAGCTGGTCGCGCGGTATGCCGCTCTCGCTGACGGCCCGGCCGACGCCCTCTTCGTTTTGGTACCCCCAGGCTGTGTCTATGAGGCGGTACCCGGCCTCGAGAGCGACGCGGACCGGCCCCATAACCTCTGCCGGGGCGATCTGGAACACGCCGAACCCGAGCGAGGGCATTTCGACGCCGTTGTTCAGCTTGACTGACGGGACGGTTGACATGTGGACGCTTCCTCCTTTACAGACAACTTTGTGCTGAGGCTCGAGCAAATATACCGTGCCAACGCTCGACCATCTTCTCACGGCTCCCCCAGTGCCTTCACCAACTGGCCCCGGAGGGGCTCGCGCACCTCGCAGTTGTCGAAAGCGAAGGGCTCGGCCAGCGCGACCAGGTCACCGTCGCTCAACCCCTGGAAGGCTCGCGCGTACTCCGGCACCAGCGCCTGGGCGACAGTTATGTCGAGCAAGAGCGTCCGGGCCCAGTCGAAACGCCCCCAGGGGTAAGGCTCGAAGGTCTGCAGCAGCTCTTCGAGCGCGGTCTCACCGCCGGCGCCGTAAAGTGAGCGGCCAAGCGGGCAATCGCTACGGCCCATTACCAAGGAGTATGCTTTGACGAGCAAGGTGAAGTGGGGCATCATCTCCACGGCCAACATCAATAGCAGGCTGATCCCCGGCGCCCATGCCTCATCGAAATTGGAACTCATCGGAGTCGCGAGCCGCGACCGGACCCGGGCGGATGCCTACGCCAGGCGGTGGGAAGTTCCTCGTGCCTATGGCACCTACGAGGACATGATCGAAGACCCGGAGATCGAAGCCGTCTACATCTCCCTACCCAACAACCTTCACTGCGAGTGGACCATCAAGGCCGTACAAGGCGGTAAGCACGTCCTTTGTGAGAAGCCTCTAACTCGGCGGGCGGCTGATGCGGAAGCGGTCTTTCAGGCCGCCGAGCGCAACGGGCGGCTCGTGAGCGAGGCATTTATGTACCGACACCACCCGCAGACCAAGCGCGTCGCAGATCTCGTTGCCGAGGGGGCTATCGGCGAACTGCGGCTCGTGCGGGCAATCTTCAGTTACGCCCTTTATGACGAGACCAACATCCGCCTAAGGACCGACGCTGAGGGAGGCGCGCTCATGGACGTTGGCTGCTACTGCGTCAATGGCTCGCGCTTGCTTGCCGGGGAGCCAGAGAGCGTCGCCGCCCGTGCCTGGTATGGGCCAACCGGTACTGATTGGGTCTTCGCTGCGACCATGAAGTTCCCGAAGAACACGCTGGGCCTCTTCTACTGCGGCACAGCCCTTCCCGCACGGGACGAGCTGGAGGCGATCGGAAGCGAGGGGTCGGTCTTCGTCGAGGACCCCTGGTTTTGCCGCAAGCCCATCATCGAACTCCGTCGAAACGGAGGACTCGAGCGGATCGAAATCGCGCCTGAGGATCCCTATCGCCTTGAACTCGAGAACCTCAGTGACGCGATCCGCGGCGAGGGCGAGCTATTGCTGGGCCGTGATGATGCTCTCGGCCAGGCACGGGCACTGCAAGCGCTCCACCGTTCAGCAACTGGAGCAGAAAGGACTGGAGGCAATGACCGTTCTCCACGTAGCCACCGACGGCTCTGACACCGCCGAGGGCTCCGAGGGCCGCCCGTTCCGCACGATAAGCCGTGCGGCGGAACTGGCGCGCCCCGGCGACACCGTGGTCGTCCACGCCGGCGAGTACCGCGAGTGGGTGCGCCCGCGCCGGGGCGGGCTCTCCGACCAGCGCCGCATCACCTACGAGGCCGCGCCCGGCGAGCACGTCGTGGTGAAGGGCTCGGAGCGGGTGAGGGGATGGGAGCCCGAGGGCGGCACGGTGTGGCGGGCGTCGGTGCCCAACTCGCTCTTCGGCGGCTACAACCCCTTCGCCCTGGAGGTGGCGGGCGACTGGCTCGTCGAGCCCGAGGCGCCGGCGCGCAAGCACCTGGGCGAGGTCTACCTGAACGGCCGGAGCTTCTACGAGGTCGGAGGGCGCGACGAGGTGACCGGCCCGCCGCTTCGCACCGAGGTGGTAGACCACTGGACGGGCGTGAGGGAGCCCGTGCGCAACCCCGAGAGACCCGGCTCGTCTGGTACGCCGAGGTCGGCGAGGAGGCGACCACGGTCTGGGCCAACTTCCAGGGGGCCGACCCCAACGCCGAGCTCGTCGAGGTCAACGTGCGCCGCTCGGTGTTCTCCCCCACCGAGCACCACGTCGACTACATCACCGTAAGGGGCTTCGAGCTGGCCCAGGCCGCCACCCCGTGGGCGCCGCCCACCGCCGACCAGCCCGGGCTCATCGGCCCGAACTGGGCCAAGGGCTGGGTCATCGAGGACAACGTGGTCCACGACGCCAAGTGCTCGGCCATCTCGCTCGGCAAGGAAGCCTCCACCGGGCACAACTTCGCCACGCTTCGCGGGGACAAGCCCGGCTACCAGTACCAGCTCGAGTCGGTCTTCGCCGCCCGCCAGGTCGGCTGGGTCTGCCCGAGATGCCAGTCGTTCAGTTTGTCGTTTTTGGACTGCGGTTGTTTCTATTAGTGCATACCGCATGTGGAACCTCTTCGGGCCGGTACCTTTTCACAGCCATGTCGGTCTTCGGCACGGCCCAGCGTGAGCGCAAGGCCAACCAGCCGTACGCAGTCTGCACTTGGAGCCGTTGGCCGCGCGTTCCCGTCTCGATTTCGTGATTTTCCGGCTTCGAGGCGGTTGTTTCACACCCCCCGCGTACCCTTTTCGTTGTGGACGACGTCCTCCTCGCTGCTGTGATCGGCCGCCTCGACGACCCCGAGCACAGCCCGCCCGAGGGTGTGGCCGAACTGGTCCTCGCCGCTCTGGAGGGCGAGCAGGAGCTGGGAGCCGCCTTGGCCTCAGGGCCAGCCGGCCCCGAGGCGCCGGCCCGGCGCCGGCTCGCCGGCGCACAGCGCCCAGACGACAAAGCGGCCGCCCCCCGTGTCTTCCTCCAGCGTGTCCAGGTTTCGGGGTTCCGGGGCATCGGGGCGCCGGCCGAGCTGAAGCTCCAACCTGGGCCGGGCCTCACCGTGGTCTGCGGCCGCAACGGGTCGGGCAAATCGAGCTTCGCCGACGCGCTGGAGGTGCTCTTCACGGGGCAGCTGAAGCGCTGGGAACGGCGCTCGGCAGACTGGCAGGAGACCTGGCGCTGCCTCCACCACGCCGACACCTCGGTGCGAGCCGAGGTCCTCGTCGAGGGCGTGCCGGGGGCAACGGTGCTCTCCCGTTCCTGGCCCGAAGCCGAAAAGAGGCTCGAGGGGGCCAAGACGACGGTACAGGCGGTCGGGAAACCGAAGGCCACCCTCGAGGACTTCGGGTGGGAGCGGGCCGCGGCGGAGTTCCGCCCGTTCTTGAGCCACGCCGAGCTCGAGGCCCTCTTGGACCAGCCCAAGGCCCTCCACGACCAGCTCGCGGACCTGCTCGGCCTGGAGGACCTCGACCAGGCGGCCGAGAGGCTGCGCACCGAGCGCACCAGCCTGGAAAAGACGGCCAGGGCGGCCAAAGACGCGCTCCCGGCACTGCGGGCCGAGCTGGCGGGGAGCGGCGACGACGAGAGGGCTGCCGAAGCCGGCCGCCTCCTCGGCGCCAGGCAGCCGGACCTCGACGCCCTGGAGGCGCTCGGCCTGGGTGGGGACGCCGCCGCCGGCGAAGAGATTGCGCTCCTCCGCGAGCTGGCCAACCTTTCCCTTCCTTCAGAAGCCGAAGTGGCCGGCGCCGTGCAGGCGGTGATGGAGGCGGCCAGGGCCCTCTCCCTCGCCCAGGACGAGGCCTCCGCCGGCGCTGACACCCAGGCGCGCCTGCTGGAAGCCGCCCTCGAGCACCTCGCCCACCACCCAAGCGACGCCTGCCCGGTGTGCGGGACGCCCGGCGCCATAGACGCCTCGTGGAGGGAACGGACGGGAAATGCGCTGAGGGCCGCCCGGTCGGCCAGCCAGTCCCTGCGTGACGCCCGCCTCGGCCTCGGCACGGCCCTCGAGGTGGCTCACAACCTGGTCCGCCCCGTGCCAGCTGCCCTGTCCGGGGCCGCTTGGGTGGGCCTCGACGCCGGCGAGGCCAGCGCGGCTTGGGAGGCATGGGCGGCGCTCCCCGACCGGGACGACCCCGCTGCTCTCGCCGCCCACCTGGAGGCCGCCCACTCGGCCCTCGTGCCCGCCGTGGGCCGCCTGCGCGCAGACGCAGAAGCCGTCCTGGCCAGCCGCCAGGCGGCTTGGGCATCGGTCGCCAAGGCGGTCCTCGACTGGTGCGGCCAGGCGCGTTCGTCGGCGGCCGCTGCCGAGCGGGTGAAGCTGGTGAAGGACGCCGAGGGCTGGCTCCGCCACGCCCAAGAGGACCTGCGCGACCAGAGGCTCCGGCCGGTGGCCGCCCAGGTGAAGGCCAACTGGGACGAGCTCCGCCACGCGAGCAACGTGGACCTGCTCGGCCTCCGCTTGACGGGCAAGGGCAACCGGGCCAGGGTGGACTTCCAGGTGGAGGTGGACGGCGCCGGCGCGACCGGCCTCGGCGTGATGAGCCAAGGCGAGGCCAACGCGCTCGCCCTCTCGGTGTTCCTCCCGAGAGCCATGCTCCCGGCCAGCCCGTTCGGCTTCCTCGTGATCGACGACCCAGTCCAGGCCATGGACCCGGCCAAGGTCGACGGCCTGGCCCGGGTGCTCGCCAAGGCCGGGGAGTCCCGCCAGGTGGTCGTGCTCACGCACGACGAGCGCCTGCCCGACGCCATCCGCCGGCTCGGCCTGCCCGCGAGGGTGCTCCGGGTGAGCCGGCGGGCCTCCTCCCAGGTCCAGGTGGACCCGGCCGGCGACCCCGTCGGCTCCCTGCTCGACGACGCCCGCCAGGTCCTCCGGGCCGAAGGCGTCCCGCCCGAGGTGGCGAGGGCCGTCGTGCCAGGGATCTGCCGCACGGCGCTCGAGGCCTGCCTCGTCGACGCCGCCCGCCGGCGGCTGCTGGCGGCTGGGGCCGGGCACGCCGAAGTGGAGGAGGCCCTCGGCTCCGCCCACCGCCTCTGGGAGCGGCTTTCCTTAGCGGTGAAAGGGGAAATAGTGGCCGACACCGAGGTCCAGGGCTGGCTCAGGAACAAGCTCGGCAAGTCCTCGGAGGACCTCTTCCACGCCATCAACCGCTCCGCTCACGGCCACCTGGCCGGCGTGGCCGTGGAAGACCTCCCCAATGCCACCCGAAAGCTCGCCCGCGACCTCGAAGGCGCCCTCGCATGAGCGAGGCCTCGCCCGCCGAGCTGCTCGACTGGGCGCGCCGGGCGGCCTCCGACCCCGGGGGAGGGTGGGGGCGATCGTGGGCGCGGGTCTCGGCGTTCTTGGCCCGCACCGCCTTGGAACGCGCCCTGCGTGACTTCTGGACGGGGCAGCTGGCCCCGATGGGCTGGGCGCCGACCTCGGTACAGCTGTTGTGCCTGCCCGCCTACCTGGACGAGCCCGCCTTGGCCCGTGCCCTGTACGGCACCTGGGCGCAGCTGTCGAGGGCCTGCCACGCCCACCCCTACGAGCTGCCCCCGACAGTGGACGAGATCGGCAGCTGGGTCGGCGTCGTCGAGCGTTTCGCCGGGCTCGGTACGGAGGAGGCGGCACCATGACCGCGAGGGTGGTGAGCGAGCGCAACGTCCTCTCGGTCGTCCGCCCCCTCGTCGCTGCCGCCCGAGCGCGCGTCTGGGTGACGGCGCCCTGGGTGACGACGACGGCGGCCGACCTGTTCTTCTCGGACTTGCTCCCCCGGCTCCGGGCCGGCGAGGGGCCCGACGTGAGGGTGGTCTACCGCCTGAAGGGCGCGGAGGACCTCTCGATCTCCGACCTCGACGCCCTGGACCGCTTGGCGGCTGCCGGCGTGGCCGTGCGCTACTCCAACCGCCTGCACGCCAAGCTCGTAGTGGTCGACGGGACCGACGCCGTGGTGTCCTCCTCCAACCTGACCGCGACCGCCGGCTACTCGGAGGCGGCCGGGGCCTGGCAAAACGAGGAGCTCGGCGTCCATTTGAGCGACGACCCGGCCACGGTCGCCGCCCTCGCCGGCGAGTTCGAGGCCATCTGGGAGGCGGCACACCAAGTCTCGGGCCGGACGGTCGGCATCACCCTCGACCAGACCACCTCGGAGAGCTTCCGGGTGGCCTGCCGCCGGCCGGCCGTGGTGGGCGAGTTCGTAGCGGTCGGGGTGCCGGCCCGCACCGTCGGCGTGGTGCGCTCGGTCACTTCCTACAACCCGACCGTGCCGGCCGAGGCGGGCGAGAGCGACGTCGTGCTCGGGCTGCGGGGCGGCGGAGGAGGGCGGCGGAGCCAGGTCCCAGACGTCGAGACGCTCTTTTCCCATCCCTCCAAGACCCACGCCTTCTTGATGTCGCAGACCTTCGTGCGCGCCGACGCCACCTACCACGTCGCCGACGTCGCGGTGCTCAGGAGCATCGGGGCCGACGGGAGCTTTGCCCCCTCGCTCACGGCCGTCGAGCCCGGCGAGGTGGTGACCGAGGCCGAGCCGGCCCTCCTGGACCAGCTCATCACCGGCCCGTCCACGAGGCGCATCGAAGTCGGCCACCTCGCCGCCAGCCCGTCGGTTCGCGTCGGGCTCGACCTCGAGCGACTGCTGACCCTGCACACGGCGGTCCTCGGCATGACCGGCGCCGGCAAGTCCAACGCCGTCCGGGTGGTGACGAACCGGGCGCTCGCCGCCGAGCCCGGCCTCACCGTGGTCATTATCGACACCCACGGCGAGTACGCCGCCGCTCGCCCCCAGGCGAGCCGCCTCTCGGTGCGCTTCGAGCCCTGCCTCCTCGACGAGACCTGGGTGAAGCGGTCTGCCCGGGCCGGCCGCCAGCTCAACGAGGTCATGGACGAGATCGACGCGGTCTTGGACGACCTCGGCGTCGGAGCGGGCCTCAGCGACATAGCCGAGTCCCTCGAAGCCGCTGCTGGGAACAATCAACTTGGCGGGCGGCTGAAACGACTCGCCGCTGCCGTGCGGGCGACCCCCAACCTCCAGACCGATCCCGCCTTGGCGACCATTGTCGAGTCCTGCCCTCCTGGCGGCCAGCCCGCCCCGGTGGACTGGTCGCGGCCGGGCTTGTACGTCTTGGACCTCCTCGCTGTCGACACGGCCTCCGAGCGAGTCCGCCATGCCGGCGCCATCGCTGCCAGCATCTTCCGCCACGCCAAAGAGACCGCCGCCGGCCACCCGGCGCTTTTGGTGGTGGACGAGGCGCAAAACTACGTCCCCGAGCAGCAGACCGGCCGCCTCGCCGACGCCCGGCCCTCCTTCGAGCCGATCTTCGAGGTGGCGACCGAGGGCCGCAAGTTCCACCTCGGCCTGCTCATAGCCAGCCAGCGCCCCGCACGGGTCAACAAGGACGTGCTCTCCCAGTGCAACACCCAGCTCATCTTCCGCATGGTGAGCGCCGAGGACCTGGACGCCGTGCGGGAGAGCTTCGAGTCGGCCTCCGACGACCTGCTCCGCTCTTTGCCCAACTACCCGACCGGGACGTGCTACATTGCCGGCGCCGCGCTGGCAATGGCAGTCCAGGTGGCGCTCCCGCTCGCATAAGCACTCCCTCGAATTTTGATGCCCTATTTACAGCGGCTCCAGTAGACGCAGCATCTCGGACCTGAGGGCGACAGAAATGTCGCGGGGCGCGTTCCACACAAGCGCCCCGTCCGGCAAGTGGGCATAAAGGCTGCGGGCGAGGGCGACGGTGCCGGGTCTGTCGGTACGCCAGCCCGAGGTCGTGGCGATCCCGGTGAGGTCGTCAGCTTGTTCGGATAGGCGGCGCACCCAGCGCCCCAGTGGGACCGGCCCCGCCACGTGGTCCGACTTGTGGCCGTTGCATGAAGAGTGGGCTATCACCAGGTTCTCTACCGCGTCGTTGGGCCACCTCGACCACGGCACGAAGTGGTCGACCGCTGGCGAAGACGTGACCCGTTCACGGCAATAGAAGCAGGCCCCACCCTGGATTCCCAAGAGATCACTGCGCAGGCCCGTGGGGAAGGGGACACGTTCTGCCCCGAAGAGGTGCCTGTGAAGGTCCTCCTCCACGAGGCTGAGGTCGTTCAGGCGTGCGACCATGCGCACCCAGTGCAGTTCGACCAGGGGGCGCACGAGCGGGGCAAGGCGAACCAGGTGGTCGCCTGCGCCAGGACGGAGCCGGATTCTTGCTCCACCAGAAGCAGCCAGCCGAGCTCGCGTCACAGTTTCGTCCCAATCGATGTCGTAAATGAAAGGCTGCGGGACGTTATCGACCGTTTGGAGGCGGACCAACGGGTAGCGGGCGACCGTGTGCTCGACCTTGTCCAGCACTTCCTGCACGCGGCCCGCTGCGAGCACCTCCGTTGCCTTATCCCAGGTGGCAACGAACGGTAGGGACCTGGAAACTCTGCGGAGGACCTCGATGATGGTGGCAGACTTGTTGGTTATCTGGCGCAGGTCCACCTCCGGCGCCTTGGCGATCACGCCGGGCGGAGGGGCGAAGGGCCGCAACTGGGGCCAGTAGAGACGAGCGACATGATGAGCAAGATCTCGCGTGCGGATCTCGTGCGGAGCCTCGCCGGACGGGGACGCTCCCTCGGCGCAGCTGTCGATGATGGCTAGGAGGGTCGCCAGCTTGTACGTGGCCGTTTTCCGGCCCTCGTCGATCACGGCGAGCAAGCGCTCCGCAAAGTTCGTCAGGTTGTCGCCACCGGCGGACAAGCCTCCGCGATTACCCTCCCGCTGGCTCACGGCTCAACGCCCGTGGTGAACACATAAATGCAGCACTCCATCAAATCGAGATGGACTGGGCGGCCCGCTTCCGATGTGTCGAGGTGACCAAAGGACGTCGCCACGATGCTCATCCTGTCTGCTCAGTTCCCGCAACACCCCAGGTCTGGCACAATCGAGATGGGTGTGGCTCCGCTGGAGGGTCCGTTCAGGCAACCCCCGGGATGACCCCGCCTGCGTAACGAGAGGCGTGAACGCGCCTGTGCTCTTGTGCCAAGTGGAAGGCGAAGTACTCGGGCCAGTCTCCGT
>JAJYMB010000008.1 GCA_021787365.1 Actinomycetes bacterium | reverse complement strand
CTCCGCACGAGCCGTGTACGCGGCGCTCGTCCAGGGTGACCTCGACGTCCACCGACTACAGGAACAGACCGGGCTCACCGAGCCGAACACCCGTCCTATCCTTCGCACCCTCTTGGCCGACGGCTTCAACAAGCGCCGCCACCGGCGCGACGAGACCCCACGCCCCGCCTGACGAAGTACTCCCCGCCTGAAGCCTCTCAGCTTGGCCCGTCAGCGGGTAGCAAGAGTGGCGCGCCTTGCCTGCCCCCTCGGCAGGGATCTGGTGAAAGCGGCTGGTGTCGTCAGGTCGGGATAACCAATACGCACTTTGGCTGTTTGCCGGCCAACGCCAGTACTGCGCGGTCCTGCGCGGTCCTGCGTTGCCAGACACGCCCCGTGAGGGCAGGCCACGGCGAGCAAGTGGTCCGACGGCGCTTGACATTGGTCCGGGGCCCGGACCGGGCGGTTGCGATGTTCAGGCGCTCGGCGCGGGTGCTCGTAGTTCTTGCTCGAGCCGGAAAACCGCAGGGGTAACAGGAAGTTCGAGCCTGGTCAGTAACTCGCGTGCAGTCGCCAAAACTTGGTTTGCAGCACTAAGACGTCCTGAACTTATGAGGTAGCGGGCCAGAGCCAGGTAGCGTCCCTCGTCGGTCGGGTCTATGTCGAGCGCGGCCCGCAGGCAGCGCTCGACCGTGGCGCCGTCCTCCGCCTCGGCCGCTGCCGCGCCAGCCGCGTCCAGTAAGCGCAGGTGTAGCCAGCTGAGACGCTCACGCGCCACGATGGCGAAGTCCTCGTACCTGTCCTCGGGCAGGAGCTCGCCGGCGTACAGGCCGTGCGCAGCCAGAGCCTCGGCGATGGCATCGGCTCCCCCGCCCCCATTGAGAGCGCTGAGGGCGTGGCGCGCGGCGCACTCGAAGCGGTGGGCATCGACGGTCACCCGAGGGCCCAAGCGCAAGGCGTCACCCTCGCGTAGCACGAGCGGCCCGGCAGCGCTGGAGAGCTTGCTCAAGACGTTCCGCAGCCGGCGCTTTCCTCTCTTTGGGGCCACTTCTGCCCATAGCGACTCGACCGCCTGCTCCACGTGCACCTGTCCGCCGCCCACGACCACGAGCTTTACCAGGCGGGCGACCTGTGGGGGCAGGTGCACCGGCTTGCCGCTTCGCAGCACCTGGAAGGCCCCCAGCGCCTGCACGGCCAACGGCTCGTCATCGTCGGGGCGTCCTTGCTGGCAGGCTCGAGCGAGCGTCTCGAGCGGGCTGAGCGTTGCCCCTCGGCCCAGAAGTTGGCCAGCTCGGCTCCCGACAGCGCGTTTTGCACTATGGAGCGCAGTACCAGCCATCTGGGGCAGTGCTGGGACCGGGACTATCCCGCTCGCCCGTTGGAGCTGTTGTGACAGCCCGGCAAGCTGGAGCGAGAGGGCCGGGCGACCGGCGCTCGTTGCGATAGCCGCTACCAACAGGCAACCAGCCATGCCACCCTGGTCCCCTAGCTCGGAAAACACCTGAGCGGCCTGGTGGGCGTCTTTTACCACGCTGTCAGCGTCTTTGGCCCGGAGATGGGCGAGCGAGCGGTACAGCAGGCTGGTTGCCCACCCTGCCAAGTCCCCTGTGGCCACCTGCAAGGCGGTACAACGCTCGAGGTCGGCCAAGCCAGCGCCAAGGCGGCCCTGCCCAAGCGCGATGAGCGCCCTTGTCGACCAGGCGCGGGCAACATCGGCGGGCGAGTCCAGCTGGTCAAGCTCGGCCAAGGCTTGCTCGACCACCCGGCACGCCAGATCCGCACGCCCCGAGCACAGCTCTGCCAAGCCGAGATGGCTACGTGCCCGGGCTGACGCGAGCGGGGAGTGCCCGGCGTTTGCTGCCGTTATTGCTTGCTGTAACGCAGAGCAGGCTGTCCCGCAGTCACCCTGACGTAGCGCGATACGCCCCAGCCCGTCCAGCAGGCGGGCCCGCGCTTCGACTACCAGTGGGCCACCGCTCAGGACCTCCGAGACGAGCAAGCGGGCCTCCTGCAGCGGTCCCCGCAGTTCCCAGAACGCGCACAGCTCCGAAGCGAGCAGCGCGGCTGTACCGATGTCACCGCTACGCAAGGCAAAGCTGAGCCCCGCGCTCAGGTTGGCCTGTTCAAGGCCTAGGCGCTCGAGCCATCTCTTTTGGCCCGGCCCGCAGGACAGTGCCTCCTCGGCCCCGCCGACAAGGTCCCTGCACCAAGCCACGTGCTGGCGAGCGGCCTCGTGCAGGCAGCCCTCCAACCACCGCTCTTGGCCGAGGCTGGCGCGCGCCGCCTCCGGGATCTCGTAACGAGCTGTGCCGTCGACATCCTGCGTGATCACGAGGGAGCTTGCCGCCATGCTGGCCAGCGCCTGAGCCAGGTCGACCCGCCTCCACCCGAGCGGGGCCAAGGTCCGGGCCACCGCGTCGAAGCTGGCGCCGCCTGTGAACGGGTACAGGGCGGCCAGCAGCCAGCGTCCTTGCTCCTCGGCCGGCGCTCTGTCGTACCGAGCACCCTCGGGGTGCTCATCGACCTCGAGCCCCGGCTCCACTTGGGTGACATGGCTCCACTTGGGTGACCTGGCTCCACTTGGGTGACCTGGCTCCATGTGGGTGATGATGAGGAGCCAAGCGTTCCCAGATCGTTCCCGCCCTCGAGGGACGTGCCCTGGTCGCAAACGCCCAGGGCGGAGCGCCCCCTACCCCACTGTTAGCCGCCGGCCAGGGGCCGTCCCTCGCTCGGGGCGCAAACCAGGGCGGAGCAGCGCGTTGACCCACCCGGCGAAGCCCTGTTCGGTGAGGTCGAGCTCGTAGTGCTCGCACACATGGTGCCTGCCGTAGAGCGCGTGACGGACGTCGGTGACGCGTCGGAAGCCGAGGGTCTCGGCGAGGGCCTGGTACTCGGGGTCGGGGGTCGACAAGGAGTACGTGCCACCTCCGGCCAATAACCCGATCATCTCCCGCAACAGCCGTGCCCTGGCTGCCCGGGAGGTGTCGCCCAGGTCTTCGCGGTAAGCGGCGTGGGTGAAGTGGAAAAAGGCGCTCAGTTCGGGGGCCGCGGGCAAATCGGCACTTCCCGCCCAGCGGCTCCGGACGTAGGGCTCGATCCCGGGGTGGCCGAGGAGGAGCCCCGCTGACTCCTTGCAGATCGGGACGACTGCCGCCAGGCCGACGATGGTCCCGTCACCTTGACGCCGGACCACGCGCAAAAGTGTCCCACGGTAACCAAAAATGGCCCTAGTGGCTGCGACCATGCGACGAGGCCGTGGGAGGTCCATGCGCTGGTCGCCCCAGGAGTGCAAGACCCGTTCGAGCTCGTCCACCTGCTCGGGGCGACCTCGCGACGGCCGGCGGGCCTCCAGCAGGCGAGTTGGCGAGTTATCCTTCAGCCCGGAGGGTAAGGTGCACCTCGACGCCTCCTTCACCCGCTCCTTACCGCACGTGCTACACTGTGCGACATGAAGACGGTCAGTCATCGGGAGATGCGGAACCAAAGCGGTGAGATCTTGCGCTGCGTAGCAGGCGGAGAGACAGTCCAGGTCACCAACCATGGCCGGCTTTCGGCGCTGATCGTCCCGCCTGGTACCGGCACGCTGACAGAGCTCATCTCGCGGGGGCAGGTACGAGTGGCACTGCACCCGCCCTCCAGCCTGCGAACAGTCGTCCGGCGCAAGAGCAAGGCCAGCAGCGAGGAGATCGTGGCTGACACCCGTGGCTCTCGGTGATCGCCTACTTGGACACCTCGGCTGCCATGAAGCTCGTCGTGGACGAGCCGCAGTCTGAGGCATTGACGGCCGAACTGGCCGCACGCGACGACCGGCGGCTCGTCTCGTCGTGGTTGCTGCACACCGAGATGTACTGCGCCGCCGGGCGCCACCCTGACGACATCGACCTCGGCGCCGTCCGGGTTGTGCTCGGTGCCGTCGACCTCATAGATCTCATACGAGGAGATCTGCTCGCCGCTGGGACGCATGCGCCGCTACGATCCAACGACGCCATCCACCTGGCCGTTGCGCTCAGAGTCGGTGCCGACGAGATCGTTTCGTACGACACCGAGCTTGCCGAAAGAGCCCAGTCGGCCGGCCTGTCATTACTGGCGCCGGGCTAGGCGCTTAGGGACCTCCCAACCCATCGAGCACCGGGCGTTCAGCGAGGTCAGCAAGAGCTGGGCAGGCCAGCCGCTCACCGACTACGAAACCGTCCTCAACTACATCAACACCACGCGTACCAAGACCGGGCTCCAGGTCGACGCCCACCTCGTCCGGGCCGACTACCCCACGGGCGTGAAGGTCAGTGCCAAGGAGATGAAGGACCTATCAGTCCGCTACCACGACAACCAGCCCACCCGCAACTACACCATCAGCCCGAGGTGACCCGCGGCGCGAAAGTGGGAAGTTGTTTTTGCGTCAGCCCTAAGTGTTAGTGTTACTGGCCACGGAAAATGAACACGGCGGCGGCGTTGTAGGCGGTGATGGTGCACCCTCAACGACCGAACGACCAAAGTTCTCGCGTTCGTAGGTCGAGAAAAGCCAATGCCCGTCAGAGGGTCGGGGTGTCGTCGCGGCTAGGTCGCCGCGGCGCTCCTGCCCCCGGCCACCGCCCGCAGGGCCGGCCGGGGACCCCTAAGCTGCCGGAACCCACCGGTCCCGACGCCGGCAGCCCCCAGCCGGCCCTGTGGCCGGGCTGGCGGCGCTAGAGAACCGCTACCCAAGGGGGGAGGCAGGCCTGGAGGTAGGCGGGTGGCGGACTGGTAGAGCCAGCCCGTAGCGGCCGCCCGGAGCGCCCCGGCCCGGGAGGCGAGGCGCCGTAGCCAGCGCCTCACGGCCGGCTCCGGCCGGCCGAGCTTGGCCGCGAGGCGGCGGTAGCCGGCCCCGTCGACCTTGGCCTGCCAAGCGGCACCGACGACCTCCGCGCTGTCGCGCATGCGCGGCAAGG
>JAJYMB010000154.1 GCA_021787365.1 Actinomycetes bacterium | reverse complement strand
CCGGACAGCGCGGCACGGTCGTCGTACTCTCCGGAAGACGATGGTGTACGCCGGTGCCGCTCGCCTTCGAGACCGCGCAAGAAGCCGAGCGTAGAGTCGTGCGCATGCCGGCAGCAGAGCTCACGGCAAACAGCATGGCGACACCCGCCCAGATCGCGACCGCTGCGGTGACGGGAGCCGGGGTCCTTACGGCGCTAGGTCTCACCGTCATTCCAGCCGCGTGGCGCCGCCACAAGCGCCCGCGGCTGCATGTGTCCTTCGGAGACCAACCACCCTTGCTCGCGCTAGAGCCGTCACCAACCTCGCCAGTGGCTCACGTGATGAGGGCGCGTGTCACCAACGTCGGCAGCGGGACCGCGATGCACGTGCGGGCACAGACGACCGGGCTGTGGTTCACATCAGCTCAACCCCGAGCAGGCAGCAACGGATGGCAAGTCGTCGTCGACCTGCCCAAACCGCACGCCTGGGAGAGCAGGGCCGATGTCCCCAGCACCTCGGCTGAAACGGTCGACCTGGCTCATGGCATGTCCGACCATGTCAGGGTCATCTCGAAGAACATGAATATTCCCTCCTCGCAGTCCAAGGACCACTGGACGCAAGCGCTCGGTGGAAAAGGTGTCGACCAGCTCAACTCGCAGTTGGTCGACCAGCTCTCACGAATCGGGGAGTACTGCGTCGGGATCACCGTGTTCGGCGACGAATCTGAGCCGGTCACCTCCTACTGCTATTACCGATTGTCCGCCGATGCGCGCCAGATCGTTGATCTACGGCAAGGCGACTTTCCACCGCTTGTTCGACAACCGACCTACGGTGAGCTCGCTGCCGTGTTCAAGGGAAACGAGATGCTGGCGTAGCTCCGGCGGACGCCGCTCTCTCCTAAGAGCCCCGAAGTGCCGGCACCGGGGGGCATGCGTGGCGTACCGAGGGCCCGGGACCAGAGGATCGGAGGCGAGCCACGTGTCTCGCCGAACCCGACTCTCAATCCCACGACGTCAAGCCCGTCTCACAGCTCGAGGAGTCGACGGCTCCGGGAATCCTCCGGGACGTGCGACATCTTGGCCAAGGCGGCTCGCGGTCTCTCGATCGCCCACGCTGCACGAGCCAAGAGGCGGTCGGCGGGAGCTGACGTGGTGTACCACAGGTGGTACACTCCCCTGCATCGACGATGAGACAGGGAGTTCCTCGATGCCGACCGTCAAGCAGTCAACCCCCACCCTCGACACGGGGCACTACCGGCGTCGGCGCGCTGCCGAGCTGCGGGACCCCGCGTTCCGCACGGCGTACGAGCGGGCACGCATCGAGATCGCCCAGGTCGACCGGGTCATGCGCCAGCTCGACGCTCTCCGCGAGGCATCCGGAATGACCAAGGCCGAGCTTGCCCATCTCATCGGGCGCAATCCCTCCACCGTACGTCGCCTCTTCACCGCCGAGGTGAACCCGGAGCTCAAGACGGTGGCCGCGATCGCCTCGGTGCTCGGGGCTCGCCTGGAGGTAACTCCCGGCGAGAAGCCCGCGGAGCACATACGGAAGGCCCGTCCCGCTCGCTCGGTTGCGTGACGCGACCCGGGCGATGTCCTGATGGCCTGGGACGTCGTCTTCTACCGCGCCATGGACGGCACCGTGCCCGTCGATGACTTCCTCGACGGCTGCCCCGCCAACGTCCGGGCTCGCCTGATGGCCATCCTCGACGCCGTCGCCGAGGCACCACCGCCGCAGTTCTCGGGGGGAGGCCAGTGGGAGGCGATGCATGGCGACATGGGCGGTTGGTTCGAGGCTCGTGCCCAAGAACCCAAGCGCGAGCAGTTCCGACTCTTCTGCATCCTGGAGAACGCAGCGCCCGAAGTCTTGCGCCAGCGCGGTCTGCCCGGGCCGGCCATCGCCGTCATCACGGGACTGCGCAAGCCGTGGCTGACGACGTTCAGCGCCCAGGACTACGCGGGAGTGCGGGAGCTGGGCGACGACTACCTTGCCACCGTGCCCCGGCGGATCGCCGTCTGAACAGCGAACCGACGCCCCCCTGCAGGCTGGCTCTCGGGGCGTCGGCAGAAAGACGACGATGGTTGCCGAGACGAGGCCCGCGTGGCGTCGTGGCCGAACCACCGGGCGGCGAGGTCACCGTCGTCAACGGTCAGGCAGGGCACCACGCACCGCTCAGATCGGCCACCTCCTGAGGGAGGCGTCGCCAAGATCTGTCAATCCGACTCACACCGGCGGGACAACCGACCCACCAAGGCGGTCCGTCGCGCAGCGTCAGAAGTGCCCGGGCGGCCACAGTCACGGCCCCCGGGGCCTGGATCCCTTGGCAATCTTGGCAATCACTTTGGCAATCAACGGGGCGCGACGGCCAGAACGCGCCTTCACGGGCTGGATCGAAAGACCAGGTCAGGGGCACGGGGGTGGAGTGGCTGGACGCTCTGGACGCCTTCGGAGGCCCTTTCAAGGCGGTAGCACGGGTTCGAATCCCGTTGGGGGCACGCCACGCCACGTTTGGAGCTGTCCTCGCAAGGGCGCGCTGCGCGCGTGACGCGAGCCGCCATTCCAGCGTCGAAACGCTCGCCTCCTGCGCGGCTCTCGGTGCCCGGAGCTGCCGGTCCGTGACCAGGCGTGGCCGAGACCGCCGCGGCTCCACGACGAGCTCGGCGTCCACCCGGAGCCGCAGGCGCACGTCCGATGGCTGATTTCGAGGGAAGCTGGGGATCCAGGCTCGCCCAGTGCCCGAGGTTGCCCGTGCCCCAGATCCGGCCTCGGCCGTGGGCACATCCGTCGCCATCCTGCGCGTCCCCCCGACGGACCCGTGAGGGATGCGGTTCGTTCCCCACGGAAAGTAGTAGGCGCGGATCCCGTCGTCGTCGTCACGGGTGATCCATCGGCCACGGTATGCCTGCATGGGCACCTCCTCCGTAGCCGAACAGCCCGCCGACGTGGAGGTCGTGTGCCGCGGGGGCGCCGCGCCAAGCTCGCCGCGAGGACGCGGAGCAGTGCTCGCCTATAGTGAGGCTTCGCCTTTCGAGGACCTGTGGTGCAGCTCGGAGTGCACGCCGGCCTGTCAAGCCGGAGGTCGCGGGTTCAAATCCCGTCAGGTCCGCGCACAGGGGCCGCCCCCGAGGACGTTTTCGCCGGCGGATACCCTGTCGCCCGCGGTCGGGTAGCTCAGTTGGCAGAGCGCGCGCCTGAAAAGCGCGAGGTCACCGGATCGACGCCGGTCCCGACCACCGCATAGGTCCTGGTCAGGCCGTGCAGCCGTCTTTCCTGCGCACGAACGGCGACTTCGGCGACTACTGGCGCTTCCACCTCGACCACGAACGCCAGCGCGTCCACGAGTCGCGCTTACGGCAAGGGGGTCGTCCCGCTGGCCGCGTGGTCACTCCTGGAGCGCCGCCCCCAATCGACTACAGCAACAACCGGCCGCACTCGGCGTACGGCGGCCAGCACGATCCCGTTGCAACAAGCTGACGGGGTCCCCCTGTTGGTCCCGAATCCGCGGCTGGAGGCGACCTCGGGACAAAGGCGTATCCGAGGGATCGACTTTCGCCGAGAGGTCGCGGCCATCCGCCGAACCCCTACCCCGCGAGAGGGTGCGCCAGCCCACCTGCACCGACCTCGTCAACCTGATGGAGGAGCAGGGGTGGGTCCGGCGGCGGGTGCACGCCTGGGACCGCCGCGCCGTCATGGTCGAGCTGGCGGATCAGGGGCACCGAGCCCTGGTCGCCATCACCGACGCCCAGGTCGAGGTGTTGGAACGTTACCTGGGAGCCCTGTCCGACGTCGATCGCGATGCGCTGGCGAGCGAGCTCCCAAGTCCTTCGAAGTTGATCAGTCCCCTGTTTGGCCACGCGCCTGTGACGGAGCGCGCGACCCGCCGTGTCCTGCCGTCATCTCACCGAGACAGGCAGGGGGGTCGAGGGTATCCCGTTCGCGACCACGACAAGCGTCGCCGCTCCTGCCGGCGCTTTCTTCGGCACCTGGAAACTCGCGTGAGAAGGCAGACCGGGCGCGACTGCCATCGACGACATGTCGAAGGTCCGGGCGTAGACGACCCGCCGGGTTCTGGCGTACGTGAGGCGGACGAGCGGGTAGTTGGTGGCGCTCTGGTAGTCGTCGCCGTAGGAGGCACCTTCGGTAACTCCGTTGAGCTGCCGGCCGAAGATCGAGTAGGTGCCGCCGGGCGCGAGCTTGCGTGGCACCCTGCTGATCACCGGCCTCCAGCCGGCGTTCGGGGCTCCGCTGCCGTTGTAGACGTCCATCTGGCCATCCCGGTCGTTGAAGAGGACCTGACCAGTCGGCAGCACCAGCATATAACCCCAGTTCGACTCCAAGGTCGCCGCGTACGGAGGGCTTTGCACGCGGGTCAAGGTGCTTCCGTTGAAAACGAAGAAGTACGAGGGTGCGTGATAGAGCCCGGGGCTCGCGTCGATCAGCACGTTACCGTCGGGGAGGACGGCCGCTGGGCCATCAGCGACGTGGACCTGCTGGCCGTTGATCACGGGAAAGCTCGGGGCTTCCGACCACCCACCGGTGGCCACGTCGAAGACGGCGTTCTGTCCGGTGTCGCCGACGACCAGGACAGTGCCGTTGGGGCGCAGCACCTGCGGCCCGATCTCGACCCCGCCGGATGTCACGACCGGAACAGGGATCGTGCCGGCTTCGGACCAGGTCCCCGAGGTGGGGTCGTACACTTCCGCATATCCGGAATCGGGTGTGACACCTTGCCTGAGACCGACAGCGAACACCTCGTCGTTCGGCAGCAACGTGAATCCCTCTTCTTCGTTGTTGTCCACCTGGCCCGTTCCGGTCATGGTCCAGGTTGTCGCGGATCGCGGAGATTCCCCAGAGTCGATCACCGAAATTCCCCAGTTGGCCCCGGGGCGGTGTGGGCTGGTTGCAGCGTAGATCAGCTCGGGGTGATCACCTCCTCTCCGAGGAGCGCATCGA
>JAJYMB010000027.1 GCA_021787365.1 Actinomycetes bacterium | reverse complement strand
AGTGCGCTTCGGCAAACGAGCCCACAACCCGTACGTGCTCGCCGCCGGGTTCGCCGAGACCGACGTCCCGGTCCCCTGGTGGGGAGGGCGCAGGCTCAGGCTGGCCTTTGGTTGACCCCGGGCCGCCGTTGTGTTAGCCCGTAAAACCTACGTGGGAGTCCAGGCTAGTGTGCGCGGGCGCGCCCGAGCGGTTAGCTTCTATGGGATGCCAGGTCAAAAGCCTGCCGGCGCCAAGCGGGGAAAGGACGGCCCGTCCGAGCTCTTCGACTACATCGTCGCTTACGCCAAGCAGGAGACCATCGACCCGGTTGTCCGCCAGGCGAAGACGCTCGGGAAGGGCATCGCCGGCGCCGTTGTCCTCTCGATCGGGACGGTGCTGCTCGCCGTGGGCTTCCTGCGGGCGCTGCAGGCGCAGTTCGGCAGCACGTCCGCCACGACGGCCGCCGGCGGCGACCCGGGCCCGGCCACCCCGGTAGCGACGGCCCCAGCCCAGACCACGGCCCCAGCACGGACCACGGCCTCAGCAAAGACCACGGCCTCAGCAAAGACCACAGCCTCAGCAAAGACCACGGCCTCAGTAAAGAGCACGGCGGCCACGACTGGCACCTCACCCACGACGACCACAGTGGCCACGACCACAGTGTCCACGACCACAGTGTCCAAGACCACGGTGGCCACGACCTCGCCGGCCACTACCGTTCGCCCGTCTTCTTCCCTTCCCACGACGACCGCAGTCCGGGCGGTGTCCCCCCCGCCCGTCGCCACGACGTCGCCCAGCAGTTCGGGGCGCGGCGTCCCGACGACGCTCGTGGCCAGCAGTGCCGGCCCTAACCCCTACGGCAGCGGCCACCCCCTTTCGGGCAACTGGTCTTGGGTGCCCTACATGGGAGGGGCGCTTTTGTGCGTGCTGGTGGCCGTCTTTTGCGTGACAAGGATCGTAAGAGGAGCCAAACGATGAAGGTGGTCCGCAACATCTCGGGCAACGGGAGGCCGTCTGGGAGCGGCCCCAACGGCAAGATAACGGCCGACGACATCCGCACCAAGGCGCAAGAACTCGTGGCCGGCGTCGAGGGCCAGGTGCGCTCCAAGCTGCCCTTGGTCACTTACGCGGCAGCGGGCGCGGTGGTGGCGGTCACGGTCGCAGCGTTCCTGCTGGGGCGGCGGAGCGGCCGGCGCCGTTCCACCTTTGTCGAGATCCGCCGGGTATAGCCTCGATGGACAGGCTGCTCTCCAGGCTGTTGAGGCGGGCCCTAAGGCAAGGGGTCCTCGGGGGCGACACCAAATGGGTGGCGGTGGGAGGGGCAGCACTGCTGGCCTGTTTCGCCGTGAGGGCGTTCCGAAAGAAGCCCGAGGTCGTCTACTCGGGGAAGCTTCGCACCGGTGAGCGGCTGGTCATCAGCCAAGTGCGCCACAATGGGCGAAGTGAAAGTCCTGCTCCGCAACCCTAGGCGAGAAGTCGAGGTCGCCGGCCCCGTCGGCGTGCAGGCGCTCCTGCGCCAGCTCGCGCTCCGGCGGGAGGCCGTCCTCGTCATAGTCGACGGCACGCTCGTCACAGGCGACATCATGATCGCAGAGGGCTCCGAAGTCGAGATCCGCCCCGTCGTGTCGGGCGGGGCGCTCGGGCCGGCCGAAGGCACCGGAGCTCCTCGGGACTGTGCGGTCCCCGCGGGCCAGGGTGGCGCCGAGTGAAGTGCCGTAGCTGCCGCGCCCGGGCGGTGGTCGAGCTGCGGCGGCACAATGCGGCCTTTTGTCCGGACTGTTTCATCACCTACTGCCGCAACCAGGTGACCCGCGCCATCGAGGAGCACAAGATGATCGCACCGGGCGAGCGCGCCCTGGTGGCGGTCTCGGGGGGCAAGGACTCCCTCGCCTTGTGGGACCTCCTGCTCGACCTCGGTTACCAGGCCGACGGGCTGTACATCGGGCTCGGGATCGCCGGGTACAGCGAGCCGTCGGGGGAGTACGCCCGAGCGTTCGCCGAGCGGCGGGGAGCACGCCTCGTCGAGGTGGACCTCCCGCGCGACTACGGTTACGACGTCCGGAGCGGGGCCGCCGCCGACCACAGGGTGCCCTGTTCGGCCTGCGGGCTGTCCAAGCGCCACATCTTCGACCGCGCCGCCCTGGAGGGCGGCTACGACGTGGTCGTAACGGGCCACAACCTAGATGACGAGGCGGCGGTCCTCTTCGGCAACCTGCTCCGCTGGGACGTGGCCTACCTGGCGCGCCAACGCCCGGTGCTGCCGGGCGGGGACGGCTTCCCCCGGAAGGTGAAGCCCCTCGTGCGCCTGGCCGAGCGCGAGACGGCGGCGTACTGCGTGCTGAGGGGGATCGACTACCAAGTCGAAGAGTGCCCCATGTCGGCCGGCAACAAGCACCTCGGCTACAAGGACGCCCTCAACACCATCGAAGAGCGCTCCCCGGGCACCAAAGCCGCCTTTTACCACGGCTTCTTGGAGCACGGCGGCATGCTCGGGGCGGAGGTGGCCGGCGAGGAGCGCGACGGCCTCCACCCCTGCCCGAGTTGCGGCGCACCCACCGTCGGTGAGGTCTGCGCCTTTTGCAGGCTGGTACGCCGGGCCGGGGGAGATCCTGGCCGGCGCATACCGGTGTCATCGCCGGCGGCGGCGGCTCTGCCGGCCTCAGCTCTGCCGGCGTCGGCTCTGCCGGCGTCAGCTCTGCCTGCGTCAGCCCTGCCTGCGTCAGCTCGGGAGGGCGGGGCGTGAGCGCCGTGCCCTCGGCCGGCGCAGCCCTGGACGCGACCGGCCAGGAGGCGGGCAGCGGCTCCCGTGGCCGGGGGGCTGCCCGGCCGTTCGTCGCCGGCGAAAAGGTGTTGCTCGTCGACTCCAAGGGCCGCCGGCACCTGCTCACGCTGCGACCAGGAGGGCAGTTCCATACCCACGCCGGCGTGGTCGACCACGACGGCCTGCTCGGCTTGGAGGAAGCGAGCACGGTGCGCTCGAGCCACGGCGCCCGCTACCTGGCCGTGCGCCCGACGCTCGCCGAGTTGGTCTTGGAGATGCCGAGGGGGGCACAGGTCATCTACCCGAAGGACCTGGGCCCTTTGCTCATCATGGCCGACATTTTCCCCGGCGCCAGGGTCCTCGAGGCGGGGCTCGGCTCGGGGGCGCTGTCCATGGCCCTGCTTCGTGCAGGCGCCGACGTTACCGGCTACGAACTCCGGGAGGACTTCGCCGCCCGCGCCATCTCCAACGTGACCGGCTTCCTCGGCGAGGGCGTGCTCGGCCGCTACCACGTCGAGGTGCGGGACGTGTACCAGGGGATCGGGGAGGAGGACCTCGACAGGGTGCTGCTCGACCTCCCCGAGCCCTGGCATGCGGTCCAGCACGCATCCGCCGCCCTGCGCCCTGGCGGCATCCTCGTCTCGTACCTGCCTACCGTCCCTCAGGTGATGGCCCTGCGCGAGGCCCTCCCCAAGGCGGGTTTCGCGCTGGCGGAGACCATCGAGGTGCTCCAGCGCCCCTGGCACGTCGAGGGCCAGTCCGTGCGGCCGGAGCACCGGATGGTGGCCCATACCGGGTTCCTGACGGCCGCCAGGTCGGGGGGACGAGGAGCGAGCCACATGACCGAGGACGGCCGGTCGCCAACCTCAAGATGAACGACTTCGACATCGGCATCCTGGTAGCCGCGGCCCTGGCGGCCCTGGGCGGGTGGCGGATGGGGTTCCTCGCCCGGGTGTTCTCCTGGCTGGGCCTCGGCGCCGGCATCTATTTCGCCGTCCGCTACCTGCCGAGGATCGTGAGCTTCTTCGACGTCTCCGGGTCAGTCGCCCGGGTCGCCCTCGCCATAGCCGTCCTCCTCGTGCTCGCCTTCATAGGCCAGGGCATCGGGCTCATGGTGGGTTCGAGGCTCCACTCTGTGCTGCCCTTCGGGGGGGTGCGGGCCTTCGACAGGCTGGTCGGCGCGCTGCTTGGCGTCGTCGGGATCCTGGCGCTGGTCTGGCTGCTGGCCCCCTCGCTCGCAGCCGTGCCAGGTTCGGTCTCCCAGCTGACGACGGGCTCGGCCATCGCCCGCTGGGTGAGCAACGAGAGCCGCCGCGTCGGCCTCGACCCTCCCAACACCCTTCAAGCGCTCCGGCGCTTGGTGGGCGAAGACGGCTTCCCGCAAGTGTTCACGACCTTCGGGCCGAGCCAGGACGCAGGCCGGCCGCCGGCGACCGACCCGCTGCCCGCCGGCGTGCTGAGCGCAGCGGAGGCTTCCACGGTGAAGGTGGAGGGCCAAGCCTGCGGCCGCATCCAGGAGGGGAGCGGCTGGACGGCGGGCAACGACCTCGTCGTGACCAACGCCCACGTTGTCGCCGGGGAACCGGCCGGCGCCACCTATGTCCTGCTCCCCGACGGGGCCCGGTTGCCGGCGTCGGTCGTGCTCTACAACCCTGACGTCGACCTGGCCCTGCTCAAGGTGCCGGGGCTGGGCGAGACGCCGCTCGGGCTGGCGGCCCCTTCCGCCGGCGAAAAGGGCGCCGTGCTCGGCCACCCAAACGGGCAGGACGCCCTTGCGGTCCAGCCGGCGACCATCGCCAACCAGGTGACGGCGGTGGGGGAGGACCTCTACGGCACCCACAGGACCACGCGTCGCGTGCTCGTCCTCGCAGCCCGTCTCACCTACGGCGACTCGGGTGCCCCCCTGGTCGACCAACAGGGCCAGGTGGTCGGGATAGCTTTCGCGATCGCACCCGACAGGCCGACTACCTCGTACGCTCTCGATGCACCCGCCGAACTGGCCCCGCTCCTCGGCTCGGCCCACTCGAGCGTGGTCTCGACCGAGGCATGCGTACAAGGCTGATCCGGGGCCAAGACCCCGTGCCAGCAGGCTAGCGACGACTCGCGGGCTAGCCCAGCGGCGTCACTCCTCGATGAAGATGCACTCCCCGGGGCACTCCTCGGCAGCCTCCCGGGTGGCGTCCTCCATGTCTTCGGGTACGAGCGCCAAGCCAGCGTGCCCACCAGGGTCGCTGAAGACTTTGTCCCCCTCCTTCACGTAGGAGAGGCCGTCGTCGAGCAAGGTGAACACTGCGGGTGCGATCTCCTCGCACAGCCCGTCACCGGTGCAAAGATCCTGGTCGATCCAGACCTTCATACTGTTTTGTGGCACCTTCCTCGTGTAGGGACGCGCGTCCGGTATCCTCCAAGTTACCGGCGGGCTGACCTAAGTGTCAACGATAGGCAGCGCGCCTATCCGCCAAGTTGACGCCGGCACGCAGTATCGTCGGGTCGAGTTTGGCGCTTCACCCGGGCGGCCTTCGGGACGAATGGATGATTAGGAGGTGGTCCGCTTGGCCGAACCAGACGAACTCGCCGGGCTACGTGCTGAAGCGCGTTCGGCAGTGGAGCAGGTGGCAGCGCTCGAGGAAGAGGTGGCCGCGCTCCGCCGGCGCCTGGCCGACGCCCCAAAGAGGGTCCGTACCCTAGAAGAGCGGCTGCTCGAGACCAAGGGCCAGCTTCAGCAGGCCCTATCTCAGAACGAACGCCTCACTTACACCTTGCGCGAAGCGCGCGAGCACATCGCCTCTCTGCGCGAGGAAGTGGACAAGCTCACCCAGCCCCCCTCGGCGTACGGGACCTTCCTCGCCCTCAACGAGGACGGCACCGCCGACGTCTATTCGGGTGGCCGCAAAATGCGCGTCTCACTCCACCCCGGCATCGAGTCGGCCGAGCTCCGGCGGGGCCAGGAGGTCGTGCTCAACGAATCGCTGAACGTGGTCTTGGCGCGCGGCAGCGACCTCCAGGGCGAGGTCGTGACGCTGAAAGAGGTGCTCGAAGACGAGCGGCGGGCGATCGTGGTGGCGCGTGCCGACGAGGAGCGCGTCGTCGAGCTCGCCGACTCCCTTTTGGACGAGAAGCTGCGCTCGGGCGACTCGTTGCTGATGGACGTCCGTTCGGGCCTGTTGCTGGAGAAGCTCCCCCGCCCTGAGGTCGAAGACCTAGTGCTGGAGGAGGTGCCCGACATCTCCTACGACGATGTCGGCGGGCTCGACCCCCAGATCGAACAGATCACCGACGCCGTCGAGCTGCCGTTCCTCTACCGGGAGCTGTTCGCCGAGCACAAGCTGCCGGCTCCCAAGGGGGTCCTGCTCTACGGGCCGCCCGGGTGCGGCAAGACGCTCATAGCCAAGGCGGTGGCCAACTCGCTCGCCAAAAAGGTGGCGGAGCGCAGCGGGGACGGCCTGGCGAGGAGCTACTTCTTGAACATCAAGGGCCCTGAGCTGCTCAACAAGTACGTGGGGGAGACCGAGCGCCAGATCCGCCTCGTCTTCCAGCGGGCACGGGAGAAGAGCGAGGAGGGCGTGCCTGTGATCGTGTTCTTCGACGAGATGGACTCGCTCTTCCGCACCCGGGGGAGCGGCATCTCCTCGGACGTGGAGTCGACGATCGTGCCCCAGCTGCTCGCCGAGATCGACGGCGTCGAGGCGCTGAAAAACGTGATCGTGATCGGCGCGTCCAACCGCGAGGACCTGATCGACCCGGCGATCCTGCGCCCCGGGCGCCTCGACGTGAAGATAAAGATCGAGCGCCCCGACGAGAGCGCCGCCGCCCAGATCTTCTCGCGCTACCTGACGTCGGCGCTGCCCCTCGACGAAGAGGAGGTGGAGCGGCTCGGGGGCGGTGACCGGGACAAGGCGGTGCGGCTCATGATCGAGCGGACCGTCGAGGAGATGTACCGCGACGACGAGCTCAACAAGTTCTTGGAGGTCACCTACCAAAACGGTGACAAAGAGACCATGTACTACAAGGACTTTGCTTCCGGCGCCATGATCGAGAACATCGTCCGGCGGGCGAAGAAGCTGGCCATCAAGCGCCAGATCGCCGGCCAGGGCCGAGGGATCCGCACCCAGGACATGATCGACTCGATCCGCCAAGAGTTCCGCGAGCACGAGGACCTCCCCAATACCACCAACCCCGACGACTGGGCGAAGATCTCGGGGAAGAAGGGCGAGCGGATCGTCTACATCCGCACGGTGACCTCCCAGGGAGACGAGACCCGAGGCGGCCGCTCCATAGAGCGGGTCGCCACCGGCCAGTACCTGTAGGCCAGTACCTGTAGGCCAGTACCTGTAGGCCAGTACCTGTAGGCCAGTACCTGTAGGCCAGTACCTGTAGGCCAGTACCTGTAGGCCAGTACCTGTAGGCACCCACCGGCCAGTACCCCTGAGCCCTCTGGGCGCCAGCCCTGGGTGGGCCGGCGCCGGGCGCTGGGCCGAACCGCGCTCGCGCCCGCCAAACGGCGCCGGCAGAGGCTGGGTAGTCGCATTCTGGGTGCACTTCTTGTTTCCGGGTGCCATGGGCCGCCTTCTGGGGACGCATAGTGCACCGGGTATGCGGGAGTGCACCCGGTTAGGTGCTCGCCGGCGTTCTCGGTGCACCGGGCGGCCCGGCGGCACACGGCTATCGGGGCGGCGGAAGGCCCGGTCGGCGTGGGATGGAGCGCATGCAGCGGAAACGACGCGGATCAGCCCGGGTGCGGGGCCGGGCCGGCGGGGGGGGCCGCCCTCTTTCTCCGTTGGCACGGTAACGTCGGCGCGTGGCCCTAGTGAAGGTCCTCGGGATGGAGACCGAGTACGGCATCATCGTGCGCGGGGGTGGTGAGCCCAACCCGATCGCGGCGTCGTCTGCGCTGATCAACGCCTATGTCGCCTCGCTTGCCCGGCGCATCGAGTGGGACTTCCAGGACGAGTCGCCGGCCCGGGACGCCCGCGGGTTTGTGCGCGAGTCCCAACTGGCCCCCGAGGTCGAGACTCACCTGGTCAACGCCGTGCTCACCAACGGGGCCCGTTACTACGTCGACCATGCCCACCCCGAGTACTCGGGCCCGGAGTGCTCCAATGTCTGGGAGGCCATCCTCTACGACAAGGCAGGGGAGGCCATCCTCGCCCGCTCGGTGGAGGCGGCCGCCCAACTACTGCAGCCGGGCCAGCAGATCAGCATCTACAAGAACAACTCGGACGGCAAGGGCAACTCCTACGGGGCCCACGAGAACTACCTGATGGACCGGTCAGTGCCCTTCGCCCGGGTGGTCCAGCACGTGATCCCGCACTTCGTGAGCCGCCAGATCTACACGGGGGCGGGCAAGGTAGGGGCCGAGGTGCCGGGCGCCGAGGGCGTGAACTTCCAGCTCACCCAGCGAGCCGACTTCTTCGAGGAGGAGGTGGGCCTCGAGACGACGTTGAAGAGGCCCCTCGTCAACACCCGCGACGAACCCCACTGCGACGCCCAGAAGTACCGGCGCCTGCACGTGATCCTGGGCGACGCCAACCTCTCCGAGGTGGCGGACTTCTTGAAGGTCGGCACGACGGCTCTCGTGCTGGCAATGATCGAGGACGACTGGTTCACCCGCCAGGGCCGCGACTACACCCTCGCCGCCCCGGTGCGCGCCCTCCGGCAGGTTTCGTACGACCTGTCGCTCTCCCAGCCGCTCCCGCTGGCGAACGGCCGGCAGATGACCGCCCTCGAGATGCAGTGGGAACACCTGGACCTCGCCCGCAAGTACGCCGAGGACGAGGGGCTGGCGGCAATAGGGGGCGACGAGGTTGGAAAGGCCGTCCTCCAGCGTTGGGAGGAGGTGCTCACCGGGCTGGAAGCCGACCCGATGTCGCTCGCCAATAAGTTGGACTGGGTGGGCAAGTACCGCATGGTGAGCGGCTACCGTGAGCGTCATGGGCTTGGTTGGCGCGACCCCAAGTTGCTCGCGATGGACCTGCAGTACCACGACGTGCGCCCGGAGCGCTCCCTTTACTCGCGCGCGGGCATGGAGCGGCTGCTGCGACCAGAGGACATAGAGCGGGCCATGACCGAGCCACCCACGACCACCAGGGCTTATTTCCGGGGCCGTTGCCTTCAGCGCTGGCCCCAGGCGATAGCGGCCGCCAACTGGGACTCGCTTGTGTTCGACCTCGGGCACGACCCCCTACGGAGGGTGCCGATGATGGAACCGCTCCGAGGGACGGCGGCCCACGTGGACCAGCTCCTGGCACGCTGCAACACCCCGGCCGAGCTATTGGAGCAGCTCGGCGCATGAGGAGGGACGTCAACGATGGCTGAAAGAGAGCAGATCAAAAAGCAAGCACCTCCGCGTCAGGAAACCGAAGAAGTCGAAGAAATCCCCGCCGGCTCGAAGCGAGGCGAGGAGCTGAAAGCCGAACTGGACGACCTGCTGGACGAGATCGACGAGGTCTTGGAGGACAACGCGGAGGAGTTCGTCAAGTCCTACGTCCAAAAGGGTGGCCAGTAGTAAGGGGGCGTTGCCAGCCGGCTCGCGGCGGGCGCGCCGGCGTCGTCGGATGGGGGCCCCTGTCCCGGCCGGCGACGGCTAGGTTTCGGCGGGACGGCCGTGCACTGAACGGCGGGCCTTGGTGGGCCTTGGTGCCAAGGCCGGTTCGCCGGCCACGTGCCTGGCGTCGCGCCGGCGATGCCACCCGTGCGCCAGGCCACCATCCCGGCCGCTATGGTCGGTAGGCACTTATGACTCTTCCCGTCTTCCCGCCCCAACACGACCCCGGGCCCGACTTCCACGGGCTCCTCGAGCGGATGGGGCTCTCGCCTTTCGCGGCCCAAGCGGTTCGGGGTGCGTCGGCGCCACCGTTCCAAGTTGCACACGGCACCACCATCTGCGCGGTCCGTTACCGCGACGGGGTGATCATGGCGGGGGACCGCCGTGCCACCGCCGGCTCCGCCATAGCCCATCGCACCATGGAAAAGGTCCATCCTGCAGACGCCCACAGCGGCGTGGCCATCGCCGGCGCCGCGGGGCCGGCGCTGGAAATGGTCCGCCTCTTCCAGCTCCAGCTCGAACACTACGAGAAAGTGGAGGGCCAGGAGCTGAGCCTCGAGGGCAAGGCCAACCAGCTCTCCCAGATGGTGCGGGGCAACTTCGCCATGGCGTTGCAAGGCCTGATCGTGGTCCCGCTCTTCGCCGGCTACGACCTGCGTCGCGACAGGGGCCGTATCTACACCTACGACCCGACCGGGGGCCGCTACGAGGAAACCGACTTCCACGCCGAGGGTTCGGGCGGCCGTGACGCCCGCACGACCATAAAGCTCGGTTTCAAAGACGACCTCTCGCGTGACGAGGGAGTGGAGCTGTGCGTCCGGGCGCTCTGGCAGGCCGCCGACGAGGACTCGGCCACGGGTGGGCCGGACGCCGTCCGCGGCATCTACCCGACCGTGGCGACCATAACCAAAGATGGGTTCCAGCGCGTGCCCGAGGTCGAGGTGGCGACGGCGTTCGAGAGGGTTATCGCCACCCTGTCCGTGGCCGAGGTCCACAGGGAGGACGAGCCATGACCATGCCCTTCTACGTAGCCCCCGAGCAGTTCATGAAGGACAAGGCCGACTTTGCCCGCAAGAACATCGCCCGGGGCCGCCCCCTGGTCGGCACCGTCTACGACCGAGGCGTGCTGATCTGCGGCGAGAACAGCTCCCGCTCGCTCCACAAGGTGAGCGAGATCTACGACCGCATCGCTTTTGCCGGCGTGGGCAAGTACAACGAGTTCGACCAGCTACGGGTCTCGGGGGTGCAGGCGGCGGACCTGAGGGGCTACCAGTTCAGCCGGGAGGACGTGGACGCCCGCTCCCTCGCCAACCTCTACGCCCGCTACATGGGCAACGTGTTCACCCACGAAATGAAGCCGCTCGAGGTCGAGATCCTGGTTGCAGAGGTGGGGCCGCGAGCAGGGGAGGACCAGCTGTTCCACATCCTCTACGACGGGACAGTAGTGGACGAGGAGCGTTTCACCGCTCTCGGGGGTGAGTCGGACGCGATAAGTGACCGCATGGAGCGCGCCTTCCGGGCTGGTTGGCCCCTCCCCGAGGCCTTGACGGCGTCGGTGGCGGCGTTGGGGGGCGGGCGCCCGATCGGCCCGGGGGAACTCGAGGTGGCGGTGCTCGAGCGGAGCAACGGCCGGCGTGCGTTCCGGCGCATCGTGGGGCCCGAGATCGCTGCGTTGCTCGGCCGCCCCGAGGAAAAAGGCGCTGGCGCCGAGGCACCGGCGGAGGGAACGCCGGCGGAGGGAACGCCGGCGGAGGCAACAGCGGCGGAGGCAACACCGGCGGAGGCAACACCGGCGGAGCAAGCGCCAGCAGATGGGGACGAAGCCTGATCAGCCTGGCTCGCTCGGAGGAGCGCGGTCGCCGGCAGTGCTAGCCGATGAAATGCGCCAGCACCGGGGCACCCGCCACGAGCAGGGCGGCCACCGCGGCCAAGAGACGCCGGTAGCGTGCCCAGCGGCCCCGGAGAGCCGTCGTCCCCGGCTCCGCCTCGCCGGCCCCGGCAGCCGTCGCGTCGCCGGCGAAGGCCGCCTCGACCTCGTCGGCGAGCAGGAGCTCGGCCGCCATTTCGGCCTGGGGCTCGGCGACGAGCACGCTCACGTCGCCAAAGGCGTACGGGCGGCACAGGTTGGCCCGCAGCTCCGTCACGAAGCCCTCGGACCCGAGACGGGCGGCCAGCACGTTGGCTTCCCAGAAGTCGGGCACCGTCCGGAGGTGGACCATCCGCATACCTGACTGAAGGCTACTCTACGGGCACTAGCCTGCCCCAACAGGAGACGTATGGAACGACGAATCTTCGGGCTCGAAAACGAGTACGGCGTGACCTGCACGCTGCGCGGCCAGCGCCGGCTCAGCCCTGACGAGGTGGCCCGCTACCTCTTCCGGAGGGTCGTGTCCTGGGGCAGGAGCTCGAACGTGTTCCTGGAAAACGGGGCCCGGCTCTACCTGGACGTGGGCTCGCACCCCGAGTACGCCACGCCTGAGTGCGACTCCATCTCCGACCTCGTCATCCACGACAAGGCCGGCGAACGGATCCTCGAGCACCTCGTCGTGTCCGCCGAGGCGCGCCTCCGGGAGGAGGGGATCCGCGGGGTCATCTTCCTCTTCAAGAACAACACCGACAGCGCCGGCAACTCCTACGGCTGCCACGAGAACTACCTCACCACCCGGCGCGACGACTTCACCCACTACGCCGAGGTGCTGATCCCGTTCCTCATTTCGCGCCAGATCTATGCGGGCGCCGGCAAGGTGCTCCAGACGGCTCGGGGTGCGCAGTACTGCATCAGCCAGCGGGCCGAGCACATATGGGAGAGCGTGTCGTCAGCGACGACCCGGAGCCGCCCGATCATAAACACGAGGGACGAGCCCCACGCCGACGCCGAGCGCTACCGGCGCCTGCACGTGATCGTGGGGGACTCCAACATGAGCGAGTACGCCACGTTCTTGAAGGTGGGCGCGGCCAGCATCATGCTGCGGATGCTCGAGGACTCCTCGGTCGTCATGCGCGACATGACCCTCGAAAACCCCATCCGCGCCATCAGGGAGATAAGCCACGACGTGACCTGCCGGCGCAAGGTGAGGCTCGCCAACGGCCGCGAGGCGAGCGCCCTCGAGATACAGGGCGAGTACCTCGAACGTGCGCAGCGCTACCAACAACAAAAAGGGCTCTCCCCGCTCGAGGAAAAGGCGCTGCAGATGTGGGAGCACTGCCTCACCGGCCTGGAGAAGGACCCGTGGTCCCTCGACCGGGAGTGCGACTGGGTCATAAAGCACAACCTGATCGAGGCCTATCGCGAGCGCGAGGGCATCCCGCTCACGCACCCCAAGGTGGCCCTGATGGACCTCCAGTACCACGACGTCAACCGCCGGCGGGGCCTCTACTACCGGCTCGAACGGCGCGGCCTCGTAGAACGCGTCGTCACAGACGAAGAGATCGAGCGCGCCCTCGACGAGCCGCCCCAGACCACCCGGGCGAGGCTCCGCGGGGAGTTCATCCGCCGCGCCAAGGAACGCCGGCGCGATTTCACCGTGGACTGGGTCCACCTCAAACTGAACGACCAGGCCCAGCGCACGGTCTTGTGCAAGGACCCGTTCAAGGCCAGGGACGAGCGGGTCGAGAAGCTGATCGCGTCCCTGTGAGCGGGCGCAACGCTCCAGACCGCCTCGAACGGCTCGTCAACCTCTTGGTCGCCCTTCTCGACACCCGCCGCCCCCTCTCGCGCGACGAGCTCCGTGAGCGGGTGGGCGGTTACAGCGAGGACCCCGCCAGCTCCCGGCGGAACTTCGAGCGGGACAAGGAACTCCTGCGCCAGATGGGCATCCCGGTGCTGGCGGAGCCGCTCCACCCCGGAGCTGCTCAGGACCAGACCGGTTACTGGGTCCCCCGGGAGCTCTACGAGATGCACGACCCCGGTCTCGACGAGGAGGAACTGATGGCCCTGTCGCTGGCGGGGTCGCTCGTCGAGTTGCGCGGGGAGGGTGCCGGGGACGGCGCCTCCAGCGCCCTGCGCAAGCTGGGGCGTGCCCCTGCCGCCCTGCAGGCCGGGCCGGTGGCCGACGTGCCCCTCTCGGCCGAGGTGGCGACGCTGTTTTCCGCCCTGGCCGACAGGCAGTCCGTGAGCTTTGCCTACAACGGCGTGGTGCGCCAAGTCGACCCCTACCGGCTCTCTTACCGTGACGGCCGCTGGTACGTGGCCGGCTTCGACCATTCCCGTGGCGCCGAGCGGCTTTTCCGGGTGGACCGGCTGGAGGGGGAGGTGAAGCTCGAGGGCAAGCCCGGGGCGTTCGCGCGCCCCCAAGGCACGCCGGCAGGGCCACCCCCGCCCTGGCGGCTGGGGGAGGACGCACCGGTCGTCGTCGAACTGCTCGTCGACGCCAGCCAGGCACCCTGGGTGCGCCGCCTCGCGGGCGAAGAAGCCGTCGCCCGCGAAGAGCCGAGCGGTGCAACGCGTTTCCGGCTGGAAGTGACCAACTGGGAGGGCTTCCGCGGGTTCGTGCTGGGCCTGCTCGACCACGCCGAAGTGCTCTCCCCGCCCGACGCCCGGGAAGCGCTCGTCTCGTGGCTACAGGCCATCGCCGGCGCCCAGGCGGCAGGGGGCGGGCCGGGCGGGGCGGCCGGCGAGGGCGCTGCGGCCGGCGAGGGCGCTGCGGCCGGCGAGGGCGCTGCGGCCGGCGAGGGCGCGAAACGAGGTGGGGCGCCGTGGTGAGCCGGGCTGGCGCCGGCGAGCGGCTCGCCCGCTTGCTGGCGATCGTCCCCTGGGTCGTCGCCCAGGACGGGCCGCTCCTCACCGAGGTCTCGGAGCGCTTCGGCGTGCCCGAGGAAGAACTGGTGCAAGACCTCGAGCTTTTGTTTATGTGCGGGGTTTACCCGTTTACCCCTGACTCTTTGATCGAGGTCGACATCGAGGGTGCGAGGGTGTGGGTGCGCTTTGCGGACTGGTTCCGCCGGCCTCTACGGTTGACCGCCCCCGAGGGCCTGGCCCTGCTCGCTGCCGCACGGGCGGTCCTGGCGACGCCGGCCGGCGCCGGCGTGGCGTCCCTGTCCAGCGCTGTGGCCAAGTTGGAACGCGCCCTCGGGACGGGCGTGGAGGGTGCTCTAGCCGTGGAACCGGGGACCGCCGCCGGTCCGGTCCTCGCCACTTTGCAGGCCGCTGCCCGGGACAGGCGCAAGGTCCGGCTTTTTTACTACTCCTTCGGGCGGGACGAGACGACCGAGCGTGTCGTGCACCCTTGGCAGGTCTTTTCCTCCGAGGGGAACTGGTACCTCCTCGCCTGGTGCGAGCTCGTCGAAGGCCGCCGGCTCTTCCGGGTCGACCGTGCCCGCTCGGCCACCGTGCTCGAGGAGGGTTTCGAGCCACCGGGCGACCTCGGCCCGCTCGATGTGTACCAGGCCAGGCCCGAGGACCCGGTGGTGGTGCTCGACCTCGCCCCCGAGGCGCGCTGGGTGGCGGCCCGCTACCCCAACGAGGGCACCGAGGAACTGGCTGGCGGCCGGTTGCGCGTGCGGCTCCGGGTGAGCTCACGTGCCTGGCTGGAAAGACTTTTGCTGCGGGCGGGGCCGGCGACCACCGTGGTGTCGGGCGCCGAGGGCGTAGCGGCCGAGGCCGCTCGACGGGTGCTCGCCATCTACGGCTACGCCGGCGGGGCTGGGGCCGGCGGGGCTGGGGCCGGCGGGGCTGGGGCCGGCGGGGCTGCGGCCGGCGGGGCTGCGGCCACGGCCTCGGGGCGGGGGGGGCTACCCCAGGCGCCGGAACGCGCACGGTAACCTCCAAGGGGTGACCCTGGCAGGCGAAGAGGCGACCCACGAGCACACGGGCGGGCAGGCGGAACAGGAAAAACCGAGAAGCCGGCGCCAGGCCCTAGTCGAGTGGGTCGTGATCATAGTGGTCGCCCTGGTCGCGGCCCTGCTCATCAAGACTTTCGCCATACAGGCCTTTTACATCCCTTCCCTTTCGATGTACCCCACCTTGCACGTGGGTGACCGGGTCCTGGTCAACAAGCTGTCCTACGACTTCCACAAGATCCACGTGGGCGACGTCATCGTCTTCCGGCGCCCGCCCAAGGACACCACGCCGGGCATAGACGACCTGATCAAGCGGGTGGTGGCCGTGGGCGGGGAGACCATGCAGGTGAAGAACTGCGGGATCTACGTAAACGGCAAGGAAGAAGCCCAGAAGTACCTCCCCAAGGGCTGGCAGAACCCCTTCTCGGAGTACTGCACGACCTGGGACCAACCCGGCATGATCAACTTCCCGAACCCCTACAAAGTCCCCAAGGGTTACGTCTTCGTGATGGGCGACAACCGCCGCGACTCCTACGACTCGCGCTATTGGGGAGCCCTGCCGGACAGCTACATCGTCGGGCGTGCTTTCGTACGCATCTGGCCGGTCGGGCGCATCGGCCTCCTTTGACAGGTGGCCGGCCGGGCTCAAGAAAGGCCGCCGCGCGCCGATACCTGACATGGGTGTTTTGGCGGGCCCAGAGCGTCGGGCCCGGTGGGTAAAGGAGCGCTGAAGGTGGCGACTGTAAGGGCGAGCTGTCCGGGTTGTGGAGACGTCGAGCTGACCACGCGCGACGTGAAGGTGCAGGTGTGCTCGGCGACCGAGGAGGGGACGTACTCTTTCTTGTGCCCCACTTGCCGCCTGATCGTCAACAAACCGGCCGAGGCCCGGGTCATCGAACTGCTGGTCTCCGCCGGCGTGAAGGTGGTCAACTGGGACCTGCCGGGGGAGCTGTACGAGCAGAAGAGCGGCCCGCCGATCACCTACGACGACCTGCTCGCCTTCCACTTCGAGCTCGACTCCAAGGACTGGCTGGACCAGGTCATGGGCGCGGGCGGGGGCCCGCTCGGCTCCCGTTGAAGGCCGCGCCGTGAGCTGGGCCTGGCTGGCGCCTCTCGCCCTCGGGGCGGTGGCTGCGGGCTTGTTCGCCCGGGTGGCTCACGCCCTGGCGCGCGAAGGGCAGCGGGTCGCCCTTTCCCGGCTCCGCCTGGCCGAAGTCCGCGACGAAGCCCGCCGCAGCAGGCACACACCCGGCTGAGGAGGCTGGCGCCGGCAAGCTGCGTGGGTACGCTGGTGGGTAATGGGCATAGACCCCGAAAAGCTGCTCGTGTTGTTCGTTATCGCCCTCATCGTGCTCGGGCCCGAAAGGCTGCCCAAGATGGCTAGGAGCATGGGCCGTGGCCTGGCGGAGCTCCGCAAGTACACAGCAACCGCCCGAGCAGAGATGGAAGAGGTGCTGGCCGAGCCACGAGCGGCCGTGCGGTCGGGGTTGCAGGACGCCGGCCTCGAAGACCTGGCCGACCTCGCGAGCTTGCGCAGCCCGCTCCGCTACATCGACGCCATGTCGAAGCCCCGGGGCGACCAGTCCGCGCTCGATAGCGGAGAAGACGGGGCTGCCGGGGCTGCCGGCGTCTTTCCGGGTGACCTGGGGGCCGGCGACGGCACCACCGGCCTGGCGGCCAGGGCGGCCGGCTCGGGCGAATGGGCGGCGGTAGAGCCCACCGACCTGCCCCTTCCTGACGACCCGGCGCTCAACTAGCACCTTGCGACGCGGACCGGCCGCAGCGCGGGCGGCCTTCATTGCGAACGCCGGCTTCGAGCTCGACCCGTTCCAGATAAAGGCCATCGACGCCTTGGACGAGGGGCACAGCGTGGTCGTGGCCGCCCCGACCGGTTCGGGCAAGACCCTGGTGGCCGAGTACGCGGTCGAACTGGCTCTGTCGGCCGGCGGGAAGGCGTTCTACACGACCCCCCTGAAGGCTCTTTCCAACCAGAAGTACGCCGACTTCTGCCGGCGCTACGGCTCGGCCAAGGTGGGGCTCCTCACTGGCGACAACTCGCTGAACGGCGAGGCGCCGGTCGTGGTCATGACCACCGAGGTGCTGCGGAACATGGTCTACGCCGGCTCATCGACCTTGGCGGGCCTCCGCTACGTGGTCCTGGACGAGGTCCATTACCTCCAGGACCCCTACCGCGGGCCGGTGTGGGAGGAGGTCATCATCCACCTGGCCCCGGAGGTCGACCTGGTCTGCCTGTCCGCCACCGTCTCCAACGCCGAGGAGCTGGCCGACTGGGTGGGCACCGTGCGGGGCTCCACTCGCGCCGTGATAGAGGAACGCCGCCCCGTCCCCCTCCACAACCTCTTCTTGGCCGGCGACCGCCGAACAGACGAGCTCGTGATGCTGCCGACCCTGGTCGGCGGCAACCCCAACCCCCGCGGTGCCGCGCTCACCGCCGGCGCCGGCGACGGTTGGCGCGCCCACCGGCGGTCCCGGCTCTTCGTGCCGGGGAGGGCCGAGACCGTCGAGGCACTGGAGCGCGAGGGCCTCCTACCGGCCATCTACTTCATTTTCAGCCGGGCTGGTTGCGACGAGGCAGTACGCCAGTGCCTGTCGGCATGCCGCCCGCTCACGAGCCCCGAGCAGCGCCGGCAGATCCGCGAGGTAGCCGAGGAAGCGGCGAGGCACCTCTCCGACGCCGACCTCGACGCCCTCGGCTACGGGACCTGGTTGACGAGCCTCGAGGCTGGGTTCGCGGCGCACCACGCCGGCATGGTGCCCCCGTTCAAAGAAGCGGTCGAACGCTGCTTCCTCCTCGGCTTGGTGCAGGTGGTCTTTGCCACCGAGACACTTTCCCTCGGCATCAACATGCCGGCACGTTCGGTGGTCATCGAGAAGCTGGCCAAGTTCGGCGGCGAACGCGTCGAACCCCTTACCCCCGGCGAGTACACCCAGCTCACCGGCAGGGCCGGGCGCCGGGGCATCGACGAGGAGGGTTACGCGGTCGTCCTCTATGCCCCGCAGGTCACCTTCGAGCAGGTGGCCTCGCTGGCCGGCGCCCGAACCTTCACCCTCACGTCGAGCTTTAGGCCTACCTACAACATGGCCACCAACCTCGTGCGCCGCTGCAGCCCCGAGCAGGCTCATCACCTGCTCAACTTGTCGTTCGCCCAGTACCGCGCCGACGCCGACATCGTGCGCCTGGAGAGCCAGCTCGACCGGGCGAGGCGCGAGCTGGCGTCAGCCACCGCATCGGCGCGCTGCGAGCTGGGCGACGTTTTCGAGTACATGAAGCTCGCCGACCAACCGAGCCCGCCGGCGCGCCCGGGCGAGGTCGTGGAAGCCATGGAGGGGCTGAAGCCGGGGGACGTCCTCAGCCTTCCGGCCAAACGGGGGGTGCCTAGGCCCGGTAACGCGGCGGCCGTCCTTTCCATTGCGCAAAGGAAAGGGGGCGTCATCGGTGTGAGAGCGATAACCGCGGAGCGCCGTGTGGTCTGGCTGGGCCCGCGCGACTTCAAGGCCCCTCCAGCTGTCCTCGGGCGCGTCGAGCTCCCCGTCCCCTTCGCGCCCCGAGACCGGGGTTTCCAGCGCCAAGTCGCCCTCACGCTGGCCGCGGCGCGCCCGCCGGCGGGCCGGCGCCAGCGCGAGCAACGTCCGTCCCACCCTGTCGCCTCGTGCCCGGACCTGCGGCTGCACCTGCGGGCGGCCGCCCGGGTGGGAAGGCTCACCGGGCAGGTGGAGCGGTTGGAGAAGCAGGTGGCGGGGCGCTCCGAGTCGCTCGGCCGGCAGTTCGACAGGGTCCTCGGGCTCCTCGGGTGCTGGGGCTACGTAAAAGGGTGGTCGCTGTCTGTCGCCGGCGAGCGCCTGGCCCGCATCTACCACCCCCTGGACCTCCTGGTCACCGAGTGCGCCGAGAGGGGGCTTTTCGCCTCCCTGGCGCCGGCGGAGATGGCGGCGCTCGTTTCGGTCTTCACTTACGAACCGAGGGGGCCGTTCCCGCCCGAACCCTTGGGCCCCGAGATGCCCACCCGCCGCCTCGGCGAGCGCTGGCGAGCGGTACAAGCTACAGCCGCCGAGCTCGCGGGGGCCGAGGGAGAGGCCGGCCTCCCCCTAACCCGGCCGCCCGACGCTGGCTTCGCCCGCCTCGCCTACGGGTGGGCGAGAGGAAAAGAACTGGCCCGGCTCCTCGGGGACGTGTCGGCGGGCGACTTCGTGCGCAACATAAAGCAGCTGACCGACTTGCTCCGCCAGCTCGCCGGCGTGCTCGAAGACGAGGAGGGGGCCGCTTGCGCCCACAAGGCCACGGAGGCGCTTTTCAGGGGCGTGGTGGCGGCTTCCTCGGTCGTGAACGGCGCCGGCGAGTGAGCGGTCAAGTCCAGCTAGTGTGACGCCTCCAGCACGACCAGGGACTCGGGAGGAAGGGTGAGGCCCTTCGCCAGCGACGTCGCGCTGGTGGTGCCCTTCACTACCTCGGAGTCGGTGGAGTTCTGCACGCCGGCGCTGTAGCTCCAGGTCTCGAGCTGGCCCACGAGAGGCGGCACCGGGCCAAAGGTCACGGTCTCGGACGCGGAGGTGTTGGTGTTTAGGAGCGCAACGGCTTCGCCGCCTCGGGGGAGCCGGGACTGCCACGCCATTACGTCGGCGGGGTCGGACGTGGCGAGCGAGCGGAGCCGCGCGCCTGGCTTCGCCAAGATGGAGGCCAGCACGTAGCCGTAGTAGGGCGTCTCGGCGAAGGGCGGGGCGCCCGAGGAGAACATCCCATAGTCGGGGCTCGTGCAGGTGCTGCCGGTATTGCCGTAGTTGTTCATGTCCCACCAGTCAACGCTCTCTGCCCCTGCAGCCAGCCAGGAGAGCACGTCTCCGGCCGCGAACAAGGCGCCCGCCGGCGTGCAGACCGTCGTCGTCTCGTTGTTGGAGACGTTTGTCTCTCCCACGACCACCTGGGCCTTCGGGTCGTAGGTGGCGAGGGTGCTCTTGATTTGCTCATAGAGGGCCGGCACCGACATGAGCGCCTGGAGGACCTGATGGTCGGACGGGTTGGTACCGCCGGTGCTGCCGTAGAAGGAGAAGGGGTAGTAGTGCGCGTCGACGAAGGAGACGAGGTCACCGTCCTGGCCGAGGACGGTGTCGTTCCACTCCGAATTGTCGGGCACGGCCGCGCCCCCCACGCCGTTGCCGAAAGCCCAAGGCACGCCGATCTGCGCCGACGGGTCGGCCTCTTTCATCGCCAACATGAAGGGCCTGGCGTTGACGGCGTAGGAAGTGGCGAGGGTCTGGGTGCCCGTCGCATCGCCCTGCACGGTCTGAGGGCAGGTGGCGTTGACGCCGTTTACGTAGTCGTTGGGCTTGTAGCCCTGGAAGTACTCAGGGTAACCGGAGAGCCAGTTGTTCACCTCCCAGCAGCCGTAGTTCTCGTTCCCGACCTCCCAGAGCGCGACGCTGTCGCCCGGGGTGGACTGGGCGTGGGCGGCCCACGCCGCAGCCAGGGCGGGCGTCCCCGAGCCGTAGTTGACCGTGACGAAGCTCTGGGCACCAACCGCCTTCGCCTGCGCCGAGAACTGGTCGAAGGAGAGCGAGTCGTGGCCGTCGCAGGCGGCACCCGTGAAGGGCGCCGTGGTGTCATAGGGCCACGAAGACGCCGGCGGTGTGAAGCTGTCGAAGATGCAGCTCTGGATGTCGGTGTTGGTCTGCCAGTCGTAGTAGTCGGCGTAGGAGCCGCCGCCGTAGCGCATGAGGTCGATGCCCGCCGCCGGCAAGAGCGTTTGGATGACGTCCTCGCCGCCGCCCTGGGAGACCGGCGCGGCGTACTCGTAGTCCCAAGGTGCCGTGTTGAGCCCGAGCGCGATGGGGCCGACCGTGGCCGGCGGGCCGGCGTACTGAGGGACGGCGGGGAGGCCGGCGGGTGGGCCGGCGGGTGGGCCGGCAGGTGGGCCGGACGGGCCGGGCAGCGGCGGCGGCCCGACGGTCGGAGGGAGGCTCGGCGGGCCGCTCGGTTGCGCGCTGGCGCCGGCCGGCACGGCCACCAAAAGGGCCGCGAGACCCGCTGCGGTTGCCATCGAGCGCGCCCGCGCATGGCTACGGGCGAGATTTGTCTTACCAGCGAACATGGCGTCCCCTTTCCCTTCGCTAGGCGTTTTACTCCGCCAGCCCATTGCTTATCCGGTTCAGCGGGCGCGCGCAAGAGGTCGCGGGCAATAGCGTTCGAGCGGTGCGAGCTTGGGTGCTGGAGCAGTCCCCGGGTGACTACCGCTACGGGGACGTCCGAGAGCAGGCTGTCGGCCCCGGCCAAGTGCGCGTCCGGGTAGTGGCCAGTGCCCTCAACCACATGGACCTCTGGCTGGCCCTCGGGATGCCCAAGCCCCCGCTCCTGCCCATGGTGCCCGGTTGCGATGCCGCCGGCGTGGTGGCCGAGGTGGGGGAGGGGGTCTCCGGGTGGGCGGTAGGCGACGAGGTGGTAGTGAACCCGTCACTCGCCTGCGGGCACTGCCCTGAGTGCCTGGCCGGCCGTTCGGTCTACTGCGCGTCTTGGGGCATCCTCGGCGAGCACCAGTGGGGCAGCCACGGCGAGTCCGTGGTGGTAGGCGAGGCCAACCTCGTGCGCCGGCCGGAAGGCCACACCTGGGAGGAATGTGGCGCCTATGGCCTCTGTGGCCTCACGGCCTACAGGATGCTCCGGCGCGCCCGCCTCGTTGCCGGGGAGGACCTGCTCGTGGCCGGCGCCGGCGGTGGGGTGGCGACCGCCGCGCTCGCCCTCGGCCTGCGCATGGGCGCCACTGTCTACGTCACTTCGCGCCACGAGGCGAAGCGGGCGCGCGCCCTCACCCTCGGCGCGGCCGGGGCCTTCCCCTCAGGAGAGAAGATCCCGGTGAAGTGCGACGTCGTGGTCGACAACTCGGGCGAGCCGACGTGGGCATCGTCTTTCGGCGCGCTGAAAAAGGGGGGCCGTCTGGCCGTTTGCGGGGGTACTGGTGGAGGGCGGGTCGACCTGCACCTCCCCAGGCTGTTTTTCGGCCACTACGAGCTGATCGGCTCGACGATGGGGACTTTCTCGGAGTTCGACGAGTTGACTCGGCTTGTCGCCGGCGGCCTCCCAGTCGTGGTGGACAGCACTTACCCCCTCGGTGAGTACCCAGTCGCGCTCGCCCGGCTCCGGGCCGGCGAACAGTTCGGCAAGCTGGTGCTGCGCCACTAGCCGGAGGCGAACGGGGCTTGGCCGGCGGGGCTTGGCCGGCGGGGCTTGGCCGGCGGGCGTCCGAGGCAGAGCGACCCGGAACTGACGGACGTAAAAGCGAGAAGGGCGGATCCATCAGTTCTGGTGCAAAAAACTGCGCATGTTCCTTATGGATGCGCCCCTCCGGCGACCACGTCCATCAGAGCCGTGGCGCGCCTTCCTCCGGGTGGCACCGGCCCAGCCGGTCCAAAGGCCACTCAGCCCGCCATCGGTGTGCATGGTGGCCAGCCGGCAACACTATTGGCCGGCTAGCGAGCCGAGCGAGCCTGAGGGCCCTGGCCCTACTGGCCCCGTACTAGCCCACGATGGCAAGGGCGAGGCCGTCGTAGCCCTTGTCGCCCACGGTCTGGAGGGCGGAGGCCGCTACGCCGGCGGCCGCCATCGCCTCGAACAACCGCCGGGTGCCCACTACGTCGGCGTCCTCGCAGCCTTCGTCGGCGACCCGGCCCTGGCGCACGACGTTGTCGACCACCACGGCGCCTCCGGGGCGGACGAGGCGCAGCGCCCACGCAAAGTACGCCACGTTGTTTTGCTTGTCGGCGTCGATGAAGGCGAGGTCGAACGAGCGCTCGCCCATCTCCTCGGCGACCCTCGGCAAGAGGTCGAGCGCCGCGCCTACCCGGACCTCGGCCGTGGCGGAAAGCCCGGCCCGGTGGAGGTTGGCCCGCGCCACCTCGGCGTGACGGGGGTCGATCTCGAGGCTCACCAGCTTTCCTCCCGGGGGCAGCGCGCGCCCGAGCCAGATCCCGCTGTAGCCGCCCAGCGCGCCGACTTCGAGCACGTTGCGGGCGCCGACCAGCCGCGCGAGCACGTGCAGGAACTTGCCCTGCAGAGCGGTGACGTTTATAGGCGGGAGCCCAGCCTCACGGCTCCTGGCCAGCGCCGCTTGGAGCGCTTCGTCCTCCACCGCGAGCTGGGCCTGAAGGTAGCTGTCGACGTGTCGCCAGAGGTGGTCGTCCATGGCCCACAGCATCCCACACCCGGCATGGCCGGCCTCGTAGGCTCGCGCTTCGCATGAGCACGCACGCCCTCGACGTCGCCTACGCCAGCGAGACCTGGACGGAGGAGGAGAAGAGCATCCTCCGGCGCTACTTCACCAACCTCGACGGCCCGGTCTTCGCCCTGGTCAACCTGCCGGAAGTGGTGAAGGGGGCGCTTTTCGCCCGCTACTCGCGCTCCGGCAAGAGCCTGCGCCGGCTGTTCCTCGACGAGTTCGTGCGCGACCTCGACGTGAGCGGGGACCACAGCATCGACGCCACGGTCGGCCTAGCGCGGGCCGAGGAGCTGTACGAGAGGGTGTTCTACGAGTACGGAGACGACTCGGTGGCCCAGCTGGGCGGCGTCCACCTCGCCTGCGAGCAGGCCTCCAACCTGCTCACGAAGGTCCTCGAGCACGGACGGCTCATGTCTTACATGGAAAAGTCGACCCGGTACGTCGCCTACGACAGCCGCCTCCCGAGCGGGCACTACCGCTACTATCGGAGCCCCGAGATCCTCGCGTCGTCGCTCGGCGCCAGGTACGTCGGGGACATGGACCGCATCTTCGACACCTACGCCCAGTTGAGGCCTGTCCTCTACGAATGGTACGGGCGCCAGTTACCCGGCCCCGCCGGGGGGGCCGAGACGAAGGGGGAGGCCGGCGACCTCGCCTACCGGAGAGCGCTCCGGGCGAAGGCTTTCGATGCCCTTCGCGGGCTGCTCCCCGCAGCTTCGGCCTCCAACGTCGGCATCTATGGGTCCGGCCAGGGCTACGAGGCCCTCCTGCTGCGCATGAGGGCCCATCCCTTGCCCGAGGCGCGCCTCTACGCGGACCTGATGCTCACCGAGTTGCGAAAGGTCATCCCGTCCTGGGTGAGGCGGGTCGACGTCCCCGACCGGGGCGGGGCATGGTCCGATTACTTGCAGCGCAACGAAGCCGCCATGGCCGAGCTCACGCCGCGCCTCCTCGGTGGCGCTCCGGCCCACGGCGCCGGCGGCAACGAGGAGGCGGGCGAGACCGCCGGGGCCGCCCGGCCTCTGGTCCGCCTCCTCGACTACGACCGAGACGCTGAAGCCAAAGTGGTGACGGCCATGTTGTACCGCTTCTCGGACCTTCCCGAGCAAGACATTGCTGCCCGGGTAGCGGCGATGCCAGCCGAGGAACGCCTCGAGGTGATGGCGGCCTACGCGGGCGAGCGCGGCAACCGCCGGCACCGGCCTGGACGCGCCCTCGAGCGCTGCAGCTACCGCTTCGAGGTCGTGTCGGACTACGGGGCGTTCCGGGACCTCCAACGGCACCGCATGCTCACTATCGAGTGGCAGCGCCTCACGCCCTATCTCGGCTATTCGATGCCGGCAGCCGTGGCCGAGGCGGGGGGGAGGGACGCCTACGTCGAAGCGATGGAGCGTTCGGCGAGCCTCTACGAGGCACTTGACCGGCGGCTCGGGCCGAACCTGGCCGCGTACGCGGTGACCCTGGCGCACAGAGTGCGCTACGTGGTCCAGATGAACGCCCGCGAAGCCATGCACATGATCGAGTTGCGGACCACACCCCAGGGTCATGCCGAGTACCGCGAGGTCTGCCAACAGATGCACCGGCTGATCGCCGAACAGGCCGGGCACAGGGCGCTCGCCACCATGATGAGCTTCGTCGACCACTCAGGCCCGGCTGACCACGACCTCGGCCGCCTCGAAGCGGAACTGCGGGCGGAGGTACGCCGGCGCCGCTGACCGGGCCGGCGGGCCGGCGGGCCTGCCGGCGCCGCGAGCCGCTCTTAGCCGGCGCTCGCCTCACGCAATCTACGAACGTTGCCCGTGCCCTCGGCCACGGGCAAGCCGGGGCCCAGAACTTTTTCCCGGCTCGGGGACCAGGGCCGTTGCCTAAAAGTGCTGCTCCGGGACCTGCTCCGGCGCTTGCCAGCGGCCCGCGAGTGGGCCAGTATGGTCCCCGACAGTCGCTGCGGGCCGCCAATCTTCCGAGCCCCAGCGCCGGGCCAGGTGCCCGGGGAGCCGAGTAGACAACGACTTCTGCACTGCGGTTGGCCCAGCCCCGCTTCAGTGCGTTGGCGGTTCCAAAGGCTCTCCGGGCCCGGCCACCAAGCGATTGGTGGGATACCGGGCGCGTCGTTTAGCATGCCCCGCCGCTACGGCGCGGCGCGTGCCATCCTGTGTGCTTGAAATGCTTGCCGAAGGAACCAAACACATGCCAAACGATGACGACGACGACTTCGACGACCCGATGCTCGGCGAGGGGCCGTCGTTGCCCGATGACCTGGACGAGGACGACCTCGAGCTAGAGCCCGACGACCTGTCCGACGATGACCTCGAGGACGACGAGGACTTGGAGGACACCGACGAGGCTGAGGTCGAAGAGGTCGATGACGAGGCCAGCAGCGCCCCGGCCACCGAAGAGGACGAGGACTTCGAAGAAGAGGACGAGGAGGACAACGACGACGTCGAGGCGAGCCTGGATGTCATCTTGAAGTCGCGCCTCGTCGTCTCCGACGACGAAGACGAGGACGAGGACGAAGACGAGGAAGAAGAGCCCGAGGGCGACGAGCGGGGTGAAACCGCGACGCGGGTCCTACCGAAACAGCCCGGAGAGTTCGTCTGCCAGTCTTGCTTCCTCGTGAAGAACCAGAGCCAGCTGGCAGACCGCGAGCGCCAGCTGTGCCGGGACTGCGTATAAGCCTTTCTCCCGCAGTAGGTTGGGCACGTGGCGCAGCGCAGGTCGGGTACCGAGCTCTTGGTTGACGTAACGGTTTTCGCGCCCTTGGGGTTGCTCATCACGGCCGCGGAGGCCATCCCGGAGCTCGCGAGGAAGGGCCGGGACCGGCTCGTGCCCCGCATCGGGTTGGCCCGGACGGTGGGCCAGTTCGCCGTGCAGCGGGGCTACCGGCAAGTCACCAACCTGGCCGGCGAGGTTCCTGGCAACCTTCTGGCCGGGGCAGGTGGACGCCTGGGCGGAGCCGTGCCGTGGGCCCGAAGGAGCTACGGAGCGAGAGGCCGAGATGCCGGCGGCGGCCGCCCCGGCGCGACCACGGAGCGGAGCTCCATCCACGTCGAGCGGGCCCCTGGTTCTCGCCCCGCCGAAGGTGGCGCGGGGACGGCCAGGCGCGGAGGAGCGCCACACAGTGGCGACTTGGCGATCCCCAGTTACGACTCCCTCTCGGCCCCCCAGGTGGTGCAGCGTTTAGCGGGCCTGTCCCGTGAGGAGGTCGAGGCCGTGCGCCGCTACGAGGCAGCAACGCGTGGCCGGCGCACGATACTGGCGCGCGCCGAGCAGCTCCTCGCTTGACCGCACCACCCCCGGCACCCCAGCCCGGGCGGGACGGGGAGCCCGGCCCGACAGGGGAGGTGCCGGCGGGCCTTTCGGGAACCAACGTCAGTGTGCGTGTCGCGGCCGTAAGCGATATCCCCCAGTTGGCGGAACTGTACTCGGCCGCGTACGCGGAACTGGTGACGGCCCGCGGTGGCCGCGTGCTCTTGGGCCTGGGGGCCCGGCCGACAGATGTCGCCGGCTCGTTCAGCGCGCAGCTCTCGGACCCGGCCCAGCACGTAGTCGCCGGCTTCATCGCACCTCTCACCGGCGGGCCAGCCGGCTATGGGACCTGCCGGACCTACGAGATGGCAGGCGACGAGCTCCTCGGTTGCATCGAAGAGCTCTACGTCAAGCCCGAGGCGCGCCGCACCGGCGTCGGGAGCGCGGTCGCCGCGTCGCTGCTGGAGTGGTGCCAAGCCCGTGGCTGTACGGGGGTAGATGCCAAGGCGCTGCCCGGGAGCCGTGCAGTGAAGAGCTTCTTCGAAGGCGAAGGCTTCACAGCGCGCCTGCTCGTCATGCACCGCCCGCTCCGGTAGCGCCACTTGGCCAGAGGAGGAGGTGTCTGCCCGGCCTAGGAACGGCCTAGGAACGGGACAGGAGGCTCAGGACGGCTACGGGCCCGGGAGGCTCAGGACGGCTGAGCCGCGCCGGCCTCGTTGAGGGCGGCGCCATTTTTCTCTTCCGTGGAGCCGTCGAGCGGTGAGAGAGCTTCGGACGGACCGGGGGCGAGGGCAGGCGGTTCGGGGTCGGCAACCGGGGGTGTCGCCTCAGCAGCTGGGGCCGCCGGCACCGCTTCAGCGGGCGGGGCCGCCGGCACCGCTTCAGCGGCTGGGGTCGCCTCGTCAGCGGGCGTGGAGGTTATGGGCGCCGCCTCAGCGGGCGGGGTTGCCTCCGGCGGAGCTCCAGTGGGCGAGGGACTTTTGCTTGCCCGCGAGGGCAGCGGCCTGGAAGGGCGCGAAGGGCGCCGGCCTCGCGCCCTGGTGGGGACGCTGGGCCGGAGTGGCCCGGGCGGCGGGGGAACGCTGATCCCGAGCAGCGGCGCGAGCGCAGGGATACGGCCACACTGCTGACGCGCAGCCTCGAGGAGCTCGGGTGGGGGAGAGGGGGGCAGGCCCTGGGGCTTGACCGTCCGGCGGACGGGGCTTTCGCTCACCACGGCGAGCAGGGCTAGCCACCGCTCGGGGGTGAGCGCCGGCGAAAGCGCCTCGCTGGCGGCGTCGCGAAGGCGTACGGCGAGCTCCGCCGAGAACCGGGCCCCGGGGTCAGGGGGCCGGGAGGAGAGCTTCAGCGCCCTGATCACTTGTCCGGCGTCGAGGTGGCGGGCCACCTCTTCCGCCCAGGCCTGGCGGTTGGCCTCGACCCGGTGTTCGAGCATCTCACGCAAAGCGACGACCAGTTCCCTCGAAGCCTCGTCGCGGGCCACATCGGAGCCATTGACGAGGGCCCGAAGGTCCCTTGTCGCGAGGGCGTCACCTGTCGCCACTGCGGCCTCGGCACGGTCGCGCCACTCCGCCGCCTTTACCTTCCTCACGAGCGACTCTGCGATAGCAATGACGCCCTCGGTGCTCGGCTCGGGCCGCCCTTCCTCCCTCGCCCGCTCTCGCTCGAAGAAAAGGGCGGTCCGTACTGCGGGTATCCCCCCTCGAAGGAGCTGCTGAGCGATGGGCCTCTGCTCCGGGGGGAGGCTCTCCAGCATGGCATTGCGGTGGGTGTTGGCCGGGCTGAGCCGGCGCTGGTGCTGCGGGCCACCGGCTTCACGGCGCGCCCCTGCACCTTCCTGCTTGCCCTCCGCCCGCCGTCCCGGGTGCGCCCTAGCAGCAGTCTCAACTTCTTTGGCCCTGCCCCGCCTGGCTTGAGCTTCGGGACCTCGGCTGCGGCCCTCCCGGGTCGCCTCAGCTACTTGGTCCTGGTGAGAGGCCTCCTCGGGCGCATGCTCTGCCCGGCTGCGCCGTCCTGCCTCGCTCCCGGGCACCCGCTCCCCAGCACGCCGTGCGCCTGGAAGTGGTGTGGCGCCTGGAAGTGGTGTGCCCGGCGGCCGGCCGCCCGGCCGGGTGCGTGCCGCCCGCTCCCGCCCACCACGGTCTTCCCGGCGCCGTTCTTCTCCGAGGGGCCGGCCCCGGCCCGCCAGCTGTGTCGTGACGCCGGGTGCGGCAGGGCGCGCCAGTATCTCTATGCGGCTTTGGTCCTCGGTCGCGGGTGCCCGGGGAGGCTCCACACCGATCACCGTGATGCCCTCGATCCCGAACTCCGTCTCGGCCCTGACCACGTCGCCCGCCTTGGCACCTTCGTAGAGGAGCGAGGCGTCAAGCGACCCACGCGGCTCCAAGGCGCCGGCGGCACGCCAAGTCCAGGTGCCGTCCGGCCGCGCGCTCGTCAGCTCGATCTCCAAGCGGCGTGCCACCGCACCAAGCTACAACTTCGGCGCGCCTGGGCAAATTCACTTATCGGCGAGCCGGCCCGGTTGGTTTCAGCTCGGCTAGTTTCAGCGCGGTGAGGGACCGTGAGGCCGTGTGCGCCTGGTGCGGCGCACACCTTCCTCCTGCCACCGGGGCTGGCCGCCCCCGCCGTTACTGCCGGCGCAGCTGCCGCCAGCGGGATTTCGAGGCCCGGAAACGTGCGCGCGAGCTCGGCCTCGCCGAGTCGGACCTGATAGTGGCCCGTAAGGCCGTGGAGGGGCTCGACGACCTCCTGTTCGTGCTCGCCTGGGCCATCTCCGACATCGAGGGGGACCTCGCCTTGGACAGTTCGCCGGACCAGTTGAAGCGCAGCCTGGACTGGCTCCTGGAGGCCGCCAAGCCGCTCGTCGGCGCCAGCCAGCGCCTCCGCTCCGCCGGCTGACCGCCACGCCGCCAGCCGCAGGGCCTCCCGTCGCAGGGCCAGGCCGTCGCGGGACCAGGCCTCGCGGGACCAGGCCGGCGCAGGACCAGGCCGCCGCGGAAACCAGCGCGGCGGTTAGCGCCGGCCGGGCATCCCGTAGGCCAGGGCGGGGTTCTCGGCTGCGATGCCTATGAGGCGGTTGTACTTGGCCACACGCTCCCCGCGAGCGGGGGCGCCGGTCTTCAGTTGGCCGGCGCCGCTGGCGACGGCCAGGTCGGCTATGAAGGTGTCGGGTGTCTCGCCGGAGCGGTGCGAGATGAACTGGGTGTAGCCCGCCCCCCGGCACACCGAGATCGCCTCCAGGGTCTCGGTGACCGTGCCGATCTGGTTGACCTTGATGAGCGCCGAGTTGGCGACCTTGCGGGCGATCGCCTCACGGATTATGGAGGGGTTGGTGACGAAGATGTCGTCGCCCACCAGCTGTACCCGGCTGCCGAGGCGAGCGGTCAGCCTTTCCCATCCCTCCCAGTCGTCCTCCCCGAGGCCATCTTCGACCGACCAGATCGGGTAACGGCTGGTCAGCTCCTCGTAGCGGTCGATCATCTGGTCGGTGCTCAGCTGGGTGCCGGTCGAATAGCGGTAGGTGCCGTCCGGTTCGCGCATCTCCGAGGCCGCCGGGTCGAGCGCCAGCGCCACCCCCTCGCGCCCCGGCGTGTACCCCGATGCCTCGATCGCTTCCACGAGCAGGTCGAGGACATCTTCGGGGGTGGCGAGCGCGGGTGCGAAACCCCCCTCGTCACCGAGGCCCGTGGAGTGGCCCTTGGCGTGCAGGATGCCCCGGAGGGCCTGGTAGATCTCCGCCCCCGCCCTCACCGCCTCGGCGATGTTCGGGGCGCCGAGGGGGGCGAGCATGAACTCTTGGAACTCGAGCTCGTTCTGGGCGTGGGCGCCGCCGTTGACGACGTTGAAATGGGGGACCGGGAGCCGCATCAAGCTCTCGTCGGTGGCCAGCCAACGGTAAAGCGGCTGGCCGTCCTCCACGGCCATGGCGCGGGCCGCAGCCATCGACACCCCTACGGTGGCGTTGGCCCCCAGGCGGCTCTTGTTGGGCGTGGCGTCGAGCTCGATGACGGCGCGGTCCAGCTCTTCGAGGCTTTTCCACGAGCGTCCTGCGACCAATTTGTTGATCTCGCCGTTCACGTTGGCGACGGCCTTGGTGACGCCGGCGCCCTTCCAGCGCTTCGAGTCGCCGTCGCGCAGCTCGACTGCTTCGCGGCTACCCGTGGAAGCACCTGAGGGCACGCCCGCTACTCCTGTGGCGCCGCCGTCTAACTGGAGCGTGACCTCGAGGGTCGGCCTCCCTCGGGAGTCGAGGATTTCCAGGGCATGGACGTTGGAGACTTTGTAGGCCATCGGGCTTAGACCCTAGCCCGAGGCGGCCGCGGGGCTCAGATGGCCCTGGTGAACATGAGCACCGAGACCACCGCCGCCACCACCGCCCCGAGCAGGAGGAGCGAAGCTTCGGCCGCCTTCGCCGCCAACCGTATGCCTCCCCACAAGATGAGGACGACAGCCGCGACGGCGAGGACTATGCCGGCGATGTCGTGCTTGGAAATGGTGGCCAGGTAGGTCGTGTGCACGGGCCGAACCTAGCACCTCCGCTCCCGGGCCAGGCCCGTCGTTTTTTTCCGCTTTTGCGGGTCGTTCTCACCCCTGAGGCCAGCCATGACCAGGCCTTCTACAGGGCTCCTGCCTACAGGCCGACCATTTGAGTTGGTCCGAAGAGCTCCCGAGAGGCAACCCCCTTGAGCAAGGAAGCGTCCAGGCACAAGCTAACCACAGCAGCGTCGGTGCGCGCCGGCCTGGTGGCCGCGGGCTTGTTCGCCGCCACCGCCTGGCTCTACCTGAGCCACCTGGCGGCGTTGCGCCCCGCCGGCCCCGACTATTGGGAGCTGTGGCCCCTTATCGCGCTCGGCGCCTTCGCCGGCGACTCCAACCCGGTCAAGCTCCACAGCCGTCGTGTCAACCTGTCCCTCGGCCTCACCGAACTGCCGGCCCTCGTCGGCGTCGTGTACCTGTCGCCCCTGCTGGCACTGTCGGCCGTTCTTTGCGGGTCGCTCGCCGCGAGCGCCTATGTGGGCCGGAAGGCCAGCAAGGCCGTCGTCTCGGGGGGCGCTTACACGCTCGCGCTCGGGGCCGGGATCATCGTCTACGACCACCTGCTGGCGGGAGCGGCACCGGGAACTCCGCAGGGTTGGGCGGCAGCCGGCCTCGCGTTGCTCATGGTCCTGGCCGCGGACACGGTGCTGGCGCTGGCGGCGGCGTCGGTCCACGAGCTCCACTGGTGGGTACCCCCGGTCCGAGCGCTCGTCGTCTACAGCTTGGGCTCGCTGGCCGCCTGCTACGTGGGTGCCATGATGGCGGTCCTGCTCATATGGGTCAACCCCTGGACGGCGCTTCTGTTCTCCCTCGTCGTAGCCGGCGCCAACCGGGCCTTCCAGGAAACACGCGCCACGCACGAGCGGTACTCGGACGTGGCCAACCTCTACAACTTGACGCGAGAGCTCCTTGCGCTCACGAGCACCCGTGACGTGATGTCGACCGCTCTGGAGCGCGCCAGCTTGCTCGCCCATGCCGACCGTACCGAAGTCGTGCTGCCGGTGGCGACGGGGGCCGGCCCCATCGCGGTCAGGTGTTCTCTCGGCCGGGGGCGCCGGCTCGCCTTCGACGAAGAAGACGGCCTCTCGGCCCGGGACCTGCTCGTGAACGAGTCCCTCCCGCTCCGTGAGCGAGCCGGTTCGGAAGTGACCGGCCTTTCCGCCGCGCTCGCCGAGGAGGGTTTCTCGGACGCCATGGCGGCGTCACTGGAACCCGGCAAGAAGGGTTGCGGGTACCTGCTCGTCTCCGACCCCGCGTACCACAATTACAGCTTCACCGACAAGGACCTCCATTTCCTCGAGGCGCTCGCGGCCACGCTCGGCACGGCCCTGCGCAGCAGCGAAGCGATGGAACGCCTCCGTCGCGAGCTCGCCACTCGCCGGTACCAGGCCAGGCACGACCCTCTCACCGGGTTGCCCAACCGGGAACACTTCCTGCACAACGTGGAGCACGTCCTCCAGTCCCGTCCATTGAGCGCTGTCGCCGGGGTGCTGGTCGACCTCGACGGGTTCAAAGAGGTGAACGACACCCTGGGCCACCTGACCGGTGACGCGGTCCTGGTCGAGGTCGCACGACGCCTCCAAGACCTGGGGGCACCGGGCACCTCTGCCCTCCCATGGCTGGCCGAGGCCGTCCTGGGCCCCGCCTTTGCCGACGATGCCGCTTCGAGGCGGCGGGAGCACTCGGAGGTCGGGACGGCAGCATGGTTCGAGGGGGAAGGCACCTCCTTTTGGAGGAAAATGGCCAAGGCCCCTGGCGAGGAACCCGCCGCGCGGCTCGGCGGCGACGAGTTCGCCCTGCTGCTCGTTAGGCCCGGCACGGTGGAGCTCGAACAAGCGTGCAACGAAGTCCTGAAAGTCCTCTCCCGCCCTTATCTCGTGGAGGGCCTCTCACTGGACCTCCACGCGAGCGTCGGGGTCGCCACGGCCGCACCGCACGGGGGCTCGCGCGACGCCACCACCGTCATGCGCCACGCCGAGGTGGCGATGTACCTGGCGAAGTCCGGCGGTGGGGGCACTCGCTTCTACACCCCCGCCGAGGACCAGATGAGCGTCCGGCGCCTCACCCTCGCGACAGAGCTGCGCCGGGCTGTCGAAACCGAAGGCCTCGATCTCTGGTACCAGCCCGTCGTCGAGCTGGCCACCGGGCATGTGGTCGGGTGTGAGGCCTTGCTCCGCTGGCACCACGAACGCTTCGGCCCGGTCTCGCCGACCGAGTTCGTGCCGGTAGCCGAGAGCTCGGGCCTGATCGACCCGATCACTTGGTGGGTGCTGGAGCGCAGCCTTTCCGAGCTGGTGCGCTGGCGCCAAGGGATGCCGAGCCTGGCTGTGTCGGTGAACCTTTCGGCCCGTTCGTTGGCCAGCGGCTCGGTGGCCGACAAAGTGGAGACAGCCCTCCGGCGCTACGGGCTGCCGCCCCGGGCGCTCACCTTGGAGCTCACCGAGTCCTGCACCATGCGCGACGCCCCGCGTTCCGAGACGGCGGTGAGCGAGCTGGCCGAGCTCGGCGTCAGCCTCGCGATCGACGACTACGGCACCGGCTTTTCTTCGCTCAGCCGCTTGAAGCGGTTGCCCTTCGACGACTTGAAGATCGACCGTTCCTTCGTGAAAGACATAGTGGCCGACCGGGGCGACGAAGCCATCGTGCGCTCTACCATCGAGCTGGCGCGCTCCCTCGGCCGGACGGTCACCGCCGAAGGCGTCGAGGACGAGGCCACCCTGGAGCGCCTGGCCAGCCTCGGTTGCACCGCAGCCCAAGGCTTCTACCTGGCGAGGCCCCTGCCCGTGCCCCAGTTCGAGGCCTGGGTGGAGGCCTGGCCGGCGCAGCGGCGGGCCAGCTTCGCAGGGCTCCTGCCGGCGCCGCTCGCCGGCTGACGGCAGCGCGCGTCGGGCTACCGGGCGGTGCCGGCTACCCGGCCGGCCCGGCGGGGCGCCAGCTCGGCCGGCGCTTTTCGGCGAAGGCCCTGATGCCCTCGGCGCGCTCGGCCGACGCGGCTGCGGCCCGCCAAGCGGCGTCCTCGACCTCCAGGGCGGCGGGCAGCCCGGCGTCGGCGCCGAGGCGGAGGGCCCGCTTGGCCGCCTTGACGGCCGTCGGCGAGTTGGCCGCGACCTCCATTGCCAGCTGGAGGGCGGCCGAGCGCGCTCCTCCCGCTCCGACCAGGCGGTCCACGAGGCCGAGCCGGTGCGCCTCGGCCGCAGCCATACGCCTGGCGGTTAGGATCAGGTCGGCGGCAAGCCCTGGCCCGGCGCGACGCGAGAGCAGTTGCGTGCCGCCTCCCCCCGGCACCAAGCCGACCGCCACCTCGGGCAGGCCCAGCTCGGCCGTCTCGTCGGCCACTATCAAGTCGCACGACAGGGCCAGCTCGAGGCCGCCACCGAGCGCGTAGCCGGCGACCGCTGCGATGACTGGCGCTTCGATCGCCCGCACGGCCTCGAAGGCCGCCCGCATGACCGGCCGCTGCGCGACCAGTTCTGCATCGCTCATCCGGGCGCGCTCTTTCAGGTCGGCGCCCGCGCAGAAGGCCCGCTCGGAACTGGAAGACACGACCGCAGCGCGCACCGCCGGCTCCCGGCTGAGCTCGCCACAGGCAGCCACCAGCTGGTCCGCCATGGCGCTGGACAGCGCGTTCAACGCTCCGGGCCGGTCGAGGACCAGCTCCGCGACCATCCCCCCGTGGTGGTGCTCGAGCCTCACGTAAACCCCGTCAATTGGTGGCACGCGGCGATGTTAACCTCGGTCACGAGATGTCTCCGCCGGCAGCGCCCACTCTGGCCGAACTGGTGGCGGAGCTGCGTGAGCGGCTGGCGGCCGTCCGCCAAGGCGGCGACGAACGGGCACGCCGGCGCCATACCCAACGCGGCAAGCTGCTCGTCCGGGAGCGGGTCGACAGGCTGCTCGACCCGGGCGCTTCCTTCCTCGAATTGTCGCCGCTCGCCGCTTGGGGGATGTACGGCGAGGACGTCCCTGCTGCCGGGATAGTGACGGGGATCGGCAAGGTGGCAGGGCGGCCCTGCATGGTCGTTGCCAACGACGCCACCGTGAAGGGCGGCACGTACTTCCCGGTGACCGTGAAAAAGCACCTGCGCGCTCAGGAGGTCGCCGCCGCCTGCCGGCTAGCTTGCTGTTACCTCGTGGACTCGGGCGGAGCCTATTTGCCCCTCCAAGACGAAGTCTTCCCCGACCGGGACAATTTCGGCCGCATTTTCTTCAACCAGGCCAGGATGTCGGCGGCGGGGATCCCCCAGCTGTGCGCGGTAATGGGTTCTTCCACTGCCGGGGGCGCCTACGTGCCCGCCATGAGCGACGAAACTGTCATCGTGCGGGGCGAGGGGACGATATTCCTGGGCGGGCCGCCTCTCGTCCAGGCGGCCACGGGCGAGGTCGTGACCGCAGAACAACTAGGCGGCGGGGAAATGCACGCCCGGCGCTCCGGCGTGGTGGACCACCTGGCCGGCGACGACGCCGAGGCCCTCGCGGTCCTGCGCTCTATGGTCGAGACCCTGCCGCCGGCGCCCGCGGCGGGCGAAGGCCAAGACGCCGAGCCCGAAGAGCCGGCGGAGGACCCCTCTCAGATCTACGACATCGTGCCGGCGGACGTCCGGCGCCCCTACGACGTACACGAAGTCCTCCGCAGGACCGTAGACGGTTCGCGTTTTTCGGAGTGGAAGGCCGACTACGGCGAGACGCTCGTCTGCGGCTTCGCCCATATTTTCGGCTACCGCGTTGGCGTGGTCGCCAACAACGGCATCCTTTTCGGCGAGTCCGCGAGGAAGGGCGCCCACTTCGTGCAGCTGTGCGACCGGCGCCGGATCCCGCTCGTGTTCTTGCAGAACGTAAATGGCTTCATGGTCGGGCGCGAGTACGAGGAGAGGGGCATAACCAAAGACGGCGCATTGCTGGTAAACGCAGTCGCCTGCTCGTCCGTAGCGAAGTTGACGGTCATAATCGGGGGCTCTTTCGGTGCAGGTAATTACGCCATGTGCGGGCGTGCCTATGACCCGCTTTTTTTGTTTATGTGGCCGAACGCGCGCATCTCGGTCATGGGCGGCGACCAGGCGGCCTCGGTCCTCGAAGTCGTCGGGCGGGGCCGCGGCGGAGGCAGCGACCCTGACCCCGGACGCATCCGGGAGCGCTACGAGCAGCAAGGATCGCCCTACTACTCGACGGCGCGCCTCTGGGACGACGGGGTGATCGACCCGCTGGAGACTCGGCGCGTGCTGGCCGTGGGGCTGGCTCTCGCCGCCTCTGCACCTTCTCGCGCCCCGGCGGGCCGCACCGGCTACGGCGTGTTCCGGATGTAGGAAGGACAGGTGGCCGTCGGGACGGTGCTGGTCGCCAACCGGGGCGAAGTCGCGCTGCGCGTGATCAGGGCGGCGCGCCGCCTCGGCATGCGTTCGGTGGCTGTCTACTCCGACGCCGACCGCCAGGCTCCCCATGTGGCCGAGGCGGACCAGGCCCTGCGTATCGGGCCGGCGCCGGCCGCCGAGTCGTACCTGTCGGTCGAGGCGCTGCTCGACGCGGCGCAGCGGGCGGGAGCAGACGCGGTCCACCCTGGCTATGGGTTCCTGGCCGAGAACGCTCGCTTCGCCCGCGCCTGCGAGTCCGCCGGGCTCGTCTTCGTGGGCCCCCAGCCAGAAGTCATCGAGCTCATGAGCCGCAAGGACCGGGCGCGCCGCCTGGCTCACGAGGCCGGAGCCCCGGTGCTCCCCGCCGTCGAAGGGGCCGCCCCTGGCGAGCTGGCACGCCGGGCCGGGGAGGAGGTCGGGTTCCCCTGCCTCGTAAAGGCGGTGGCCGGCGGAGGAGGCAAGGGGATGAGGCTCGTGAGCGGGCCGGGGGAACTGGGTGCGGCGCTCGCCGGCGCCGGCCGGGAGGCCCTCGCCGCCTTCGGTGACGGGGCGCTCCTGGTCGAGCGCTACGTGCCCGCCGGCCGGCACCTCGAAGTTCAGGTGGTGGGCGACGGGGCGGGGAAAGTGGTGCACTTTTTCGACCGTGACTGTTCGGTGCAGCGCCGGCACCAAAAAGTCGTCGAGGAGGCGCCCGCCTCCATCAACCCTTGGCCGGCGCGCCAGGCCGCCATCGATGCCGCGGTCCGCATCGCCGCGTATGTCTCGTACCGGAGCCTCGGGACCGTCGAGTTCCTGGCGGCCGGCGACGAGGTCTACTTCTTGGAGATGAACACCCGCCTCCAAGTCGAGCACCCGGTCACCGAGGCCGTCACCGGCACCGACCTGGTCGAGTTGCAGCTGTGCCTGGCCGCCGGCCGACCGCTCCGGTTGTCCCAAGAAGACATCGTGCTCTCGGGCCATGCGATAGAGGCGCGAGTGTACGCCGAGGACCCCGACAACGGGTTCCTTCCCCAGGCTGGCCGGGCCACGTACGTGCGCTGGCCCGCCGGCGTGCGGGTGGAGGCGGCCCTGCAAGCGGGCCAGGAAGTCGGCACGCACTACGACGCCATGATCGCCAAGCTGGTGGCTGACGGGCCCGACCGCGAGGCCGCTCGGCGGAAGCTCATCGACGGCCTCGACCGGACGGCCATCTTCGGCCTCACGACCAACCTCGGGTTCCTCCGCCGGCTGGTCGCTTCGGAGCGCTTCTCCCGGGCCGAGGTCACGACGGACTGGCTCGACGAGCACGCGAGCGACCTCGGCAGCCCCGACTGGCGACCTGGGCTCGTAGCCTCCGCCGTCCTACTGGCAGAGCGCGCCGTCGCCGAGGACGCCAGGGATCCGTTGGGGCGCGACGGCTTCCGGCTCGGCGCCCCGCCGGCCCCGGCCAGGCTGTCGTTCTGGGTCGACGGCGCCCATCACGAGGTGCTGGTCCACGCCGGCCGCGACATCACGGGCGCGCCGGTCGGGGGGCGCGACAACGGGGCCTGGGCGGTGTCCATCGACGGCACCGAACCCTGGGTGCACGTGCGCCTGGCCCAGCTGTCGGAGGTTCCGGCCTCAGGAGGGCGAGAGCGCATCGGCCCGTTTTCCTTGGTGGTCGAGCTGGACGGGTCGCTCGAGCGCTTCGTGGTCGCCGACCAGGGCTCGTCCTTGCTGGTGGCCCACCAAGGGTCGACGCACCGCTTCGAACTTGCGGGCGCGACCGACCGGGCGCGCCCCCCGAGGGAAGAACATGTGATCGCACAGCTACCGGGCACGCTCGTAGCCATCTTCGTGGCCGCCGGCGACGAGGTCCGGGCCGGCGACGTGCTCGGGATGCTCGAGTCGATGAAAACCGAGTACGCGCTCCAAGCCCGCTTCGACGCCAAAGTGGGGCGGGTCGGGTTCGGTGCCGGGGCACATGTCGAACGGGGCGACCTCCTGTTCGAACTGGTCCCGGCTGAAAGAGTGGGGGAGGGGTGACCGAGCCCGTGGCCCCGAGCCCCGGGGAGGGCGCCCCGGGCACGGGCCGGCGGGCGGCCGTGCGTTGCGCTCCCGTCGGGTTAGCCGGCCTCCCCGAGCGGGTGACCGTTTACGAAGTCGGGCCACGCGACGGCCTGCAAAACGAGCCCGGTCTGGTGAGCGTCGAGACCAAGCTCGAGCTCATCGAGCGTCTGGTGGCGGCCGGGCTCGGGGTCGTCGAGGTGACGAGCCTGGCCCGTCCCGAGGCCGTGCCCCAGCTGGCAGACGCGGAGGAGCTCATCTCCCGCCTGCCGCCCATGCCCGGAGTACGCCAGCCCGTCCTCGTGCCCAACCTGCGGGGGTTCGAACGGGCCGTTGCTCTCGGCGTCCGTGAGGTCTCCCTGCCGGCGAGCGCGACGGAGTCTTTCGCCCGGGCCAACCTGGGCCGCAGCCGGAGCGAGAGCCTCGCCGCTTTCGCCCAAGTGGCCCGGCGGGCGGGGGAGCGGGGGATGGCAGTCCGCGGCTACATATCGATGTGCTTCGGCGACCCCTGGGAAGGCGAGGTCGACCCCGACGAGGTGGTAGCGGTGGCCCACGAACTGCTGGCCATGGGCTGTCGCGAGCTTTCCCTCGGCGACACGATAGGGGTGGCGACCCCTGGAGCGGTCCGGCGGCTGATCGAAGTGCTGGGCGGCGCCGGCGTGGCCCCGAGCCAGCTCGCCGTCCATTTCCACGACACCTACGGCCAAGCGCTCGCCAACACGCTCGAGGCCCTGCGCTCGGGGGTGACCACGGTGGACGCGTCGGCGGGCGGGCTCGGAGGGTGCCCCTTCGCCAAGAGCGCGAGCGGCAACCTGGCCACCGAAGACCTGCTGTGGGCGCTGGACGGGCTCGGGGTTTGGACCGGGGTGGACCTCGTCGCGCTGGCGCAGACGAGCCTGTGGCTCGCCGGCCAACTCGGCCGGCCGAGCCCGAGCCGCACCGTGCAAGCTCTCGCCAGGCAACTGCCCGGGCGCGCGTAGGCCCTCCGTTGGCATATCGGGGCGAGCAACGCCTCCCCTAGGTTGGTGGAATGCCCGAGGGAGCACTCGCCCCCACTGTCGGGGCGCTGGCGGTACGGCCGGACCTCGACGCCCCCGCCCTTTCCAGCCTGCCCCCGGCCCCCCTGGCCAGGATAAGAGAGCTCTCGGAGCGCTTCTGGCGCGAAGCCGGCGCCGTGGATGCCGCCCAGGTGGTGCCGGCTTCGCACCTGAACGCCCTGGCAGAGGCCGGCCTGTACGGCGTTTGTGCTCCAGCAGACGAAGGCGGCCTCGGCCTCGGCTACGGCCAGGTCTGTGCGGTCGTCGAGGAACTGGCTGCGGGGTGCGTGGCGAGCACGTTCCTCTGGGCGCAGCACCTCCGCCTCCTCGGCGCCGTCCTCAGCCGAGAAACCCCAGCGCCCTGGCGGGAACAAGTGCGTGATGAGGTCATATCGGGCCGCCGCAAGGGTGGGGTAGTGCTGACCGGGCTCATGCCGGGGCCGGTGCGGCTGGCCGCTCAACCCGAGGGCCATGGCTGGCGCCTGCGCGGCGAGGCCCCGTGGGTGAGCGGTTGGGGGATCGTCGACAGGTTGTTCGTGGTAGCACGGGGGCCGGACAGTACGACGGTGGAATTTGACATGGAAGCCCGCGAGCACCCCGGGCTCTCCGTGGCGCCGGCCCGGCTCTCCGCCCTCAACGCCACCAGCACCGTGAGCCTGCGCTTCGACGGTGTCGCCATGGGTGCCGAGCAGGTGCTGGGCGTCCGTCCGTACGAGGAGGCGCGTCAGGCATCGGAGGGCCTGCGGCTCAACGGTTCGTTTGCTTTGGGCGTGGCCGAACGTTGCTGCCGGCTACTCGGCCCTTCTCAGCTCGACTCGGAGCTCCTCGCCCGCCGGGAACAGCTCGACACCGCGAGCGCCGAGGACATGCCCGCGGCGCGGGCCGCTGCCTGCGAACTAGCGGTGCGAGCCGCCCATGCCGTGGCTGTCAGCCGCGGTAGCAGGGCTGCCCTGGCCGGCGACGTCGCTGAGCGTTCGACCCGCGAAGCGAGCGTGTTGCTCGTGTTCGGGAGCCGGCCGGCGATAAAGTCCGAGTTGCTCCGGCGCCTCCATGCCGACGGCTAGGCGGCAGGGCTCAGCGCTTCGGTAACCGGTACCTCGCGCATTGCTTGCACCACCAACGGTAGTTGAGCTTTCCCTTGCAGCGAGGGCAGCGGTACACGCCCAACCTGGCCATGACGACGTGGGCGGCCCAGAGCACCACGCCCGTCCACTTGTACCAACGACCTCTCCGCATGCCAAAGGCATCCTAGGGTGCACACTCGGCTCGGCTAAGGTCGCTATTTTGTCACAGTGACGTAATCAGCATAAGCACACAACACGGGCTCCTCGCTGCGGGCAGACCGGCCTCCCGGCACCCCTGCCTCTAACTTTACATAACGGCCCTTATGGGCGTTAGGGGCAGAGCACGGACGGCCCTGACCGGTGGCGGTCGACTTCAGGCCGTGCTCAATCAATGGTCCCTGCGGGCACCACCCACTCGCACCGCTGGCCCGTGACCTTGGCGATCAGGTCGAAGTCCGAGTCATAGTGAAGTAAGACGAGCCGGTCCTGCTCCGCGGCAGCGGCAATCAGCAGGTCGGGGATTTTGCGGCCCCGTTGACCGCGTGAAGCCAGAAGCCGCTGGACCTGTCGGGCGCGCCGGACGTGCTCGGCGGTGGTCTCGACCAGCTTGAACACCGATAGGTCGGCCATGTCCTGGTCCCACTCCCGGGCGTTGCGGCTCCCGTGGCCAACCTCGAGGTCGGTGATCCCAGATCGGCCTACGTGACCGGCCGCCGTCAGAGGCTCGACGATAGCGCGCACAGCCGGTTCGCCCAGGCGGCTGATCACGCTCGTATCGACGAGGTGGGTTAGCGCCACGCTTGTTCGCGAGGGGCCAGGCGTCGCCGCCCGAGACGGTCCAGCGCCTCGCGAACCTTGGCTTTCCTGCCGGCGCCGGCCCGCCTCAGGGCTTCATTGACGGTGTCTTTCATGCTGGCGGCTCCCAGTTCGACTTGGGCCGCCGCCAGCGCCTCCTCGTCGATGTCCACCAAGTGTTTCGACATGACTCCAAAAGTATATACTCGGACCAGTTCATATATATCTTCGTGGCCCGAGAGTACCGACCTGCCGTCCTGTCAGCCTCGGCTGCGGCGCCCGGCGGCCACCGGGGCTCGTCGTCCCCCGCCCTGCGGGCCTCGCCCAATTACGTCACTGTGACGTAAATTCCCGAACCGGGAACGTGGTGGGCAGGCAGTCGCCTGCACCGAAGTGGGCTGCCTCAGATCTTCACCGAGAGGCGGTCGCCGGATCGCCAGCCCCGGGCCATCGCCGGCGTCGAGAAAGCGAAGGCCACTTCGCTGCGGGGCGAGAGCGCGATGGCGCCGCCGGTGCCCCCGCGCTGGAGGACCGCATCGAGCGCCGCCTCGACCGCGGCGTCAAGGCCGGCACCTTCACGCAGCGAACGGTCAACCAGATGGGCGAGGCCGGCGAGCAAGATCGCCTCTCCTGTCCCCGTGGCCGAGACGGCGGCCGTCGTGTCGTCAGCCCAGGTACCGGCGCCGGGAATGGCGCTGTCCCCCACCCGGCCCGGCCTCTGCCCCGCCAGCCCTCCGGTTGAGGTGGCGGCGGCCAGGTGCCCCGCGGCGTCGATAGCCACCGCGCCGACGGTGCCGCTACCCGAAATGCGACCGCCGGCGACCTCTCCACCCCCGGTACCACCCCCGGTACCCGCCGCCGACGCCCCGGTACCCGCCGCCGACGCCTCGGCTCCTCTGGCGTCCACGAGCATGCCGGCAAGCCCTTCCGCCTTGGCCAGTTCATCCCCGCCGGCACCGGCCAAAAGGATGGGGACGGGGTCACCGGTGAGCCGAGCCACTGCGAGCGCGGCTCGGACCGGGTTGGCCGGCCACGTCAAAGCGCACACCCCCCCGGCCCTCCCGGTCGCGCCGTCCATGACGCCGGCGTCTGTCTCGACCGCTCCCGCCGTAGTCGGCACTGACCCTCGGCCGGCGTTGAAGAGGCCGCTGTCCTCCATCGCCGCGACCGCCTCGACGGCAGCCTCCAGCGCCGCTCCCCCAGCCGACAGCACTGCCCAGCCGGAGCGGAGCGCCACCTCCAACGCGGCCTCGAGCGCGGCCCTCGCTTGTGCCCCGCCCTCCCGGAGCACCTTGAAGGTCCCAGCGCCACCGTGCACGGCAACGGCCGGCCAGGGCAGCACGCCAGACTCTATGACCATCCGCTGCCCGCCGCCCAGGTCCTTCGTGGCTTCGTTCATGGGGACGAAGCGTACGCCGAGCCTGCCACCCCAGTTTGTCGCGCTCGAGAGTCACGAGCGTCGAGTTCCCGGCTCGAGCGAACGCGGCCAGGTGATCATCTGTCCATGGCTTGTGGTCGGGGCGGTGCCGGGAGGAGAAAGCTCGCCAGAGGACCATCTAGGACGACGCGGCCAACTCGGGCGAAGCCCCGAATGCTGCCGCCCCGTTGACGCCGCCGATGGCTGCCTCCTCCGCGAAGTGGCACGCCGCCATGTGGCCGTCCGACACCATTCGCAGCTCTGGCTTTTCCACCCTGCACCGGTCGGCCGCGAGGGGGCACCTCGGGTGGTACGGGCAACCGGCCGGCGGCGACAGCGGGGAGGGGATCTCGCCTGGCAGCGCCACTAGGGGCACCCTTTTTTCGGCGGCCTCTGGCACCTTCAGGACCGAGCGCATGAGCGCTTGGGTGTAGGGGTGCGCCGGCCGCTGGAAGAGGCCCTCGGCGCTCGCCCGCTCGACCACTTCGCCGAGGTACAAGACGAGCACCGTGTCGGAGAGAAGCTGCACCACACCTAGGTTGTGCGAGATGAAGATGTAAGTAATGCCGAGCTCTTTTTGCAGCTCCCGCAGTAGCTCGATGATCTGCACCTGTACCGAAACGTCGAGCGCCGATATCGGCTCGTCGCAGACCACCAGTTTCGGCCCGACCGACAGCGCACGGGCAATGCCCACTCGCTGTTGCTGCCCACCGGACAGCTCGAAGGGGTAGGCCTCTGCCGCCGACACGGGCAAGCCGACACGCTCCAGCAGTTCCCTGGTGCGCTGGCGCCGTTCGGCGGCAGAACCACCTATCTTCTGGACCACCATCGCGTCTTCGATGGCGGCGCCGACGGTCATGCGCGGGTTCAGCGACGCAAGGGGGTCCTGGAAGATTATCTGCATGTCGCGCCGGCGGAGGCGGAGCTCGCGGCCCGAGAGCTTCGCCAGGTCCTGGCCCTGGAAGACGACCTTGCCCTCGTCGGCCTCGAGCAGCCGGAGCACCACCCTGCCGAGCGTCGACTTGCCCGAGCCGCTCTCCCCTACGAGGCCAAGGGTCTGGCCGGCGCCCAGTTCGAACGACACCCGCTCGACGGCGCGCAGGGTGCGGCCCTGGACCTTGAAGTACTTGGAGACGGCCTCCGCCTTCAAGATCGGTTCATCTGACATCTGCTGTTGCCCCCTCCACAGCGGTGGCACCCGCCTCCGCTAGCACCTCTTCGGCCCGGTGGCACGCCACGTAGTGGCCCTCGGAGAGCGGGCGCAACTCCGGGACCTCTGCCCGGCAGCGGTCCGTAACAAACTGGCAGCGGTCGGCGAAGGGGCAGTTGTGCGGCGGGGCCATAAGAGTCGTCGCAACCCCCGGGACCGCTTTCAGTTGGTGAGCTTGCGTGCCCACCTCGATGACCGAGCGCTTCAGGCCGATTGTATAGGGATGGGCAGGGCGGGCGATGAACTCGGCAACGGAGGCGCTTTCCATCACCTTGCCCGCGTACATGACGATGATGCGGTCGCACACGTTGGTCGCCACACCGAAGTCGTGCGTTATCAAGACGATGCTCATCCTCTGCTTTTGCTGGAGCTCCTGCAACAGCACGAGGATCTGGGTCTGCACGGTGACGTCGAGGGCGGTAGTGGGCTCGTCGGCAATGAGCAACTGCGGTTCGCAGGCGACGGCCATCGCGATCATGGCCCGCTGGCGCATGCCCCCCGAAAATTCGTGCGGGTAGCTCCGGAAGCGCGCTCTACCCTCCGGTATGCCCACCTCGTCCAAGAGCTGGAGCGTCCGGTTGAACGCCCCTTTGCGGTTGGTGTACTGGTGGGAAAGCATCCCCTCCATGATCTGGTCGCCGATGCGCATCGTCGGGTTGAGCGAGGACATGGGGTCTTGGAAGATCATCCCTATGTCGCGCCCCCGGATGTCCTCGAGCTGGCGACGGCGCAGCTTCAGCAGGTCCTTGCCCATGAACTTCGCCGTCCCACCCGTCACCTGGCCGTTGCCCCGCACGAGGCCCACTATCGACAGGACCGAGACGGACTTGCCCGAGCCGCTCTCCCCCACTATGCCGAGGGTCTCACCAGGCGCCACGGAGAACGAGGCACCATTGACGGCGTAGACCGTGCCGTCGCCGCGCCAGAACTCCGTGTGGAGGTCCTCGACGCAGAGCAGTTCGTCGGCCATTACAGCCTTGCGCCTCCGACTGCGGGTGACCTTCCCCTGGCAATCTGCAAGAGCCGGCGCGAGCGCGGCACCCGACCGCCTTCACCTGCCTTGGGGTCGAGCGCTTCCTGCAGCCCGTCCGCGACGAACAAGAACGCCAGCAATATGACGGCGAATATGGCCGCCGGGAAGTACATGAGCCACGGGTAGCCGAGCACGTTGGCACCGGCCTGGGCGATCATGTTGCCGAAGGACGGCAGCGGAGGGCGGAGGCCGAGGCCGACCAACGAGAGGCTGGCCATCACGAGCAGGTCGAAAGGCACACCGAACGCGATGGCGACGAAAATACTGTTGGTCACGTTGGGCAGGAGGTACTTGCGTGCAATGTGGCGCTGCGTGGCCCCGAGGGCACGAGCGGCTTCTACCATCTCCCCGTTGCGCATCCCGAGCACGAGGCCCCTGACGAGGCGTGCGTAGCCCGCCCAACCCGGGATGGCTATAGCGAGCAATATCGGCAACAAGCTCCGCCCCATGGCGACGACGAGGAAGAGGCTCAGGAAATAGTTGGGGAAAGCGAACATGAAGTCCACCAGGCGCATGACGGCCATGTCGGCAAGGCCACCGCGCAGGCCCGCCCAAAGCCCGAGGGCGAGACCGATGAGGAAGGACACCAATGACGCACCGAAGGCTATCTCGAGGGCGTTGCGGAAACTCCAGATCACCTGGGAGAGCATGTCGTGGCCGAGCCCGTCCGTGCCGAAGGGGAACCGCAGCGAGGGAGCGTGGTTCGCGTACAAGAAGTTGGCCTGCGCGTAGTTCTGGGGGGCGACCCATGGGCCGATGACGCCAATGACGACGAAGATCAACACCACGACGGCACCCGTCACGGCCAGCTTGTTGCGCTTGTAGCGCCGCCAGGCAAGCCACAACTGGGAGTGGTGCCTCGGGGTGCGCACGGCTATCGCTCCCGGTGCGGTTATAACGGCCACTGCGCACCCTCCCTTTCCACGGCCGCGGGCAGGCGCCTCATTGCAGCTTAACTCGGGGGTCCAGGACGCGGTAGAGCAGGTCGACCAGGAGGTTCATCCCCATCACGAGCAGGCACAGCACGTATATCGAGGTGATCGCCATCGGCACGTCTTTGTTGGGGAAGGCCTGTGCGAGGAGGGTCCCGAGGCCGGGGATCGTGAAGATCTGCTCGACCCAAAGGGTACTGATGATCGTGAACGCAAAGGTGGGGCCGATGACCGTGACGACCGCGACGAGCGAGTTGCGCAGGGCATGACGGAGGACGACGCGCCTCCACGGGACGCCCTTGGCCTCCGCGGTCCGGACGTAGTCTTGGCGCAGGGCCTCGACCATGCTCCCCCGCGTGTAACGCGTCACGGCGGCTACGTTGCCTGCCGACAGCGCCACGATGGGCAAGACTGCTTCACCGACCGTGCCCCAACCGTTCACCGGCAAGATCCCGGGGAACCAAACGCCGAAGAAGAGCACGAGGAGCACGGCGAGCACGAACGACGGGATGGCCTGGCCCACCATCGACAGCGTGGTTAGCGCCGAGTCCAGCCACGTGTTGCGCTTGAGAGCCGCCAGCACACCGAGGGGCACGCCCAAGACGACGGCCAGGGCGATGGCGCCAAATGCGAGGATGGAGCTGATGGGCACGGCCTGGGCAAGCTGGTGGATGATAGGGATGGAGGGGTTTTCGAACGAGGTGCCGAAGTTGAAGGTGAGCGAGTGCCAGACGTACTTCCCCACCTGCTCTATGAGCGGCTGGTTGAGCCCGTAACGGCTGTTCAGGCTGTTCAAGTACTGGTTGTAGAGCGCCGGGTCCGATACCTGCAGCTGGCTCAAGCCCTGCCCCATGTTGGCAGCGCTATAGAACGTCCCGGGCGAAATGTAAATCAAGACGTACCCGACGCCAACGACGAGCGAGATCGTAACGACGATCGCCACAATGCGCTTGGCGAGGAACTTCACGAGGCCCACGGCGCCCTCCCCCCTAGCGAGCTAACCTCGACGAGGACGACGCCGTGGGGCTCCACGACCACCCCGCGCCGGAGCGCCCCGTCTTGAAGCGTTGCGTGCTCGACCTTGGTGCTGAGCTCGGCGCGAGCGTGCAACACCTCGACGTCCTCGCGGGAAAGGTGCACGGGCCTGCCCATCTCCACCCAGGCGTCGTAAACGCTGCCGTGGGAGCGGTCGAAGCGAGTCGTGGCCACGCGAACGGGCCCTTCGACCCCGGCGATGGACAGCTCGAAGCGCCTGGGCCGACCTGGCTCGAACAGCTCGTAGGGGTCGTCGACGTCGCGCTCCAGGCGAGCGTCGCCACGGTAGTGGCAGTAGTTCCACACGACAATCGCGAGCGCACCATCTTCGCGCCTTGTGGCCACGAAAGAGTCGCCGCTCGCAAGTTCGGCCGGCCCGAGCCGCGAGAGGAACCAGTAGCCGTGGAAGGACGGCTTTTTCAGGCCCTGGGCGTTCAATAGGCCGAAGCCCCCATGGAAAGGCCCGTCGCCCAGCCGGGCCTCCTCGAAGATGTCGCTCACAACCCAAAAGGACAGCGCGCTCACCCGGCCGCGGGCACTCGAGTTGTTCCGAACTATGAAGGGCGCCATGAAAGCCGTGTCGTGCGAGGGGTCGCGCGGGCTCGGGCTCGAGTTCCACTCGGTGAGGTGCCGTTCCAGGTGCGCGTAACCGTTGTCGGCAAGCAGTTTGTCTATCCGCTCGAGGTCGGTCCCGAGCCTGTCGGGGCCGAGCCATCCCATGGCGCCGTCGCCAGCGACGTCGAGCGCGTGGAAGGTCGGGTACGGGTGGGTGGAAAAGAAGTCGAGTGGGAGCGCGCGCTCGGCGCAGGCCGCTAGGAAACGCTCCGCGAAGGTCGGCTTCCTTGCCGTCGAACCCTCTGCGCCGGAGGTGGCCGGGCCGCCAACGCGCAGTTCGGGGGCCACCGACTTGACGGCCCTCGCCGTCCGCTCGTAGAGCTCGAGGTAGGCGTCGAAGTCAGCGCCTTTCCAGAAGAAGGAGAGGTCCGGCTCGTTCCAGACCTCGAAGTACCACCTTCTCACTTCGGGGAGGCCGTAGCGGTCGACGAAGTGGACGACCATGTCCCTCACGAGCCCTTCCCACCGCGCCCAGTCCTTGGGTGGCGTTATGTTGCCTCGCCACCAGAAGCATGTCTCGTCCCCGCTCGCCAGGTCGGAGGGCATGAACGATAACTCGACGAACGGGCGGATGCCCACGGACAGCCAGTGGTCGTACACCATGTCGAGGTACTGCCAATTGTGGACGGGCTTCCCGCCTTCCTCCCGGTAGACCATCATCTCGTCGCAGAGCGGCCCGTGGCAGCGGAGGTACTCGAAGCCGATCTCTTTCCGCGCGACCTCCAAGTGGCGCTGGAAGTCCGCACGGAGCGCCTCGGCCGCCCGGCCGGCACCTACGCACTTCTTCCACACCGGTGCCAGCACCGTCCCGGCAAACCTCGCGTCGAATGCTACTTCCTCTGCCGTCCCGGCTGTCGTGGGCGCCATCATGAGCCCTGCCCCGGCGGAGCGCAGGAACCCCTGATGATCAGCGTCGTCGCCAACTGCACACGCATGCTCGATAGAGGCCTCCCCTCGATGACCCGCAAAAGGTTGCGCACCGCGAACCGGCCCATTTCAGCAAGCGGCTGGCGGACGGTAGTGAGGGCCGGCGTAACCAGCGGCGCGACCAGCGTGTCGTCGAAACCAACGACGCTCACGTCATCGGGGACGCACTTACCGAGCTGGCGGAGCGCGCCGTACGCGCCGAGAGCTTGGCTGTCGCTCCCCGCGAAGATGGCAGTCGGAGGCTCGGCCAGCTCCATCAAAGCGAGCGTTTGCTTGTAGCCCACGTCGTCCATGAAGTTGCCCGGGCGCACCAGCTCGGGCGTCACCCTGGTACCGGCCGCCTCGAGCGCGGACCGGTAGCCGGACAACCGCTCCTCGGCGCAAAGCAACGACGGCGGGCCCCCGATGAAACCGACTCGCCGGTGGCCGAGCGACAGCAGGTACTCGGTTGCGGCCCTCGCCCCCGCCCAGTTGGTCGCCCCGACCGACGGGACGTCGGGCCCGAGGTCCCCCACGGGGTCGACTATGACGAAGGGGATGTGCCGGCGCCGTAGCGCCTCGAGCCTCCGAGATTGGTCTGCGTAGAGGACGAGTATGGCGCCGTCGGTCTTGCCCTGGGAGAGCCTGGCCAGCCACGTCCGCTCCTGCTTGGCCGGATCGCGGCTCGACGAATAGGTGCAGGAAAGCACCAAGCGGTAACCAGTCGGCTCCAGTGCCGCTTCAACGCCTCGCGCGATCTCGAGGGAGTACCCGGTGTCGAGCGCCGGGACCACCAAGTCGATCAGCCCGTGGCGGCCCTCCCGCCTGGCGTTGGCCGCTCGCGCAGGCACGAACCCTGACTGCGCGATCATGCGCTCCACCCTCTCGCGCGTCTGCGGCGCCACGTCGGGCCGCTTGTTCAGGACTCGCGACACCGTCATCGGGGAGACTCCGACCTGCGAAGCCATCTCACGCACGGTGAGACGCGCCGCCTCCGGCTTCGGTCCTTCAGGCCTTGGTTTGCGTGCGGTCATCTTCGGTACCGGCTAGGCGAGCAGTGCCGAGGGATGGGCCAGGGCGGTCCAAGAAAGACCCTGGCACCAACGGTCCTCGCGACACTGCTCGCCATCTCGGAGCTCACCTACAACGGGCCCTTGTGCTTGCGTGCCTAACCGTTGTAGTTGAGGTATTGCATCTGGAACACGCCGCCCCAAGACCAGGGGTTGGCCAGGACCCCGGTGAGACCGGGCTTCTCCAGGAGGAAGGTCTCATAGTAGTAGAGCGGGATCCCGTAGCCCTGCTGGAGCATGTAGTTGTCGATGTTGGCTGCCAGGTGGTCCGCTTGCTGCTGGTTGACCGTCCCGCCGAGCTCGTGGTTCCACATGTAGACGTTGTGGATGGCCTCCGTCTCGTGCTGCTTGATCCAGACCTTCTCGTTCAAGCCGATGTTGGCGCCACCGTTTCCGATGCTGTAGGAGCCCAGGAACTTCCAAGCGTTCACCCACGCGGTGTGAAGCGCAGCGGGTGTCTTGGCCTGGTGCCAGGCCTGCAACAACCCGTTCCATAGTTGCTGGTTGGTTTCCGTGCCGGGGACATCCAGGTATGTCTTGCGGTAAGCAGCCGGCTGCTTGGCGTTCCAGGCGTTCAAGTAGGCGATGTCTGCCTTTGCCGCCTTTTCGAGCGGTACCCAGTCAGCAGGCGTCGTCCCTTCGCTCGTGTTGGTGGGGTTGCCCATCAGGGCCACGTCCGACGGGTCGTAGGCATTGTAGAAGGCAGCGGACATGTGCTGGCGGAACGAAAGCGGCCCGACGGTCCCGTAGTTGTACAGGTCCTGGTTGGACTCGATCGGCAGGCTTGTCACGTCGACCCAGTTAGGCGTGCCGCCACCGATGACATAGCCGGGCTTCACGAACGAGTTGAGCCCGGCGTAGGTGATGTCACCGAACAGGGTCGCGTTTTCCGGCGTGATCTGGCAGTTGATCCCGAGGTTTTGCTTCAGCTCCGCGGCGACCGCTTCGGCGATGGGCACGCTGTTGGGGCTGACGCTCGCCACCTCGGCGTAGATTTCTATGGTCGGGAAGCCCTTGCCCCCCGGGTACCCCGCCTGGGCCAGCAACTGGCGGGCCTTTTGCACGTTGTAGGTGAGCGGGTGCTGCAGCGAGTACGTGGGCCAGCCCTTGTACCCGAAGACGTTGGTTGGCCCGGCCATGCCAGCGAGCACGCTGTTCACGATGGGCTGGCGGTCGACCGCCATCGCGATTGCCTTCCGTACGCTCAGGTTTTCGAGCGGGGAGTCCTCCGTGGACTTGTCCCATTGGAGGTACTCGACCTGGTTGTCAGTCTGCACGTGCAGCTGCGATTTCAAGCTGGGGTGGTCGAGCACGTACTTGTAGTCCGACGGCGTCGTGACATCTGCAATGTCCAACTTGCCCGCCAGGTAGTCCTCGACGGGGACGCTCGACTGGGTGACGAGCTTCATCTCGTTGATGTTGCCGACGTTGGGCTCACCTGGGGCCCCGACGTAGTCGGGGTTGCGGACGAGGGTCATCCCTTCGCTCGGCGTGAAGCTCTTCAAGATGTACGGGCCGTCCCCAACAAAGTACTTGGGCAGGTACCAGGTGGTCGGGTGCGCCTCGACCGAAGGCGGGTAGAGGGGCATCGAGCCGGTGATCGGCATCTCCCCCAAGATGTTGTGCGGCGCCGAGAGCCTGAGCTGGATCTCGTACGGGTTGATCACCTTGACCCCGACTGCGCTCGCCGGCGCGCTGCCGTCGTGGTAAGGGTAGGACTCGGAGACGTAGTTCATGACGCTCGCCCACATGGAGTCGGAGCTGTTCTTGGGCGACGCCGTGCGCATCCAGGAGTAGTAGAAGTCCTGTGCCGTGACCGGGGCGCCGTTTGACCACCTGGCGTTGTGGCGCAGGTAGAAGGTCCAGACGAGGCCTCCATCGGAAACTGTGTAATGAGTGGCTATCTTGGGTACGATCTGGCCTGTCGGGCTGTAGCCGTACAGGCCTTCCATCAACGTGCCCTGGTCCACCAGGATCTGGGCCGCCCAGTCGGACGGGTCCAGCGTCTGGACCGCCGGTGCCGCTGCCACTATCGGGACAGTGGGCACAAAAGACGACACTGCCTTGGTCGACCGGGCACCGTGTTGGCTCGCCCAGCTCGGTGCCGAGGGGACCGCGACCATCCCGATGACTGCCGCGCCCGCGAGCGCCTTAGTTTTTACCCCTTTCATTTCTTTGTTGCCCTCCCTGAGGCTCTGAGTGTCCCTCGCGTCTCTATAAGGCGCAAAGCCGCCGCTTGTGACGGCGTTGCCTATCAAAACCCCCTCGACATCTCGGTCACGACCGACCGGCCCCCTCTCGAGGGCCCCTGGTACGTACCGGGACTGACTGGCACCGTACCAACCCGGGGGTGGGCTGTCAAGGCGCCCCTCGCACATTCTTGGCGGCCGCATGAGGCGCCAGCGGTGGAGGGCGTGATCTTGTACCGGTACAAGGCGGTCGCCGGGCCCGTGCCCATCAGGTGGCAGGACCTCAGGCGGTGGAGGTCGTGCGCGCTCGCTCCGCAGGTGCTCGAGGTCACGCCGCCGGCCAGGATGCGACCACGGCGCCGGCGCCCTTACGGCTGAGGGCGTCCAGATCCTCGACGAGGAGCTTGCGGAACCTCGCGTCCTCGGCCAGGGGCTCGGGGAAGACCTCCCTCATTCCGAGCAGGGCCTCCACTACCGAGGCGGCCGTGGACGCGCCCGAGGTGAGGGCGCGCAGCCTCTCTGCCAGGGGATCCTCGAGTGGGAGCGGGGCCCCCTTTTCACTTTCCCTGACGCTCACGTAGCGCATCCAGCCCGCGACCGCCAGGCAGGCGTGGCGGGGCTCGGCGCCTTCGGCCAAGCGCGCCGCTATGGGCGCGAGAAGACGGTAAGGCAGCTTCTGCGTGCCGTCCATGGCCACCTGGGTGGTCCGGTGACGCAGCACGGGGTTGGCAAAGCGCCCGAGCAACGCCGTTTTGTAAGCTTCGAGGTCGAAGCCCGCCGGCGGCGAAAGGGTCGGGGTCATGTCTTGGTCCATGAGGGCGCGCACATAAGCCGTGAACCCCGGGGCGGTAACGGTGTGGGCGATGAGGTCGTGGCCGGCAAGTGCGCCTAGGTAGGCGAGCGCCGAGTGGCTGCCGTTGAGGAGCCGGAGCTTCATCTCCTCATAAGGGGCCACGTCGCCGACGAGCTCGGCGCCAGCCCGCTCCCAGGCTGGGCGGGGGCCGGCGAAACGGTCCTCCACCACCCACTGGGAGAACGGCTCGGTCACCACTGCCGCCTGGTCCAGCAAGCCAAGAAGCTCGGCCGCCCTGGCCCTGTCCGCGTCGGTGCTCGCAGGCACGATCCGGTCGACCACTGTGGCCGGGAAGGTCACGTTGGCCTCGACCCAGTCCTCCACGGCCCTCGCCCGGGCTCCGGGCAAGAGCCGGCAGTAACCCAGCACGAGGCGGCGGAGCGTCGGCCCGTTGCTCGGGAGGTTGTCGCAGCAGACGACCGTGAGGGGTGGCCCACCCGCGCGCATACGCGCCTCGATGCCGCCCACGAGCTGCCCGAGCACCGTTTCTGGAGGGCGCCCAGCCACGTCGGCGCCGACCTCGGGGTCCCCCACATCGAGCTCACCTGTAACGGGGTTATACCGGTAACCCTTCTCCGTAACGGTAAGTGTGACCACGCTGGTCGCCGGCGCGGCGATCCGCTCGGTGAGCTCGGCTGCCTGCCGGCGGGCGAAGAGCACCTCCCGCACGGCGCCGGCCACGTGCAGCTCGGTTCCCGCCGGCGAGCTTTCAACGACACTGTAAAGGCAGTCCTGCGGGACGAGGGCCTCGCCTACCGCCTCGCTCCTCTGCGTCACCCCGCAGATCCCCCAGCCGGCCTCCCCTGCTTCGGCCATGGCCTTCTCGGTGTAGAGCGCCTGGTGCGCCCGGTGGAACGCCCCTATCCCGAGGTGTACGACACCAATGGAAACTTCCCGGGGGTCGACCAGCGGGCGCCACCGTTCAGGAAGCGTGGCCAGGTTAGTGAGGTTGAGCCGTTCCATGGGGCCAGTCTCGCGCGAGGGCAGCCTCCCGGGCTCGTAGCTCCCGAGCCACCTGCCGCCCGTCCGGAACGGGCCTCGGTACCTCGGCGCAGCGCTAGAGCAACGACCCGCTGACCAACCCACGCCGGAAGAACCGCTGCGTGGCCAGGAACAAGAGCAACGGCACTGCTATGGACAGCAGGTACACGGCGTTGGGGTTGGGGACCTGGCCCTCAGCCACGAGCAGGGGCAGGGTGAAGCTGGGAACGTTGTTCGGGCTGAGGACGGCCAGGGCGATGGGAACCTCGCCCCAGACCCAGATCACGACGAGCACGCTCAGGGCGACGATGGTGCTAGCCGAGTAGCGCAGGACCAAGCGTCTCAGGATCCCGACGCCTGAGGCACCGTCGACCCGCATGGCCTCCACCAGGGGCACGGGGACGCCGCCGAAGGCCGGGCGGAGGAAAAAGACAGCCAGAGGAAGGTTCGAAGTGACATAGAGGGCGAGCATACCCACACGGGTGTTGACCAGGCCCAACCAGACGATCTCTTGGAACTGGGGGTATATGAATATGACGCCCGGGATGGCCAGGGTGAAAAGGACGAACATGAAAAGTGCGCCCCGCAGGCGGAACTTTTTGTAGGCGAGGACGTACGCAGCCGGCACCGCCAGCACCAGCGTACCGACGACGGTGGCGGCGCTCATCAAAAGCGTGTTCAGCAACCCGGTCCCCACCGCCGGCCAGTTCGTGCCGGCAAACTCCGAGCGCCCGAGCCAACCCGAGGCCTCGCCGGCGAACGGGAGCAGCACGGCCACCACCGAAACCGCCAGGAACAACCACCGCGCTCGGCGGACGACCGCCCGGCGCCTCCGGCTCGCGGTACGGCCCCAGCCGGAAGGAGCGCGGACGAAGGCACGGGCTGCGGCCAGTGCCCGCACTGGGTACGAGGCAACGTGGGCCGCCGCCATCAGGCGGGCTCGCCAGGGCCCGGCGGGCACCAGACCGGGCTCATCCAGGTAGGGATCGGCCAGATAGGGGCGCCGGGGCCCAGCCCGCGGGTGAGCGAGCGCCCATCCGCCCAACGCCACCGCGATCAGGACGGCTCCCACGAGAGCCCCGAGGGCGCTAGCTTCGCCGAAGTTCTGGAAGCCGAAAGCCAAAACGTTGTCGTAGAACCCGACCAGTTCGGTCGCCCCCGGGAAACCGGGGCCGCCATTGGTCAGCAGGGCCACCGAGTAATAGGTCTGTGCCTCGGCGATCACACGGAGCACGATCACGAAGGCGAGCATGGGCCGCACGGAGGGAAGCACGACGTGCCACCAAAACGTGACCCCTCGGGCACCGTCGACCCGGGCGGCTTCGAAAACGTCTTCCGGGCACCCGCTGAGCGCCCCCAGCAGGAGCAGGTAGCACCACGGCGCCCCTTTCCAGACGCCGAACACGACGATGATGCCGAAGGCCAAGCGCGGATGGTCCAACCACACCAAAGACCTGCCGGTGCCGAAAACTTGCTGGCTCAACTGGTCGGCCAACCCGTTGACGCCGAAGAGCCCGTTGAAGAACGAGCCCGCCACCGCCCAAGGTACGGCCAGGGGAAGGAGGAAGACAACGGCCAGCAGCGCCCGCCCCCGGCTGGCCCGCAAGGTGGCCCAGGCCGCCCCCAGACCGAGCCCTATTTCTACCGGCACAGTCAGCAGCACGTAGACGACCGTGTGCAACGCCGACGCGCTGACGTCTATGTCCCTGAAGAGGGCCTTGTAGTTGCTGAGGCCACCAAAGCCTGCCGGCTTCAGCTGGTACCACTTCGAGAAGCTGCCCCAGAGCTCCTGCCACAGCGGGTAGGCGACGAAAGCGAACAAGAACGCGAACGGAGGCTCAATTACGCTCCGTCACCTCACCGGCGTCCTACGACGTCCGGCCGGTCCTCAGCTATCTGCCTGCTCCCCGTAGACGAGCGATTGCACGGCGACCGAGGCCGCGCCTCGCGCCCACTCGCTGAAGGCAAAGGGCTCCACGTCGAGGTCGAAGGGCGACGCGTTCCAATGCAGGTGGCGCGATATGCCCTCGTCCACCGCCTCGGGTGCCACGTCGTACATGCCCACGCCCTCGCCCGAAACCACGATGCGGTCGGGGCCGATCATGTTGGCTATGTTGGCCGCCAGCACCCCGAGAGCGAAACACGCGTCCCTGAACACCCTTACCGCTGCCCGGTTGCCTTCTCGGGCCTCTTCGAGCGCATCTTCGAAGGTCGCACCCCGGAAGCCGTCGGTGGCCGCCAGTGTCCGGACAATCGAACCCGAGGTCAAATAGGCGCTCGCGCACCCGCGGTGCCCTTGCCGGCATAAAGGCCCGCCCGGGTTGACCGGGCTGTGGCTCACCAGGCCCGCGTGGCCGTCGTAGCCGGTGACCACGGCATTGTTGACGACCAGGCCGCAGCCCACCCCTTTGCCGACAGTGAGCACCGCAAAGCACCGGCTCTGCCTGCCCGCCCCGAACCAGTGCTGGGCGACCGTCAGTGCCCTCACGTCGTTCACGAGCACGGCCCGGCACCCGGTACGCTGCGCCACCGCCTCCGCCAGGGGCACCTGCGACCAGCCCATGTACGGCGCCTCGCGCACGACCTGGTCACCCGGCCGGATGCTGGCCGCCAGGCTCACGCCCACGCGCTCCACGCGGCGCAACGGGTCGAGGAACGTGACTGCAACTCCGATCGCTTCGCCGACGCTGGCCGGGTCGTGACGCTCGAGCTTGCACTCGTACTCCTCGAGGACATGGGCCTGCAGGTCGGTCCGCACGGCGAACAAGTTGTCGGGGTTGAGCTTCACCCCTATGACCTGAACCCGCCCCGGCGCGACCTCGAGAGGCAGCGCGGGCCGGCCCGTCTCTGCCAGCGGGCGCGCCCCCTGTTCGCTCAGCAAGCCCTCCGCGACCAGTGGGCGGGTCAACTTCGTGAGGCTCGCCGGCGACAGCGAGAGGCGCCTCGCCAGCTCGGCACGCGCCAGCGGCCCGTGCAGGATCAACTCCGCGACTATCGCCCGCGTTGAAGGCGTCATGCGGCCCCAGGCCACGCTCGGGAGCTCCTGCTTCGCCATCCGGTCTCCTACGTCCTGACATGATGATATAAGGGACAGCGGTTTACTCTGTCAATAGAGCATTCGGAGGGCGACCTCGACGGGGCCAACCCAAGGAGGCTTTATGGCTTGTTCACATGCTTTCCCTCTAATCGCCAACAGCCCCTGGAGCCGCCTTGACACCCCAGGGTTGACCGAGTAAACTAACTCGAGCTGGTCAAGGTACCGGCTCAGTGCAAGTTGGATGAGGCTCACCACCACCCGCAAGGGGCGAGCCCGGACGGGTCGCCGCGAGGAGAGTGAGGATGGCGTTAGCTACCGTCGGTGTCGGCGCCGAGCCGGGGGCCAGGGTCTCCAAGGGCCCAGGGGCACGGCCGCGAAGCAGTGGGGCGCGCCAGTTCGCGAAGGCGCTCCCCTTCATCGGCCCGAGCATGGTGGGCGTGGCCTTGTTCCTCGTGGTCCCGGTCATCTTCGTGTTCGTGCTGTCGTTCATGAGCTGGAGCGGAGCGGGGTCGTTCACCTGGGCAGGGATCCAAAACTGGACCAGCATCTTCCAGTTCGACAACGCCGCCCACTCCCTCGGTGTCACCGCTTATTACGTGCTGCTCAACATCCCGCTCCAGACCGTGCTGGCACTGGGCCTCGCCGTCATGCTCAACCGCAAGCGCCGAGGCATGGCCTTTTTCCGCGTGCTCTACGTGGCGCCGTACCTGTCCACTCCTGTCGCCATGGCGCTCATCTGGTTCTGGGTCTTCCAGCCTCAGTCCGGCGCGGCCGACCGCTTCCTAGGGCTGTTCGGGATCACCGGCCCCGCCTGGCTCGAGTCCAGCCTCTGGGCCATGCCGGTGGTGGCGGCGGTCAACATCTGGCAGTACCTCGGCTTCAATATGTTGTTCTTCTACGCCGGCCTCCAGGGGATACCGCCCTCCCTCTACGAGGCGGCCCAGCTCGACGGCGCCAGCAAGTGGAGCCAGTTCTGGCGGATCAGCCTGCCCCTGCTCAACCCCACCATGCTCTTCGTCCTGATCACCGACGTAATAGGCTCGTTCCAGGTCTTCGACACCCTTTACGTGCTCACTTCCGGTGGCCCCGGGACATCCACCCAGGTGATGAGCATCCAGATATACAACGTCGGCTTCCAGGGCACGCGCTACGGGGAAGCGGCCGCGCTCTCGGTCCTTTTGTTCGGGGTGATCCTCGTGTTCAGCGTCGGGCAGTTCTTGTTCTTCAAGAACCGGACCACTTACGAGTACTAGCCATGACCACCGTTGCCATTCCCGCACCCGCACAGGCCGCGACCCCTCCGAGGTCACAACTCGCCCGAAAGGCGTTCCAGGCCGGCAAGCTCACTGTCTTCTACGGCGTCCTCACCATCGTCGGGCTCGCCTTCATCGTGCCGTACATCTTCGCCGTCTTCGGCTCGCTCAAGCCCGAGAGCTCCATCTTGACGACGCCGCCCTGGGTGCCGCCCATGCACCCGGCGTGGTCCAACTACCCCAACGCCTTTTTGAGCGACCCCGAGGTGGCGACCGGCTTTGGCCGCTACATGCTCAACACGGCCATCGTCACGGTCGCCCTGACGACCGGCCAGGTATTTTTCAGCATGCTGGGCGCATACGGGTTCGCCCGCTTGAGGTTCCCGGGCCGCGAAGCTATCTTCTGGGTCTACCTCGCCACCTTGATGGTGCCCAACATCGTGACGATCATCCCCCTCTATACCGAGATGCACTACTTCCACATGGTCAACACGTACTGGGGGGTGTTCCTGCCCTACTCCCTCGGCACACCCTACACGATCTTCTTGATGAGGCAGTTCTTCAAGAACATCCCCCAAGAAGTGATAGACGCGGCGAGGATCGACGGAGCCGGCGACTTCGGGGTGCTCACCCGGGTGGTGGCGCCCCTGTCGCGCCCCGTGCTCATCACGGCAGGGCTGATCGCCTTCGTCTTCAGCTGGAACAACTTCCTCTGGCCTCTTGTCATAATGGGGTCGCAGTCCCACTACCTCCTTACAAACGGCCTGGCCAACTTCAACGCCGGGCCGGGCGCTGCGGGCTACCTCAACCTCGAGATGGTCGGCGCGCTCATCACGCTCGTGCCGATGCTGGTGCTGTTCGTCGTGTTCAACCGCTACATCGTCCGCTCGATCCAGTTGACCTCAGGCAAATAAACAAAGAGAGAGGGAGCAATAAACATGAATCAAAGGAAATGGTTGCCGCTCGTGGCATCGGCCGGCATGCTGGCTGGGACGTTTGCGGCTACTGGCGCTATCGCGCCCCCCGCCAGCGCGTCCTCCACGGTCCACCTCACGTACGACCTTTGGGACCCCCACGAAGAGATCGGCTACAAGGCCTCCATAGGCCAGTTCGAAAAGACCCACCCGGGCATCCAGGTCACGGTCAACGACATCGCCTACCCCGCCTACCAGACCAAGCTGCAAGAGGAGTTCTCGTCGGGTACCGGGCCCGACCTCTTCTGGGTCAACACGCCGTGGCTGTCCACCTGGATCAAGGACGGCTACTTGCTCGGGCTCAACAAGTACCTGAAAGCCTGGCACGTCAACCTCTCGATGTACTACCCGTCGCTAGTGAAACTGCACGAGTACAAGGGCGTCATCTACGGGATACCCAAAGACTGGGACACGATCGCCTTCTTCGTCAACGAAACGTATATGAAGGCCCACCACTTGACCGTGCCCTCCAAGTGGACCTGGAACCCGACCAACGGTGGCACCTTCCTCCAGTTCTTGAAGCAGGCGACCACCGACAAAAACGGCGTCAACGCCACGTCGCCCAAGTTCAACGGCAACAACGTGGCAACCTACGCTGTGACGGTCCCCAACGCCGCCCAGACCGGTTGGGAGAACTTCTGGCAAATGGACGGCTGCCACGTCATCCCAGCCGCTTGGGCCAGCCATGTGTCGTTCAATAGCACGCCCTGCTACCAGACGACGTACTTCTTGAACCAGCTCATGTACAAGTGGCACGTGGCCGCTCCCGGCACCCTGCTCGGCTCCAACGGCACGGTCCCGAACTCCCAGGACCAGGCGCTTTTCGCATCTGGCAAGGTGGCCATGATGATGGCGGGTGACTGGGAGACCACACCTGTGGCCGAAATCGTCGGCAAGAAGTTCAAGATCGGCGTCGTGCCGCTGCCTGCGGGCCCGAAGGGGCGCTGGAGCGTGTTCAATGGCCTGATCGACGGCGTGAACCCGCACTCCAAAAACCTGAAGCAGGCCCTCGAGCTCGAGCGCTGGCTCGGCTCACCCGCTTCCCAGAAGATCATGGGGGCCGGCGGCTACATCTGGCCGGCGGTGAAGAGCCTCGACCCACTGTTCGCGCAGTACTGGGCGAAGAAGGGGATAAACATGGCCCCGTTCCTCGAAGAGGCCCATGGCAACGTGGTCAACTGGCCGAACACCCCGGGGATGAACCAGGCCCTGACGGACATGGGCACCACGATGGGGCCGATATGGCTGGGCTCCGAGAGCCTCTCCAGCGTGACCTCGGTCCTCCAACGGTCCTACGCGCTTGCCAACCACGACCTCCAGGCGGCAGGTGCCTAGCACAGGCCCCGAAGACCGGGTGGGCGGGCCATCCCGGGCCGGGCGCTGGCTCTGCCTGCGCCGCGGTGGCGTGATGGTGGTCGCCGAGGCCGGCGGGCCGTGGCTGCCCGTCATCGTCTACTGGGGCAGGGACCTCGGTGAGCTCACCGAAAGGCAAATGGCCGCCCTGCCCCTGGCGGCCCGGCTGGAAAAGGGCCAGCGCCAGCGCGACCCAGCTGCTGTCCTCTCGCTGTCTCCGACGAGGGCGCAGGGTTGGGCCGGCTGGCCGGGGCTGTCCGGCCACAGGGCAGGGCAAGCCAGCCAGCCCCTTTTTGAACTGGAGAGGGCCGAGGTGTCGGAGGGCGACGACGCCAGCGCGGTCCTCTCCTACCGGGGGCGCGACGGCGCCGCCGGCCTGGCCCTCGAGGGCGAGCTCCGCCTCACGCCCGAAGGCGTCCTGAAGCACCGTCAGACCCTGACGAGCACGTCAGCGAGCGATGCGCCGCCCTACGAGGTCGACGACCTGCCGACGCTCCTACCGGTGGCCGACTACGTGACCGAGGTGCTCGATTTCGCCGGGCGCTGGGGCAACGAAGCGCAGCCCCAGCGCCGAGAGCTGGCCCAGGGGACGTGGCTCCACGAGCAGCGGAGGGGGCGCACGGGGGCCGACACCCCGCTTGTATTGTGCGCCGGCACGACAGGGTTCGGCACCCGCCACGGCGAGGTCTGGGGCATCCACCTCGGCTGGTCGGGGGACCAGCGCTACCTGGCCCAACGCCTCAACACCGGGGCCACGCTGGTCGGGGTGGGCGAGGTCCTCGCCCCCGGCGAAGTCGTCCTCGGGCCTGGCGAGAAGGTCACGACGCCCTGGGCTTACGCCGCCTATTCCGACGCAGGGCTCGACGGGATCTCGGCCCGGCTCCACTCCCTGGTGCGCCGCAGCCCGGCCTACCCGCACAAGCCCCGGCCCGTCGTGCTCAACATCTGGGAGGCGGTGACCTTCCACCAGTCCTTCGCCCGCATCGCGGAACTGGCCGACATCGCAGCCGAGATCGGGGTCGAGCGCTTCGTCATCGACGACGGCTGGTTCGGTTCTCGTCGCGACGATACCTCGGGGTTGGGCGACTGGTACGTCTCAAAAGATGTCTGGCCCGACGGGCTCGGCCCCATAGTCGAGCACGTCCGGTCCCTCGGTATGGACTTCGGGCTGTGGTTCGAGCCCGAGATGGTCAATCTCGACTCCGACCTCGCCCGGGCACACCCCGACTGGGTGCTCGGGACCCCAGGCCGCGTGCCGCCACCTCAACGGCACCAACAGGTCCTCGACGTGTCCCTCCCCGGGGCTTTCGAGTACCTGTTGGAGAGGATCTCCTCTCTGGTCGACGAGTACAACATCGACTTCATCAAGTGGGACCACAACCGGGACCTCGCGGATCCGGTGCACCGCTCCGGCCCCAGGGCCGGGCGGCCGGCGATCAGGGACCTCACGCTCGCCACTTACCGCTTGATGGACATCTTGCACGAACGGTTCCCGGCGCTCGAGATAGAGTCCTGCTCCTCCGGCGGCGCCCGGGTGGACCTCGGGATCCTGGCGCGCACGCAGAGGATATGGGCGAGCGATTGCATCGACCCCATCGAAAGGTCGCGGATCGTGCCCGGCTTGGCCACCCTCTTGCCCCTGGAAATGATCGGCACCCACGTGGCGTCGCCTCGCAGCAACACGACGGCGCGCCACCACGACCTACCGTTGCGGCTGATAGTCGCCCTTTTCGGGCACCAAGGGATCGAGTGGGACATAAGCACCACCTCCCCCGAAGAGCGCCGGGCATTGGCGGAGTGGGTGTCCATGGTCAAGCACTTCCGGCCGCTCATCCACACCGGACAACTGGTCCGAGGAGAGCGCCCCCGTGACCCGAGCACGTCCCTTTTTGGCGTGGTGGCGCAAGACCGCTCCGAAGGCCTCTTCGCGCTGGTGCGGAGCCATACATCGCCCTATTGGGGCAACACCGACCTCCGCCTGGCCGGCCTCGACCACTCCGCCCACTACCGCCTGCAGCGCGTGGCGGTCCCGGGCGAGGCCCCCGAGGGCCACGACGCCCCCAACCTCCCCCCAGTTGAGTTCCACATGACAGGCGGGGCACTGATGGCCGCCGGCGCCCACGTACCCTTCCTCCAGCCCGAACAGGCGAGCCTCTGGCACGTGGTACGAGAGGGGCCCTAGCCGGAAGAAGCGAGCCGGTAGGAGCGAGCCCACTAAGCTGCGCTGCCTTGACGACTACGCACAAAAGACCTGCGGGCGACGACGGCGAGCCGAAGTCGACCTACCTGCGCTTCGACCCCCTGACGGGCACGCCCGTCGTCATAGTGAAACAGCGCCAGGGCCGGCCCAACTTGAGGGTGGACCTCCCACGTGAGGAGTGCCCTTTTTGCCCCGGGGGGTTGGAGGCGCCCGAGCCGTACATAGTCCGCTGGTTCAAGAACCGCTGGCCCCCCCTGCCCGACGACCGGGCCGAGATCGTCCTCTTTTCTCCTGAGCATGACCAGAGCCTCGGCTCGCTCCCCCACTCTCAGATGCTCGCAGTCGTCGAACTGTGGGCCGAACGCACGCTGGCGCTCGGGTCGCGCCCGGACATCGACTACGTCTTGTTGTTCGAAAACCGGGGGGCAGAGGTCGGCGCCACTATCCCCCATCCCCACGGCCAGATATTCGCCTTCGACTTCGTACCACCGGTACCGGGCTCGGAGCTGGCCAACGAGCACTGCGCGATCTGCCAGGAGCTCTCGGGCAAAGGCCCGGCAGGTGCTTCCCATGAGAAGCGGGTCGTGGCGTCCGCCGGCGGGTGGCAGACCTGGACCGTGTGGGCACCGACCTTCCCCTTCGAGCTCCTGGTCGCTCCCGAGGAGCACGCCGGCGACCTGCCTACTGCGCCGGGCCACGACGGCCTCGCCGAGGTGCTCCGAACGGGCCTCGGGGCGCTTGACAACCTCTTCGGCGAGCCCATGCCCTACATGCTGTGGTGCCACCAAAAACCCACCGACGGCGGGAGATGGCCGGCGGCTCACGCCCACTTTCATGTGGCCCCCACCCACAGGGCCAAGGGTGTAGTGCGCTTCGTGGCCTCCGGGGAACTGGGCGCCGGGGTCATGTTCAATCCCGTCGACCCGGACGACGCGGCCAACCGCTTGAGACGTGCTCTCTGACGCCGCCCGCCCTCGTCCCGGTGGCGGCCGCGACCTCCCCGGCTCGGCTACCGAGGGCTTCGTGCGGACCTACGGGAAGCCACCAGAGGGGGTCTGGTCCGCCCCCGGCCGGGTCAATCTGATCGGCGAGCACACCGATTACAACGAGGGCTTCGTGCTGCCCTTTGCCATCCAGCACCGCACCGCCGTCGCCGCTTCGCTCTCCCCGGGTCATTCGGTGCGGGCTCGGTCGACCTTTTCCTCCGAACCCGCCGGCGCCGCGCTCGCAGAGATCGCACCAGGGAAGGACGCCGGCTGGGGCGCCTACGTGCTAGGGGTGGCCTGGGCCTTGTCGAGCGCCAGGCCGCTCGCAAGCCTCCCGGGCGTGGACCTGTTCATCGACTCAGACGTCCCCGTCGGTGCGGGCCTGTCCTCGTCCGCCGCCCTCGAGTGCGCGGTGGCCTGCGCGCTGGACGAACTGTGGGGCCTCGGCCTCGACCGCCCCTCGCTGGCGCTCGCCGGCCAGCGGGCCGAGAACGAGGTGGTGGGGGCGCCCACCGGGATAATGGACCAGAGCGCGTCCCTGCTCGGCGAAGGGGGCTCGGCGGTGTTCCTCGACTGCCGGACCCGCCATGCCGAAGCCGTCCCCCTGCGCCTGGAAGAGGCGGGGCTCGACCTGGTCGTCATCGACACCTGCGAGCACCACGCTCACGCCACTGGCGGTTACGCCGAGCGCCGGGCCTCCTGCGAGCGGGCCGCCCGCCTGGCCGGAGTGAGCGCCCTGCGCGACCTGCGCCCAGAGGACCTCCCAAAACTCGCCGAACTGGCAGACGAGGAGACCTACCGGCGTGCCCGCCACGTCGTGACCGAGGACGCCCGCGTGACAGAAGCCGTGGCGCTGCTCCGGGCCTCGGGGCCGGCCGCTATCGGCCCGCTCCTCTCCGCCTCGCACGCCTCGATGCGTGATGACTTCGAGATCTCGACGCCGGCCCTCGACCTCGCGGTCGAGGCGTCGCTTTCGGCCGGCGCCCTAGGCGCGCGCATGACCGGCGGCGGCTTCGGCGGCGCAGCCATCGCCGTCGTCCGAAAGGAGGCGAGCGCGGCCCTGCAGGAAGCGGTCAAGGAGGCCTTTGCCGGCGCCGGCCTCGCCACGCCCTCTATCTCGACCGTCGTGCCGAGCCAGGGGGCCAGGCGAGAATACTGAGCGGGCTGGAGGCCGGCGCCGGCGCCGGCCCGGCCCCGGGGCGGCGCGGCCGGCGACAGGCGCGTCACGAAACTGATGGACGCGGTGGCCGGCGGGACGCATCCATCAGGAATAGGGGAAGTTTTTTACGCCAGAACTGACGGATCCACCCTTTCCCCCGTCGCGTTCATCAGTTTCGCGTGTTCGCGTGAGCGCCCGGCCCGGGCCGGCCTGAACCTGGGCGGCCCGATCACCTATGGCTGCTGGAAGCGAGGCAACTCAGAGGCGATGGTGGCACGGGCTCGTGCCGCGCGGACCTCGGCCGACAGCGTGGCGATGTCGTAGACGCCATAGTGGCGCCGGCCGTTTATGAAAAACGTCGGGGTCCCCGACACTCCCGAGAGATCCGCGGACTCGACGTCCTCGGCCACCCGGGCGGCGAACTTCTGCTTGCGCAAGGCCCCCCGGAAGCGCTCGACGTCGAGCCCGACTTCCTCGGCGTAACCGAGCACGTCGGCCACCTCGAGCGAGCCCTGGTGCGCGAGCAGCAGGTCGTACATCTCCCAGAACCTTCCCTGCGCGCCGGCGGCCTCCGCCGCTTCGGCCGCGAGCTGGGCGTGGGGGTGGACGTCGTGGAGCGGGAGGTGCCGCCACACGTAGCGCAGGTCGCCGAAATCGGCGAGCAGTTCGCGCACAATTGGCTCCGCCTGCCCGCAGTAGGGGCACTCGAAGTCGCCGTACTCCACGAGCGTCACGGGCGCGTCCTCAGGGCCCCGGATGTGGTCGCGCCCAGGGTCCACCGGGACAACCAGGTCGACAAGCCCTCGCGCCTTACCGAAAACGGCCCGCACGCGCGTCCCCTCCGGGAGCACCCTTACCGCCTGGAGCACGGCCCAGGAAACTAGCGACGCCGCGAGCGCTGCGCTCAGCACGCCGACCTTGGCCTCCTCGAGCTGAACCCCTTTGAACGCGAGCGTGGCGATCAACAACGACACGGTGAAGCCGATGCCGGCCACCGCGCCTCCGCCGGCAATTGACGCCCACCCTACGGGAGGGCTGACCCGGCCACGAGAGAGCCGGGCTACGAGCCAGGTGGCCCCCGTTATGCCCACCGGTTTGCCGGCCACGTACCCGACCAGGATCCCGAGGGTGACCGGTGAACGAAAGGCAACGGACAGGAAATGCAGCTGCAGCGAGACGCCGGCGTTGGCTAGGGCGAAGAGCGGGACCACCACATAGCTGCTGAAGGGGTGGTAAAGCTGCTGCAACCTTTCATTGGGGGATATGGCGCCACGGACCCCCCTGCCCACGCTACGTGCGTACTCGGACGTGGGCTGCTCCCTGAAGATACGGAACAGGTCGCTCGCCTTCTGGAGGTCGGCGCGCCCCGCCGGGTAAGCCACCGCCAGCAGGCCCATGACCACGCCGACGAGCACCGGGTCGACCCCCGACTTCAACAGCGCGACCCAGGCGACCAGCGCCAGGCCCGCGAAGACCGTCCCATTTCCCACCCGGCGCCACTCGAGCAAGACGACGACCAAAAAGGCGGCGGCGGCGGCCAGCAACGCCACCACTTTCACCGTGGTCGTGTAGGCCGTGGCGATGACGACGAAGGCCACCAAGTCATCGGCCACCGAGACAGTGAGCATGAAGGTGCGGAGGGAAGACGGGAACCGGCGCCCAACCAAGGCGAGCATCCCGAGAGCGAAGGCCGTGTCGGTCGACATGGCCGTCCCCCAGCCCCCGAGGGTGTGGTGCCCGCTGTTGACCGCCAGATAGATCGCGACAGGCACGAGCATCCCGCCCAGGGCGGCCGCTATGGGGAACGCGAGGCGCCGGCGGTCCCGGAGCTCCCCGAGGTCGAGCTCCCGCCGTGCTTCCAGGCCCATCACCAGGAAGAAGAAGGCCATCAGGCCGTCGTCGACCCAGCGGCGGAGGTCCTGGTCGATGCCGTAGTGGCCGACAGAGACGCTGAACCTCGTCCCCCATGCCGACACGTAACTGGCCCCGCCCACGTTGGCCCAAATGAGGGCCACCACGGCGGCCGCGACCAGTACGGCCGCACCACCCGTCTCGGCCCGGAGGAACTCCTTCACGGGCGCCTCGAGGCTGCGGAGCCATTCGGTCCGTCCCGCCAGTGCGGCCGCGGCCGTACCCTCCCCGGTAGGCGCAGGAAGCTGGCCCGGGGCTACGGGCGTTCCCGGCTCTTCCGAAACCGGCGGGGCGCACGACGTCTCGTCGGTGGCCCGAAACGGCTCCGGCTCCGGCTCGGTCAGCTCAGGCGCTTCGGCGCACTCACCTGCCGGGATGGCCTGGTCGGGAAGCTCGGCCATTCGTTCTCGTCATGAGGCTAGCTCAGCCGGCCCAGCTACTCTACGACCTCCCGACCGCGCGTACCGGTGTACGGCTGGGTGGCCGTCGCACGGGTGGCTCACCTCAGCCATCCGGGCTGCACGAGCCCCGTCTCGTAGGCGATGACCACGAGCTGGGTGCGGTCGCGCGCCCCCAGCTTTGTCATTGCCCGGCTCACGTGCGTGCGTGCGGTCGCCGGGCTCATGAAGAGATGCCCGGCAATCTCGTCGTTGCTCAGGCCTTCCCCGACGAGGGCCAGCACCTCACGCTCTCGCTCGGTCAGGACGTCGAGCTCTTTTGCGGGCCGGGGGGCCTTGGCCCGACTGGCGAACTCGGCGACCAGGCGGCGCGTGAGGCTCGGTGAGATCAAAGAATCGCCGCGTGCAACCACGCGCACCGCGTTGACCAGCTCCGCCGGCTCGGTGTCCTTCACCAAGAAACCATAAGCGCCGCTACGCAGGGCCTCGAACAGGTACTCCTCGAGGCCGAAAGTTGTCAAGATGACCACCCTTACAGACAAAAGGCGGGGATCTTCGGCTATTAGGCGTGTGGCTTCGAGGCCGTCGGTGCCCGGCATCCGGATGTCCATGAGGACGACGTCGGGCACGAGGGTCTTCGCCAGGCTCACTGCTTCGGCTCCGTCACCCGCCTCGCCCACGACTTCGATGTCCTCGCGGGCGCCCAAAAGGGCTCCGAGGCCGGCCCTCAAGAGCGCTTGGTCGTCGGCGAGCAAGACCCGGATCACCCGTCGCCCCCTAGCGGCAGCCGAGCACGCACCGAGAAGCCGCCTCCAGCGCGCGGCCCCGAGATGAGCTCGCCCCCGAGGGCTTTCGCGCGTTCGCGCATGCCAGCGATGCCGCTCCCCGTGCCGGCGCCTTGGCTACCGTCCGCGCGGCCGCCCGGCCCTCCTTCGTCCACGATTTCCACAACCAGTTGGCGGTCTTCGTAATGCACCAGCACCGTCACTTTCGCGCCAGGCGCGTGGCGGGTGACGTTCGTGAGCGACTCCTGCACGATGCGGTAGGCGGCCAGGTCCACCGTGGCGGGCAGGTGGCGAGGCGTGCCGGCCGCATCGAGGGTCACCGCCACGCCGGCGGCCCGGGTGAGCTCTACGAGCTCGTCCAGGCGAGCGAGCCCGGGGACGGGCGAACGGGGGGCGTCGTCGCCGGACTGGCGGAGCGCGTCGAGCATGGCCCGCAGTTCCCCGAGCGCCTCCTTCGAGACCGCTTTGATCGCCGAGAGGGCCGCTCGTGCCTGCTCAGGGTCGGCCCCCATCAAGTCGAGGCCGACGCCGGCTTGAACGTTGATGAGCGAGATGTTGTGGCCGATCACGTCGTGCAGGTCGCGCGCCATGCGCAGGCGTTCCTCGCTCGCCCGCCTTCGCTCGTCGAGCTCCCGTGCCGCCAGCGCTTCGGCCCGGCGTTCCCGGGAAATTCGGACCGCCTCGGCCGCGACCACCAGCGCGACGAGCCAGGCACCAAGGGCTATGGCGTTGCTCGCCGGTTCGGGTTTCCCGCCGTAGGCGAGCCGGCTCAACCACACGGACCAGGCGTAACCAGCAACGATGGAGGCCCGGGCAGCGCGACGGTGCCCACGTGTTGCGGCCAGGAAAAACGCAAGGATCAGGCTGAGGTACCCGGTCCCTGCTCCCACGGGCCCGAGGACCGCTCCGAAGGCGACGCATAACGTGCCGACGGGGTGGCGCCGGCGGAAAAGCAGCGCCAGTGGCCCCACCACGAGCAAGGCCCATGCGAGGATCCCCATGCGGCCGAGACTGTGACGGTGCCATTCGACGGCAGCGCCGCCCGCCAACTGCAAGGCGCCTACCGCCACCGCAAGCGCCACGTCCCGTCGCCAACCGAGCTCTCGGAGCTCCTTGGCCCACGAGCGCGCCCAGGCGTACAGGAGCGGCTCGCCCCCGCGCGCCCTGGCGAGTTGTCCCCTGGCGGCGCCCATCGCATCTCAGGGTAGCTACCTGGGCCTTTCCCCACATCGGCACTGAGGAGGCTTTCGGGCTGCGCCTCCTGCCGTACCCGGAGGGCTGCCGGCTACGTCAACCGGCGTAGCCGGAAAGCCGCCCCCCGCCGGACGACAGTGCAGACCCGAGCACCGACAATGGCCCTATGCGAAAGCGGACAGCGAAAAGAGGCGGCCCGTGGCCGTCATAGAAATCGACAACTTGACCAAGTCCTTCGGTCCGCGTCTTGCCGTGGACCACGTCAGCTTTACCGTGGAGCGGGCCACGGTCGTCGGGTTCCTCGGCGCCGAGGGCCGAACTGTCCTAGTCTCCTCCCACCTCCTGGCCGAGGTGGCCCAGACGGTGGGCAGCGTCGTCATCTTGGACCGGGGCAGGCTGGCCACGCAGTCCACGGTTGACGAGCTGACGGGGTGGGCCGGCGACTTGGAGGACGCTTTCCTGCGCCTCACCGCTGGTGCCGCCGAGGCTCACCGATGAGCGGCCTCGTCCGGGGGGTCCAAGTCGAAGCCCTGAAAGTGCGCACGGCACGGGCGAGTTATGCAGTCTTGGCCACCTCCGCCATGCTCACCCTGCTCTTCTCGTTGCTGGAAGCCTCGCGGGCGGGTAGCAAGGGTGTCGCCCCCATCACGACTGCGGCCGGGCTCTCGACCGTCACGACCGTCACTGGTTTTTCCATGCTCCTCGCGGCCGTGCTCGGGGCCATGATCACCTCCGGCGAGTTCCGCCACGGGACTGAGACACTCACCTACCTCGCCTTCCCTGAGCGGGGCTGGGTGCTGGCCGCCAAAGAGATAGTGGCTGCGGCCTCGGGCGCCGTGTTCGGTCTGGTCTCGGGCGTCGTCTCGACCGCCGTTGGCGTCGGTTTTGCGGCAGGCCACCGCGGCGCGCTCGCGCTCGGGGCAGGCACGCTCGCCGGCCACGTCGCCGGGGCCATGCTCGGGGCGGCCCTTTTCGGAGCGGTCGGGGCCGGTCTCGGTTCGCTCGTACGTTCTCAATTGGCGGGCGTGACCGCCCTGTTCCTCTGGTCCGTCGTGGTCGAGTCGGTCGTGGGTGGTCTTTTCCCCCATGTTCTCAGGTACATGCCGTATACCGCAGCGACTTCGCTCGGGGGTATCAAGCCTGGCGGCTCGGCGTTCGGGCCGGCGCACGGTGCGTCAGCGGGGGCACCGCTCCCCTTTGTGGCGGCTGCCGCGTTCGTCGCAGGGGTGGCAGTCTTGCTGTCGATGCTGGCGAGCCGAACGACGGTGGCCCGAGATATCAGTTGAGGCTGTCTGCTTGAGCGGCACCGGGCCGGCGTGGCACCAGGCCGGCGCCGGCGCCTCCGTTACGTCCCGACCCAGCGGGGTGGGGGCCTGCTTTGGAGCACCTCGCCCTGGGGGGTAATTAGCGTAAGCGTGCCATCCTCGGCCAGTTTCAGCTCCCAGCCTTTTGCATGGTAAAGATGGTGGTGCCGGGCGCATAAAAGCACGACATTGCTCAGGCAGGTCGGGCCGCCTCGAGAGAAATGGACAATATGATGGCCCTCGCACCACGCCGGCGGGCGGTCGCAACCTGGGTGGCGGCAGTGGCCGTCCCGTACGACAAGCGCCGACCACAGGGCCTGGGAGATCGTCCGGGTAGCAGAGCCATAGTCCAGGACCGTGGACCTCCCGGCCGTCACGATGCGGTGCAGCTCTGAGTCGCAGGTGAGCCACGAGACGTCCTCGGGGCGAAGCCAGGTGCCGTCGCTCGTGCAGCCCGGGCCGCCGGTCGCCAAGTCGTCAAGGTCCACGACGATGTTGACGTAGGGGCGGTTACGGCCGGCGCTCACCCTGTGTGCCTGATTGTCGAGGTAATACGTGCAGATGCCGACCAAAGCCTCGGCGCGGCGCTCGGACGCCGCCCGCAGCTCGGCGTTGCCAGCTTCGGCGGCCGCAAGGGCTGATTCCACTGCGGCGGCATCCAGAGGGCGGAGGTGCCCGGAGAGCTCCCGGCGGCCATCGAGCGTGCGAGAGAGGTGCAGTTCGCTCGGGCGCTCTGGGGGCGGCTCCTCGTCGTCGAGAGCCTCGGCGTGTAGCGTCCAGGAGCGCATGGCAGCGGCAGTCTCGTGCACCTGGAGGTCCTCCAGGGCGCCGACCAGCTCTGGCTCCTGCTCCGCATAAAGGCCGAGGTAGCGCTCCGGAACGTTGGCCATGACAGCTGCGACCTGGCCAGTAGAGAGCCCGCCGTCCGCCCAGGCGGCGGCAGTCACGGGCAGACCTCGCAGCCTTTGTGCTGCCACAGCTTGTCGGTGCGCCTCTCGCCGGCTCGTGCGCCCGTGGTAGGCGAGCCACGCAGTCAGGGAGAGCGACCCGTCGTGGGACCAGCCTTGCGCCTCGTCGAATTCACCGAGAGCCAAGGAGATTTTCGCCCGGAGCCTGTCGGCCAGGAAAACGGCCTCCTCCAACGCCAAGGGGTCGGCCGGGACTTCGAGGTGCTTCACCGCCTTTCTTAGCTCGGCCAACTCAGGCGCCGCCACTACTCTATCGTACAGGTGTTTGCCCCTGAATCGGCAAGCCACCGTAAGGATTTTTCCCGAATGGGCCGACCAAGCAACATTGGCACGGGGGCAGGGACAGCTTCACGCCTAGGCGCCCAGTGCCCGGCGCACCGCGGCGAGCCGAGAGGGGTCGACCCTCCACCATGTCCAGCGACCGCGCTTCTCCCCCACCAGGAGCCCTGCCCCGGAAAGCACTTTGGTGTGGTGGGATACGGTGGGTTGGCTCTTTCCAAGGGGAGCTTCGAGGTCGCAGGAGCACACCTCGCTCCGGGCCGCCACGATCGAGAGCAGGCGCAGACGGACCGGGTCGGCCAGCGCCGCGAGGAGCCCGGCCAGTTCGGTCGCCTCGGCCTCGCTCAAGGGTGCTTCGACGAGCGACGGGCAGCAGAAGCCGCCCGCCTCGGCCTCGCTCGAGGTCGCTTCCACGAAAGACGGGTACAGCCCGCCGCCTTGAGCGACCCCGCCTTTAGCGACCCCGCCTTGAGCGACCCCGCCTGCCTCCGCCTTACGGCGTGGTTCCGGTTTCATATTGACAGCCGTCGATACTTTGTCTAAGATCGTATCGATCATCATAGATGCAAATACACCCCTCCTTCGTCGACCGGTACCTTCCAGCTTGGGCCCGTTCATCGAGGCACGCCGGCATTTCCGTGGCGAAGCCCCGGTCCTCAGGCCGGAGGCGGTGAGCCGAAAAATGCCGCCAGAGGTGCTGTTCATGTGCGTGCACAACGCGGGACGCTCCCAGATGGCCGCGGCGTTATTGCAGCACCATGCCGCCGGCAGGGTGCTGGTGCGCTCGGCGGGTTCGGCCCCGGCAGCCGAGGTCAACCCGGCCGTCGTGGCGGCCATGGCCGAAGTCGGCATCGACATTTCCCAAGAAGTCCCCAAACCGCTGACCGACGAGGCGGCGCGCACCGCCGACGTCGTCGTGACCATGGGCTGCGGGGACGCCTGCCCCGTTTACCCCGGCAAGCGCTACCTGGACTGGGTGCTCGAGGACCCCGCCGGCAAGAGCCTGGAAGAGGTGCGCCCCATACGCGAAGAGATCGACCGGCGGGTGCGAGGCCTGCTGTCCGAGCTGCTCCCGAAGCCACCTGGGTGATGCCTATGGCCGACGAACGGTTCGAGGAGGTGGGTGTAGACCCGCCGATGTCGCCGTACACCGGGAGTCGGTCCGCCTCGCGTTCGTCGCCGCCCTGCAGCACCCGCCGGCCCGCCAGCGCGCCGTGCTCGTGCTCTGCGAGGTCCCACGCTGGCAAGCAACAGAAGTGACCGAACTGCTCGACACCACCGTGGCGGCCGTCAACAGCGCTCTCGAGCGGGCGCGCGCGACCATGGCGGCCCTGCCGTGCCCGTCGACGATCTGGGCGTGCAGGCTGCCCTGGTCGACCCGACCGGTGGGCCGGCCGGCGCTTGGCAGCCCGGCAGCTTCCGGGGTTTCGGCGCCTTCGAGGGAATCGGCAGGTCGGTGCCATGATGGGCTGGTGAATACTCTCGGTGCCCCAGTCGTGACCTTCGACGAGTTCCAAGAGGACCGCCCAACCGGGCGAATAGTAGTCACATCGGGAGGTTACGACCCCGTCCACCCTGGCCACATCAGCTCGATCCAGGCATCGCACCGCTACGGCGACGTGGTGGTCGTGGTGGTGAACGGCGACGCCTTCCTCACTGCCAAGAAGGGAAGGCCCTTCCAGGACCTGGAGACGCGCTGCCTGGTCGTGTCAGCCATCCGTGGCGTCGACTACGTGGTGCCCTTCGAGGTCGAGGGCGACCAGACCGTGCGCGAAGCCCTGCGCCGGCTCCGCCCGCACGTCTTCACCAAGGGCGGGGACCGCTTGGACGTGAGGAGCATCCCGGAGTGGGACGTTTGCCAGGAGCTCGGGATCGAGGTCGTGACGGGGGTGGGCGAAGACAAACGCTGGTCGTCGAGCTGGTTCCTCAGCGCCTGGTCCAGCTCCCTCGCTGGCAGCGTCAGCCCGCTCGCCGCCAGCGATCCTCCACCCGGGCACCCTCGGCCCTAAGCTCGCAACGGAATTGACAGGCGCCCGGCCGCGGCCACAAAGTCGCGGCGTGCGCATTCGCCTAGTGGAGCCTCGCCCACCAGGGCGAAACGTCTACGACCTCGCCCTCTTGCCCCGTCTCGGGCTGCCGCTCATCGGGGCCATGCTAAATGAAGCCGGCCACGATGTCCGCATCTACTGCGAAATGCTGGCGCCGGTCGACCTCGACGACTGCCTCAACGCCGACCTCGTCGGGATCTCCTCGACCACGGCCACCGCACCGGCTGCCTACCGCCTCGCGGACTTGCTCGGCGACGCCGGCGTCCCGGTCGTGCTCGGCGGGCCCCACGTCACCTTCCTCGCCGAGGAAGCACTCGCCCATGCCCCTTTGGTAGTCCGCGGAGAGGGCGAGTCGACGATGGCCGAGCTTGTCACGGCTCTCGAGCAAGGACGGCCGCTAAGAGGCTTACGCGGGCTCTCGTTCCGCACACCCGCCGGCGAGGCGTACGACAACCCGCCGCGCCCCCGATGCGACCAAGAGGGCTTCGAGCGCCTGCCCAGCCCAGACCTTCGCCTCGTCGAGGGGCACGAACGAATGACCACCAAGCCTCTCATGACCCAGTGGGGCTGCCCCTTCGATTGCGAGTTCTGCTCGGTCACGGCGATGTTCTCCCGCTCGGTGAGGCGCCGGCGGACTGACCAGGTGATCTCCGAGCTGGCTGGGCTCGACGCCCCGCGTGTGTTCTTCCACGACGACAACTTCGTCGTGAACAAGGCACGCACGACCGAGCTCCTTCGTGCCATGCTCTCGGCCGGCCTCACCCCCGAGTGGTTCGCCCAGGTACGCGCCGACGCAGCCTTGCGCTCCCTGGCCCACCCCGAGGTCGACGACGAGTTCCTGGCCCTCATGCGCCGGACGGGCTGCCGGGCTGTGATGATCGGCGTCGAAGCGGTCACCGACGAGGGGCTGGCCGAGATCGGCAAGCGCCAGAAGGTCGCCACGGTCGTGAAGTCGGTCCGCGCCTTCCACGACCACGGCATAGCGGTGCACGGGATGTTCGTGGCTGGCCTCGACACAGACACGGCGGCGAGCGCAGGGGCAACCGCTGCCTTTGCCCGCCGGGTGGGGATCGACACGTTCCAGCTCATGGTCGAGACGCCGTTACCCGGCACGAGGCTGTGGGACCGCGTCGCTGGCGATCGCCTGCTCTCGGACGACTGGTCGCTCTACGACGGCCACCACGTTGTCATGCGGCCGGCACAGATGACGCCTCTCGAGCTCCAACTCGGCGTGCTGGAAGCCATGCGCCGTTTTTATTCCTGGCCCACCATCGTTCGCTCCGGTTTGGCGAGCGCCCTCCGCCACCTGCCGGATCTGAGCACCGCGGCCCGTCCGGCTCTCCTCCGACGGCTCCCGGCAATCGCTCGGGCGGCCTGGGCGCGCCGCTGGGACGAGGTGGGGCCGTTAGTAGAGTCGACGCTCGGGCGACGACCGAAAACGCAGCTCGCTTCGGCGCTCTGGGTGCCGGCGCTCCGTTTCTACGCCCGGCGCCAGCTCTCCGCCTGGTTGGACCAGGAGCGCTCCCGGGACCACCTTGCGCTCCTGCGTTCCCTGCCCTGACAAGCGCCCTTGGGGTGACCACTGCTCTTGGCCGACTGCAGCGTCACCTAATTGTGGTCAGCGGCATTGTGGTCAGCGGGTCAGCCAACGGAGCTGCTCATTGGGACCGAGCAGCTCGAGGCGCCGTCGGAGCACGGGGTTGTCCCTCGCCTGGCTGACGTGGCAAGCCACGGCGGCGTGCTGGCGCTCGCGGTCCACCTTCACGCTGAGGTCGATCTCCGCGTCGGCGCGCCCCACAAAACACGTCCCGAACTCGCGGTTGAGCTCGCCGGCAACCTTCTCGGGCAGCGCCCAGGCGAGGACCGGCACGTGAGCCTTGGCCGCCGCCCCCAGGGCCGCCTCCGTGGCCCGGCAGTGGTCAGGGTGCCCCGTAATGCCGCCTTCGTCGAAGACCAGCACCAAGTCCGCGCCCCGAAGGGACCGCGCGACGATGTGCTCGGCTTCTTGTAGGGGCAGTTCACTCAGGCGGCCGTCGGGGTACGAGAGCAGTTCGACCTCCGTGACACCGAGCACGTCGGCGGCAGCACGCAGCTCCCGGGCCCGGACCTCCCCGAGCGGGCGCCCGGTCAGCCCGAGCGTGGACGCCTCGCCGTGAGTGAAACAGAGGACCCGGACCGTCGAACCGCGCTCGGAGAAGCCGGCGAGGAGGGCGCCGAGGCCGAAGGACTCGTCGTCGGGGTGGGCACAAACGGCCAGCACGTCGTGAACTTCGGGAAGGCTGCGGCCCGGCACCAGCAGCGGTGCCGGCCCGCCGCCCGCCCCGCCATTACCGCCCATCATCCGCGCCTGAGCGTGATCGAGAGGTCAGCTTTTATGAGCGACGCGAGGTACAGGGGCCAGAGCATCCGTCCCCGGCACCAGAACCGCACCACCTCCCCCTCCGCTGCGTCACACTCTCTCGTCGGGCTGATGCGCCGGCCAGAACCCATTTGGAGAGGGTGCCGCCCAGGCTGCAGAGAAAGCTCAACGGTCGCCTGGCTCGAGATGTCGCCCACGAGATCGCCGTCGAGCAGGATCTCGAATGGACGGCCCTGCTGCATGACCCCGCCCCACTTTCTGGTCAGGCTCAACGTCGCCGGCACCGTCGGGCCCCTTTCCCCTACTGCTTGCCTCGGCGACCCTCCGGCATTTACACGGGCGGCAGGTTGGCTCCGGCGTCCTGTCACGAGGCGTTCCCGGTCGAACAGGAGCGACACGGCTCGCCACCCCAGCGCGTCCAGGACGAGGAGGGCGGCCCCCAGGCCGAGAGCAAGCCCGAGGGTCGGGGCGATCACGTTCAAAGACATGAGGGCGGCTAGGGCAAGTGGTGGCAGGCTGGCGAAAGTGGACAGCTGCTGGGCGACGCGCACATCGCTCGAACGGGCCGATATGGCGATGCCCACCCAGATCGACCAACCGGCGAGCAGGGAGGTGAACAGTAGCTGGACCAGAAGGTGCGAGGAATCGAAGATCACTGAAGTCACCACGGGGTGGGCGAAGGCCGCTGCAAGTACGAGGAAAACGCCGAACACGGCGTACGCGATCCCGAGCGCTCCAGTTCGTGGACTTCACGGGGAGCGACCGGGTCGAGGCCCGCGGTGGGCTCGTCCAAGAAGACGACTTGGGGGTCGTCGAGCAGCGCCCGCGCCAAGGCGACGCGCTGGCGCAGGCCCTTGGAAAGCGAACCACACGTGTCCGATGCCCGGCCCGACATGTTCACAGCTTCGAGCGCCGTCCGGATGCGCTGGGGCCCCCCGGGCGGGGTGGCGGCGGCCGGAACCGGCCCCGGGCTGGCGAGGGAACGGGGTGAGGTCACGGTCTTAAAGTGATATCACTTTGACATAAGGAAGTCAAGATCACGCCGAGGTCGCTTCAAGTTCGTGGGGGCCGTCCCCGGCGGGGCATGGCGCCGATGTGCGGTGGCAGCCTGCCGGCTTGTTCCAAAGCCCTCCGCAGGATGAGCTCTATTTGGGCCGTCGTGCTCCGCAGCTCGTCGGAAGCCCAGAGCGCGAGCGCGTCGTACACCGCCGGGTCCATCCGCACGAGGACGCTTTTCCGTTCGCCCCGGCGCCCTGCCTGCCCGTCGGGGTCAGTGGTAGAGCGAGCCAGCATTCACGATCGGTTCTGTCGTCCCGACGTAGGCGCCGGAGGGCTGGACCACGACTGCATCGCCTTGCTGGGCCCGGGTCAGGCCCCGGAGGCCCAGCACGCTCGCGCCGCCCATGAGGGCGGCGACAGCCCACAGGACGCCCCAGGCACCGGCGCCGGCGCCCCTGACCTCGTGGCTGACCGCCACACCCAAGAGCACTAGGGCGCCAGCCAGGCCCACAGGGCACAACCACCGGGACCTGGCGGCCGTCACACCCACCGACCTGCACCTCTTCCATTACCGTGCCCATTCCGTGCCCATTCCATGCCCAGGCCTGGCGGCTCCGTGCCCAAGCCTGGCGGCAGCGCCACCTCTGTCCTCATTTCGGCCCCTACGATCGCCGGTACTTGCCCTCATAGTGATATCACGTTTCCCCGGGGTACGGCACCCGGGGCTACCGCGGCTGGGCACAGCCGTGCCGTGGTAGGGCGGAGACGTGCGGCCGCAGTACGGCACCAGGGTGGCCGCGGTACGGGACAGCCGTACCAAAAACGGACCGATGTGCGCCGGCGAAGGCCACATCTGTCTGAAATTTGCGCGCTTTCGCGCCAAGAACCGGTAGATGTGTGGCTGACGACTTCACTTCGGTCAGTTTTTTGCACGGCCCTCACCAGTGGTCGGGCGGCCCTAACGGGCGGGACCGGTTGAGCGGTGGCCGGCTCTTGCTACGTGATGGACTACCGCGGGCAGTTCCACTTCGCCGTCCCCCCGGTCGTGCTCTGGTCCAGGATCGAGCAGTTCGATCAGTTCGAGCGATGGTGGGGGTGGCTCGGTAGCTTCCGAACCGAAGGTGAGGGCTTGCGCGAGGGGTCGGTCCTGCGGGGTGTCGTGGCCCCGCCCCTCCCCTACCGGATGGCCGTACAGGTGGAGCTGACCCGGTGCGACCCCGGCCGGCGCCTCGATGCCGACGTGACCGGGGACCTAGCCGGCGACGCCCACCTGCGCCTGCGCCCCGACGGGGAGGGAACAGTCACCGACGTGGAATGGAGCCTGGAGATGCTGCAGAGGCCAATGCGCTGGGTGGCGCGAGTCGGTTACCCGCTGCTCCGATGGGGCCACGACCGCGTAGTCGAGGCGACCGTAGGTTCGTTCCGTTCCGAGCTCGAGCGGCTCCAGGCCCCGCCGGGCCCGTGAGCAGGGAGCCGGCGTCGGGCCGAAGCACCGGCGGCCATCAGGCCCTAGCTAGCCTCGTACGAGGCAGGTTCTGACCCCCCATGACCGACCCCAACGAGTTCGCCCGCCGCCTCTTCGACGGGCTCCCGTCCCGCTACGACCAGCTGGCCGAAGTGCTTTCCCTCGGCCAAAACCAGCGCTGGCGGCGGGCGATGGTCGACGCGGTCGTAGATGCGTCGCCGGCCTCGGTACTGGACGTGGCGACCGGGCCGGCCGGCGTGGCGCTGCAGCTCGCCGCCCGTACCGGGGCGAAGATCACCGGGCTCGACCTGACCCTGGAGATGCTGCGCGCCGGGGCCGCGAACGTCGCCAGGAGCGCCCACTCGCGCCGCGTGTCGCTCGTGGCGGGCCGAGCGGAGCAACTGCCGTTCCCCGACGGGACATTCGACGCACTCACCTTCACCTACCTGCTGCGTTATGTGACCGACCCGGGTGCCACCGTCGCCGAGCTGGCGCGGGTGGTGAAGCCGGGAGGGGTGGTGGCGGCCCTCGAGTTCCACGTGCCGGCAGGCCCTCTCTGGCGCCCCCTGTGGCTCGTGTACACCCGGCTGGTGCTACCGGCCGCCGGCTATGCCGCGGGAGGAAGAGAATGGTTCGAGGTGGGCCGCTTCCTCGGGCCGTCCATATCGGAACACTGGCGGCGCTACCCGTTGTCGTGGCAAGCGGAGGCGTGGGGACGGGCGGGCATCGTGGACGTTCGCTGGCGCGTGATGAGCGCCGGCGGAGGGGTGGTCATGTGGGGGACAAAGGCTTGACCAGGCAACGAGCCGCCTGGTACACACCAGCACGGGGGCCGTGGAAAGACTGGGTCAGCCTGCTGCACCCGCCGTACACGGCCTGGCACCTCTCCTATGTGCTGATAGGAGCCGGCCTCGCGCCGCGGCTCTCGGTGGGGCGTCTCGTGGCGACACTGTTGGCGTTCGGCCTCGCCGTAGGGCTCGGCGCCCACGCGCTCGACGAACTGCGAGGCCGGCCGCTCGGTACTTCCATACCGGCGCACCTGCTCGTGACGGTCTCGGCGGCGGCCATAGCAGGTGCGGTGGTCCTCGGTGGGTTCGGGATCGCCCGGGTCGGATGGGGGCTGGCCATCTTCATAGCGTTGGGCGTGGTGCTCGTGGTCGGCTACAACCTGGAGTTGTGGAGGCTGCACAACGACATCTGGTTCGCGATTGCCTGGGGCTCTTTCCCGTTGCTCACTGCCTATTACGCGCAGGCGGGCACCGTGCGCCCGGCGGCGGTGGCCGGGGCGCTGTTCGCCTTCGGCCTTTCCAAGGCGCAGCGGACCTTGAGCACCGAGGCCCGAGACCTGCGCCGGCGGGCGGTGCAAGTCTCGGGTGAGAAGAGCTACACAGACGGGAGCCGCCGCGCTCTATCCAGGGAGTCCCTTCTGCGACCGGTGGAGGCGAGCCTCATGGCCCTTTCTGGGTCGACCTGCGCCCTCGGGGTAGGCTTGGTGCTGGCAAGGGTAGGTCACTGATGTGGGCCGAGGGCCCTCGTAGCGTCCTTTCGCTTCCCGCCCCGCCGGGCCGACCGGAGGACACGCTCGTTGCCCTACTCAGTACGCTACTTGCGAGCACGCCGGACTGGCCCGCCGGGTCGCCTGGCTCCCGCCGCTCGGGGTGCTGAAGGGGTAGCCATGACCGCAATGTTCGCCGACCGGGCAGATTCCGGCAGGCGCCTGGCCGAAAAGCTGCGCTACCTGGCCGGCGAGGACACGGTCGTCCTCGGCCTGCCAAGGGGTGGCGTGCCGGTCGCGTTCGAGGTCGCCGCCGCCCTCGAGGCGCCCCTCGATGTGCTCGTCGTGCGCAAGCTCGGTGTGCCCTACCAACCAGAGCTAGCTATGGGCGCCGTGGGAGAGGGGGGCGTGCTCGTCTTCTCAGAGGAGGTCGTGCGCATATCGGGTGTGAGCCAGGGGGAGATAACCGCTCTGGTGCGCTCGAAGCGGGCGGAGGTCGACAGGTTGGCGGTGTTCTTCCGTGACGGGCGTGAGCCGGCGTCCCTGACGGGGCGCACGGTCGTGCTAGTCGACGACGGCATCGCCACCGGCGCCACCGCACGAGCAGCGTGCCAGGTAGCCCGGGCAAAGGGCGCCACTCGCGTCGTCGTCGGCGTGCCGGTAGCTGCGCCAAGTTCGCTGGCGGACATAGCCGAGGTAGCCGACGAGGTGGCGTGCCTGGAGGCTCCCCGGTCGTTTTTCGCCGTCGGCCAGTTCTACCGGGACTTCTCGCAGACCACGGACGAAGAGGTGGTCTCATTGCTCCGCCAAGCTGCCGAGCGGGAGGCACGAGCGGGCCAAGTGGCCGACCCGCTGATCCGGAACGAGGAGGTCGAGGTGCCTGCTGGCACAGCCCGACTCATCGGGAACTTCAGGGTGCCGGCCCCCTGCTCGGGTCTGGTGGTTTTCGCGCACGGGAGCGGGAGCAGCCGCCACAGCCCCCGGAACCGGTCCGTGGCCGCCGTTTTGAACACGGCGGGGCTTGGCACCTTGCTCGTCGACCTTCTTACCTCCGACGAGGAGGTTGACCGCTCACAGGTCTTCGACATCGAGTTGCTGGCGGCCAGGCTCGAACATGCCACCGGCTGGGTCGAGGCGCAGCCGGAGTCAAAAGGCAAGCCTGTCGGGTACTTCGGTGCCAGCACCGGCGCGGCCGCGGCCCTGTGGGCAGCGGCCCAACCGGCGTCGGGCGTTGCCGCCATCGTCTCCCGAGGCGGCCGTCCCGACCTGGCCGGCCCCCGCCTCGCAGAGGTGCGAGCCCCGACGCTGCTCATCGTGGGCGGCAACGACGACGTGGTGCTCGAGCTCAACCGGCAAACGCAAGCACACCTCCGCTGCCCCAGCGAATTGGCCGTCGTACCAGGTGCCACCCACCTCTTCGAAGAACCGGGGGCGCTCAGGGAGGTAACTCGGCTAGCCCTCAGATGGTTCCTCCGTCACCTCGAGGCACCAGGGTCGCCGGCCGAGCGCTGACCGGCTCTTCCCTCGTCCCGGGCGAACGAGGTCAACCAGCCGCGCATCAGGACTTTGGGCCCTGATGCCAGCGGGCCAAAGTGGATAAAAAATCGTTGTGGCCGTGATTTGCCAAGTGGCTTTCGGGGTTGGTCAAAAGTGTGACGATGCTCTGGAGGTGATCGTATGCGCGTTCAGTCCAAAGCCGCGATCGGCGTAGGCGGGTTGGCTCTGGCGGGTGGCGTGTTAGTGCTCCGCCCCGGCACCCGGGCGAACAAGGCGGCGTGCCACCAGGTCGACCTGGCCAGCAGGCAGCTGCGCTACCTGGGCGGGCGGCTGCGTGGGTTGCAGTACCGGCTCGCCGGGCGGCACCCTGACCTGCAGGTGGTCGACACCGTCCTGGCTGACCGCATCCGCTCCGAGATCGGGGGCCTGGAAAAGCGCCTCGACCTGCCCCATGTCCATGTGTGGGTCGACGACCACGTAGCCAGGCTCCACGGCGAGGTCGGCAGAAGAGCCGAGGCCCGCCGGGTCGAACGGGCGGTGAGGCGAGTGCCCGGGGTGGTCGGCGTGGAGTCATACCTCCACGTGGGCTTCGACCGGGGCGAGGCCAGGCCTTCGGCCGGCCGGGCGGTGCAAGCCCCCTCCGAAGCTCTCCGCCGCCTCACAGATGCAGCCGTCGGGGCAGGGGTGCCGCGGGAACAAGCCCGCACCGTCGTCCGAGCCGTCCTGGCTAGCTTTTCCGACCGGCTGCCTGCCAAGGAACGGCACAAGATGAATGCCCACCTTCCCGCCGACGTGCGCGCCCTGCTCGAGCCTCCGCGCCGCTCCCGCCGGCCGGTACGCGTGCGCCATGTGCACCAACTGGTGGCTCAGGTCTCCGGGACCACGACGGGCTTACAGGCAGGGAACGCAGAGCACGTGACCGCCGCTGTGGTCGGGGCCCTGCGTGACCTCGTGCCCGTGGACGCGAAGAACATCGGCTTGGTGCTGCCGGCCGAGCTCCGCGCTCTCTGGCAGGGTGAAGCCATGCCGTGACAAAGAGGTCCCCATGTCTGAAAAGCCGGTATGGACCGTCGACATCGTGTTCACCGATGACGACGGCGGCATTAGGGCGATGCTCGCCTGAGCATTGGCACGCGCGTGCCAAGTGGCTGGGGGCTATGAATACCTGACACGAAAGGAGTAACGCAGATGAAGAAGTTCTTGGCACCTGCACCAGTATTTGTGCTCGCCCTCAGCGTTTTTACTTTTGCCGAGGTACCGGCGTCGTTGGCGTCTTCTAGTAGTACGCCCGTGCCTTCGGTGCTCACGTGTGCTGGCAAGAAAGCAATCAAGCCGAGCAATTACGTGCTCGCCTGCGCGGACGCGAACACTTACTTCAACTCGGTCCACTGGACGAGCTGGACCAAGACCTCGGCCACCGCCACCGCCATCTTTGTGCAGAACAACTGCGTGCCGACGTGTGCGGAGGGAAAGTTCATCAAGTACCCTGCCAAGCTGACGCTGTCCAAGCCGAAGACAACCAAGCTGGGCGTCCTGTTCAGCGTGGTCCACTACAGCTTCACCGTGTCGAGGTCGACGACGCTCCCGCTCACCACGCTGTCTTCACTGCGGTGAGCCCCCGGTCATCTGGCACGTGGCTGTCGTCACGCGGGGCCAGACGGATGGCGCCAGGCCCGGCCGGCGACAAACGACCGCGACCGCTACTGGCCTGCGCCACGTGCGCGGCAGCGGCCGGGGCGGTGGCCCGCCGGCCACCGCCCCACCGACAGGCGGGTTGTCAGTGCCGGCGCAGGTCGAAGCGGTCGAGGTTCATCACCTTTACCCATGCCGCCACGAAATCCTGCACGAACTTCTTTTGTGCGTTCTCGCAGGCGTAGACCTCGGCGATGGCCCGGAGCTGGGAGTTCGAGCCAAAGGTGAGATCGACGGCCGTCGCGGTCCACTTGACCGCACCGGTTTGCCTGTCTCGGCCCTCGTAGACGTGCTCGGTGGTAGACATGCGCCACTCGGTGCCCATGTCGAGGAGGCTCACGAAGAACTCGTTGCTCAGCACCCCAGGCCGCTCCGTGAAGACACCGTGTGGCGAATGCGCGGCGTTCGCGTCGAGGACGCGCAACCCGCCCACGAGCGCCGTCATCTCGGGGGCGGTCAAGCCCAGCAGGCTCGCCTTGTCGACCAGCAGTTCCTCCGGCCGGCGCTTGTCCCCGGGCCGGAAGTAGTTGCGGAACCCGTCAGCGGTCGGTTCGAGCACAGCGAAGCTCGCGACGTCGGTCTGGTCCTGCGACGCGTCGGTGCGGCCGGGTGAGAACGGGACCTGGACGTCGTGGCCTGCCTCTTTGGCGGCTTTCTCGACTGCGGCGCACCCGGCGAGGACGATCAGGTCTGCGAGGGAGACCTTTTTCCCGTCGGCCTGGGCGCGGTCGAAATCTGCCTGGACGCCCTCCAGGGATTCGAGCACCTTGGCCAGCTCGGCCGGGTCGTTGGCCTCCCAGTCCTTTTGCGGGGCGAGGCGGATGCGGGCACCGTTGGCCCCACCGCGCTTGTCGCTGTCGCGGAAGGTCGACGCCGAGGCCCAAGCCGTCCTCACCAGCTGAGAAATTGACAGCCCGGACGCCATGACCTTGCTCTTCAACGCAGCGATGTCGCGCTCGTCGACGAGAGGGTGGTCCACCGCGGGGACCGGGTCCTGCCAGATCAATTGCTCCTTCGGGACCTCCGGCCCGAGATAGCGCGAGACCGGGCCCATGTCTCGATGGGTGAGCTTGAACCACGCCCTGGCGAAGGCGTCGGCGAACTCGTCAGGGTGCTCGTAAAAGCGCCGTGAGATCGGCTCGTAGACCGGGTCGAACCTGAGAGCGAGATCCGTTGTGAGCATCATCGGGGCGTGCCGCTTCGAGGGGTCGTGGGCGTCGGGGACGGTGTTGTCCGCGGAGCGGTCGGTGGGGCGCCACTGGTGCGCACCGGCCGGGCTCTTGGTCAGCTCCCAGTCGTAGCGGAACAGGTTCTCGAAAAAGCCGTTGTCCCACTTGGTCGGGTTGCTCGTCCAGATGACCTCCAAGCCGCTCGTCCACGTGTCGTCGCCCTTGCCCGTCCCGAAGGTGTTCCTCCAGCCCAGGCCTTGCTCTTCGAGGGGCGCACCCTCGGGCTCGCGGCCGACGTACTGCGCGGGGTCGACCGCACCGTGGGTCTTGCCGAAGGTGTGGCCGCCGGCGATGAGGGCAACCGTCTCCTCGTCGTTCATGGCCATGCGGTAAAACGTCTCTCGGATGTCCCGGCCGGCAGCGACTGGGTCGGGGTTGCCGTTGGGGCCCTCGGGGTTCACATAGATGAGGCCCATCTGCACAGCACCGAAGGGGTTGGCCAGCTGGCGGTCTCCGCTGTAGCGCTCGTCGCCGAGCCAGGTGGTCTCGGGCCCCCAGAAAATGTCCTCCTCGGGCTCCCACACGTCCTCGCGCCCGCCGCCGAAGCCGAAGGTCTTGAAGCCCATCGACTCCAGCGCGCAGTTCCCGGCGAGGACCAAGAGGTCGGCCCAGGAGAGCTTACGGCCGTACTTCTGCTTGACCGGCCAGAGCAGGCGGCGCGCCTTGTCGAGGTTGGCGTTGTCGGGCCAGCTGTTCAGGGGTGCGAAGCGTTGAGTGCCCGAGCCGGCACCGCCCCGGCCGTCGTGGATGCGGTAAGTCCCGGCGCTGTGCCAAGCCATGCGGATGATAAGCGGCCCATAATGGCCGAAGTCGGCCGGCCACCAGTCTTGCGACGTGGTGAGCACCTTCACGATGTCTGCTTTCACGGCTGGCAGGTCGAGGCTCTCGAACTCAGCTACGTAATCGAAACCCTCGCCCATCGGGTCGATAAGAGGTGAGTTCTTGGCAAGCGGCCTCAGGTTCAGCTGTTCGGGCCACCAGTGCTGGTTCGCCATCGACCCCGTGGCCGCCTGGGGATGGGCCATCACCGGGCACTTGGCCGACGGCGTCGCCTCTTGTGGCACGGTGACCGGCCCGCCGCTCTCTTGATTGCTCATGGTGCTCCTTTCTGCTCGTGTAGTTGGTCCTACGGGCTCACTGCCCCGCGGTCGCCTACCGGCTGCTGGCAGTCGGGGCAGGAACCCCAGTAGACGACCTCGGCTTCGTCGATAACGAACCCGCAGTCATCGGCGGCTTGCAGGCATGGCCTGTGCCCCACCGCGCAGTCGACGTCTACCGTGCACCCGCAGGTGCGACAGACGATGTGGTGGTGGTTGTCGTCTACCCGGTCCTCGTAGCGGGCTGGCGAGCGTGCCGGCTGGATGCGGCGGATGAGGCCCTTGTCGGCCAGCGTCCCGAGGGCATCGTACACCGCCTGGCGCGACACGGCACCGATCTCAGCCCGTACAAGCTCTTCGATCTCGTTGGCCGTGCCGTGGGGCCGGGTGGTCACCGCCCGCAGAACAGCCAGGCGCTGAGCCGTCACCTGGACGCCGTGCTGGCGGAGCAGGTCGGCTGTCCCAGAGCTCGCCGTACTGGGCACAAGTCACACTATTGTTCCAATCCTCGACTCTGTCAAGGGCTTCTGCGGCTGGAGCAACGCATGCGCGTTCGAGCAAGCCATGGGCCTCTCGGGTACCAGGTCGCAGGCAACCCGGCCACGTCCGCCCTCGGCCCGAGGCGCGCCCAAGGCCCAGGCGCCTAGCTTTAAAGAAGTGGAAAGGTTTCCCCAGGATGCTGGTCCCGACGCGAAGGGAAGGAGCCGGTGGCCTCAGCGCGCTCCGTTTTTCAGCCAAAGGGGAGGGCACCGGATCTTCGCTGCGGTTTACGACCCCGTGACCGCTCCTTTGGAGCGCGCGGTGCTAGGCGCCCACCGCTCCGCCTTGCTGGCTGGGATCGGTGGGCTCGTGCTCGACGTCGGCGCAGGCACCGGGGCCAACCTGGCCCATTTCCGAAGCGCGGGAAAGGTTGTGGCGGCCGAGCCCGACCCGTGGATGCGGGGACGCTTGGCCACCAAGGCAGCCGGCGCTCCCGTCCCGGTCGAGGTGAGGGGCGACGCCGCTGAGGCGCTCGGCTTCGAGGACGCCACCTTCGACGCGGTCGTTTGCACCTGTGTGCTCTGCAGCGTGCGAGACCTCCCCGCCGCCCTCTCGGAAGTGCGCCGTGTCCTGCGCCCTGGCGGCCGTCTCGCCGTGCTCGAACACGTACGGGCCGCGGACGGCTTCGCCAAGTGGCAGCGGACCCTCCAGCCCATATGGTCATGCTTCAACGCCGGCTGCCACCCAGACCGCGACATTGCCGGTGCCATAACCCAGGCGGGCTTCGTCTTCCAGTCGACCGAGACATTCGACCCAATGCCATCCTGGGTCCTCGCCCGGCCCTGGCTGAAAGCAGTCGCAGTGCCTGCGGCCAAAGCCTCAGCGTGATCGGTGCCTCTCCTCGGCTTCAGCCATGTGGTCCCGGGAGTGATCGCAGTTGGCCCCCGGTCTCCACCGCGGCGACGACGGCGCCACCGCCTTCGACCCGGACCGGGTAACCGGCTTGGCGCAGAGCCACCGCCGAGGGGCACCACTTCGACGGCGGTTGGCGAGCTGACCTGGGCCGAGGTGAGCAGCAGCCTGCCGTCGAGGTCGTGGGCCAACTGGCGCATGCAAAGCCGGCCCAGCGGGAACGGGAGGGGGCCAAAGCGTTGTTAACCCAGCCCCGGCGCCGCCCCTCGGAGGGGTGATGGGCGATCTTTCTTACAGCTCGCCGCAGCACCGGGGTCGTAGGGCAGCGCTAGTGCCCCCGAGGTTTTCGTACCGGGGCCGAGAGAAGTTGCCGTCAGCTGGGACATGATCGCTTCCCGTAATCCGCAGGCCGGCCGCTGCTGGCCTGTTGCTGTCACGCCGACGTTCTCTCGCCGGTCTACCCGTAATGACGAACTACAGCGGGAGAATGTGACAGGTAGACGAAACTACTTAGGAGCTCGACCGTGCGGAGTGCCTCAAGGCCACCAGGCAGGCGGACGGCACCCGGGGCAGTCTGACCGTGAGCTCGCCGGCTGGTGGGTGCCACTCGACGCCGGCACCAGCCGTTGGGTAAAGCACTTCCGCAGAGGCGTGCTTGCCCTTCAAGTGCTGCACGAGGAGGGCCGGCTCCTCCGCTTCACTGGCCTGCCGGCTCGCCTGCCGGCCGATCGGCCCACGGTGCCAGCTGACAACGTAAGTCACTTCGGGCGTGCGCATGCCCAACGCGAACCAAGGGTCGTCCCAACGCGGGAGCCCGAGCGGCCAGAAGGGGACGGCGCGCGCCAAATCGCTCCTTACCTGCTTGTAGACACCTATCGCCTCGGCGACGAGTTGCAGTTCGGGTGCCGACATCCTGTCCAGGTGCCCCGAGAGGTGGACACGGCCCAAAAGCGCGTTGCACATCGTGAAGGCGATAGCGTCGCTCGTCCAGCCCGGTTGAGGGTAGGCCCAAACCGCGCCCTGCTCGGGGGCAACCGACATCGGCACGGCCGACGCAATGGCCGGGTAGAGCAAGAAGTCCTGCTGGTCGCTCGTGGACTGGAGCTGGAACACCGAAAGGGTGGCGAAGTCCTTCCGCATGGCGCCCGAGGCGCAGCTCTCTATGGTCAAGCCTGGATGGCGGTCGAGCAACCCGCTCACCCACCCGAGGAAGGCCCGGTTGTGCGCCAGCAAGCCGGCGCCGGCGCTGCCCCCAACGTTGTCGGTGCCAGGACCGATGTTTATGTTGTAGTCCATCTTCAGGTAGCCGACACCGAGGTCGCCCACGAGGTGGTCCACCACCGTGTCGAGGTGCTGCCGGGCGGCAGGGTGAGAGAAGTCCAGCTGGTAGCGCCCGTTTTCGACCACGCGCTCACCGCTCCTCTGGAAAAAGGCCGCCGCCGGCAACTCGCCGGCGACCGGGCTCTTCACCCCGACCACCTCTGGCTCCAGCCAGAGGCCGGGCACCATCCCCCGATCTCGTACGCGCCCGAGCACCTCCTCGATCCCGCCCGGGAACCTGCTCTTTGACGGCGACCACGCACCAACCGTGTCCCACCAGTGCTCGCCTCTACCTGCGTACCAGCCGGCGTCGATAACGAAGTACTCAGCGCCGGCGCGTGCCGCCGCGTCTATCAGCGGTAAGAGGCGCTCGGTCGTCGGGTCTCCCATGACCGTGTTCATGTAGTCGTTGAAGATGACCGGCAGGCGCCGGTGGTCCTCGTGCGGGCGCCTCGCGGCGCGCCGGTAGTTGGTGAGCGCGCCGACCGCCGCTTCCAAGCCGTCAGCGGAAACGGCCAGCGCAGCCGGGACCGTCTCGAAGCTCTCGCCCGGGGCGAGGGTGAGCCTCCAGTGGTGCTCGGTGTCGGTCGGGCCGAGCAGAGCGAGGTAGCCGTCCCGCCTGCCGGCGATTGCTTTCTCCCCCACCTGCCAGTGCCAAGCCCCGTTGTGCTCGACCTGCCATAGCCACGTGTGGCCCGTCCTGCGGTTGACTGCGGCACCCATGGGTAGGTAGGTGCCGCAAGGCCAACTCCCCTCGCTCGTTAGCCCGAACATGCCTCGGGGATCGGTGCCGGCGTGAGCTTCCAAGCCGAGATCCGGCAGTGCGTCGCGGAACGGCCGGGAATGCCAGCGGTCCTCCCCCAGCCACTCGTTGTCCGCCCACCAGAGGTCGACTTCATCGAGGAGCCCACCCGGGCCGGCCAACCCAGGAGCGAGGAAAGAAGTCACGGACGAGACAGTGACGGGCCGGGGCCCGGGATTATGAAGGCGCGTCCAGGAGCGCAGCACGCCAGTACCAACGAGCACCCGGTAGACGACCTCTGCACCCAGGCCAGAAGCGGGGTCGTCCAGCTCGATCCTGAGCTCGTGCCACGGCCCGTCGTCTCGTTCCTCGTGCGCCACGTAGCGGAGCCGCCCCCCTGTGACCGACTCGGCGTAGCGCCGGCTCGATTTCGAGCGGCCGGCCCCTGCCGTCACCACGTCTACGAGGGGCAGGCGCGCGCTGGCAACGCCGCCGTCGCCTTTGGCATCCTGGCCGTCGACCGGGCCCGAGAAGGTCACCGGCCCGAGGCGGGCCACCTTGGGGGTGCCCCGCTCGTCCACGTCGACGCGAAGAGAGAGCGAACCGTCGGTCCACGCGACTTGCAGCGCACCAATGGCCCTGCCTGCGGTCTTCTCAGCAGCCACAACGTCCTCCTTGCTCCTGTCACGCCCCCTTGGGCCAGGCTCCCACTCTGCCTAGGCCGGAAAGGACTTGACAAGTCCGATGTGACCGTTCCCCGTGCACCCACGGTGCCCACAGCCGCGATGATCCCCGCACCGGCCGAGGGCGAGGTGCTCAGGCACCCGTCCGTTTGGATCGACGAGTACCAAGCGGCCAAGGATGCGACCGATTACCTCCTTCGCCTCGGACACCTTAGCGTGCACCACTTGTCCATCCCGAGTTGGACCGGCGGGACGAAGCGCATGTCGGGTTGGCGTTCAGCCCTCGAACAAGCCGGCGCACCCGTACCAAAGCCGCTGCTCGATGGGTGGGACGCCGATTGGGGTTACGACACCGGCCGTGTGGTGGCCTCACCCGTTCCTCTGGAGCAACTACCCCGACATGCTCTCGGCCGTACCTTTCTACAGGTTCATCCTCAACACGCTTATGTACGCCGGCGTGACGATCGTCGGGGTGTGCCTGTCGAGCAGCCTCGTAGCGTACGGCTTTTCACGTATTCGCTGGCGGGGGCGTGACGTGATCTTCCAGGTCATGGTGAGCAACCTGCTCATTCCCCTCTTCGCCACCCTCATACCCCTATTCGTCATCTACAAGGACCTCCACATTGTTCCAGTTCATTACTGCTGGAACGACTTCATCGGGCCGCTCGTGTACATCAACAACCAGGCGCCAAGAAGAGCATCGTCGCTGCACTCAGGACCATCTTCAACTTCCTTGCGCTCAACCTCGTGTTAGTCGTCGCCTCCTTACCTGTCCTGACGCTGCCGCTGGCGCGCGACGCGGCAACGGTCGCCCTCGAGCGCTGGCGGGTGGAAGGGGAAGACCGGGTCGTGAGGGAGTTCGTGACGGCTCTCCGGGCCAGGGCGTCTCTCCGCACGGTTGCTCGGGTTGGCGTACCCATCTTGGCCGCCCTCGTCGCGCTTCAAGAGATCCACTTCTTTGCTGGCGGGGCCAACCTCATGGACTGGGTTTGCCTCGGCTCGGGCTTGGCCGCCCTAGTGATAGCCCTGAGCAGCGCCGGCTATACCCTCCTGCTCAGCGCGCGGCACCCTTTAGCGCCTGTATTGGACCTTTGGTCTTCAGCGGTCAAACTGGCCGTGCGCAACGTGGTCACGACGGGGCCACTTTTCGTACTGGAAGCCACAGCTGCTAGCCTGCTCGGCTTGCTGGACCCTGCCCTGGTACTGATCGGACTGCCGCTCGGGTCCCTCCAGTTGGTGAGGACCACTGCTCGCCTGGGTACCCGGAGAGTGCCGGTCCTGGGACCAGCCGACCAGTTCCGGCCAGGCCTGACACAGGAGGGTTCACCGCTGCAATGACCCGGCCATCGTGCTACCAGGAGAGGGGCTATGCCGCGCTGGTGCGCGTGTCCGGCGAAGAGCCGCTGGCGGCCCGTCCACCAGGTTGGCCCGGCTCACCCCGTCCGGCCAGGTGGAGCGCGTCCTCGGGGCTCACCGTAGCGCCTCCCCCCGGCGGGGCGCGCCCTGCGAGCGCGTAAACCTGGTCACCATCGACGGTCTCGCGCTCGAGCAAGAGGGCGACGAGCCGTGAGTACACGTCCTGGTGGTCCTGCAAGATCTCGCTGGCGCGCTGCTCGGCTTCCTTCACCAGTCGCGCTACTTCGTCGTCGATCGCGGCCTGGGTCTGCTCAGCGAAGGGCCGGCTTGAAAGCGCAGCCCCGCCGCCACCTAGAAAGACCGACCCGCCCGACGGGTAGCCGACCGGCCCGATCCTGGACGACAGGCCGAACTCGCGCACCATCTTCGTCGCCAACTCGGTAGCTCGGGCCAGGTCGTTCGCGGCCCCGGTCGAGCCCTGGCCGAGCAGGACCAGTTCGCCGGCGCGACCGCCGAGCATGACCGACAGCATGTCGTAAAGGTGGTCCTCGCCGTACATGTGGCGTTCCACGGCGGGAAGTTGCTCGGTTGCCCCGAGCGCCTGGCCGGCGGGAAGGATCGTCACCTTGGCGACCGGGTCCGCCGTCGGCGAGTAAACGGCGACGAGGGCGTGACCGGCCTCGTGCACGGCCACGGTCTGCTTCTCCTCGGGGAGGAGGACGTTGGAGCCTTCCCGGCGCCCCAGGATGATGCGGTCCCGGGCCTCGGCAAAGTCCTCCGCGAGCAGCACATGTCGCCCGGCGCGCACCGCGTTGATCGCTGCCTCGTTAGCGAGGTTGGCGAGGTCTGCCCCGGAGAACCCCGGAGTACCGCGCGCCACCACGTCGAGGTCCACTCCTGCGTCCAACTGCTTGCCGCGGCAGTGCACCTCGAGGATGGCCCGCCGCTCTGACAGGTTGGGGAGCGGGATCGTCACCTGGCGGTCGAAGCGCCCGGGCCGCAGCAACGCCGGGTCGAGCACCTCCGGCCGGTTCGTGGCCGCAAGCACGACGATGCCGGCCGCCGGCTCGAACCCGTCCATCTCCGAGAGCAGTTGGTTGAGGGTCTGCTCGCGCTCGTCGTTCGCTACCATCGCGCCGGTCCCCGAGCGGCGCTGGCCGATCGCGTCGATCTCGTCGACGAAAACGATCGCCGGTGCTCGCTTTTTCGCCTCCGTAAACAGGTCGCGCACGCGCGCCGCGCCGACGCCCACGAACATCTCGACAAAGCTCGACCCCGTCACGGAAAAAAACGGGACGGCTGCTTCGCCCGCCACCGCCCGGGCCAGCAGAGTCTTCCCCGTCCCGGGAGGCCCTATCATGAGCACGCCCCGAGGCGCCTTCGCCCCAGCCAGCGCGTACCGTTCGCCTTGACGCAGAAACTCAACCACCTCACGGATCTCGAGCTTGGCGCCCTCGTACCCGGCAACGTCGGCAAAGGTCGTCGAAGGCCGTTCGGCGTCGAATACCTTGGCCCTGGAGCGCCCGACGCCGAGCACCCCCTGGAGATGACCTCCCGCGCTCTTCGACATCCGGTACCACAAGAAGCCGATTATGAGGAACGGGGACAGCAGGATTAAGAACGACAGGACTTGAGAACCGAAGGAGACGCCCGGGACCGTCGCGGTGATCTGGACATCAGAAGCTTCCAGCTTGGTGAGAAAATCCTGACCCGCTTGAGCAGGTATCACCGTCGAATAGGTCCGGCCGTTTGACAGCTTGCCCGTCGCCTGCCCGTTCGCGCCGATCGTGACCGTCTCCACGTGGCCGGCGCTGACATTGGCCAGGAACTGCGAGTAGTTCAGCGTCTCGTGCTCACCTGGCGTCGTGGCCGGCAGGAACAGGAACAGGACGATGAACATAGCCGCAGCCACCAGCCACAGGTAGTGGCGCCAGCGCGGTGGCGGGGGCGGAGCGACAGGGGCCCGGGCAGTGGCACGCCGGCGAGCCTGGCTGGCGGCCCTAGCTGTGGGGTGGCGCCGGTGGGAAACACGGTTTCTCCTGCCGAGCCGTCTTCGCGACCCAGGCCGAGCAGGGCCCTCTTGGCTATTTCGGCTTCGCTGTCGGCTGCCCCGAACAGCCGTCGACAGTGAGCCCCTCTGCTCGCTCCGAGCGCCCGTCGAGTGACCCCCACGACCTCTTCTGGGGAGGCGACGGGAGAGAACAGGACCGCAAACTCGTCCCCGCCCATCCGGGCCACCGGTCACCCGCTCGGACCGCCCCTACGAGGGCCTTCGCCACCGCCTTCAGCAGGTTGTCTCCGTAGAAGTGACCAAGGCTGTCGTTCACGTGCTTAAACGGTCGAGGTCGAAAAAGGCAACCCCGATCGGGCAAGGTAGGGCCCGCCTCGACTTCAAGGTGCGCTCCAGGCGTTCTTGGAAAGCGTGCCGGACGGCACGAGCGCTACGGTCCCAACGGCCGGCGCCGCCAACCAGGAGAGGACCTTGGCCACCTTGTTCGCGGACATCGGGGGTGCCGGCGAGGCCGGCAAAAGCGCTGCGTTGACCACGAGTAACGTCCCGGCCAGCCATCCCAGTTCGAGGAGGCTTCCGGGGCGGTAGGAGCCCGCAGCCACAGCCACCGTAAGGCCGAACGACGAAGAACTGATCGCTCGGAGTCAGGAAAAACCGGCACGAGCCGACGCGCCCTGGGTACTGTCCTAGCCTCTCTCGGAGATCGCCTGCGCTCTGAAGCGCCGGCCGGGCTGCCGCGCCTGGCCCGGCCGCGGCGCAAGCATCAACCCGCTTGCCCGCAGGCCGCCTGGAGCATGCCGAACAGCTTGTCAACATGGGCGGTGGTGATCTCGTCCAGCTTGAACTCCAAGGGGCCGCGACGCTCCGGGCTCTCGAACACTTTCTGCTTGACCAAGAGGTATTTTTCGACGGCTATGTAGCTGTCGAGGCTCGTTTGGACTGCGAGCAACGCGGACAACGGCAGGCTGACCTGGTACGCGCTGTCATAATCCCCCTTCTCCAACGCCCGCCACATGCGCACCACGGCCCAGCACACGTCGGCGGCTGGCATGGAGCCGACGAGGCCCCGGCGGTGGGTCTCAATGAGGGCAACCCCACCCGAGCCGTCAAGGGCTCGGGCGCAACCACTCGTGGCGGCCAGGAGCGCGGACAGCCTCGGGCCGAGCGGCTGCGCTTCGGGCTTGAAATAGACACGCTCGGGGTGGCTTTCGTGGAGGCGCGCCATCACGCCGATAGGCAGGTGAGAACCCACGTAGGAACTCGCGTCCTGGACGACCACGGGAACCTCGGTCGAAGTTAGGAGGGCCTCGTAGTAGTCGTAGAGCTCGGCTTCCGATGCGGTCACCGACACCGGTGGGATCGCCATCACTGCCGCGGCCCCAACCGCCTGCGCGTGCTCAGCCAAACGGACTGCGACAGCCGTGCTTTCGGCGCCCACGCTTATGACCACCGGGCCGCGAGCAGCGGCGGCATCGCAGACCAGCCCGGCCAGCTCACGCCGCTCGTCATGCTCCAGCCGAAGGATTTCCGAGACCATGGCCACCGTGACGCCCGCGGCCCCTGCCTCGAACACCCAGTCGACTTCACGACGCAAGCATGACTCGTCCATCTGGCCGAGGTCGTCAAAAGGCGTTTGCAAAACTGGGAAAACGCCATAAAGCGACATTGTGTCCCCGACGCCAGCCCTCAAGCCGGTGCCGAGGACCGAGATGTCTCTGTGTCGTCGCCTGAGCTTATGCGCAGCACCACCTTGCCCCGCGCTTCGCCTGGCTCCGCCTCGCGCAGCAGCCTGACGGCTTGCTCGTGTTGTTCCAGGCTGTAGCGGTGGGTGACGAGGACGCCGGGCTTCAACTGGCCACCGACAATGAGGCCGAGAGCCCTAGAGAATGACGAAGACGAATAGCCGAAGCTAGCGCGCACGAGGAGGTCACCGTTGACGAGGTCGTCAACGGGGACCGGCGCCACGGAGCCGTGCGGGGGGAGCCCGAGCAGGAGCACGGTCCCTCCCCGGCGGGCCGCCCCCAGCGCCGACAGCACCGCTTCGTTGGTGCCTGCTGCCTCGACTACGAGAT
>JAJYMB010000067.1 GCA_021787365.1 Actinomycetes bacterium | reverse complement strand
GACCTCCAACGCGCTCGTGGAGTCGACCATTTTCAGCAGTCCACAGGTCCTAGCACGGTGCAGGGCTCGAGTTCTTGAGCTGTCACAAAGGCTTTCCGCCTTGAGGGCCTGGGGTGCACGTGGGGTACACGTGTGTCGCACGTGATAAAGCAACGCGAAGTGGGGCCCGTCAAGTCTCGTAGGCGACTGGCGGGTGGCTCTTCCCTGGCCGGCGCGGTGGGCTGATTTCGAGGTGGATACCGCTGGGTGTCACTCCGCGCACCCGTAGGCCGTTGGTGAGGGCGAGCAGCATCTCGACGGCGGTGTACTCCTGGTCGGGGTCATCGGGCACTTCGGCACTGACCGTGATCCGCATCTGGGGTGCGGGCAGCTCTCCGGTGGCTGTGGGCAGGTGCTCTGTCATGGTCGTTCCTCCTTGGTGGTGTGCGGCCCGCTCGGCCCTGGCGCCCGGCGGGCCCGGTTTGCTTGCTGCATCAGTTCGCGGTTGATCGTCCGGGCAGCTTCGAGCTCCTCGGTCGTCTCGCGAAGCTGCTCCTTCGCTTCGAAAAGCTGGCAGTCGAGCTCGGTGAGCCGCTCTGCCAGCTGGCGGTCGGCGAGCTCGGCCAGCGCGCCTTCGGGCAGGAGCTCGTCGGCGACGAGATGGGCGCCCTCGGCCTGGGACAGCCGTCTTTCGAGGGCCCGGAGCTGCCTAGTAAGGCGCTCGTTCTGGGCGCGGGCGTTCTCCAGCTCGGCGCGGAGCGACGCGCCGCTCACCTTGGCCGAAGCGGCCATCTCCCCTGCCTGACGGGCCGCCGACTGCGCGGCCCTGAGCTCGACCTCGGCTCGTAGCTCCGGGTGGTCGTAGACGAACTTCCGCCCGACTCGGGCGCGGCGGGCGACCTCGGCGATGCTCGGGTGGCGGCCCGCCTCCACTAAGGCGTCGAGCGCAGCAAGCACCAAGGCGCGCTTTTGCTTGGTGTCGAGCCTGCGAGCCGCCGTCATGGGCTCGGTTCGCTCAGGCGTCATCGCGCGTCCCCTCTCTCACGGCAGAGGTTGGGGAAGAGGCGGGCCGTCGGCTGGGCCACGAGGCCGCGGAAGCGGACCGGGAGCGAGGTATCGAGCTGGGAGCGAGCCCGGTGCAGCACGACCACCGCCTCCTCGACGGCGGCCCGGTCGTCGTCGGGGAGCTCGGCTACGAGCGACTCGCAGCGGCCGATCACCCGCCTGAACGAGGCGACCTCTTCCGCCGAGGGAATGGCTGCCTTGCGCGCCCAGTCTTCCAGTTCGGGGAGCGCCGCGCGGAGGCGCTCACGGTCGGCGAGGAGCCGGGCCAGGTAGGCGCGCAGCTCGGGGAGGAAGCTCGGGTCGCTCCGGAAGTAGGTGCAGCCGAGGCACTGGTGGCGGAACGGGCAGGCCTGGCCGTGTGCCTTCACATTGGTCGGCTCGGTGCAGATCCCGAAGGGCACGGCGACTTGCCCAACCGCATCGCGAGCCACTTCGGAGTCCAGGAGCCGCTCGACTAGCGGGCGGGTGCGCCTGCCGTTTCGGTCCACCTGGAGCTTGGCCAACATATCTACGGCTTTGCGCTTGCGCTTTTCAGTGACCCGGTAATAAACCTGCGTACTGGTAAGGCGCGCATGCCCCATAAGTTCGGCGAGAACTTCGACCGGGACGCCGGTATCCGCGTAGCGCTGGGCAAAACTATGGCGGAAAGAGTAGAAAGTTATGCCCTGTCGGTCGTAGGGTTCGCCGTCTTCCCCTCTCAGCTCCGGTAACGCCTCCACCCAGGCCCTGAAATGAAAAAGGAAAGTGCCCTCCCTGACGGCCTTCGTGCCCTGGGGGTTCAAAAGGGGGGCGGGGAAGAGCGCCAAGTCCCGAGGTTCGGTGCCAGGGTAACGGGCGGCGACCCTGGCCTGCTGGGCACGGACCACCTTGGCCGTCTCGTCGTCTATAGGCAGCCGGTAGCCGACGACGCCCACCTTGGGCATGTCGTGCACGAGCACCGGGGCGCGTCGCAGTTGCCCAGCCTCGTCGACAAGCTCTTCGTAGTCCAAGCACTCGAGGCGGAGGGCGCACAGCTCGCCCGTTCGCCGGCCGACACTCGCCTGGAGCTCGACCATCGCCCGGCGGTCCGAGCCGAAAGCCTCTTCGAGCAAGGCGAGCGCTGCTGGGTCGAGCAACTGGTCGATGACAACCTGAGGTAGGGCCTTGCCCGGCTGACCCGGTGAGCCCTCCTGGACGCGGGCGTTCCTCGGGACTACGACGTCCTCGGCGAGGCCGTGCATCGGGCCGCCGGGGCGGCTGAGGCCGAGCGCCCTCGCCTCGCGCAAGAACCGGTCGAGCTGGGCCACCCATCTCCGCCGTGTGCTGCGAGAGAGGTCTCCGCTGGCCTCGAGGTGCGCGAGGTCGTTGGCGAACATAGCGAGGTCAGCGCGCTGCAATAGGGAGCAGTCGGCACCGCCGTCGGGGCGGTTGCGCCGCAACGACTGCGAGAAAGCAATCAGCGCCCGGACCGTGTCCTGCAGCGGGCGGGCCGTTTCGACCGTGTCGGCCCGCTCGGCCGCCCAAGCCTTGGCGGTGCTGCGCAGCCAGGCCTGGTTGAGCAGGCCGAAGCGCAGACGTCCGGCGGCCTTGCCGAACACCCGCATGTCCCAGGCGTCGTTGCTGGCTTCGCTCTCCCGGTCTGACAAGGCGAGGGCGACGTGGTCTGCAGCGAAGGAGAGGAAAAGGCGCGCCCGGCTGGGCTTGACCCTGCCCAGCGACAGTTGCAGCAATGAGCCCACCCCTTGTGCACGCACGACGTTCACCGCTGTCTGCACGTCGGGCGCCCTGGCTTTGTGCCCCATGTCCGCGCAGCGTTGTAGGCCGTAGAGAAGGTCGAGCAGGAGGCGCTCGGGCAGGCCGGAGAACACCACCCTGCCGTCCCGCTTCAGCGACCCCTGACGTGAGCACCAGGTTTGCATGGCCGGGCCACCCGGCCGGCCCTCGGCGCTCCAGCGCGCGTGGTGCTGCTCGCAAAGAGCCGGGGAGCCTCGCCAGGCGAAGCGGCTGCAGATCGTCACAGAGCAACGGCCAAAGCTCGGCCGGGGGACCGCAGGGGGGAACTCGTCGTCGCCGGCGATGTACTCCTCGGGGGTCTGGCCCCGCTTGGCCATCGTTTGGTAGCAAGAAATGCACAGGCCATTGGTGTGCACCGGCCGCTCGTGGCCAGGCGCCCGGCACACCGTGCACAAAGCGTCCCCCCGCCGCCGACGGAGCGGGCCCGGCGCGTCGTGGCAGAAACTGGCGAAGCTCACTCCCGGGCCGGCCTGTTTCCAATGCTGCTCGCAACGCCAGCACAGCCGGAGCCTGCCCTCGGCCAGTTGCTCACAAGCGACCACCTCGCACACCTTGTAGCCGAAGAGCGGGTCCTCCCTCTCGGGTGTGAACACCTCGGCGCTTGCGTCGTAGCCCCGGCGGGCCAGCAGGGCCCAGTCGACCAGGGAGCGGAGCCTCGCTTCGGGAGAGGACGGCGGCTCGGGAGCGAGCGCGACGTCGGCACGGGCGGCCCTCATTGCTGTCCCTTCCTCCTTCCTTCCCGGCGCTTCACGGCGACGGCCTCGACCGCCTCCACGGCTTTGCGCACCCGGGCCTGGTTCGGGTGGACGTAGACCTGGGTGGAAAGGATCGAGCGGTGCCCCAAGAGCTCTTGCACAACGTCGATCGCCGCCCCCGCGTCAGCGAGCTCGGAGCCCGTCGAGTGCCGGATCATGTGGGGGTGCAAGGCCCGCCCGAGCCCTGCCCGGCGAGAGAGGCCCCGCATCCACTGGCGCACCGCCGAGGCGGTCATGGGCTGGCCGAGGGGGGCGTGGGACAAGTTGACGAAGACGAAGTCGCAGCCGTCGGCCGCCGGGCAGGCGAGGCGCTCCTCCAGGTACCTGTCGTAATAAGCGAGCACGATCGCCCCGACGGGCACAGCTCGGCCGTCCCGGGACTTGGCCGAGGCACCGTTGGGGTTCCCCTCCCTGTGGGTGACGTGGAGGTGGGGGCCGGGCACAGAGCAGCCGAGGGAGCTCGCCCGCTCCGTGAAGTGGAGGTCCTCCCGGCGGAGCCCGAGGCACTCACCTATCCGGAGCCCGCAGAACCACAAGATCACCAACAGAAAACGGTCTCGCCACGAGGAGGCGGCCTCCAACAACGCCTCCCACTCCTCTTGGGAGGCAGCGTCGGGCCTGGCCCGTCGGGGCGTGCGCAGGCGGTGGCGGGGCAGCGCCCGGTAGCGGAGCCCACCTCCCTCGGGGCGCAGCTCAGCGGGGAAGAAACGGTCGTCCCCCACCTCGTAGAGGGCGGTGAGCACCGAGGCGTCGACCTCCCCGTCAGCAACGGCGTGCTTGTAGAGCTCGCGCACCACGCTTAGGACGTGGTTGACCCGTGCCGGCCCGGGCGGGCGGCCCTTCCCGGCGCCGGGACGCTCCGTGGCGCTCGAGCGCAACACGAGCACAAAGCGGCTCAGGTCAAAGGCAGCTTGTTCGACGGTGCGGCCGGTGCTGGTGCACCAGGTGAAGAAGCGCGCCAGGTCGCCGGCATAGACCCTCGTCGTCGACTCTGCCCGGTCCCGCCCAAAGCGGAGGTCGAACAAGTAGCGGTCGGCAAGCGCCACCTTGGCGTACCCGTCGTCCAACACGCTCCAGTAGGCACGTGCGTCGGGGAGCTCGACGCGAAAGGCCCGGTACGCCGGGCCGGGACAGTTCTGCACGTGGGAGACGGTATGACGCCGCGGTGTTTCCCACGAGCATTCTCTGGCACTTCCAGGGACAGAAGTTCACACATTCGGGACTGCTTAAAACGAGCAGCGCTTGGAGGACGGCCAGGGTGAGCAGCTCTGCGTCCGAAAGCTGCGGGGCGATGCCCACGGCCGGCCGTTCGGGGCCGAGGGCAGGGTCGGCGGCCAACATGTCGTCGACAGTGACGTAGATTGCAGTGGCGAGGGCGTCGAGCCCAGCGTTCACGCTGCACCTCCAGGCTCGG
>JAJYMB010000101.1 GCA_021787365.1 Actinomycetes bacterium | reverse complement strand
GAAGGGTTAAAAACGGGCGTCAGCGAGGGGGTGGAAGCACTCAGCCACAGGACGTTGAGACCACGATCTTGCCTGCTCCATGAGGCCGAGCCACAACTCGACTATCCCGCCATGCTGGGAGTCCTGGAGTCAGGTGCACCCACCTCTGGTGCTTCCCTTGGCAGGTGCAACGTAGCTTCCAGTACTTTTGACCAGGGACTACGACCCAACCGTGAGTCTCGGCGTCGACCAGGACCGGTTCGATGTTCTTATCCGGATGCCGTCGCCTTCCCATGAGGTCCATGTTGGCACAAGCGACCTCAGGTCCCGAACGACCGTTCGCGTTTCGGCATGGCCGTACACCAACCGTGGGTCGTCGACTTGTCCGCTCGGGCGCACCCGCCTCTCTGGCAGTAGACCCAACCCCGCGCTACGTCGGTTATCACGTTTCGGGACGCACCAAGAACGTCGACGTCCTGGTCAATCCGGACGCAGCGGGTCTCGGTCACGTGACCCACCAGCACTGGCAGGAGCGCTCCGAATGGGTCACGGCCTCCTGGCCCAGCTACGAGGCGATCATCGACGAGACGATTTGGGTCGCGCTCAGGGGGTCCTCGCGGGGAACACCCGCACCAACGCCCGTACACCCGGCCGCCGAAGTTTCCTGCGCCCAAGGCATTGCAATTGTCGACTACGAAGCCGCCTTACAGGCCACCCACGGTCCTACAGGTCATCGGCCAGCCTTCCTGCGACGCCGGTCGGCACCGTACACCGCGAACACGCGGCCGACCTCAGCGACCCAGAAGGCGTCGCGCTCCTCCTTGGTCGAGCGTGCCGGGAGGCGGTGCAGCTTAACGGCCATCTTGAAGAAACCGCCCCCTAGCTGCTGGGCAAGGGGGTCCAGGTAGCCGACAATGGCGGTGAGCATCACGCCCCGCTCATACTGGGAGCTCTGCGACACCAGGCCGAGCAGGTGCCCGATGCGCGTGCGCCCCAAGTCTGTGCTGAAGTCGAACGGTGCCAGGCCCGGGTCGGCGGACACATGGCTGTTGACCTCCGAGTAGGTCAGTGGCGTCTGCCGCCCCATCGTGGCGTGTAACTCAAGGAACGCCTCGCACGAGCGTGCTCGCTCCTGCCATTCCTCCTCGGTTATGTGCAGCGCTGGGCCTTCTGTCGTGACTATCACTTCTCGTCTCCTTATCTGTGGAGGGGTCCTCTGTCAAGAAGGCCCATTTGCTTTTTTGGACTTCGGTTCTCGGTTGCTACGCCGGCGCGCGGCACACCGGGGCGTTGAGGACGCCTGTTTCAACGACGCCAAGCAGCGCCTACTTACAAAGGGACCTGGCGCTCAGCTCATAGGCACGACCTCCCGGGCGAGCCTTGGGGGGACGGGTGCGCGGTGCCGCTCTGCCTTATCTGGGTGCGCGAGCCTGTGCGCTTTGCGTTGTAGTGGCCCGGCGACATGATGAGAGCTGGGACGAGCCCGGTGTTGTTGTGCGGCCGCTCGTTCTTTCCGGGGCGTCCACCCAAGAGGGTGGCGACAAGAGACTCACGGGAGCCAGCCGCCAACATCAGTTGAGACGAGACGAGGCCCGCACCGTCCATACCTCTCAGGCCGCCTCAGCCTCGTCAGTCGCCGTCGACGGCTATCGGCGCCCACGCCTGGTCGCCGAGCTCGCGGAGGGTGTGGTAACAGCGCCGGGCGAGCTTGCGCGGCGTTACCCGCTGGCGGGCTTGGCCACCTGCGACTCCTGCGGCAAGAGGCTGCAGGGGGGCATGGTGCGGGGCCACGCCCTCTACCGCTGTTACCGGACCAACGATTACGCCGTGCCCGTAAACGACCACCCGCCGAGCCTCTCGGTGCGAGAGGACCGCTTGCTGCCTCACATCGACGCTTGGCTCTCGCAGGTCTTCGCGCCGGACCAGGTCGCTGCGACGGCCCAACAAGTGGTGGACGCAGACGCCGCGGCGAACCGCGAGGACCCGGCGGTGACGCGTGCCCGGGCCGCGGTGGCCGACTGCGACCGCCGGATCTCGAGTTACCTCGACGGTCTCGAAGCCGGCATCCCGGCGGACGTGATCGCGTCCAGGATCGCCGCGGCCCAGCGGGAGAAAGCGGCTGCCGAGCGAGTGGTCTCGTCCGCACCGCCTGTGCCGGAGCCCCTGACCTTCGACGAGGTAGTAGGGACGCTCACGATGCTCCGCAGGGTGCCCGAATTGCTCGACAGGATAGACCAAGCTGAGCGGGCGGCCTTGTACCAGTCCCTCGGCCTCAGCGTCCGCTACCGGCGCGTCGACGGCCGCGAAGAAGTGCGGCTCACCTCAACTTTGGGGGCCGTGCAGTTGGAGCGTGTCGGAGGGGCGACTCGCACCCGAGGTCCACGCCCTGTCGTAGTGGAAGACCCCTGGTCAGAGCTTCGACGTGCTGCCTGACCGTCTCTCGTCCCGGAGCCTGCTCCTAGCCGGAACACCCTGGTATGGGGCTCAGGTAGCAGCCTCCCGGTCTGGCCGGCGCCGTTGCCAAGCTTGGCTACGACCAGGGACAAGCAGAGCGTACGATGGGAGCCATGAGCACGCCTGACGCCGCCTACGAATGGGACCTAACCGTTCCTGGCGACGACGCCGAGCTTGCGGGCGAGTTCCGCCGCCACGGCATCCAGCCGGGCCAGCGGGTCCACGTCGCGGTCGTCACCAACGCCCGCAACGACGAGGGGACGGGCGAAGCGCTCCCCGCGTTCTTCGGCAGTTTCGACGGACCCGAGGACTTGGCGGAACGGTCCGGTGAGATTCTGACCTAGTAGGTACGTTGGTCGCAAGGGACCCTCGTCCACGGGACCAACTGTTCACTGGTTCCTCTACTTCGCCGAGCGTCTCTCGAAGTCGTTGACGGGCGCCTGATAGGTGCTCTGCCCTGGCACCAGGAACGACCTCCGCCACCTCTAGCTCACGGGTGGCCAGTACGAGGGCTCTTGCCACGTGGTCATGGAGGACAGCTGCCATTGCCAGCTGCTCCTCGGCTAAGCGTCGCCCCGCGGTCTCTATGGCCAGTTGGCGACCAGCCCGAAGGGATCCCTCGTGGGCACGTACCCCCCAACCTGCGAGCCAGGCAAACGCGACCAAGATCACGTCTGCTACCACCTCTGCCCAAGGGGCCTCATGTCGGCACTCGGCAACCCCTACCATCGCGCCCACGGCTACCAGGAAGATGCCGTAACGCCGTAGCGGTCGCCTGACCCCCCACACACCGACGCCCGTCGCGATCAAGGCCGCGTAGTCGGCGGGCGTGCTCGGGTAGCCCATTGCGCCGTACCAGAGCATCATCGCCTCGGCCACGACGAAGCCACGCCATCGGTCGCCACCACAAGAGCAGGGCCGCAACTTGAGCGATAACCAGTACGTCCGCCAGGACACCGGGATGCCTGAACGGTTCCCGAGCCAACCACCACCACTGTGGCCACCCCGCAACCCCGAGAGTCCCTGCGAGGGCCACCGCTAACAACCACGGCCATTCCTGGCTCGCCCAGCAACCTAGCTTCCAATGGGACATTGCCCACCTCCAAAGAGCTTTGCGCCATTGGCACGGCCCAGATATTTGTAACACCAGAGCAGGTCCCTTAGGCCCGCCTCATTTCCTGAGTACGGACAAAATCACGAGAGAGCCTGGCCGTCGGCCTCCGAGGTACGCTCTACGGCCTTGGAGTTGAGCTCCACGCCGGCCAGTTCGGCCAGGAGGTCGGCGCCTTTGACGAAGGGCACCGTAGCCCCCACCCTGTCGGCCATCGCCCGGAGCCCCGGGGTGAGCGACGTGCTGGCCACACCGAGCTCGTCGTCGCGGGGCACCACCCCGGCGTGGCAGTCCTTGCAGTAGTAATGGCGCGGCGGAGACGGACCGGCCCGAGCGCGCTGCCGAACCCCTTTTCCCGGTAGGAGGCGAACTCCGCCTGGTGGCCGGCGCCGCAGCCGACCCGGGGCCCGCGATAGCCGGTGTCGGCGGAGAGGAGCTGCCCGAGGAAGGACGCCCCGACGTGGAGCATGCCGTCCCGGATGGCGAGCTCCAGGGAGCGGAGCCCCTCGGGCCCCGTAGAAAGGCTCGAGGCCGCGAGCTCGGAGAGGCGCTCTAGTCCCGACGCGAGCTCCGCCTCGAGCGCACCGAAGAGCCCCTTTTTTCGCCGCCTGCCCCTTCAGGCGGCTCCCCTTCGGCGAGCGGCGAGACCGGCCTCGCCTCGCAGATCGCCTCGTTCACCTCCACGATCTGGCCCACCTGGGCCAGGAACTGCTTGTAGTTGGCCACCTCCCGGTTCACCTTGTCCAGCTCCGGGCCAGGAGCGACCTGGCGGCCCTCGGTCTTGCCGTCGACCGAACGGGTCCACATGTAGCGTGGGCCGTGGCCCGGGTGGGAGGGGTCGGCGCAGGCACAGTTGGCTTTGCCGCAGCGTCTATAGGTCGGGCTCAGGCTGCCTCGTCGGAAGTCGCCGACCTCGGCCAGCTCGGCGTACAGCTCGGCCCGGCGCTGTTCCAGCTGGGGAAGTGAGGGAGGCACGGGGCCTCCCGATCTGGATGCGCTCACGCCTCCAGATTAGCGTGAACGGCTCGCAAACACAGGGATCTCCGGATCTCACCTACTTTTCGGTCGCACACCCCTAACCATGTCTGTGGTTACTGCCTTCCTGACGGTCTTTGCCGTGGGCACTTCTGGGGCTATAGCCACCGCACAGGGCGCCCCAGCAGCACAGGGAGCTCCAATGACCTCCGGGCCGGGGAGCCTGCCCATAGCGCTGGCAAGCAGTTCTGCTGTCACAGGCGGCGATGTCGCGACCACATGGACCGGAAGTAACGGCGAGGTCCTTGCCCGCGCCGCCGGCGCGTCCGGCTCTTCGGTAGTCGTCGTCCCTAGGCGCTTAAAGACCTCCCAACGACAAAAGCTTGTGGATCGAGGGCAGGCTGTTGTCTATGCGGCTGTCGCGATCCCGAGGTGCTCGAAGAGATCCTCCATACCTGAGCGCAGTTTCTCGTAGTCGTGCTCTACGGGTGTCCAGTTCCTGCCGCGGGCGACGTGGCGTGGGCTGCGC
>JAJYMB010000041.1 GCA_021787365.1 Actinomycetes bacterium | reverse complement strand
AAGGGTAGCTCAGGCCACCTCTCAGGTGGTGGATCCTTAAGTTAGCGCCTATGCCCCCCCCCCCCCTGGGAAGCTTGGTTGTTGTGTGGATGGGCTTGGGTTTGGCGCGGCGCGTGGGTGGGTGGGATCTGATCACCACTGTAAGTGGTGAGGATTGACGGCAGTAGTTGGCAGTCTAAAAGACGGCCGGCTTTGGCCGTCAGACCTGTGCTCGGGACGGGCGCCGAGCTTTATGAAGGCCCAGGGAGCAGTTTTCGAGCGCGCCCAGCTAAGCAGTTGGTTCTTGGCAGGTTGTGTGGCTGGCCAGGCCGGGGGAGTGGGCGCCCAGCGCCTCGACGGCCCCTGGCCTAGGGGGAGGCCCTCGTGAGCGCCGAGACGAGCGCAGCCCGGGCCCGGGTAAGTTCTGCCTCCACGTCGACGGGAGCGTCCTCTGGCTCGGGGGCGACCGAGGTAACAAGGGGCTTCGCTTCTTCGGCCGAGGGGCCGGCCTCAGGTGGGGAAGGGGCCTCGGTCGCGCCCGGGGTGGCGGCCGGGGCCACGCGGCCCTGGGGGACGCGCCTCGCCTGGGCCTTGGCACGAGCGGTGTCTTCTACCGTCTCCACCTCGGCGCGCAGCTCCTCGGGTATGACGAAGCGCCACAGGTTCGAGGTCCAGCGGAGCTGGCCCCGTCCCACCTCGTAGCGGTGGACGCGCTCGACCCAGCCGAGCTCGCGCAGCTCGGCCATCCAGCGCCCCGCCGTGCGCTGGCCCGCCCGCTTGTCCTCGCCGTAGCGCTCGGCGCCGAGCACGAGGCGGGCGATCGTAGAGAGCCTCCACCAGGACTCGGAGAGGCGCTGGTCGCTCGCGTCGAGGAGCGCGGCCAAGACGCCCGCGAGGAGCGGGCTCAGTTGCCCCCTCTGCTGGGCGAGGGCTACGGCCCTCCTGGTCCGCGTCCGCTGGTTGCGGTCCCGGCGCTCGGGGTCCGGCCCCCAGGACCGGCAGCGCTGGTAGCTGGGCGGGCGGCCCCGGGCAGGGTGGCCGGGCGGTAGCCGGTTCCCGCCCCGGTGCGGCTTTGGTGGGGCGCCGGCAGGCCTCGTGCGCTGGGGGACAGGGACGGCTTTAGCGAGCGAAGCCGCCACAGGCAGGGGCCCGGCGCCCTCCTGGCGAGGTTGAGGGCTGCGGTAGAGGCGGCGCCTCATGCGGCTGCCTGGGGCAGAGCCTGGTCGTCTCGGCCCGCCAGGCGACTGGCCCACCACGCTTCCTCCTGGGCGAGCAGCACCGCGGGGTCCAGGTGGCGTGCCACCAGGTGGGCGTAGGCGGCGTCACGCTGGGTAGGTGTGGCCCCGCCCCAGGCACCGAAGCGGTAGCCAGCGCCCTCGCTGGCCAGGGCCAGGAAGAGACAGGGCTCCCACACCGGGCAGCGGCGGCAGCGAGCCAGCGCACGGCTGTAGGGCGGGGAGTAGAAGTCATCGGGGCCGAGCCCCCGACAGGCCGCGAGGGACCTCCACGTGGCACCGGTGCGGTTCGGCCCGTCATCAGGTGTAGCCCAGTGGGCAGGCCCACCAGCTAGAGCTATAGCGGTCAAACTGGCCTCCTTCGAAGCGCGTCAAGGGAGACCAACGGCCGAGAAAGGCTTTATTGCGACCCGCCGGTGCGCTACTATGAGCGTGGGTTCTGCCAGCGGGTCGAGGTGAAGCCTCTAGGTCGTTGGTTTTGAGTACGGGGACCGGTTGCAGCCCGGTCCTCGTTACGCGTCCGGCCTCAGATAGCCGGCTGGTAAGAGGGGTCGTGGGGTTTTGCTACGCAGCTCCTTTCCCGTTGTCGCGGCGTTGCTCGCGAAGGACCCACTGTCCGTCCGGACGGCGTTCCGCCCGGCCCTCCAGGCCGAGGATCGCCAAGTACTTGCGGGCGTTCCCGACATGCACCTGTAGGAGCCTGGCGACCTCTTCTGCGCTCGCGGTACCGTACTCCTGCAGCAGGGTCACGACCTCGTCGGTGCGCGGTACGGGGAGCCGCCGCCAGTGGAGTTTCCGGGCCCGCGCCCCCCAGGCAAGAACGTCACCGGCCCTCACGAGCCAGTGGTCCCGTTGGCGGTGGCCCGGGAGCGCGCCAGTCAGAATCGCCATTCTCACGGCGTCACCTGTCCGGCCAACGAGCTTGCCGGCCTGAGTGGTCGTGAGCATGGTGTCATCTGAGACCAACTCCTGGGCTGCGAGGCATGACATGGCTGTAACTCTAACCATGCCCTTCGCGCGCAAGGTGGATAGTGCCCGAGCAGGGCTTCCATGCCTTCAGGCCACGTCGTCCTGGTCGGCCTGCTCAGGCCGGTCCATCTTGGTAACAGTCACCGTCGCCCACCGCAAGCTGGCGGCCACGTCGGCAGCCGCGAGCTCAAGCTTCGAACGCCGCTCGCCCTCGGCGGTCTCCCAGCTTCGCTGGTTGAGCCGGCCGGTCACGGTGACGCGGTCCCCTCTGTGGAGGGAGCAGGCCACATGCTCGCCGAGGGTGCCCCGCGCGACGACGTCCATGTAGGTGGTCGCCTCCTGCCGTTCCTGGCTGCCCTGGTCCCTCCAACGGCGGTTGTCAGCCACCGAGAAGTTGGCCACGACTTGACCAGGACCGGTAGAGCGGAGCTCGGGACCCCGCACGAGGTTTCCCACTGATGATTGTGTTGTTCATTGGACTACCTCCTCTTTTGATCGCCAAGGCCGACTTGGGCCGCGCACGGCGATGTTTGTGGGTACGTGCCGAAGGGCGAAGAACGCCAGGGTCTTCCCAGAGGGCGATACCGGGGGGTAACGCTCTCGCCCGTTGCGGGGTAACTCCCGAGTAAGGCCATCCCTACTCACAGTGGATAATTCTAGTCATATCGCCCACTCGCGAGAGCCCAAAGATCGCGGACCTGCGGGCGTCCCTGGAGCGGGGGAGCGGCCGTTGTAGGCTCACGCGCCCATGAGGCCAGTTGGGACGTTGGTCCCTAGTGCCCACCTAGGGTGGACAGGACAATAGGGGAAATGGGCATCGGCGTCCCGAAGGACCACACGTGAGCGAAGGGGCCCAACCAGGCCGCAGCTTCGCAGACAAGCTCAACCACCTCTTCGCCACGGTCCACCCTCGCGACCGTCGCCCCTACAGCATGGACGAGGTGGCGGCAGGGATAACCGAGCAGGGTGGCGAGCCAGTCTCGGCCAGCTACCTGTGGATGCTCCGAAAGGGCCAGCGGGACAACCCCACGATCAAGACCGTGGAAGCCATCGCTCGTTTCTTCGGCGTCCCCACGGCGTACTTCTTCGACGACGAACTGGCCGGCAAAGTGGACGAACAGCTCGAGCTGCTGGCCAAGATGCGCGACGCGGGGCTGGAGAGCTTGGGGCTTCGAGCAGGGGAGCTCTCACCGGAGAGCCGAGCGGCGGTCGCGAGGATCATCGACGTAGCAAGTGAGGCGCTCGCGAAGATGCTGGGCGTCGTCGAGAACGCCGAGCCACCAGGACAGGGCCGCTCCAAGAAGTCATAGCCATTGGGACCAGAAGAGCCCACTACCAGTGGCCTTCGGGCATCCGTCGGTGTAATGTCCCCCTGTGCGGGGAGGCGGGATAGGGCCTCTGCAGCGCCGCTGCGAGCGGCTCCTGACAGAGCTCGGCCTGTCGCGCCAGTTCACGCTCGAAGAGCTCTTAGGGGCGATCAGCAAGTCACGAGGGCGCCCGCTGCAAGTGGTCTACCACGCCTTCGGGGCAGGGGAGAATGTGCCGTGCGGGGTTTGGGCATCGTTCCGTGATGGACACGACGTGGTGGTCGTGGAAGAACGCACGAGTCGGGCACACCAGGAGCACATCTGCCTGCACGAGCTCGCCCACATACTCTGCGGCCACACCGGGGCCAAGGTTTTGGCGGCCGCCTACCTGGCGAAGCTGTTGCCGGACTTGGCCCCTGAGAAGGTGGCCGAAGTCCTGGCCCGGACGGGCTATGACTCGGTGCAAGAGCGCGACGCAGAGGCCATGGCGACCGTCCTCGGCCGCTTCCTGGCCCCTGGCAATGACTGTCCCGGCACTCCCGTGAAGGCCCTTCGGGGCGCAGGGGACAACCTGCTCGGGGAATTGGCCAAGGCGTTCCACTTGGACACCTGATGGACGAGTTCCACATCCTGGCCACCGCCCTGGTTTGCGCCTTGGCGGTCCGGCGGGCCGGTTCTCTCCGCCGGCCAGGCCCGGGACGGTCGTTGGAGCTCGCCCTCATTTTCTTGGGCGCTGGCCAACTGGTGGAACTAGGCCCGGCGTACCGCCTGGCCAACGAGCTGCTCGGGACGTCAGCAGGGGCCTCGATAATGAAGATCGACCTGGGCACGGGCGCGGTCGCAGGGGTGGCAGCTGTGGCCGAGGGGGCAAGGTCGCGTCCCGGGCGGCTCCGCTGGGGCTGGGCCGCCGCAGCAGTTGCCATCGCAGCGAGTACCCTGCCATTGGTCCTCTGGCCCATACGGGCGGTACCGCCCGAGCTGGCCGGCACGACCGAGTACTTCGACGCCGGGTGGCGCTCGGTTGTCCATTGGGCGCCGTTCTTGGCCGTCACCTGCTGGGCCATGGGCAGCGCTCTGGCGGTCTGTTGGTCGGGGGGTCGCAAGGCCGGCCCAGGAGCCTTGCGCACAAGTCTCGGCCTGGTAGCGGCCGCTTGCACGATGGGCTACCTGTACATCGCGAGCAAGTGTGCCGTCCTGGTTGCGTGGCACCTACGAGGGGCCAACTTGAAGTTTTGGGGCCGCTTCGACCTAACGAGCGAACCGCTCATCATTTCCTTGGCCTTCCTTCTGAGCGCCCTCGGCTCCGGCTGGGAAAACGTCGTCGGCACCAGACGAGCCCTGCAAAAACGCCTGGCGCTCTGGCAGTTGCGACCCTTGTGGGGCGCTCTTAGGGAACTGGCGCCGGCGGTCGAGCTCGCCTATGGCAGGGCCGACCCCGAGTTCCGTCTCCGCCGGCGCGTCGTCGAGATCAGAGACGGGCTGCTCGCCGTCGAGGACCGTCTCGGCGCCGAGCTGGTGGACGCCGCGCAGGCCGACGCCGAAGCGCTCGGCGCGCCTGGCCCCTTGGCCGTGGCCGCCATCCTGCGCTACCTGGCAGACCGGGGACCGTGCGCCGGCGCGCCCGGCGCCAGCCGGGCCCAGCTCCCCGGGGCCTCTACCAGTTCGTTCGACGAGGAGCTCGATTGGTTGAAGGAGGTAAGCCGGTGGTACCGCGACCCAAGGACGAAGACCTTGAGCGCCCGGCTGGCAGCCGGCTCGACCTGAGCGAGGCTCACGCCATCTACCGGCAGATGGCGCTCTACGACATGGCCTTCGAGGTGCAGTTCGGCCTCGAGATGTCCTTCGTGCGGACCCTCGCCGTTCCCTCGATCGCCAAGGTCCTCATGGGTACGGGGGAGATCCTGGCACGGCCGCTCAAGCGCTCCCTCGACACGGCGCTCATGATGTACGAGCTGATCGATTCGGGGCCCGACAGCCCCCGGGGGCGGGCCGTCATCAGGATGATCAACCAGATGCACCGGGCCGTCCGGATAACCGAGGACCAGTACAGCTACGTGCTCACGACCTTCATCGTGCCGGCGGTGCGCTTCATGGACAGCTACGGGTGGCGGCCCAGCACGGAGAGGGAAAAGGAGGCCGTGACGGCCTTCTACCGGCGCGTGGGGCAGCTGATGGGGCTCGGGTGGTTGCCGGGGAGCTACAAGGAGGCCGAGCGGTTCTTGGACGCCTATGAGGCCGAGAGCCTCGCCCCCTCCCCGGAGGGCGCGAGGCTCATGCGGGCGACCCGGGACGTGCTCGCCACGAGGATGCCGAAAGGGACCCGCTGGGCCTCGCCCACCCTCGTACGCCTGATGCTCGACGACCGCCTCTGCGAGGCCCTGTCGCTACCGGTACCGGCCCCGGCAGCCCGGCGGGCCTTCGCCCTGGCCATGGCCGCCCGCAGGGCGGTTGTCCGGAAGCGCCCCGTGCGGGCCGAGCCCCGGTTCCGCCCAGGGCGCTCCGGGAAGGACGTCTACCCGCACGGCTACGAGCTGGAGGACCTAGGGCCGCCACGCGAACCTGGTGAGGGCCGCCATGTGATCCCCACCTCCAGTGGAGAGATGAGCTAACCTGACCCAACTGTGAGTGGTCTAGCCGTGCCGGGGGCCTACGTGGGCCCTCGAGGGGCAGAGCGATAGGGGATGCCGGTGCCGGTCACGGGCGAGCAGCTGGCGGTGCTGAACGGGCAGGGCCCGCTCGATGCCGCCTTGGCCTACGCCGCCCTCGGGTGGCCGGTCTTCCCCGTGGCGCCCGTCGACCTCGCGACCGGCCACTGCGGCTGCAAAAAAAGCGCGGCGTGCGAGGAGCCCGGCAAGCACCCCCTCGTCCACTGGACCGAGCGGGCGACGACCGACGCTCGCCAGCTCCGGGACTGGTGGCACTGGCAGCCCCACGCCAACGTGGGCATCGCCACCGGCCAGGCCTCGGGCCTGGTCGTGGTCGACATCGACCCCCACCACGAAGGGGACCTCACCCGGGAGGCCCTGGAGGCGGCCGGCCACGCCTTCCCCCCGACCCTGACGGCGAGGACCCGCAGCGGCGGCTGGCACCTTTTCTACCTGGCCCCCGAAGGCCGGCGCGTGGCCAACACCACCGGCTCGCTCGCCGGCGTGGGCTCGACGCCGGGCATAGACGTCAGAGGGGACCGGGGCTACATCATCGTCGCCCCCTCCGTCCGGCCAACTAGCCCCGACCCGGCGACCGGTGCCCCGCGCTTCGGCCGCTACGAGTGGGTGGCGAGCGACGACGCCCTGGCCGGCGCCCCCGGCTGGGCCGTGGTGGGTAGGCCACGCCACCAGGTCCTCGGGCCCCCACTCCCGTCGCATTGCCACGACCCCCAGGTGTCTCGGACCACCTTGGTCGGCCATCGACCACTCCGTAGGATAGACGAAGAAAGTGCCGAGAAGCACCAGAGGCGGTACTCTCGGCCTTGAGGCGCTTCTCGTACGGAGCGTCCACCGGCGGTTCTGGTCAGGCGAAGGCCGTGATTGCCAACTCCGCTAGCAGAAACGGCACTCAGTAGCCACGGCGGGGTAGGGTCTTGCGGAGGAGGCGGACCGAGCGTGGTCGTCACCGGAGGTACAAGGTCGTGACTCTGCGGGTCGTGGTGCGCGCAGATCACCGCATCGACGACGGTGACCAGCTCCTGCTGCGCATGACCCAGGACAGCGACGTCGTCAATGCCTTGAAGCTCGCCCTCGCCAACGCCCCCGCCTATCGCGTCATCCCCGGGTTTGAGCGGTCCGGAGCGCTCAGCGTCAACAGCTTCGCTGTGGCCGACGAGATCGAGGCTCAGATCGTCGTCCGCGGCACGAGATGGTCTTGGTACGGACTGGCCCACGTCAATGAGCTGCGTGCCCTTGGGTGCGCCTGGTAGCCACCAATGTCTTCGATGGCCAGGACCTTCTTCCTCTGTCCGATCGGTACGTCGACGTGATCGTTTGCCCCTACCCCCCCGGGACGGCCGACTACGCGACGCTGACAAGAACAGAGCGCGGCTTACTTCGGGCGAGCCTCGCGGCCCGCTTCACGGCCGTCTTGCGAGCCTTCGACCCTCGTAGGACGACCGGCGACGAGGCTGGGCCGGTACCATGAGCACCGTGGGAAATGTGCCGCAGGTCGTCGCCGATTTGACCTTTGTGCCCGTGCGTGGCGGGCGAGCGACGGTGCCCCCCGGCTGTTGGGAGGAAGACCGCGCGCCTGTTGTCGGCGAGCAGGTCCTTGTCGCCGACAGTGGAGCGGGACCGTTCGAGGCGACGGTCACGGGCGTCGAGGCCGACGGCACCCTTGTGCTCGTTGTACACGCCTTCGTGCCGGCCCACGCCTGACCGAACGGGTTCTTTCCGCCTTAGGCGCCGGCCCACGGCTGCACGAGCGACCCTTGCACCCCCCGTCTACCTTGCGGCTGGGGACAGCTTCGGGAGAACTGGGCCTACTCCTGCGACCACTTCGTTTCCCCCGAGCACCTCCTCGGCAACATCACCGACACCCACCTGGTCGAGCTCATCGGCTCGGAGGCACAGCGCCGCTTCGGCGAACAAAAGCGCGACTCCCTGCCCCGCTGCTGCTGGGACTGCGACGTGCGCTTCGCTTGTTGGGGGGAGTGCCCGAAGAACCGCTTCACCATGACCCCTGACGGGGAAGCCGGGCTCAACTACCTGTGCGCCGGCTACAAGGAGTTCTTCCACCACGTGGACGGGCCGATGCGCTTGATGAAGGGGCTCCTCGGCCAAGGCCGCCCGGCGTCGGACGTCTCGGAGGTGTTCGCGAGCGCCCCTCGCAATGGCCCTTGCCCGTGCGGGAGCGGACGCAAAGCAAAGCCAACCAGGGGCGCCAGTCCCCTGCGCACCTAGTGCCAGAGATAGCCGCGGAGGCCTCGGGGTCGAGGAGGATCCCCTCCTCGAGCTGCTCAAACTCGGCCTACCGGAGGAACCTGTTCCGAGCCTCGACCCCGGGCCTGCCCAGTGGCACAAAAATCTCGCCAAAGGCTTCAGCGCGGCGGAGTTGCTCGGTTGGATAGTAGTAGGAGCAACCGCGAGGTGAACGTGAACAGCCGGAACGACGAGCCCCCTGGGGGTGGGCCCTGGCACAACGCCACGACCCGGAAGCCATAGCCACCCCGCCTTTTGAGGACATCTTACCGAAGCCAAGACCGATCCGGTCGGCCTGGCCCGCAAGAAGGGAGGACCGTGACCGAGGACCTAGGACCGCCCAACGAAGAGAACGAGCCGAGCGTCAACGACCTGCCCGCGGCCGTGCCAACAATAGCACGCAACATCCTGAGCGGCCGCGTCGTGAAGACCCATAACAACGATCCCCCGGCTGTGCTCGAGGCCCGCATTGCCAGCCTTGCGGCGTACGACGCCGTCACGATTGAGAGCGGCCCTCTATGCCACTTTGGGTTGAGGCGCGTATCTCGCGAGCATTTCGCCGCGCGCCTACACGGGAGCAGCTTAGATGAGACGTTCCAGCAGGCGTTCCCTGGACGCGCTCTTCCAACACCCCTCACATTGGCCGACTTCGAGAAGTACGCGCGCATAACCTGCCAAGGCCACATAGCGCTGGCCTACCTGGACGACTGGGACGTCACGATCATCGCCCACGCCTGGGCCGGCGCGGGCGGGAACGCAAAACACGTAGCCAAGGAAGTCCGAGCTCTGGCGAACTTCAACGTCGTGGCGAGCTTCGCAAAGCGCGAAACGCTAAAAACGCGCAAAGACGGCGGCGTGATGGAAGACGGCAATTGGGCGGCCTACGCCGGCCTCACGGTCAAGAACGCAGAGATCGATCGCGCCGAGTTCGACAGACACGGCGGCGTTTGGAAGGGGCCGAAGGCCGTAAGGACCAGCCTCGGCAGGATAGCCGACATCGCTTCTTCTGGGTGGCAGGACCCCCACGAACGCCCAGTCACTAAAGACCCCAGCTTCCCGGTGCCGGGCCTCGGGGTTATCGCCCCGGCCAGCAGTGTGGTCGTCAGATCCCCGGACGGGAGCGTCCGGGAAGTCGACGCCATAACCCCAGCCTTGCAGCCGCCGCCAAAGCTCCGCCGCACCCCTTTCAATCGCGAAACAAGCAGTGATGACCCGTCCTTGCCGGCCCCGGCTGTCTCGCTCGGGGCGTGCCTAGGGCTCCAAACACCGAAAGACTTCGATAACGCCCGAAAGCGCCTCAAGAGCCAACAACTCCGGCTCACCAACGTGATCCGCGCCAAGAGAATTTACGACGCGTTGCTGATGTTCCTGAGCACGCCCGAAGAGGAGCTGGCACAGGCCCCGGGGATCGGCGATGATGACAACCTCTACTGGCTCGTCTTCAGGGCACTGCAGACGAGGGCAATGCAATCAGAAGACGAGCCTGGCCTGCTGTGGTGGCCGCCAGGGTACTCCCTAGTGGGGTGGGCCACCCAGAAGGAAGTCAATACCTACGAGGGGCGCCGCCGTGACCACAAAGCGATATTCATCGAAAGGTTCCTGCCCGTTCTACTGGAATTTCATCCTAACAGCGATCAAGAAGGAGACAACCATGGAAACGACCCTTTCATTTGCAGCGCCAGAGCGCGAGGTCGTTGAGCTCGACATCCGTCCCTCTGGGCCTGCTGGGCCGGTAGCCCTTGGCATTTTCGAGATCGGGCTCGTGCTCGAGTTCGACGCGGCGGACTCGGAGCTGGTGGGGGCCCTGGTGGTGCTCACGGCGGAGGGCGATGTCCCTGGGCCCGCGGCGGAGCTATTGGGAGCGCTCGGCGTGGGCTTGAAGCTGAGCAGCAAGGACGTAACGGTCGAGGTTGCCGGCGGCAACAGGGACCTCAAGCGGGGCCTCGCTTCTTTGGCTATGCTCCGCGCGCGGCGCGAGTCAACCGAACACTCGCCCGCTTCGTCACAGCTGTGGCGGCTCGAAGAGGCACAGGGCGTGAGGAGCCTCCCCGAGAAGTGGCGCAAGATCCTCGATGACAACAGCCTTCCTGCGGAAAGCGCCCGGATCAAGATGCCCCTTCGGACGGCGGTGCAGCGCGCTCAAATGCCAACGACGGCGCTAGAGGTGAGCCCGGTGCTCCGGCCTGTTCTCGTCGGGCCTGAAGGGCCCGAAAGCAGCCGGCTAGCCGTGCTGACCAGCATCCGGCCCAGTCCAGCTGGGCCCACTCTTGGGTGGGAGACTACGGCTGCTCCCGGACGACTGCACTGGTGCTCGCCCATCGACCCCAACCTGGTCAAGACGGCCCCGGATCAGAGCCAGGACCTCCAAGCTGAGCTCACGCTCGCAGGCGACGGGACCTACGACCTTGAGGTCAGCGCCTCCCTGGCAGGGCCAGAACACGGCGTCAAAATCTGGGCACGTCTTTACCGCCTCACTGACTTGCAGGCGCTTTGGGTGGGAGAAGTCCGAGGGGGCGCAGGCGGCTGGCGGGCGACTGCTCGTCTCAGCTTGCCCCGCGGGACCTCCGCGGAGGACTTGGGGCTCGAACTGACTTGCTACCCCAAGCGCAGCCCGCTCCCCAAGGTGCTCGGCTACCGGAGGCAGGCACAGCTGTTGGCCCTAAGGGCACTGGCTGCCGAGCGTTTCGCTTACAGCTCGCTCGACGGCCTAAGGAGCGTGAAGAGCGCATGGGAGCGAGCGCAGCAGTCCTGGACGTGGGCGGCCAAGGCCTGGGGCCGGGCGGCCGAGGTCTCGGAAGATGCCGGCGAGATGGACCACCAGGGCCTCTCTCGTCAGGGCCTCTCTCTTTTCCATGTCGCCCTCGCCCAGCGCGAAAAGGGCCTCATCCCCGAGGCGGCCGAGACCGAACGGCTCGCCGAAGCGCTCATGAGCGACTGGGCGAAGGCTGCGGTCCCGCTGGTCGGTGAACCGCACCTTGTGTTCCTGGCAGAGGCTGTCGATGAAGAGATCGCATTGCCTGACACGGGGCAGGTTGGCCCAGCAGTTCGCGCTGTCGCCTCGGTAACGGCAGGCACGGGGGCCACGCAGGGACTGAGCGGCCAGCGTGGAGCGGTCTCCATGAAAGACAAACTTGCTGCGACATTGGCGCGAGTACGCGCTTCGATAGCCCACGTGGCTGACCGCCTGGAGAAGAACGCCATGCCTACCGCGTGCTTCCGGTACCCGTTGCTCGGCTGGAACGACGCCAGCGGGGCCGAGGAGCGAGAGGGCACCGCCTCGCTGGCTTACCTGATCGAGGGCTTCGGGACCGCGGAACTGAGGCAGGAACGCGACGAGGATTCGGACGAGGTCGTCGTCTCGGTGGACCTGACCGCCAAGCCCGAACTGGAAGGGTCCCAGGTCGTCCTGACGGTGACGCTTGTCTACGAGGACGAAGACGGGACCACGACCGAGCAACCCTTCGGGGAGGAACGGGCCCAGCTTGGCAAAGCGGTCGAAGGATCTTGTAAAGCCTCGGTCACGCTCCCAGGTGCCCCGGGCGATGCTGCGTTCAAGTTCGAAGTGCGCTACGACGAGCGCCAAGCAAAAGAGAACGACAAATCCCCGCCACGGAGCGCCCAGGACTACTACGCGTGGTGCCTCGAACAAGCTCACGGCATTGGCCCTGTGGCCCCTCAGCCGGGCACAGAAGACCCCAACCAGCGGTGGTTGCGTGAGGTAGCCAGCATGCAGCTCCCCCGGCTGCAGGGCGAGGGCAGAAAGCAAAAGGGCAACGAGGGCGAAGAGGCCTACTTCGCAGCCGGGAGAGCGGTCTCCAGGACCGTAGCCCTGGCGTGGCATGCACGGGCGTTGGCGGCGGGCGGTCTTATGTCACAGAGTGCCTGGGAAGCGTTGGTCGAGGAGGCCCGGGACGTGGTACGGGACTGGGAGGCGAGCCCAGCGGGGCGGCTCACCCTCCCGCTCACTAGCGCCCCCTCCCGCCGCAATGAACCCCGCGGTGGGGGGCCGCCAAGCCCGCCGGAGGCCAACGTCGGGCTCCCGGGCCTGCTCGCAAGCCTGGTCGGTACCCTAGCAACCGAGGGCTTTCGCCTCGGCGCCTTTGCCGAGGCTTTGTACGACTTCTGCGGCACCGAACTGACAACACCGCAGGCTGGGGCTCCCGTGGTGCTGGGCTGCCTGCTCGACCGCAGCCGCAAAGCAGCCGCCGCGGGCCGGGGCGACGCCGGGACCGTCGAGCTCAGGAAAATGGCCTGGGGCTTCCAAGAGGTGTACCCCGCTCCCGAGCACGCGTTCTTGCTGTTCGACGAAGCTTTTGAAGACTCAGTCAAGGTCGCTCGCGACGAAGCCCTGCGCGCCGCTGACCTTGGCGCCGAGCCAGCGCTTTCGGTGCGCTGGCAGCTGAAAAGCTTTGAGAAAAGGCTGAGCTCGCTCGAAGGGCCGTCTTTCGGGGCACCGTTCGCCGTAGGCCTCCTCGCCACCATGAAGGGCGTCGCGCTGGACGCCCGAGGCAACAGCGACAACGAAGATGACGACAACGTGGACGTGAAGCTGTTCATAACCGGCGAAGTCAAAGACGGCGGAACGTTGGAGAAGATCGGCAGCCCGAGCGCGAAACTGCCCGCCGCCGCACGGAGGAAGGCGGAGCTCGTCCTGGTGCCGGAGGGCAACCTGGACCCGAAGGACCCAAAGTCCGACTGGCGCTTGGCCCGGGTGAGGCTAGCCAGCCAGCACAAACTGTTCGGCCTCCCGCTCATCAGGCCAGCGCGCGACCTCTCGGACGCCCTGGACAAGGCCTGGCGCCAGATCTACTCCCCGTCCTATGGGGTCCTCGCACCCGAGGCCCTGTTCGGCCGCGAAAAAGAAGTGGCCCGTATCGAGGGCCTGCTCCAAGAGGACGTGGTCGTCGTCCTACATGCGGACGCTGAGCTCCCCGAAAAGCGGGGCATCGGCAAGACGGCCGTAGGGGCCACTGCAAGCGAACTGGCAGCGAAACTGTTCGGGCACGGGCGCCGGGTCGTCCGTACCGCCCCTGGCCGGGACGCCGACCCGGCCGTCGCTCCGGCCGTCGTCGGCTCCCTCGCAACGGTGCTGGGCCGCTCGCTACCTGTTGTGGATTACGAGAACAAGCCCTTGGACGTGGCCAGGACACTACGGGGCACCTTGGAGCACGGATTGAGCCCTGCCGAGCGCGTCCTGTTCTTCTGGGACGACGCCGGGGCCGCCGACGCCGAGCTCATCGACGCTGTGCTGCCGCGCAAGCACTGCGCCGCCATAGTCACGACGCTGCAGGAGAAAGGGCTGGAAGAAGGGCTCACGCGCCTCGGCCGGCGTGTGGAGCCGGTCCCCATCGGTTTGCTTAGCGAACAAGCAGCACTAAGCCTCCTGAAAAACGAGGCGTGCCCGTCGGGCACCTGCACCTTTGCCGGTGACTTTGGCGAAGTCGTACAACGAGTGGGCCGCTCGCCGCTCGACCTCGTCCTCGCCGGGGCTGACCTCAAGGAAACAGCCCCAGAGGACGATGCCGAGTTCCGGGACTGGCTCGGCTCCTGGCAACGCGCTGGCCAACCCGCGGTTGTCCCCGTCCCCCCGCGCGCCGTGGAAAAACTGTCCAAAGAGGCTCGGAGGGCCCTGGCATGCCTCTCGGTCTTGCCGGAGCAGCCGGAGTGGTTCGACCTAGCGCTGGCCACGCACCTGGTGGGGAGCAAGGCGCCCCTCCGAGAGCTCGTCCGCCGTTGCGTCGTCTCCAGCGGGCCCGGCGGGCGCCTTAGCGTCCACTCCCGCATGGCCGAACAGGCTCGCGCCATGGCCACGACATTGTTGTCCCCGCAAGAACTCCAGGACCTCAATAACAAGGCGGCGGCGTTTTACATAGGGCGCGCCGCGGCGTTCCTGAACGAGGCTTCCTTCTCGAGCCTCCTGGAGATAGAAGGCGAAATTGCCTACCACGACCTCCGCCACCTCGTCCACCACCTGAAGGGGACCGGGGACCCTGGGACCGCAGCCGCCGCGTTCTCCGCCGTGGCGCTCTGGGCTTTCTGGTGGTGGGACTATTTCGTGCCCTGGCCCCTTGTCAACCGGATGCTGGACTTGGCCCCCACAGATGATGGCAGCAAGCTCGCGGAAGCCGCCCAGGTGCTGCGCTCGCTCCGCAGCTCCTACGTGCCCGAGACGAAGTGGCAACGGCGGTGGGATGGTGACTGGCAACAAGCGCATCTGTCCCTCGAACGGCTCGACCAGGGCTTCAAGGGCGCCTTGGACAGCCGCCAGAACATCGTGAAGAAAACGATGCTGAAAGACGCCATGGGTATGGCCCGTCTCCTCCTGGCCGACTGCGCACGCTTCAAGAACAAAGACCCCCAGCCTGGGGACTTGGACCTGGCCTACAAGCTCAGCAAAGAAGCAAAGGCGCTGGTCCCGCAAGGGAAGTTCAACCACTGGTGGGCGCTGTTCTACGAAGCGGACTCGCAGGTCGCGCGGTGGCAACTGGCAGAGGCTGTCAAGTGTGCCCGGGCCGCGTTCGACTTGGTTAGGGCCTCCGACGACGGAGCGGACCACGAGGTAATGGCCCACCTCGAACGAGCAATGGCTGATGCTGCCCAGGCCTCCGGCAAGCACGAGCAGGCAGGCGCCTGCCTGCGGAGGGCTCTCGCCCACACGCTCAGGTTCCATGTCACTTCGAACAAGGCTGAGACGGCGGACGCCTACACGCAGGCCCTTCACAAGCTGATGGCCGAGCGGCTCTGCGCCTGGCTCGACGGGCGCCCCGGGCCGGCACGCATCGCTGCGGCCAGGGAAATGGCCGCCTACTTCATGCCGGGGAACACCCTCGACGACGTGTCCCTGCGAAGTGAGGCCGGCAACCTCCTTGCGACAGTTGCGGTCCGAGTGCCTCTGGACCAAGACCTGAACCGCCCACCGACTGGCCAGAGCGGGGATTGGCCCACACAGGTGAGAGAGATCTGGGCGAAGCTGTCCTCTGCCGACCCACTCCTCGATAACCCCGTGCCGGCCTGGGAGGAGATCACCCGGGACGCGCTGTTGCTAGTCGACAAGGACCAAGCCATAGGCCGCGGCCTGCAGGACGAGGTCGATAAGGTGCTCTGCGCCTCGTTCCCCGAGGACCAGTACGTCCCGGGCTCCTACACAGCCGCCGGCGGCGATGAGGGCGGGGAAGACGCCACGGGAGAAGCTCGACAAGAAGTAGCCGGGCCGTCCTGTATCGACAAGTGGGTCATCGGCTGTGGAGCCGATGGCCACGTGCGGGGCGTGGTAATCGGTGAGTCCTACCGCAAGTCCGGGGGCTTTCTCTTCGCCTACGCGGCCACCCGCCCGGGCCAGCGCGGCCGCGGCACCGGCAGCGCGCTCATGCGTGCCGCGCAGGCGCAGTGGCTCGCTGAGCCGGGGAGTTTCGGGTTCATAGAGGTCGATGACGGACGCTTCCACGCCGAGGTGAACGAGGACTGGGGGGAGCCCTGGGCGCGGCTCAGGTTCTACTCCGAGCGTTGCGGGGTAATGGCCCTTGAGATGCCCTATTTCCAGCCCAGCTTGGACGAGGGCCTGAGGCGTTCCTACCACATGGTGCTGGGCGTGGTGCCCTTCCCAGGGAGGCCGTTGCCCCCCGCCCTGCCCTCCAAGCAGGTGAAGGCGTTTTGGCAAGACTACGTGGCCGTCTGCGAGAGCGAAGGGGCCCTGGAGGACGAGGAAGTAAGGGAGATCACTGGCTACCTTGACGCCCGTGACGAGATCAGGCTCGTGCCACTGACACCCGAGGGGCTCCAGAGCGTGCCGCCCGGCCCAGACGGCCCGGGACCTAGGCGATAGCGATGCGGACCGGCGAGGTCGACATCCTGGTCGTCGGTGCCGGCCTGTCCGGGCTCGTCGCGGCGCGTGAGCTCGTACGGGCAGGCAAGGAAGTGGCGGTGCTGGAGGCACGTGAACGCGTCGGGGGCCGCCTGCTCAGCGTGGAGGTAGCCCCCGGTGCCTTCGTGGACCTGGGGGGCGAGTGGCTCGGCCCCGGCCAGGAGCGCCTCGCCGCGCTCGCAGCGGGCCTCGGCGCCCGCCAGGCCACCACCTTGGACAACGGCCTCCATGTGCTCTACTGGGACGGCCGGCGCCGTTCCTACAAGACCTCGGTGCCGCCCCTGCCGCTCGGGGTGCTCGCCGACCTCGCCCAGGCGGGGGCACACCTCAGCCTTCTCACCCACCCCGTCGGCCTGGAGGAGCCCTGGCAGGCCCGCCGGGCCGGCAAGTGGGACGCTACCAGCGTCGAGCGCTGGCTCCGGCGCAACCTCGCCACCCAGGGCGGGAGGTCCGTCCTCCGCCTTGGCGTACGCGAGCTGCTCGCAGCCGAGCCGGAGGAAGTTTCCTTGCTCTGGCTGCTGTTCGTGCTGCGCTCTGCGGGCGGGGTGAGGACTCCTCTCACTGTCACAGGTGGCGCGCAGGAACGGCGCTTTGTGGGAGGGGCGCAGCAGCTGGCGGCCCGCATGGCCGGCGCGCTCGGCGAAAGGGTCGTGCTCGGCGCCCCGGTGGTGCATATACGCCAGGACGCTGGGAGCGTCACGGCGTCCACCAAGAACTCGCATTACAAGGCCAGGGCGGTAGTCGTGGCCGTGCCCCCGCCTTTGTGCAGATCCATCGGCTTCGACCCATCGCTACCCCACGAGCGCGCCGAGCTGGTCCGCCGTATGGCAATGGGGGCGGTCATAAAAGTGGCGGCCATTTACGACGAGCCCTTCTGGCGCTCCGAGGGCTTCTCTGGCCAGGCCTTCAGCGACGATGGGCCGCTCCACATGTCCATGGACGCTTCACCCGAGCACGGCCCCGGGGTCCTGGTCGGGCTGCTTGGCGGCTCGGCGGGGCGCTGGTTCAGCCGGGCGGACCCCGTAGCTCGCCGTGAGGCGGTGACGGCTTGCCTGGCAAGGTTCTTCGGGCCGCGGGCCGCCAAACCGGTGCAGCTCCTTGAGCAGGACTGGTCCGCCGAGCCCTACAGCCTCGGAGGCTACGACGCCCACCCCGAGCTGGGCGCCCTGGCAGCGTACGGCCGGGCGCTGAGGGCGCCTTACCGGTGCGTCCACTGGGCCGGGGCAGAGGCGGCCCCCCACTGGTGCGGGTACATGGACGGCGCCGTCGCCTCTGGCGAGCGCGCCGCGGCAGAGGTCCTTGACTGTCTCTAGAGGCCACCCGGGGTGCTCTTCTGAGAATGTCAACTCGACTTGGCCCCAGCGTGATGGCCCGATTGGTCCGCAAGAGCCCCGGGCTCGTCGTGGTCGTCTACCTGCCGCTCGGCAGCCCGCTCAGTACCAGCCAGGGCCGCGGTTATTTGCAATAGAGGACCCGGCACGGAAAGGAGCGCCAGATGCCGACAATACGGGCGAACTGCCCAACTTGCGGGGAGCTCGCGCTGGCAGCTCCCGAAGTCCAGGTACAAGTGTGCACGGCGGACGAACAGGCGACCTACTCCTTCCTGTGCCCCCGCTGCCACGTGATAACCAACAAACCAGCCGACGACTGGGTAGTGGGCCAGTTGGTCTCGGCAGGTGTGAAGCTTGTCCACTGGGATCTTCCCGCCGAGCTGTCCGAAACCCACACTGGGCCGCCCATCAGCTACGACGACGTGCTGAACTTCCACTTCGAGCTCAAGGCCGACAACTGGCTGGAAGAATTGACAGCTGAGGCCAACCGGCCCCGGGAGCCACGCTGGGGGCGCCCTCAAAAGAAAACAGGCTGAGCAGCCCCTTGGCGGCCCAATAGGCAGGAACTGCCCAGTTCATACAATGCTGGGTGGAAATTCGGACCGGTACGCAGTGGCCGGGGTGTTCGTCGTGCCGCGGAAGCCCGTTGCAGCCGAAAAGCGGGCCGAGTGTCATCAAGTGGACGGGCAACCACTGGCCAGGCCTCGCCGGCCTCCTCCGAGCCCAGCCAGCCACCCCCTGGCCTGCTGACAACGGCTGGCGGTGCCCCAGACGACCACAGGGTCTTCGGGCTCTTTCGCCATTGATGTGGGTGGGTAGGGCTCTACAGCGCTGAGAAGGCGTTGTGGCAGCTGACAACCGAAGCACACACGAGGAAAGCGAACTCGTCTACACCTGAGGGATCCCACCAGCCTCGCCCCCGGAGGGGCGAAAAGGCAGAGCTTCCCAGGGGGGCCCAAGAGTCGCGACCGATGACCCACATCTATACCGGGAGCCCCGGTCTTCGTCGCTATCCGTACCTCGGCAAGAGGCGGAGCGCTCAGGTTGGCCGGCTTTCAGCTCAGCAGCAGCCGCCGAAGCAGTTCTTATTCGCAGAGGGGCCGGAATGGCCCGTCGGGGACTGCAAGAGACCAAGAGAGGAGGAGGCCCAATGGACTTCGATCTTGCTGGTGCCGAACTGGACCCTTCTGTTCGTGGTAACGGCAGTGCCGGACAAGCTGCGGACCTTTCTGTTGGGGACAACGGGAGCGAAAAGCGCCCCATGCCTGGTCAGCTCTGGGTGCCGAACGGGCTGGTCCTGTCAGCTCGCCCTTTGGTGGTCGCAGAGTTCTCTCGCTCCGGGGACCTCCTGGTCCGCCAAGCGGACGGGTCTCGCCGGCTGTTCAGCCCGGACGGTGAGCCCGCGAGCCCCGTCTCAGCCAAGGCCCGCCCCGGGCTTGTTCTTTTGTGACGAACGTGGCATCGCAACGGCGAGGGCCAGGTGCGGCTTAGGTGGCCTCACGTGGCCGGTTTGTGTAGGTGACGGGCGCAAGGCCCGAACAGGAAAGAGGAGGAAGAATGAGCACATTGCACGTGGCCGGCGAAGCCGGCCCGACAGCGATGGGGAGAAGGGCTCACGATGTCCGGGCTCTTCCTCTTTGCCACAAGGGTTGGCGATGAGCCGGAGACGTCTCGGCTCGCCTCGCCAGCGAGCGTCGTTCCCGCCCGCCATAGCCCACAGCCAATTCGTGGGACGCGTGGCGGTGCCGCGGCGTGATCAGCGATGGCGCCTCGGGCGCAGAGCAACTCAGCACAGGGCAGAGAGCCGGTTCCCGTAGCTAGGCCCACAAGAAGGAGAAACGCCAATGGAACCAGACGACCACGTGATCCGCTTGATCAAAGCCCGCCGGGCACAGCGGCGGCAGAACCTCAACAACGGCCAGGACGCCATCGTCAACAGGGTACGGGTGCTGGCGGAGAGAAAGCCGGCTTCTACGTTCCCGGCACGATCGTCTGTCTGCACCGCGGCGCCGCCTTTTTCGTGAGGACCCGGCAAGGCGCATTGACGAGTCTCGGTCAACAGGCTGGAGGCCCGTTTGTGGGGCCCAAGTGTGCGTCTTGTAACGGGTAGGGGGCAGGGATTTTACTTCCAACTCTGGGCATGCACAAGAACCTTTGAGCACAGGAGGCTTTGAATGGCACCGAAAAACGACCCATACGATGACGACCAAGAAAGCACGAGGCTTTTCAGTGTCCCCGACGAGGGGTCACTCCAGGTCACGCCGAACCTACCGAGCGTCATCCCGATCATGCGCAGGTTCAATGAATCGCGTACGGCCCGAGCCGAACTCTACCAAGAAGCGCGCCAGGCAGACGATGTGGTAAAGCACGCGGCACGAGAGCGCGCGACGTCACGGGACGAAGCCGACCTTCGTCGCGACAACTACTCGACAGCCCAGGCGAAGGAGCCATCACGGCGCTCGCCCCGCTACATAATGTTGGCGCTCGCCCTAGTGGCCGCTCTCATCGAGATAATACCCGCAAACTTTGCTGCTCAAGCCGGAGGAGGCGGCCGGACCACGAGCGACTTCATCACCGCCATCTTGTGGCTCGGCCTGATCGCAGGCGAGGGCTTCCTCGCCTGGGCCAGCCTCCGCTCTTCCAGGCGCCTGCGGCGCCTGGCCACCTGGGGCATGGCGACCTACATCTTGGCGCTCACTTTCCTGCGCTACGAATACCTGGTGACAACGGGCTGGGCCGCGGTCTCTGCTGCCATCGGCGCTGCTCTCCTCGGGTTTGTGACGAGCATCGTCCTGGTTGCCGGGTACAAGGCGCTCCGGGCTGCACAAAGCGCTGTGGTCCACAAAGCAAAGCGCCTTTGGCGGGCTGCCGAGCGCGAGGACGAGGCGAGGCTGCGGGAGCTGACTGAGACCTGCTACCAGCGCGACCGCTTGGTGGACGCCTACATCTCGCTCATCTCGCCCTACTTGATGCAGGTGGTGGCCGCTATGCCGGAGGGCCGCCAGGAAAGCGCCATGTCGTCCCTCGAAGGGGCGGTACGGGCCCACCTGAGCGCGGGGGGCCAGCGGTGAGGCAGCCCAAGAACGTGGCGAGGGTGTTCGCCACCCTCGTCGCTGCGGCCACCTTGGCCTCGGGTTGCAACGGCAAAGGGCTCTTCGGCGCCGCCCTGGCAAGCGACCACCAGGCCCATCGGAAGACGCTCGTAGTGGGGGCTCGGCCCTCGTCGGCTCTGGTCGTGGTCGAGGGCCCATCCGGTCGTCCCTCCGCAGTCGCTGTGACAGACCTCCTCGCGGCCACCGTCCGTCCCCATGAGACCGTCACCGTCCTCACGCCAGGGGGCAAAGTCCTATTGGCTTCGACTACCCCCGGGGCCCTCTCCGAGCTCGGCCCGACGCCACCTAAGCCCCTCGCGAAAGACGCGACCACCTTCCTGGTTGGTCAACACAACTCCGAGGTTGCCAATTACCAGAAGCACCTCGAGTCCGACCGCCTCCGGTTGCAGGCCCGGTTGCACGCCGAGATGCAAGCCTGGGTTGCCAACGTCGCGCACCGGCTCGCCAACCAGGCCCCTGGCGGCAGCGCAAGTGCGGTGGGAGTCGGCCCGGCACTCGACAAAGCCGAGAGCATCTTCGCGAGCCTCCAAGAGGCTGGCGTCGACACGGGCCATCGTGAAGTGGTGGCGGTCCTTGCCCCCGCTGGGGGCCGGCCCCCAGCGATCACGCCCCAGCTCCTGGGTGCCACCGTAGTGGTAGCGGCTTTCTCCGGTGGTCTCAACGACCAGGCTTTCTGGCAGCAGGACCTGCTCCAGGCGGGTGCGGCTAGAGCTGTCGTGCTGGTCGACGGCCTCGGCTCCCAACTGGGGCCAACAGTCCAAGCCGGCCTGGACGGTGCCATGGTCGTCAGCTTGTCGCTAAGCGTAAACTTCGGTCTCGGGCAAACCAGCTTGAGCCAACTGGCCAAGGCGAACCTGGCGAAAGCCATCGCCTACCTGAAGGAGCACCCCGGCGCGACGGCCTGGATTTACGGGTACACCGACGCCCTCGGGACCGTGGCTACAAACGAAATCCTGAGCCAAGAAAGAGCCGCCGAAGTCAAGGCGTATTTGACCCGGGACGGCATAGCGGCCTCCCGGCTCAGAGCAGTGGGGTTCGGGGAGGCCGACCCGGTGGCTCCAGAGACCCCGCACGGCCAGCCACTCGACAGGCGTGTCGTCTTGGTAGTGGACCCCGGCTGAGAAACCCCGTCGTAAGCACGTGAACCACAGGGACGACCTGGAACAGGAGGGAGGACAATGCTGAGATTGCGCGGGTTGTTCGGGTTGATGGCTGCGCTAGCAGTGCTGGCCGTGTTGGCCAACGGGTTGAGCCCTGGACAGCTCCACCTGTTTGAGCAGCGTTTCGAGCAGTGGGCGAAGAACTTCGACCGCCAGCTCGCGATAGAAATACAGAAAGGTTCGACGCCAGCCGGCTCTTCGGTTACGACTACGACCACGCCGGCTCAGGCCCCCGCGCCCTGCCCGGGCGCCACAGGCACCGGGCACGTCGTGTCGAGCACGGTCAACGCGAACGAGCTCGTCCTATCGGTGGTGCCAGCGGCCGGCTCCACATCTTCGTCCACGCCGACCTCTTGGTGCGCCATAGCCGAGGTGCTCGACTCCAATGGGGGGCCCGCGGCGGGGCTGAGCGGGGAATTCGCCCTCTCGACGCCGGCCGGGACGGGGAGCGACATCCTGGCGACCACCAACGCCGAAGGGACGGCGAGCACCACCTTCAGCGCTAGCAGCGAAACCGAAGTTCAGTTCTCCGCTGGAGAACTCCAAGCGGCGGTAGTGCTGAGCCCCATCTCCTGGTCGGCGACGAGCGTGCCGGTCGGCGTGGGGACCATTTCAGGGTCGTCGGCGTGGGCCGAGTTCTCTACCTGGGCGCAGAGCTCACCGCCGAACCAGCTCGAGTGCTTCTCGCATGCCGCGCTGAGCGTGACCGAGACCGCGGGTTGTACGGCTTCTCCCACAGGGTGGGGCCCGATGACTGCGCCCTCTACGACGACAGCGGTCGCCTGTAGCGCCTTCCACGACGCGCAGCTGGCGGCAGGGGCGGCGTCCTGCGCTGTGACGGCGACACTAGTCGGCTGCGCCGTGCCCGAGTCCGGCGTCGGTGCCGCGGCGTGCGTGTTCGGGCTCACCGACGCGAGCTGGGCAGTGACTGGCTGCGTCGGCGCCGTGCTCGGAGCGGTCGGAGACCTGCTATCCGGTACCCAGTCGGGCGGCAACGTGGCTACGCACCTGACCGCGACGCTCACCGCCACCTCGCCCACCGACGCCGTGGTGAACGGCGCTGAGACCGCGGTCGACATGAGCTGTGGCACAGCCCAGCGCAGCTACACACTGACCAAGATCCCCAAGCCTGGTCCCAGTCAGGGCTCTGTAACCCTCACTCTCGAGGTCACCGACGGGCTCGGAGACCCTGTCCCGAACGCCGTTGCGTTCTTGAGTTTCGATGCCGGGGCCGGAGGGTCGGCGGCCGTCGGCTCGGTGGTGCTCGGCCCCGGTCCGACCGGGGTGGTCACCAACCCGGACGGTGAGGTGAAAGTGACCTACTCGTACCCCCCGGGCCTGCCCTTCGGCGGCAGCGACACGCTGAACGTGTCGGCCACCGAGGGCGGGGCGCAGGTGGCCTCAGCCTCGTACACGCCCGTGTCCACCCAGAAGTGCCCCAGGTACGAGCCTCCTTACCATTCCATCAGCTGTGGGGCGGTCCAAGTCGGCTAGTCCCCGGAGATGGGAGCGGCTCAAGACCCGACTTCAAGTCTGCCTCGGCGGCCAGCCTGTCATCGAGACGACAGATGATCTTCCACGGCTCCCGAGACGACCTCCGACGATCAGCCGGTTGCCGCGTAACTCCCACGGTTTGTAACGCCTCTCCTAAGGCGCCACATAATACTCCGCCCTCTGTGGCGCAAAGAGAACGTGAGGCCCCACCAGAGCCCCATCGTCGAAGACCAACGAACCAGGTCCACCCTTTTCTCGCCACGGGCGGCTACAACTGCGTTGTGGCCACCAAGCTCTCACGTCCTCCGGCGAAGCCAGCACCGGCCACCCTCGGCCCCGAAGACCAGCTGAAAAGGCTGCTAGCCGACTGGCGGCGCCGGGAGGGGCGGTTGCCGACGCTCGCCGAGGTGTCGGCGGCGATGGGCTGGGCCCCCGAGGAGGCGAGGCGCCGGGTCGCTGCGCTGGGCGCTCGCCGACCTGACAAGAGCACGGACGACCGGGCCCCGGCACGGCCAGAGCAGGGGCCCGAGCAGAAAGAGGCGACGGGCCCGCCGGCGGACCGCGTGGCACGGGCCGCCTGGTACGCCCTGCGCCGGGAGGGGCACACCCCGACCGAGGCCGCCGTGCGAGGCCGTGTGGCCACCTGGGCCGAGAGCAAGGCAGCCAGGAAGACCCGAGCCGAGCGCGCCCGCCAGCTCGTCGAAGCCGATGGGGCGAGGGCAGCAGAGTGGGTGCGGGCGTGGCGGGCCGAGCACGGGGAAGGGCCGCTCTGGTCGGAGCTCTGTGCGGCGATGGGCTGGCCGCGCCGGGTAGGCGAAGCGACGGTCCGGGCGCTGCGCGACGCCGGGTGGGTCACCTTCACCAAGGAGACCCGCTCGCTCGACGTGCCCTGCGGTGCCGGCCACCAGCCTGGCGCGGGGACTGACGGCACGGTCCTGTGAACACGTGCGTAATCCGGCGGAAAACGGACACCGGTTCCGGAGGAAAGCGGACAAGGTTCCGGAGCTATCCGGACAAGGTTCCGGCTGGAGGCGGACACCTGAGTGAGCTGGTGAGGAGCGGCATGCTTCCCAGGGGGGCGGCGCGGGCGAGCGAAGCGTTCTTGACCGGAACCGTGTCCGCCCTCGGCCGGAACCAGTGTCCGGATCGACTGGAATATACACGCCGGGCAGCTCGGCCGCTGAACAGCGCTCACCTCGCCACCTCCGGGGACTGCTTGGGCGCCGGCCGCCTCGGCGTCGCGGCCAACTGCCCGGGCGTGAGCGGGCCTTTGCCCCTCTGGCGGCGCCGGCGCCTGGAGGCCTCCTCCCCGTCTGCCCGGGGGGTCCTCTGCTGGGCAGCCCCGAGCACCTCGGGGAGCTCGTCCCGGAGCGCCCCGAGGGAGCCGAGGCGCTCTCTCGCCTCCTCCAGGGCCTTTCGTGCCTCGCCGGCGAGGCGGCCCGCCTGCTCGGCCTCCGAGCGCGCCAGGTGGGCGTCGTGGACCGCCTGGGCCACCCGGAGCAGCTCAGCGAAGAGGAGCCTCCAGGCGGCCGGTGTGTCCTCGTCGAGGTCGGCCTGGGCCATGAGGGCTGCCACCGACTCGAGGGTGCCCCGCGGGAACTGCTTGCCCCTGCCCGAACCCTGCCGGGACCCTTGGGCCGAGCGGGCGAGGAGGCCCGAGGCCTGCGCCAGCGGCCCGGGTGAGCGCTCCAAGCGGCCCGACAGGACGGCCAGCGCCCCGGCCGCGTCGGAGGCGACCGCCCGCCAGGTGCTTACGTCGTCGGCCGGGACGGCGCCGAGCCGGCGCACCACTTCGCCCAGGTCCTCCGCCACTTCCCCCAACCCAGCCGGGCCCGGGCGAGCGCTGGGCTGCCCGCTGGTACCGCCCCCCCGGGGAGCTCCTGCGCCCCAGAGCTTTCTCGCCTCGGCCCAGCGGTAGGTGGGGTGGCGTCCTGCACGGGAGGCCTCGTGGGCGCCCTTGGTTGCCGCTTCGCCGCCCCACTCGGCGGCTGCTTCCTGTCTCTCTGCCTCGCCGTCCTGCCAGCGCGAGCGGAGGGCGGGGAGCGAGAGGTCCCTCGCCAGCTTCCCCCCACCGAAGAAGACCGCTACGCCTCCATCGGCGGGCGCCTCGGCGACCGCGTAACCCACCACCCGGTGGGCCCCGGCGCGGTCGTAGCGGGGCCTGGCCGCGAGCCCGGCGGCGCGGAGGAGGCGCACGAACTCCGTCTCGCTCGTGGCGACGGTGGCCGCCCCGCGCACCACCCGGGCCAGCTCTTCGCGCTCGGGTTCGGCCCGCTTCGTGCGCTTGGCCTTCTCGGCCTCGGCTCGGCTGAGCCCGGGCATGGCGGCCTTCTTGGCCCGCCCCTCGACGACGCTCAACCCGTAGCGGGCCTCCATGTCGGCGCAGATGCGGCTGAGCCGGCGGAAGTCGTTGGCCGTGCGGGCCACTCTCCCGTCCTCGCGCACCAAGTTCACGACGACGTGGAGGTGGTCGTTGCCCTTGTCCGAGCGGCCGTGGCGGACCGCCACCCATCTGCACGGTGCCTGGCCGTCTGTGGCGTCGAAGCCGAGCCGGCGCATTGCCTCGCGGGCGACCTCCGCCCACTCGCTGTCGGAGAGGTCCCGGTCCACCTTCCCCTTGGTCGACAGCGCCAGGTGCCAAGCCGGCCCGCCGGCTACCTCGGTGCCGAACAGCGTGGAAGGCAGGTCCATCGCCACTGCCAGTTCCTCGAGCCCGGCCTTGTCCGGATGAAAGCCAGCCTCCACCCGGAGCGACTTCGACGCTGCGACAACATGGGGGTCGGTGTGCTCGGCCTCCCTCCCCGGACCGAACAGGTAGCGCACCGCACCCGAGGGCCCCTGGCCCCTCGTCACCTTCGCGATCACGTGCCGGTGCCCTCGGCGCTCATCGCCGCGCCTCTCCTCGGGGGCCTCCCCCGGCGGCCGTCAAGAGCGCCGCCAGCTCGGCCATGCGCTTGCCGGCTCCTCGTACTTCTGCCAGGACCTCGTCGGCCCCGCTCGGGATGTCGCGGTGCACGTGGGCTATGTGGGTGAGCTGGTTCAGGTTCACGCAGGCCCCGTGGAGGTCCCTAGCCACGGCCAGGAACTCGCGGTAGAGGGCGCGCCGGGCGAGGAGGCTCGGGCGGCCCTCGGGCATCGCCGACTCGACGAGGAGCCGTTGCACCGACACGCCCTCGGCCGCGGCCTTGGGGACGACCCAGGCCTCCTCCTCGGGCGCCAGCAACACCTTCACGACACGCTTCCGCCCACCGTTGCGCCGGCGCATCCGGCCCCCCGGCCGGGCCGTCGTGAGGGCACTGTCGGGCCGGGCCTGCCTCTCTCCACGGGGCGGCTCGGCCCTCTCTTCGCCCGCTTTACCGCCAGCGTCCTCCGGGTGTGCGACAAATTTGTAGGTTGAGGGCTCAGGCCACGCGGGTCTGAGTGCGCAGGCGCTGGCAGATCTCCTCCCAGTGGCCACTAGCGTCCTGGCAGCGGAGCGTCATGATGCCCGTCGCGCCA
>JAJYMB010000037.1 GCA_021787365.1 Actinomycetes bacterium | reverse complement strand
CCGTCGCACCTCGTTGAGCGTGCCGCGGCGGAAATCACCCACTCGGGCAAGGTCGCCGTAGAGCTGGGAGCGGAGTCGCTCCAGTTCCCTCAGGTCTGCCGGGCCATCTGGCACAGGGCTCCTTCCTTCTCTGAGTGTGGACCACACTCAGACTACCACGCCCGGCCTCGAGAGGGAAGCATTACCTACGATTTCGTCGCACACCCCCTGCATCTGGCCGGAGAGAGTGCCCGAGCGCGCGGCCACCGGGAGGTCGCGGACGAGCAGCCCGTCTGGCCCTGAACGCTCGAGCACCGCCACGAGGAGCGAACAGGTGACCCGGTCGCGGTAAGAAAGGCCGCTCCCGTCCACGTTGACGAAGCCCCGCAGGGGGAGGCCCTCGGCCGCCAAGTCCGCCCTCACCGCCTTGGTGCCGGCAGCGGTGGAACCGGTGCCGTACTGCACGCGCCCAAGTTCTTTGGTGAGCAGCTCCATGGCGGTGTTGTCGCTCTCGCGCAGGATCTCGCCGAGCTCGGACTCGAGCGGTGGTGAGACCAGGGTGGCGATGACCTTGTCCTGTGCCGGCGTCTTGCCCTCCCGGGGCAGGCCGGCCACTTCAATGCCGGCTTGGCGCAACAGGTCCGTGAGCACGCCGGCTGCCTGAACAGGAGGCGGCGCGCCCTCGGGCACCGGCGCCCCCGCCTCTGCGAAACCGTCGTCGAGGCCGAGGGCCGAGAGCGGCCCGACGTCCCCCTGCAGCTCGTACCTGACCGGCCAGCCCGGAACGGTGTCGAGCGAGTCGTAGCGGCTGGCGTCGCCGACCACCGAGCCGGTCACCTCCCTCACCCCGGCCGCCTTCAAGAGGCGTGGCAGGGCCGCGAAATCCGTGTACACGCCTCCCCCGGGGGCGAAACCTTTGGCGTAGCCCGGGAGCCGGAGGAGGGGGTCCCCCCCGCCCCGGAGGTAGAGGTTGCCGTGGACCACGCCGTCGGCCGGGAGCGACCCCGCCAGCACGGCCGTGTAGAACCTGCGCTCGGGGCCGAGCTCGGCCAGCAAGGCCTTGGCCGTGAGCAGCTTCATGTTGGACGCCGGCACAACGGGCAGGTCGGGGTGGTCCTCGAAGAGGGGCCGCCCCCCCTGCACGACCTCTGCGCAGCTGTCCCTGGCGGCGGCCGCGCCGAGTGCTGCCGGCGAGGTCGCGAGGGCAAGTTCGGCCCGCAAGGAGCGCGTGTCCGCGAGGGCAAGCGCGGCTTGCGGGCTTTCCGCCGGCGCGACCTGCCGCGCGCCTCGCTCGGGGCTCCAGGTGGCGGCGGGCGTCGCCCCGGCCGGAGAAGGCCATGCCGGCGTGGCCACGAGGGTGGCGAGCAAGGCAGCGGGTATCATCGCCCCTGCAGCCCGCCGCCCGGTCCGTCTGTGCCTCCTCCGGCTTCCGAGGAAGGTCACTGCCGGCGCCACGAGCCCTCCCTCCACACGCAGCACGATACGCGCCCGGGCTTCCGGGCCAACGGCGTGGCGCGGACTAGCTCGTAGTCTGCCGGCCGTCGAGTAAGGTTGTCCGATGCCCCACCTCTTGGTCGCCGTCATCGTCGGCCTGCTCACCAGCCAGCTCGCCCTCCTCCTCACAACTTTGTACTTGCACCGGGCGGTGGCGCACCGTGCCGTGACCATGAAGGCCGGCCTCGCCTTCGCGTGCCGCGCCCTCGTGTGGCTGTCGACCGGCATCAAGCCCCGCGAGTGGGCCGCCGTGCACCGCCGTCACCACGCCTACACCGACGTGCTCGGGGACCCCCATTCACCGGTGCTGGAGGGCTACTGGAAGGTCCAGCTCTGGAACATCGGCCTTTACCGCAAGGCTGCCCACGACCCCGAGACCCTGCGCAAGTACAGCAAGGACATAAAGGTCGACGCTTGGGACAAGCGGGTCTTCGACCGCGGTTTGATCGGGCTGATGATCGGGTTGGGCATCCTCGTGGGCGCGCTCGGCTGGCGCGCCGGGCTAGTCGCAGCCGGCGTCCACGTCGCCAGCTACCTCCTCGTAAACGCAGCCATCAACGCGATCGGCCACCGCTGGGGCAAGAGGCCGTTCCCCGGTATTGCGACCAACAACCAGTGGCTGGCCCTCCTCGCTTGGGGCGAGGGGCTTCATTCCAACCACCACGCCGCCCCGACTTCGGCCAAGTTCGCCTTCGAGCCCCACCAGCTCGACCATGGCTGGTGGGTCGTGTGCGCCCTGCGCAAGCTCGGTTGGCTCCAGGTCCGCCACGACGAACTTCATTTCACCGCGCTCGCCCAACAGGCTTTCGCCAAAGCCCCACCGCCGGCACGCGAACCCGAGCTCGTCTAGGCGCGCCTCGGCAGGGGCGCGTTGCAGGGCGCGTCACGGGCAGGCACTATCGCGCGCCGTGCGGGACGCCGGAGCGGCCAGCGGGGGTGTGGCGAAGAGGGGGCTCACCGGCGCGGCACTGATGGCCGCGGTGCTCTGCCTCGCCGGCTGCGGCGGGCACAAAGCGGGGGCGCTCGAGAAGAAACACCAGAAGAAAAACGTGCCCGTGTTCGACTTGCGCCCGGAGCAGTGCCTGGTACCTCCGAAGGCCAACCCCAACCTGCAAGTGGCGAGCATCACCGTGGTCTCTTGCCGCGAGCCGCACACCGAGGAGGTCTACTGCGTCCTCCCCTACACCACGACGCTCCCCGACAAGGCGCCCCCCTGCGCGCCCGAGCCTTCTCGTCTCGTCGGGTCGCCGAGCCAGGACTACCCCGGCACGCAGGCCTTGGAGACGTTCGCAAACGCAGTCTGCCTCGACGAGTTCGAGCCCTACGTGGGCACGACATACAAGGAGAGCTCGCTCTACTACACCTACCTTTACCCCTCGCCCCGGAGCTGGGACGCGCCTTCCAGACGTGACCGCATGGTGGCCTGCATCCTCGTGAGCCCCCGCGTGCCCCTCACGCGTTCCGCCAAGGGCTCAAGGCTTTAGCGGGCTTATTCTGGATGGGAAAAAGGAGAAGACCGTGCCGCCCCCTTACGTTTCCACCGCTCAATTACTTTGCTCTTTCGGCATGGCCCCTTCCACGTTGAACGTGCTGCCCGTGCGGCGGGTCCTCGTGGAAGGCAAGCCCGTGGCAACGATCGAGGACATGCTCCCCTTGGTCAATATCCTCCCCTTTGGGATGTGCACGAGCCTCTCCAACCCCGAGGTCGCTTCGGCCACCGCGGCCGCCCTCGGCGTGCTGACTCCAATGCCTTGTGTCCCGGTACCCGTCGGGCCATGGAAGCCGCCGAGCCCCACGACACTGGTCGGAGGGGTGCCGGCGGTGTGCGAGGGCGCCATTTGCAACTGTGCCTGGGGCGGGGTGGTCAGCGCCACTTTCCCGGGCTCGGCTCGGACCATCGTCAACTGAGCGCTCGGCTCCTTCGCGTTTTGCTGGCTCTTCCTGTTCGTCCCATTTCGGGACTACGTACCCAAGAAAATCGGGCCATTTGCCTCTGGTCGCGCTGACGCGGCCGCGCTAGGTGCTCTATCTTTTTCCAAGCGGCCAGTTGGCTGGCCCCGACGCCGGAAACGCGCGCCGCCATCGGAAAGACGAATGAGCTTTACAGGGAGTAGCCGATGCCCACTTATGCAGCACCCGGGGTGTACGTCGAGGAGGTCCCGTCGTCCCAGAAGGTCCTGACCGCGGCGGCCACTGCAGTGGCCGCTTTTGTCGGTTTCACGGCCAAAGCCCCTCTCGACGACCCCACCGACCCCGAAGGCGTGAAGCCCCGCCTCGTAACCAACTGGTCCCAGTTCGAAGAACTCTACGGCGGCTACGCCGAAGGCTGCATGCTGCCGATCGCAGTGCGCGGTTACTTCGACAACGGCGGCACCATCGCGTACATCGCTCGCGTGCCCAACACCGCCCCCTCCGGCCAGCCGTCCCAGCTTGCCCTGCCCGCGGTGGACCGTGCCCTTGGCGCCCCCCTCGAGGTGACGAGCGTCCAACCCGATGCCCGCCTCTCCGTAATAGTCGAGACGGCCGACGATAGTTCCGACGGTGACGGGGACGGCCCCAACCCGTTCAACTTGTCGGTGGTCGAGGGAGGCCAGACGGTCGAGACCTTTGACGACCTGACCCTCACGCCCGGTGAGCGCAACGTGGAGACGGTAGTCAACGCCACCTCCACCAAGGTGAAGGTGAAAGTCAACCTGGACAGCTCGGTCGACCTCTCTTCGATGATCGACGTCATGAAGCCGGGTAGTTTTTCCCTGGAGCTGGCCGCCCCGACGCCGGTGCCGGTCAATGGCCGGCGTTTCGCCGGTTCGGAACCGGCCCGCACGGGCATCAACGGCCTCGCCATAGCCGACGACGTCACGATGGTGATCGTCCCCGACCTCATAACGGCGGCGACCAAGCCCGACAAGACCGTCGACTTAAACCTCTGGAAGGCAGTCCAGACCACGCTCATCACCCACTGCGAGCAGCACGGCAACCGTGTGGCCGTCCTCGACGCCCCTCCGGGCATGACGCCCCAGCAGGTAAGGGACTGGCGTTCCAGTGTCGCCATGTACGATTCGGCTTTTGCCGCCCTTTACTACCCGTGGATAAAGGTCGAAAACCCGCTGCCCGTCAACGGCTCCGACGGCGAGGTGCTGGTGCCTCCTTCTGGGCACGTAGCGGGCGTGTGGGCACGCGTGGACGAGAGCCGGGGAGTCTGGAAGGCGCCGGCCAACGAGACCATAGCGGGGTGCCTGGACGTCGAGTACCCGATCACCAAAGCCGAGCAATCGCTCCTCAACCCGATCGGGGTCAACTGCATCCGGCCTTTCGGCACGCGCGGCATCAGGGTATGGGGCGGGCGCACGCTCTCCTCGGACACAGACTGGCGGTATGTAAACGTCCGGCGCCTGTTCAACATGGTCGAGACCACGATCCTCGACGGCACCGAGTGGGCCGTCTTCGAGCCCAATGACGTGAAGCTCTGGGAAGGGGTGAAGAGGACCGTCACCGGCTTCCTCACCGGCCTCTGGCGCGACGGGGCGCTCTTTGGCACCTCACCGGACCAAGCCTTTTACGTAAAGTGCGACGCGGAGACCAACCCGCCGCAGTCGATCGACGAAGGCAAGCTCGTCGTCGAGGTCGGGATTGCGCCCGTCAAGCCGGCCGAGTTCATCATTTTCCGTATCAGCCAGCAAAAGCAGGCAGCTTAGAAGGCGCCTGAGGCAACCGCAGAGGGAGCAAGAACATGCCCGCAGCAAATATCATCAAAGATGACCCGCTCGTAGTAAACCATTTTTTCCTGGAGATCGACGGGGAGGTCATCAGCCAGCTTTCCGAGGTCAACGGGCTCGACATCGAGCTCGAGGTGGTCGATTTCCAGCAGCAGCTGCCGAGCGGCCAGTATGCCCAGCGCAAGGCGTTCTCGAAGCCCAAGTGGACCGGCGAGCTCACCGTGAAGAGGCTCGCCCCTCTGGACGCGACCCAAGACGCGATCTGGAAGTGGTTCGAGACCATCCGGAAAAAGGGCATGTCGATCACCTCGCTCGACTCCGAGCGCAAGAACGGCTCCGTCGTGATCTACGATTCGGCGCTAAAGGAGATCGCACGCTGGAACTTCATGAACGCGTGGCCCTCCAAGATATCGACCGACTCGTTCAATGTCACCGGCAACGACCCCGTCTCGGAGTCCGTCACGATCCAGTACGAGCAGCTCGACCGCGTCAAGTGACCCGAGCATGAGCTCACTGCGCACCGAGTACGAGTTCGTGCTGCCTCGCGGTTACCTCGACCCGTCGGGCGAGCTCCACAAGCGCGGCATCATGCGGCTGGCAACCGCGAGGGACGAGCTCGAGCCGTTGCGCGACCCGACGATAACGTCGGCGGACGACCCCCGTCTCACCATCTTGGTGCTGGCCCGCGTGGTGAGGCGCCTCGGTTTGCTGGAGCTCGTCACCGCCCACGAGGTCGAAGGGCTTTTCGCGGCAGACCTGGCCTACCTTCAGGACTTCTACGGCGTGATCAACTTCGGCACCGAGGCCGACATCGACGCGCTGATGGGGGCGCAGGCCGAAATGGAGCGCTCGTCAGCGCTCGAAGCCGCTCTCGGGGGGCCGGATCCGGTGCCGCCGCGGGACCAGGGGCAGGCGACGCCCAACTTGTCAGAGGGTGGCCCCCGTGGCGAGGGTAACGGCGCGTTGCGGGCTTTTTCCCAGACAGGGAGGCGGGCCGCCATCGAGGAGGTGCCGACGGCCGCGAGGTGAACGTCTCGTGATCGACCTGAGATGATGCAGTACCCGGCCGATGCGCTCTGGCAGGAGATCGTGTACCTCGCCTACCACCTTCACTGGCCCCTCGACGATTTGTTGGATCTCGAGCATGCCGACAGGGTGCGCCTGGTGCGTGGGGTGGTCGCGCTCGACGCCCGTGCCTCCGAGATGGCGCGCAGCCAATGAGCGCTCAGACCGACGACTTCCGGGGTTTGGTACCGGTCAGCTCGCGCTTCCTATTCGAGGTGGACGGGGTGCAAATCGGCGTGTTCGGGGAGGTGTCCGGGCTCGAACTGCACGTGGGCGTGGAGGAGTACCAAGAGGGCGGCGAGAACGGGTACGTCCACAAGTTCCCTGGGCGCATGACCTGGCCCCACATCGTGATGAAGGCGGGCGTGACCAACAGCGACGCCCTTTTCCAGTGGGTGGCGAAGTCTTCGGGAGAAGGTTTCGCTGCCGCCGGCAACAAGCTCACCCGCTGCACCGGCGCCATAACGGCGCTTGGCACCGACGGCAGGCGCCTCCGGGCCTGGGACATCGAGGGGGCTTTCCCGGTGCGCTGGAGCGGCCCCCGCTTCAGCGCCGGCTCCACCGAAGCCCTCCAGGAGGAACTCGAGATAGCCCATCAGGGTTTCAAGTCCAAGACCTTCAGCGGTACGTAGGCCCCGGGGCGCAGATGGCAGACCTCCAACATGGCAATCGAGCGACAGGCCCAGCAGGCGCCTCAGATGCGCCAGGCGCCGGCCCGGGGCCCCGCCGCCCCCTCGGCCGCGAGGCGAGCCGGCGCTTCGACTTCGCACACTGGGGCCGGCCAAGCTGGGGCCAAGTAGCCCCGTCCATTCCCCCGGGGTCGCTCGCGTCGCGCTCGAGCGCGTTCGTGGCCGTGGTGGGCCGTTCGCTGGCCGAACGCGCCTGGGCCGGCCAGCGGCTCGGCTTCCTGGCCGCCGGCGAGACCTGGCCCCTCCGGCCCCCGGAAGAGTACCTGCCGCTCGCCGGCGAGCGCCGCCACGTCAGCGTCTCGGTGTCGGCCGCGGAGCGCCAAGCTCGCAGCTGGGCGGAGATCGAGCAACGCATGAGGGGCACGGCCGCGACGCGCCCTGCCCGCCGGCCCCCGGCCGTGCTCCCCCGGGCCACCTCTCGCGCCGGCCAGTCCCGGGTCGGCCTGGGCACCGGGCCGGCAGGAGCGGCAGGGCGGATGGCGAGCCAGCCCGTGTTCGTTTCCCACCCCGGAGAGGTGAGGGCCGCCGGCGGCGTGCGCGCGGGCCATGAGCGGCCGGGAACGGCGGCCAAATGGCGATGACCAACCCGGGCTGGGCCCGGCCCGATGGGGCGCCTGCCGGGCCGGCGGGGACGCCGCCTATCCGCTCGCGCGGCCCGGAACTGGCCGAGTACGTGGAAAACTTGAGCGAGGCCCTCGCCGACCACCGCCAGAGGGAGCTCGAGCGGCGGGGCCTCCATGTCCAGCCGGAGGTCTTTTAGCAGATGCCGGCCAAGGCACAAAAGGCCTTCCTCCAGCCCGAGAAGGGCGACAAGATCCCGTGCTTGTTCAACCCGACCGAGCTCAGCTTCAGCCGGGCCAATTCCTGGTCGGCGCCCGAGATGCCGGGCAAGGGCGTGGCGACGCTCAACTACACGGGCGCCCAGTCGGGGTCGATGAGCCTGCGCCTCTTTTTCGACACCACCGACGAGGGCAAGGCGGTCACGACCTACACCGACCAGCTGCTCGGCCTCATGGAGGTCGACACGTCCCTGCCGGGGAGCAACGAGAACACCAACAACGCCCGGCCCCCCTGGGTCCAGTTCCACTGGGGGAGCATGCACTCGTTCAAGGCCGTGGTCTCGTCCGCGTCGGTCACGTTCACCTACTTCTCCCCGGAAGGCACTCCCCTCCGGGCTACCGTGGACCTTTCGCTCACCCAGTACGAGGACGGCAAGGTCTTCGGCCCCCAGAACCCGACTTCGGGCACCCCGCACCCCCAGCGGGTGCACCGCGTCCAGCCGGGTGAGACCCTCGACCGCATCGCCGCGGCTTACTACGCCACGCCCACCAATTGGCGGGTCATCGCCGAGCACAACAGCATCGAAGACCCGCTCGCGCTCCGCCCCGGCCGGCTGCTCGAGATCCCCGAGCTCACCTGAGCGCCCGCGCCGCAAAGGACTGCTCTCACCGTGCCTGCCCTAACCCTCGCTCCCAGCATCAGCCTCGGCGGCTCCCTCCTGTCCCAGTCGTGGCAGGACGCCCTCTTGGAGTGCAAGGTAGACCTCGAGATGCGAGCGCCGGGCCAGGCCCGCCTCCGCTTTGCCGACCCCGGTTACTCCCTCTCCAAGTCCGGCACAATCGGGCTCGGCAGCCCGCTGGCTGTAGCAGTACCGCAAGCCGGCCGGCTGATAAGCGCCGAGGTGACGGCGGTCGGCGTCGAGCAAAGGCAAGGAGAAAACCCAGAACTGGTCGTCACCGCGCTGGACAGGAGCCATCGGATGGGCCGAGGGTCGCGGGTGAAGACGTACTTGAACGCCTCCTACTCGGATATAGCCTCCCAGCTCGCCGGCGAGTACGACCTTTCCCCCTCGGTCGAGGGGAGCGGGGGCGTCCTCGAGTACGTGCTCCAGGTCAGCTCTGACCTCACTTTCCTCTCCGACATGGCGGCGCGGGCCGGGTTCGATTGGTGGGTCGATGGGACCACGCTCTATTTCAAGAAACCTGCGGCCGGCGACACCGTTGAGCTGAGGCTGGGCGAGACCCTGTGGAGCTTTTCCGTGCAGGCTTCTGGGTCCACGCCAGGGAGCGTAGAAGTGAACGGATGGGACCGTGACAAACAGGAGCAGCTCTCGGCGAGCGCAAACAGCCGCACCCTGTCCCCGAGCTCGGATTTCGCCGGCAAGGTGACCGACCCCGACAAGGCGTTCGGCACGGCCAAGCTCATCACCGGCGCTTTGGCCGGGCAGACCCAGGACGAGGTCGACGCTCTCAGCCAGGCCCTCTTTGACTGGGCTGCCTCCACGTCGGTGCGAGCGACCGGTCTCGCCGAAGTGAGCGCCGGCTTGAAACTCGGGTCCTCGGTGAAGGTGCTCGACACCGGACCGCTCGCCGGCACCTACCCAGTCACGCGGGTCGAGCACACCTACCGGCCCGGCCGCGGCTTCCTCACGAAGTTTTGGTCGGGTGGGCGAGGCTTCGCCCCCGGCGACGGCGCCTCGCGCTACCCGCCCCTCCAAGGGCCCACCACCCACCACCCCGGCCTCGTGGTCGGCGAAGTGACGAGCATCAACGACCCCAACCAGACGGGGCGCGTGAAGGTCCGTTTCCCCGGGCTCGACGCCACTCAGGAAAGCGCCTGGGGGCGCGTGCTCTCGCCTGGTGCCGGCGACAACAGGGGTAGCGTGGTCCTCCCTGAGGTGGGCGACGAGGTCCTCGTCGGCTTCGAGCAAGGCGACCCTCGCCAGCCGGTCATCCTGGGTGGGCTGTACGGCTCGCGCCTCAAGATCCCGAAGTGGCCGGTGAAGGAAGGCAAGGTCGCGTCCAGGCAGTTCATTTCCCGCGCCGGGCACGTGGTGGAGGTCTCCGACGGCGACGACGCCGCCGAGCAGTACTTTATGGTGCAGCTAGCGGGCCAGGAGCACACCTTGAAGATGACCAAGCAGGAGACGACCCTCGCCATACCGAGCGGCCAGGCTCTCACCGTGAAGGCCGGGGGCACGCAAGTCGCTTTTTCCACCACAGGCGACATCACGCTGAAGGGCCAGAACATCACTATCGAAGCTGAGCAAAACCTGAAATTGAAGGGCCTCCAGGTCGATGTTTCCGCCACTACCCAGCTGCAACTGCAGGGCCAGGCCCAGGCGAGCATGAAAGGCGCCATGTTGCAACTCGAAAGCGAGGGCCCCGCCAGCTTGAAGGGCGCCATCGTCCAGATCAACTAGCCCAGACCAACCAGCCCAGACCAACTGAGAGAGGAAGCGAAATGGCACCAGCGGAAAATAGCCTGATGAGGGCGGCCAGCAACGTGCCAGTCCCCTCGCGGCCAGCGGTGCCGGCCCGTGGAGGAAGCCTGCCGGCACGCGCCGAGCCGGGGCCCGGCCTGCTCGCCTCCTTCGTCGGGCGCGGCATTTCTTTCCCTATGGCAGTAGACCGCGACGGCAGCGTCCGCCTCACACGGGGCACCGAAAACCTCGACGCTTCGGTGCGGGTGATCCTCTCGACCGCCCCGGGGGAACGCCTCATGCGGCCGCAGTTCGGCTGCCAGATATGGGACTTGCTCTTCGAGCCGGTCAATTCCAACACGCTCGGCCTCATGGACCAAGCCGTACGCGACGCGATCCTCCAGTGGGAACCGCGCGTCGACGTCACCGACGTCGAATGCGTCCCCGATGCCAGCGACTCGTCGCTCGTCCACATAAGGATTTCGTACCAAGTCCGGGACACAAACGACCGGCGCAACCTCGTCTACCCGTTCTACGTGATACCTCGAGAGGAGCCCTAGTTGTCACTGCAGGCCCCCAACCTGGACGACCGCCGTTTCCAAGACATCGTCGACGAGACCAAGCTGCTCATCCCCAAGTACTGCCCCGAGTGGACGAGCCACAACCTCTCCGACCCCGGCGTGGCGCTGATCGAGCTTTTCGCGTGGATGAGCGATTCCCTCCTCTACCGGCTCAACCAGGTCCCGGAGCGCTTTTACACCAAGTTCTTGGAGCTCATGGGTATCGCGCCCTACCCGCCCACGGCGGCCTGGGCCAACCTCACCTTCTGGCTTTCCACCGTCCTCGACCGTCCCGTCACCGTGCCGCGGGGGACCCAGGTGGGGGCTCCGAATGCGGCGGCGGTGCCAATTTGCTTCGAGACCGTCGAGGACCTCGTGATAGCCCCTCCGCAGCTGATAGCCGCTCGGACGGGCCGCGGCGGCACGGCGACCTCGCTGGCCGACGTTTGGGACGACCTCCGCTTCCCGGGTTCGGCCTTGCGCTGCTTCACTTCGCTGCCGAAGCCCGTGCCGGGCGACGCCCTCTACCTCGGTTTCGCCGCCAGCCTGGCCGGCACCGTCTTGCGCTTGCGGGTCAAGGCAACGTGCCCGACAGGCATCGGGATCTACCCCTCCCGCCCGCCGCTCACCTGGGAGGCCTGGTCCGGGGAGGCGTGGGTGACCGTGCCCGTGTACTCGGACACGACCGGGGGCTTGAACCGCGACGGTGAGGTGGTCCTGCTGCTCCCGCTGGCTCACGAGGCCCTGGCGCTCGAAACCACCAAGGCTTATTGGGTGCGGGTGGTGATGACCCAGACCGCTCCCGGCGAGCCCACCTACCAAGCCTCACCGGAGGTGAGCGCGATCGTGGCCGAGGCGCTCGGTGGCACGACGCCGGCGGAGCACTCGGTCGATTACGGGCCAGAAGTCCTCGGGCGTTCGAGCGGGCTCCCGGGCCAGTCCTTCTCGCTCGCGCACGCGCCGGTCCTGGCGCGCCGCGAAAACGAAGCCCTGCAGGTCTCGACCGGCAGCGGTGTCGAAACGTGGGAAGAGGTCGATGACTTCACTGTCTCGGGGCCGGCTGACCTCCACTACGTGCTCGACGGCGCGTCGGGGACGGTGCAGTTCGGCCCGCGCGTCCGCTACCCCGACGGCACTTGGCGCCAGCACGGAGCGGTCCCGCCGCCCGGGGCCGAGGTCATAATGCCGAGCTACCGCCACGGGGGAGGCTCGGAGGGCAACGTGGCCGCGGAGGCGCTCACCAGCCTGCGCAGCACGGTGGCTTTTGTGGACCGGGTTACCAACATCGAGCCCGCGGCCGGCGGGGCGGACGCCGAAGCGGTGCCGGAGGCGAAAAAACGAGGCCCGTTCTGCTTGCGGACGAGCCAGCGGGCGGTGACGCCACGCGACTTCGAGCGCCTGGCCGCAGAGGCGTGCACCGAGGTGGCGCGCGTCCGCTGCCTCGGCCCGGCCACCCAGGGCGGCCCGGTGCGGCTGCTCGTCGTGCCCAGGGTCCGTCGTTCGCCGGAAAGCCAGACGATCGACGACTTTGCGCTCACCGACGGGCTCGTAGAGAAGATCTCGAGGTACCTGGAACCCCGCCGCCTGCTCGGCTGCACAGTCGAGATCTCGACGCCCTACTACCAGGGCGTAACCATCGCCACCCACCTCCACGCGTCACCGACGGCCAGCGAAGAGGTCCTCTCCCGGGTCCGGGCCGAGGTGCTCCAGGTCCTCTACGCCTGGGCCAACCCCCTCACGGGCGGGCCCGAGGGCGAGGGCTGGCCATGGGACACCGACTTGAACGCGGCCTCGATCGCCCAACTGCTCGAGCAAGTGCCCGGTGTGGAGCGGGTGGACGAGGTCTTGTTGTTCGAGTGCGACCTGCGTTGCAGCCAGCGTTACGGGCAGGCGAAACAGCTCTTGCGCCTGGACGAGCGCAGCCTGTTCCTCTCCGCTCCCCATCCCCTGCCGCTCCTCGGCGCGCCGGCCTCGGCCCCACCGGCGGCCCTCGCCTCGCCCAGCCACGCCGTGGTGGTGGTGAAATGAGCCCACCCGCCCTCGGGACGCCCCGGACCGCTAGCCTGGCCGGGCCTGTCGCCCGCCGGCCCGACTGGCTCGTCGGCCAGCTCCCGGTGGGGATGCTCGATGACGACTTCTTCTACCGGTTCGCGTCCATTTTCCAAGAACAGGCTGCCACCTACCTCGACGGCATCGACAACCTGGAAAACGTCTTGGACCTCTCTGTGGCGCCACCCGCCATGGTGCGCTTCCTCGCCGCGTGGCTGGCGCTCCCCCCGCTGGAACCTTCCCTCGACGAGCTTTACCAGCGCCTGCTCGTGAAGGCGGCGACCAAGCTGCGCTGGTGGCGAGGGACGCGGCGCGGCTTGACCATCATGGCCGAGCTGCTCACCGGTGGGCGTGTGCAAGTGGCTGAAAACGGAGGGATCTTCCGCCAGGGCGAGGCCGGCGAACGCGTCCCCCGCGTCACTGTGCGGGTCGAGAGGACGGGCTGGCTCCCCGAGGCCGACTTCGTCGAGGTGGTGCGCGACGAAGTGCCGGCCAACGTGGCCCTGGAACTGTTCGCCGGCGAGCGCCGGCTGTGGCCCCCTCCCGCGGAAGGGGGAGATTGACCTCATGGCGGCCGACGTGGTCTGCCCGACGTGCAACACGGTGAGCCACCTCGACGAGGTCGAGCGCGACGCGAACTGCTTTTGCCGCACGTGCGACTACCCCCTGTTCTGGGCCAAGCGAACCAGCTTGGCGCCGGCGCCCAGCGGCCAGGCAGGCGGGGGGACCAACGGCAACGGGAGCCGGCGCCGGCTCCCGGGCGCCGAGGGCTGGGCCGTAACCGAACAGGTCACCTGCCCCGAGTGCTGCGAGCCCAACCTATTGACCGAAAGCTTCTGCGTGCGTTGCGGGGCGGACTTGCACCCGCGCCCGCCGGCGCCGGCCTACGTGGCCCCGCCGCCAGTCCCGCGGCCGGTGCCCGTCCCGCCCGAGCCGGCGCCGGCCCGGCGCCGGCGGTGGTGGCCCTGGGTGACCGCCGCCTGCTTGCCGTTCATCGGCCTTGTCACTTGGATCTTGGTCACTTACGCTTGATCACGGAGGAAAAAAAAAATAAAAATAAAAATGAGCGCTTCGCAGCTTTCTCGCTCCAAGGCACACCAAGGCGCAGTCCCCGGCCGGCGTCCACGGGCGCCCAGCCCGCGAACAGCCCAGTCCAGAGCGGACCAGTCCAGAGCGGCCCAGCCCGCCCATGCTCTCGCCGGCACAGCCATGGACCTGCAACGAAAAGCGGGCAACGCGGCCACGGCCGCGCTCCTGGCTGCGGGGCAGGCGAAACTGGCGGTGAGCCCGGCCGGCGACCGCTACGAACGTGAGGCGGACGCCATTGCCGCCGAAGTCGTGGCCCGCCTTCGCTCAGGGCCAGCCCGTCAGGGCACCTCACCCGCCGAGTACGAGCTCTCCGCACCGGTTGCCGTCATGGCCAGCCGTGAGCCGCCCGCCGGCCCGGTACCGGTAGGCCCGGAAGGCGGAGAGCTCGCGGCAGCCGAAGAGTCCCGGATCCATGCTGCCCGTCAAGGCGGCACTCCCCTCCCCCAGGCCGTCCGGCGCGCCATGGAGGGTGCCTTCGGGGCGGACTTCAGCGGCGTGCGTCTCCACACCGGCGCCGAGGCCGAGTCCCTCAACCGGAGCGTCGGCGCCATAGCGTTCACGGTCGGCCACGACATCTTCCTCGGCCGGACCGCACCGCAGCTTTCTTCCCCTTCTGGCCAGTCGCTCCTGGCCCACGAGCTGGCCCATACCATCCAGCAGGGCGCCGCCCGTCACGCCGAACAGGTGGCCGTCCCGCAGCGCAGCCTGGGCGCAAGCGGCGCGCCCGTGCAGCGCTTCGCCGTCCCCGCCGGTTACGACTTCAAGGGACGTGCCGCCCTGCCCCCGTCCATGGTGCTGGAAGAAATCCGCACGGGCCAAGAGCGTCATCACATCATCTCGGACCAGAAGATCCTGGCCATGTTGAAAAAGGCCGCTGAACCTATCGACGAGGCCTGGCAAAAGATCCCCATGAACCAATGGGCTCGCGCCGTCCTCGGAAAAGAAGTCGAGCGTGCCCGAGAGCTCCTGGCGAAGGTCCGAAAGGAAGATCTCACGGACAATAAGGCCTCCGCCAAACGCGACCTCGACCAAGAGTTCGTCCCGCTGCTCAAGAAGTTCGAGTCGGCGACAGCTGAGGAGGACCCCAAGCTCGACCAGAGCAGGTGTGAGTACCTGTTGTCGGTCATGGAGTGGATGCCACCCAACCTGATCGTCGATATCGAGAAGCGGCGCTTCGACCCCGGGAACGACCTCGATATCGAGGCGCTTCTGCTTCACAGCGACCCAAAGGCGCGAAAGCTACTGGTCGTCCTGGCCATAGCGATGGGGGAAATCGACGACGCCACCCTCGAAAGACTGGACGGGGCGTTCGCGGGGACGTCCCGCGAGGCCGACTGGGCCACCCTGCGAAAGGAGGCGAGCAGCGTCGAGGGTGACTGGAGCAAGATCGGCCAGTTGTTCGCCCAACTACAGGAGCTGGGACCGGGCATGACCAAGCACTGCGGTGGGCGGGGCATGAAGCCCTCGACCGGCAACACGAAGCAAAAACTGGGTGACAAGCTGGGGAAGGGAAAGACCAACGTAACCTGGGAGGACTTCATCGTAGAGAACTTCCCGCCCCGGCCCGCACGCGGCACCGGGGACAAATGAACCCTGGCCGAAGTTCCTTCGGCTTATACCTCCTGTTCTTCCTTGCCCCGTTGCCGACAGGTGCTTTCTGGGCGCGATGTGTGGTTCTGGGTGCGCCGGGCGTTGCTATACGACAGGTTTTCGCACCCGGTAGCAGAAAACGCACCCGGTTGCGCCGGTACGGGCCTTACTGGGTGCGGCGCGCGTCCTTGAGCGCTGCTTCAGCGTTTGGACGTGAGAGGGGGAAGCCGGGACGTGCTTTTGCGCCCTGGCTGGTGCGGGGAGCGGCCGGCCCTTCGGCTGGGACGGCGCCAGCTTGATGCTCGGCGTCTCCGTCTTGGGCGTGTAGGCCGAGCGCAGCTTCAGGACCAAGACGGTCGCCACCGCAGCGAAAGCGGCCACCGTCACCAGCACGGCCAGCGCCCGCATTACCCAGGTCGGCACGTAGGGAGACTGCACAAAGGTCGATGCGGCGATGGCCGGCGGACCGCTGCCTTTGGCCTCGACGGCAAAGGGCATGCGGCGTCGCGAGCCAACAAGTGGGCGCCTGTGCCGGAGCTTGGCCCTCACGGCGAGTTCTGAACCGGCCTCGAGCCGGGCCTCCCCAGGCGAAAAGCGCACGACTACCCCTTCGGAACTCGACCCGGAGAGGTGCACGACCTGTTGTTCGTGGCCCCGGTTGTAGAGGGTGACCTCGAAGCGCCCCCGCCACGACCCGAAGACCTGGTCGGGGGCTGTTGCTTGGATTGTGCCGGTCTTTGCCACCCGGAGGTCGAGGTCGACCGAAGCGGGTAGGCCTATCGAGATGGCGGTGGCAGGGTCGATGGCTGTCACCCGGAGCCCGAGGCGGAGCGTGCAGGCCGGGTAACCGGCCGGCAGGGACAGCAAGATCGTGGCGCGTCGCGTTTCGCCCGGTTGCAACGGGCCGAGCGGTTGAGGCAAGGTAGCCCACCCGGAGGCGACGCCTATCAGGTCGACCTTCGCACGTGCCCAGACGCCCGAGTCGTTGCGCACGGCCAACGGCAACTGCGATCGCTCGCCCGGCACCACTTCTGCCGCCGAGCCACACGCGATGGCGAGCGCCGGCCTCCCCTCGCGCCCTCCGCCGCTACTCCCGGCCAAAGGCCCGAGGGGTGTACGCACCACGCCGTTGGCAGCCGGTTCGCTCACGCTGTCGGGGGGCTCGTCGTCGTGGTGGTCGCAGCCGGCGTGGTGGTGGTGGGCGGCGCGGTGGTGGTGGGCGGCGCGGTGGTGGTTGTCGTAGCGGGGACCGTGGTGGTGGTGGTAGTCGTGGTCACCGTCGTGGTCGTCGCGGACGTCGTGGTCACCGTCGTGGTCGTCGCGGACGTCGTGGTCGTGGGCACCGTCGTCGTGGTCGTAGCCACGGTCGTGGTCGTCGCCGGCACCGTGGTCGTCGTGGCTCTCGTCGTGGTCACCGTCGCCGGCGTGGTAGGTGCGGCCGGCGCCAAGGTGGTCGGGGTGGTCGGCGCCAACGTGGTGGGGGTCGTGGCTGCGGTCGTCGAAGGAACGGTAGTCGGCGGCCTCGTGGTGGAGGCCGGCGCCGTCGTAGTCGTCCTGGCGAGCGTGGTGGTGGGCCGCGGCTTGGAGGTCGTCGTCGTGGGACGCGGTCTCGAGGTGGTAGTGGCCGGCCTCGTCGTAGTGACGGGTTGGGAGCCCGTTGTGGTAGGTGGCGGCGTGGTCGTCGTGGCCGGCGCGACCGTGGTGGTCACAGGGGGCGGGACCGCCGGCAGCGTCGTCGTGGGCCGCGTCGTAGACGTCGTGGTCGTGGTGCCCGGCTTCGATGGTGTAGTTGACGGCGACGTGGTGGTGGTAACGGGGGGTTGCCCGACGACGGCGTTGTACAAGAGGCGCTCGCCGGCCACCAGTGTGACCACGCCGGCAGTAGGCACGACCCCGGCCCGAGTGAAACTGACCGTGTAGGTGCCGGGCGCGACCCCGTCGACTTCGTACGCCCCCGTCTTGGGGACATTGGCAGAAGTGACGGAGTAGCTGGCACTGCCCGAGACGAGCGACACCGCTACTCCCCCGACGCCTTTCCCGGCGTGGTCCTTGACCGTCCCGTAGATGGCGGCGGTGGCAAACTGCATGGTTACGACCAGGCCTTCTGGCTGGGTCACGGGGCCGTGCAACAGGACGGGTTTTGCTCCTGCGCCGTGCCCGCCGCGCTTGGCCGGGCCGGCGAGGCCGAGGTGCACGTCCCGGGTCACGGTCAGAAGGCCCGGGCGCGAGAACGTCACTTGATAAATTGCAGGCACGGCCAAGCCGGAGATCTGGAAGCTCCCAACGCCCAAAGTAGTGCGGCCCTTCAGGGCGAGGCTCGAGGTCGTGGTCGAAATGGAACCCTGGGCGCCGCGCACCGTCACCAGGACCCCGCCGGCCGGCTTCCCGCCCACCAGCGTGACCTTTCCCCTTATCGTCCCCCGGGCCGGCGCTAGCACGACTTTTTCGGCCCGCAGGTGCTGGCCCTTCTCGAGGGAAAGCATGAGGGTCTGGCGGACGTACCCAGGCGCCGACACCACCACCGTGAAGGTGGCTGGCGTGGGCAGGTTCCCCAAGACGAACGAGCCGACCTGGCCCCGGGTTAGCGAAACCGTCGTAGAAGTGGCTGTGCCACCCGCGGTCGGCGCCGAAGCGCTGATGGTTGCCCCTCCGAGAGGTCCCGAGGGCGAGGACACCGTGCCGGCGATGGTGCCGTCACCAGGCTGGAGGTAGAGCGTCACCCCCGTGTCGTCCTCGCCGCTCGCCAGGGTCAGGCGGTCTCTCACGCCGGCGTAGCCGGGTTTGGCCACGTCCAGTTGGTAGGTGGCCGGGGTAGCGATGTTGGAGAGGGCGAAGTTGCCGGAGGCGTCGGTCGTGGTGGCCGCGACTACGGCCGGGTTGGCCCCTCCAGAAAAGAGCCTTATGGTGGCGCCGGCTGGCGCGGGGCCGCTCACCGTCCCCGAAATTGTGGCGGGAAGCCCGAAAAGGGTGGCATTGAGGCCGGGACGCTCCTGCCCGGAGGCGAGCACCACGGTCCCGGCGTCCCCGGGCGAAGTGGCGTCTGGGTACCACAGTGTAGCCAGGCCGGCGCCCTGGAACTCGACCTTGTAAGAGCCAGGGGCGAGGCCGGCGAAGCTGTAGCGCCCGCTTCGGTTGGTGGACGCGGAGGCGAGCGGGGTCGTGAGATCGGCCGGGTTGTAGAGGTCGACCGTCACGGCGTACGCGCCTTGCGAAGAGGGCAGGCTCACCGTGCCGGCCAAGGCTCCCGCCCCGGTACCGCCGGAAGCCCCGGACTGGGTATTGAGGCTCGCCTGAAGGGCCTGCATGACGGCATTGGAATCATTGGCTGAAGCCGCGTTGAGCCGTGAGAGCGTCAGGGTCAGCACCACGGCGAAAACGGTGGCCGCGGCGAGCAGTCCGGCCAGCGCCAGGTGGCTTCGGCTCAACCACGGCTTTTGCATGAACGAGCCGAAGGCTTGCGCCGGCGGGCGCCCACCTCCGGCCTTGGCTTCTTTGACTGTAAACGGGCGCACTTTGGGGTTGCCCAGCCAGGGCCGGGCCGCGGAGACCCCGACGTTGACCGCCTTGGTCTCCCCAGGTGCCACGCGCGCCACCGGTGGCCAGAACCTGAAACCGACCTGGCTCTCGTCGTCGGCGCCGGCGAGTTCGACGTTCTCTGTCGTGTTGCCGGCATTGGCCACCAAGGCGACGAGCGAGGCTCGCCGGCCCGCAGACACGCTGACCGGGTCGAGCGCGAGCGATACCGAACGCTGGGCGGGCACTTCCAAGTCGAGGTCCACCACCTCGGTGGCCCAGGGTTCGGTGACCTCTTTGATCTCGACGCTGACACGGCGCAGCCCGGCCGGGGAACCTGGGGGGAAAGTGAGAGTCAGCACCGCTGTGCCCATCGTCCCGGGGAAGAGGGCGAGGGCCTGCTTGTCCAGGCTTGTCCACTTCGTGTCAGCGCCCAAGATCCTGATGTCGTGGCCGCTTATGAGCGCCTCGGTGTTGAACACCCGGATGGTGAAAACCACCGGTTGGCCCGGCGGGGCGACGGCCCAGCGAGGGGTTACCTCGACCTTCATCGGCTCGGTTCCAAGGCGATGTCCTCGGTGACGTGCTGTCCGGGCCGGAGGCGGACGAGCGCCGTCTCGCTCGCGTAGCCGGGATAGGAGAAAGTGACGGAGTAGGCCCCGGGGGCGAGTTGCGCGAGCGTGTAACGCCCAAAAGAAGTGGTGGCGGCTTGGTTGGTCTGCGAACCGTCGGTAAATACGACCACGGCGCCGGCCAGGCCCGCTCCGGTCTTGGCGTTGGTGACCCGCCCCGAGATGGCGCCGATGACGGCGGGCAAGGTCACGTCGACCCCCCGCGCCTGGGCTTCGGAGCGGAGCGTCACGCCGAGGGTCTCGCTCTGGTAACCCGGGCGGGAGAAAGTCAAAGCGTACGTACCGGGTGTCGGCAGCCCTTGGACCGTGTAGGTGCCCACCCGGCCCTCCGTCAGGGTCTCGGACACGATGGGGGTCGCCAGGCCGCCAATGCTCACCGTGACGCCGCCGAGCGGGTGGCCTTTCGGGCCCACCACCCTCCCCGACACCGTTCCTGCCCCGCCCACCATAGCCACCCGCAGTTTGCCGACCACCTGGCCCGGGCCGAGGTCGACCGCCATGGTCTCGGTACCGTACCCGGGCTTGGAAAACCTGAGGAGGTAAGCGGCCGGGGTGGGCAAGTCGGGCAGCGAAAAGCGCCCGACGGCCCCGGCGGTCGGGGTGGCGGCCGCAAAGGTTTCCCCGTTGGCACTGGCGGTTACCTCTACTCCCCCGAGACGCCTGCCTCCGCCGGTCACCTGGCCGGCGATCTGGCCTGGCTTGGCCTGGAGCTGCACGGTGTTGGCTGCCAGGGCCTGGCCCCCGCCCACGTAGACCCGTTCCCTCGCGGGCAGGAAGCCGTGGGCGCGGAAGGTGAGCGTGTAGGCGGCTGGGGAAGCGAGGTGCGAGAAGCGAAAGGTACCCGTGCTGGCCTGGGCGGTGCTGGTGGCCTGCGCCTGCCCCTGGTTGTCAACCTGCCCGCTCCCCGGCTGACGGGCCGGGCCAGCCGGGCTCTCCACCAGGGTTACCCGCACCGGTGGCGAGTGCGGTTCCCCGGTCATCACGTGGCCCACGATGCTCGCAGGTAGCCCACGAATGGCCGCGTTGACCCTGTTGATCGTGCTCCCTGCCCCCACCTCGACCGCGCGCGTGCCGCGTCCGGTGGAGGCGCCGCCGTACCATACGGTCTGGAAACCCGGGGCGCTGAAGGAGATCTTGTACTTCCCCGGGAAAAGCCCGGCTATCAAGTAGGTGCCGTCCGACTGGGTGGCCGCCGACGTGGGCGGGCCGCCACCGGGCCCGAGCTCCACGGCCTTCACGACCACGCGCCCGACGCCACCAGGCTGGCCCGGTGAAGTCACCCTCCCCCTTATCGAGCCGGCGGCACCGAGGGGGGCAAAGTCCTTAGGTGCGAAGCCGGCTGGCGTGGCGGCTCCGGCGTTATGGGCGGCCTTCCCGGGACTCACGGGCGCGAAGAACGACAGCGGCGCCGACTTGGCCAGCGGCTGTTCTGCTAGGACCGCTCGAAGACCGAGCGAGAAGATAGCCGCCCAGAGCGCCACGATGGCGGCCAGGATGGCCGCCGTGGCCACACCGCGGGGCACCCTTGGGTGCTGGACGTAGGTGGCGTGGGCCTCGAGGGTGGGCGCCTGGGGGCCGGCGGTCCCGGGCGCGGCCACGCGGCCAGAGAGGTTTATGGTGCGGGCGCGCTCCGAGCCGAAGATCTGCCTGGGCGCTCGGACGTGGAGGGCTGCCTCTCCTCCGCCGCCCGCCTCGACCACTAGCCTTGACGGCTGGCAGGTGAGCCGGAGCGCTCGCTCGGGGTCGGTGGCGTGCAGGGCGATTTCGACGTCGACGTTGCCTTCGTTGCGGCAAATCACCGTGAAACGGGCCTTGCGGTGGCCGCGCCTCCGGAGAGGGTGGACCAACAAGGAGGCGTCCGCCACGGTGGCCACCTCTATGGCCAACTCGCGCACGACCCGGTCGCGTGGGTCGACGAGCGAACGCACCTCGAGTGCCACTTGGTGGCGGCCGGCCGGGAAGCACTTCGGCAACTCCACGGCCACGCTCTGGCTCCCGCTCGTGGACGGGAAGAGAGCCAGTTCCGAAGGCGTGGTCTTCACTCGCGCGCCGGGCACGCCGCTCACCTCCACCGCGACGGCGTCGATGACCTCCTTGGTGTTGGCCACCTCGACGCCCACGACAAAGGGTTGCCCGGGCGAGGCGGCGAGCTCGGTCTGGGACAGGCTGGCGCGCACGCGAACTATCCCCCCGCTTGGCCTTTTTCGCCCGGGCCGGGAGGCCTCCCTTCCATGGTCAGGGCGCCGCTCCTCCTCCAGCGGCGGAGCGGGTGCATCCCCGTCCTCCGGGGCCGCGGTCGGTCCCCTATTTCGGTTTCCCCTTCCGTCTTTTCCGGGATTGGCCCTTCCGGTATTGGCCCTTCCGGTATTGGCTGTTCCGGGATTGGCTCGGAGGTCGCACCATTGGCGAAAGGCTTGGCTGTCACAGAGACCGACGTGGCCGGTGGCCCGGCTGGCACCCACTCGAACGCCCCGACGGGCAATGTCACAACGACCTGCAAACCCGGCTTCAGCCGTCCATCGAGCGACGACCAGAACTCCCCGGGCACCCGGGTTTCCTCGCTCGCCAGGGCCAGCTTGACAAACGGGGTATCGGCCAGCGCCCTCGGCAGGTCGGTCCCTCCGAGGGCCGAATTGGCGAGCACGCAGCGCAGCACAGCCCCGAGGAGCTGGTGCTCGTCGCGCTGCTCGCTGGCCCAGGCAGTTACGAGGTAGCGCAGGTCGACGACCGGGTCTGTCGGGCGACGGAGAGCCTGGTGGCCGTCGGAGTACTGCTGGCCGAGCCCGGTGGTCGACATAGCTTGGTTGCGGCGGATATCCCAGAGGAACACGTTGACAGTGGGGCGGGTTACGCCGGCTCCCCAAGCGCGGTCGGGCGCGGCAAAAGAAACATCGGCCACCGCTTCGGGCAACGGTACGGCCCGGCGGAGGAAAGTCTCTATAGCCTCGTCGATGAACTGTATCAATGCAGCCCCAAAAGCGAAATCGTTGGCAAGACTAGCGCCGGGTGCTGAGCGCCGAAGCGCGGGTTCCTGGTTGACTGGACATGTGCCTGTTGGCCCTCAGGTAAAACGAGCCGAACGCAACAGCCCGCCGTCTTGGTCATTGTTGGCCGATGTCTTGTTGAGAAGGGCCGCGCTCGTAGCCCGGGTGGCCCTGGACCACAGGCCCGAGCCGCTGGCCGGCTTGAAAGTGGACGACGGTGACTTGGACAGGCTTTTGCAAGAGCTACCCGGCTTGAACGCACCAGACCGCGCCGTCATCGACGCGATATTCGAACAAGCGCGTCCCGCGGTCGAGGCAGCGCGCGGACAGTTACATCTGACCCTTTCTGACAATGACACGTTTTGCGCGATTGTCCGCTTTGCGCAATTGACCCCCCTCGAGGTGGAGGTCTTCGCGGTGGCTTGCGCTGTGGAGGCGGACCCGAGGCGCCAGCGCCTCGTGGGCTACCTGAACGACGACGTGAGCCAGCGCCGCCTCACGCTGTTCACACTGGAGCTCCTCTTCCCCGAGCACCCTGACGTGGCCCTCGCCGTTTCACCGGACAGCGGGCTGCGCCGCGCCGCTCTCCTCGTCGCCGGCGAACCCGGCCCGGTTTCCTCGGCCGTCGTCGCCCCTGCGGCCACCGTCATGTGGTGGCTGGCCGGTGACCGCACGCGGGACCCGGAGCTGCCGGCGGGTGTGGAGGCAGTCGGCTTTGCCGGCTCGGCCCAGGGCATGACGCCGGCCGTCACAGAGCCGGCCACCACAGGGCCGGCCGCCACAGGGCCGGCCACCACAGGGCCGATCGGCCCCGCCGGCGGCCGTCGCGGCGAGGCGCCGGTAGCGGCACCTCGGCTCGTCCTCGTCCCCGGGGGTGACCGGGCCCGCCGGCGCCAAGCCGCCGAGGGGGTGCTCGGAAACCTCCTCTCCTCCCCGCTGCCCAGCTCCGGAACCGCCTGGGAAGCCCTCGTCCGCCAGGCCACCCTCGAGCAGCGCGGGGTGCTCTTGGAGCTGAGCGGGCCACTCCCAGATGACGCGGCCGAGCGGGTCTCCCGAACGAGCCACTTGACTTGGGCGCTCGCCAGCCCCGAGGAGCTGCCCCTCGGTTGCCTGCCGCTCGTCCCCTGGCAAGAGCTCCCGGTGGCGCCGGCGCCGGCGAGACCGGAAGAGCTGGAGGCAGCCTTCCCGGGCCTGGCGAAGAAAGGGGCCCTCGACGAGGTCGGTCTCGGGCTCTCCGCCGAGCAGCTCGAGCTCGTGCGCCGAGCGGCCCCAGGCGTGGCCGGCGACCTGGCCGCGGCCACGCGCCGGCTGGCCGCCGGCCACATCAGCGCTTTCGCTCCCCGGACCCGGCCGTCTCGCCACTGGGAAGACCTCGTGCTCGACGCCGGGCGCACCGAGCGCCTTCGCGAGGTCGTGGCCCGCTGCCGCCACCGCAGGACGGTCTTCGGTGCCTGGGGCTTCCCGTCGTTGCCCTCGACAGGGGTGGTGGCGCTTCTTTCGGGGCCATCGGGTACCGGCAAGACGCTCGCGGCCGAGATCATCGCGGGAGAGCTCGGCCTCGACCTGTACAAGGTCGACCTGGCGTCACTGGTCTCGAAATGGGTCGGCGAGACAGAGAAAAACCTCTCTGCCGTGTTCGCCGCGGCCGAAGCGAGCAACGTGGCCCTTTTTTTCGACGAGGCCGACGCCCTGTTCGGCAAGCGCTCAGAAGTATCGGACGCCCATGACCGCTATGCCAACATCGAGGTCGCCTACCTCCTCCAGCGGCTGGAGCGCTACGAGGGCCTGGTTGTCATGGCGACCAACCTGGCCACGAACATCGACCCGGCGTTCTTGCGCCGCGTGACGGTGAGCGTCGATTTCCCCTTGCCAGAAGAACCTGAGCGCCAGCGCATCTGGGAGCGCTGTCTGCCCGCCGGCGCACCGTGCCAGGACCTCGACCTCGGCCTGCTCGCCCAGCTCTTCAAGCTCTCCGGCGGGTCCATCCGCAACGCCGCGCTCACGGCGGGGTTCCTCGCTGCAGACGTCGGCGGGCCGATCACCATGGAGCTCGTCGTCGAGGCTGTGCAGCGCGAAATGCGCAAGCTCGGGCGTCTCCTCACGCCCGAAGAGTTCGGGCCATATGGGAGCCTCGTGGGGCGGGGCGTGCTTGGCAACGGCCACCGTGGCGAGCCGTAATGGGCTAGGACGAGGTCAGCGGCAAGGGCCCAGGTGCAAGATGCTGCCTTCAGCCGCCGGCTCGAAGCTCACCTTGGCGCCGGCGTAGCGGGCCGCGACCTGGTCGATTTGGTCATCGGTGCGGTCGGGGTCGTGGTGGTAGACGACGAGGCTCTTGGCGCCGGCCGCTTCCGCCAGCCCGAGCGCGTAACCCCAGGAAGAATGGCCGAAATAAGCTTTGGCGGGAAGTTCCTCGTCGGTGTACTGGCCGTCGTGGAACACGGCATCGCAGTCGCTCGTGAGCGAGAGCGCCGCCTCGTGCCGTTCGCCCAGCCCGTCTGGCCCCGGGCCGAGGCTCGTGGGGCAGTGGTCCGAAAGGTACGCGAGCGTCGCTCGGCCGTCGGAGATGCGGTAGCCGAAGGTGCGCCCCCCTTTGTGGGGGATCTCCCGGGCAGCCACGCTGAAGCCCCCCATTTCTACCTCGCCCGGTTCCAAGCCCCTGAAGGTCCAATGACCTCGCAGCTCGGCCGGTGTTATCGGGAAGTGAGGAGGCGACATGGCCCGCCTGAGCACGGTTTCCACCTCCCCGTCGGGCTGGGCGGGGGCAAAAAGGGCGACCTCCGCCCCCGGCGAGTCCCCGGCCCGGAAGAACGGGAGCCCTTGGGTGTGGTCCCAGTGCAGGTGGCCCAGTAGCACCGTGCCCACAAAGGGCTTCCCCTGGAGGAGGGCGCTCACTCGCCGGATACCCGTCCCGGCATCGATAAGCAGGCTCGGAGCCTCGCCGTCGTGGGCCAGGGCGAGGCAGGAAGTGTGGCCTCCGTAGCGCACGAACTCGGGCCCGGGTGCGGGCGTCGAGCCTCGGACACCCAGGATATGGACCCGCACTCGTGACATTCTGCCAGGTCGGCGACGCAGGGCCGGCGGCTCGACCGGGCTCCCGCCTCGCCGAGAGCCGTAAGCCCATTGGCCGAGCCCCTGAGACTGTACAATCTCGCTACCTTTTGACCTTTTGCTCCCTGGGAAAGTCGTTGTGGCAAGAAGACCACGCTCTGAGTCGCCGGCACCGTCCAGGTACCGTCGGGATCCTGCCTGAGCCGGGATGACCCCTACCACGAGCCTTGGCACCGTGCTCACCGCCGGAGACGAGGAGGTGCTCCTACCCTACGTATCGCGCCTGGCGCTCGGCTGGGTGCCGGTGGCCCCGGAGGACCGCCTGCGGGTCATCGAGGGGACCCTGGCCTTCATCGACGTCTCGGGCTTCACGCGCTTGACCGAACTGCTGGCGGCACGGGGCAAGGCCGGAGCCGAGGAGCTCACTGGCCTCTTGGACGAGATTTTCGCTGACCTGCTGGCCCTGGCCTACAGGTACTCGGGGGAACTGGTCAAGTGGGGCGGCGATGCCGTCCTCGTGCTGTTCAGTGGCCCCAGCCATGCCGAGCGCGCTGTAGCTGCGACGTGGAAGATGCAGAAGAAAATGAGCCAGATCGGGCGGCTCCGGACCTCTGTCGGCCCGTGCCGGCTCGCGATATCGGTGGGCATACACAGCGGGGCGTTCCACTTCTTCATGGTGGGCGAGCGCCACCGTGAGCTCGTCGTCACCGGGCCGGCGAGCTCGGCTACGGCCGTCATGGAGGCGGTGGCCGAGGCCGGCGAGATCGTGGTCAGCCCGGCCACGGCCGCCCAGCTCGGCCCCGATGTGGTCGGCCAGCCCAAGGGCACTGGCTACTTGGTCGCCGCCGCACCACCAACAGAACGGCAAGCCTTCTCGCCGGTTGACGGCGGGCAAGGCGGCCAACCTTACGGGTACTTGCCCGAGCGGACCCGCGACTACCTCCTGGCGGGCCCGGTCGAAAGCGAGCACCGCCAAGTGGCGGTCGGCTTCGTAGAGTTCGGTGGCACCGACGGCCTATTGGCGGCGGGCGCCTCTGGCGACGTGGCCTCCGCCCTGCACGAGCTCATGGGGCGAGCCCAGGACAGTTGTGCCCGTCACGAGGTCACGTTCTGGGAGACCGACATAGCCGAGGACGGCGGCAAGCTCATGCTCGTGGCCGGGGCACCGAGTGCTTCTGGTGACGATGCCGGACGGCTCTTGGCCGTCGTGCGCGACGTGGTCGACGTGGGCGGGTTGTTGCGGCTGCGGGCCGGCGCCAACTATGGCCGGGTTTTCGC
>JAJYMB010000036.1 GCA_021787365.1 Actinomycetes bacterium | reverse complement strand
CGGGACGGTCGAGTACGGGCGGCTGGCCGCCTTTTCGATCCTCTACAGCATCCCGCCGGCGCTCCTCTACGTGTTCACGGGGGGGCGCCTCGGCGGGTCGTTCACGACAGGAGCCTTCAAGGGATGACAAAGCCTCTAAACCAGAGGGAACATCAAAGGGAACACGAAGAGAGGAAACCCAACATGCAAGCACCCATTGGGAGGAAGCGGAGGTTGGCTCGCGGTTCGGTCATGGCCGGACTGCTGGCAGCGGCAACGTTGGCGCCGGGCGCCCTAGTGGCTGGGCCGAGCGCTTCTGCAGCAACCACAAAGACGCTCACGATGGTCTACAACTTCTTGCCATCGCCCGGCGTGCCCAACGCCATGGGCGAGTGGCTTGGCCACATAGTGCCGCAGTTCGAGAAGCAGCACCCAGGCGTGAAGGTCAACTTGGTTGATGTGAAGGCGGCAGAGAACCCTTATTACACGAAGCTCGACTTGATGATGAGCTCGCGTTCCACTGCCCCCGACGTTGTAATGGAGGACACGTTCTTGATCTCGGCGGATTCCGCCGCAGGTTACCTTCTGCCGCTCACGAAGTACGTCCATTCCTGGCCGGATTGGAAGTTTTTCAAAGGAGCCATGAAGAGCATAACTACCTACAGCGGGCAGGTGTGGGGCGTGCCCTACGACACCGACGACCGGTTCTTGTGGTACAACAAGGGCCTCTTGAAGAAGGCCGGGATCGCGCTGCCCTGGCACCCGAAGACCTGGGCCCAGGTGCTCTCGGCCCTCGAGAAGATCAAGCAGAAGGACCCGGGCGTCATCCCCTTCAACATCTACGGGGGCGTGCCGACGGGCGAGGCCTCCACGATGCAGGGCTTCGAGGACGTGCTCTACGGGACGGGCTGGAGTCTGTACGACTATGCCAACAACAAGTGGGTCGTCAATTCCCCGGGCCTGAAGGACGCCTTCAGCTTCTACCAGGACGTCTTCTCCAAGGGCCTCGGCCCGAGCCCGTCGGAGTCCCAGGTGGGCACGTGGGGCTCGACGGTGGCGGCCACCCTCCTGCCCCAGAACAAGCTGGCGGTCGACCTCGACGGCATGTGGTTGCCGGACAACTGGGTAGGTAAGACCTTCCCCAACTGGACCAAGGTCATGGGCTGGACGCCGATGCCCACCATGAACGGCCAGGCCCCGGGCTACTCGACCCTGTCGGGCGGCTGGGCGCTCTCGATACCCAAGTACTCGAAGCAACCCGCGTTGGCCTGGGACTTCATAAAGCTGGCGGTCAACAAGCAGAACGACGCTTTGATCGGGAAGCTCTGGTCCGCGCTTACGAGCCGCACCGACTCGGCGACGGTGAAGTCCTACGTGACTGCCAACCCTTCGCTCCCCTTCGCCCTGTCGCTCCTGCCGCATAGCTACTTCCGGCCGGCGTTCCCCATCTACCCGAAGGTCTCCTACGTGATCCAGCAGTTGACGGGCAACGTAGAAGAGGGGACGATGAGCGGCGCGGCCGCGGCGGCGAGCTACACCAAGCAGGTGACGAAGATCGTGGGGGCGGCGCACGCGGTGTCGCTCAAGGCCCCGATGACGCCGGCCCAGCTGGCGCCGTCGAGCTAGTCCCCCCAAGCGCCTACTGGGCAGTAGTAGCTACACAGCAGTTACGCGGCAGTTAGGTGCCATGACCTGCCACCTTCGCCCGGTTGTAGCTGGTTGACTTCGCCGGAAGGCGTCGTGCCGGCGGCGATCGGGCGGAGGCGGCGCTGTCCTGCGCGGAGGCGGCGCTGTCCTGGGCGAAGGCGGTGCTGTCCCTGCTTTCTCGGTGCAGTCCAGCTTTCTGGGTGTAGCTTCCCGCTGTCTGGCGACGCAGACTGCTCCCAGAACGCCAATGTGCACCGAGTTGGGCGGGCCAGCGCGCTTCTGGGCGCGCTAGGCGTTCTGGTGCCTCCAGGGCGACGGTTACCCCAAGGGGATCGAGGGGTGGCAGCAGGCCGTGTGTGGGCGAGTGGAGGCCGCGTCACGCCGGCGGGGCCGCGTGGGCCGCGAAACTCCCGAGGGAGGCGTGGGCGGTGCCGAGGCGGGCTTCTTCGGCACGGCGCATCTCCGCCTGCCGGCGCACGCGCTCGGGTACCACCCGCTCACGCGGGGCGGTGGGCCTGAAGTCGCAGCGGTCGAGGCCGAGGCCCCGCAGCACCGCCTGTTCGACGAGGGAATGGTCCTCCCAGCGGTCGCGGTCGAAGCGCATCGGTTCTTTCAGCGAGACCGGCGGGTTGGTTATCACCCGGGGCCGCCGGAGCGTGTTTTGGGCCGTGGCGTGGAGCACGAACGGGTGGAGCAAGTACACGTCCCCCGCCTCTCCGGTCGCCTCGAGGAACTCACGGCACTGGGCCACGAGAGCGCTTGTTTGGAACTCGCCCGGTAGCAGGCCCTCCGGGTGCTCGAAGAGGCGGCGCGCCACCGGGGCGACCGAGTCGCCGGCAACGAAGGTGGCCCCGCCTTGGTGGACGACGTCGGTCCAGAGCACCAACGTGAGCAGGCCCTGCTCAGGCGAGTCCAGGAAGTGACGGAAGAAGTCGCCGTCCACGTGCCAGCCGGGTGACGCCGGCGAGGGAGGTGCCCAGGGCTCTTCCGCCCGGACACCGAGGTTGACGATGAAGGCGTCGCTCCAGTTGTACGTCCCGTTGACGCGCTCCTCGCCCCCCACGAGGTCGCACACTGCGCCCCACGCACGTGGGGCGAAGTCCTTCACCGCAAAGTGGTTGAGGCCCGGCATGTGAATGTCCTTTTGGGCCCAGGTCCCGGGGTCGTCGGGGTCGTAGCCCGTACGCGACCACATTTCTCGCACCGCACGTTCGGCGACGTCGCGGCTGAAGCAACCCTTGATGGCGACGAAGCCATGTTCCAGGAAGTGTTCGGCTTGTTGTTGGCTCAAGATCCGGTACTCGGTAGTCACTTGGTGCCCCTTTCTCCATGGCTGGCCAAAAAGACAGATCTCCTTGGCCGGCTGCCAACCCCCGCAGATGCCAACCTTAGCCTCGGATGCTCTCCCGCGGGACATATGGCCCCGTCGCGCCACGAGGGGGCCGCCATAAGGGGCCGCCATAAGGGGCCGCCATGAGGGGCCGCCATGAGGGGCCTCGGTGCTAGGTTGAAAGCTTGCAAGGCGGTCGTAGCGAGCCGAGCGTGTTGCCGGCGGCGGCTGTCACCCAGATGTAGAAAGGGCCCACCCATGCGCATCACTTCTGTCCGGTCCACTTACTGCTTCGTCCGCCTGGAGGACGCGCGGCTGGCCCAGGTAGTGCGGGTGGCCGTAGAGGACGCGCCCCCAGGCGCCCGGGCGAGAGCGAGCCTCGCCGGGCCGGAACTCGCCTACGCGGGGACTTGGCAGGGGCGCCTCGACGCGAGCCTTGCCGGTCGCGACGGCGGCCCCGCTTGGGCGCCGGCGGCAGATCCCGGTCTCATGGGCCCGGCACGCTTCACGCCCGCCACCGAAATCCCGGCGGGCCCGGTGGTAGAGGTGCCGGTGGTCTTCGCCGAGGGGACCAGGCCGGGCGAAAAGGTGTGGGCGCGGGCGACGGTCGAGGTGGAGGGCTCGGTGGCCCAGGCCGAGGCCGAGCTCACCGTCCGCGAGCCCGGATGGCACATGGTTATGGTGGCGCACTTCCACTACGACCCGGTCTGGTGGAACACGCAAGCCGGCTACACCTCGGGCTGGGACGAGCTGCTCTGGGCGCTCGAGCGCCGGGAGACGTTCCAGCACACGGGCCTTGCCCTCGTCGAGGCCCACCTGCAGCGGGCGCGCCTCGACCCGCGCTACAAGTTCGTACTGGCGGAGGTGGATTACCTGCAGCCGTTCTGGGACCTCTACCCCGACCGGCGCGAAGAGCTGCGGGCGCTCTTGCGAGATGGCCGGGTCGAGATCGTGGGCGGGACCTACAACGAGCCGAACACCAACCTTACCGGCGCCGAGACCGCGATCAGGGCTGCGGTCTACGGCCTCGGGTTCCAGCGAGACGTAATGGGTGCCGACCCAAAGAGCGCTTGGCAGCTCGACGTTTTCGGCCACGACCCCTCCTTCCCCGGGATCATGGCGGCCTGCGGGCTCGGCTCGTCGTCATGGGCGCGTGGGCCTTTCCACCAGTGGGGGCCGCGGAGGCACGTGGGCAGCAATTCGTGGATGCAGTTCCCCTCCGAGTTCGAGTGGGTCGCACCCAACGGCCTCGGGCTGCTCACGAGCTATATGCCAAACCACTATTCCGCAGGCTGGGAACTCGAGAAGGCCACGACCGTGGAGGGGGCGATGTGGCAGGCGTACGAGCTTTTTTCCGACCTGGCCGAGGTTTCTGCCACCAAGGTGACGCTCTTGCCGGTCGGCACCGACTACACACCGCCCAGCCGCTTTGCCGCCGACCTGGCCGAGGCGTGGAACGCCCGCTATGCCTCGCCCCGCTTCGAGCTCGGGTTGCCGAAGGAGTTCTTCGCTGCCGTGCAGGCGGAGCTCGAGGCAACGGGACGGACGGCCTCCCCGCAAAGCCGCGACATGAACCCTCTTTACACGGGGAAAGACGTGAGCTTCATCGATACCAAGCAGGCCCAGCGCCAAGCAGAGGTCTGGTTGGCGGAGGCCGAGTCCATGGCCGCCGTATCTTGCTTGCTCGGCGGGGAAGTCCCGTGGCGTTCGCTCGACAAAGCGTGGCGCCAGCTGGTTTTCGGTGCCCATCACGACGGCATAACCGGTTCTGAGTCCGACCAGGTCTACCTCGACCTCCTCGGGGGTTGGCGGGAGGCCTACGACCTGGCTCGGCGGGCCGACGCCGCCGGGCGTACCCAGCTCATGGCCGCCATAGACACCCGGGGGGAGGGCGAGGCCATCGTCGTCACCAACACGCTCGGGAGGGACCGGTCCGAGCTCGTGCCGGTCGAAGTTGCTGCCGGGCCGGCGAGCGAGGCTATGGAGGTCGTGGACGGGGCCGGAGCTGCTGTGCCCTGCTTGGAGGAGCCCGGTACCCGTGCCGGCATGCGTTCTCTTACTTTCCCCGCCTCCGGGGTGCCCGGGATCGGGTTCAAGACGTTCCGGCTCCGGAAGCGGCCCGGGGCGGCGGAGGGATGGTCGGGAGCGGAAGGGCTCGTGATATCCAACGAGGCGCTCGAGGTGTCGGCCGGCGAGCGAGGCGGGCTCGCCCGAATTGTCGAGCGCGAGAGCGGCTTTTCGCTCCTGCCCGAAGGCGAGGTCGCCGGCGAGCTCTTCGTGTACCCCGAGTACGCCAACCACCCCACTTTCGGCGAAGGCCCGTGGAACTTGCTCCCGTCGGGGCCGCCGGCGCGTTCTGGCGCTGCGCCGGCCAGCGTGCGCCGGCAGCGCTCGGCGCTCGGCGAGCGGCTGATCATCGAGGGGACCGTGCCGGGCGAGGGCTTCTCCTACCGGCAGGTGGCGACGCTCTGGCGGGGGTCGCGGCGCCTCGAGCTGCGGACGGAGATCCACGGCTGGGAGGGAAGGGACCGTTTGCTCAGGTTGCGCTTCCCGAGCGTTCTGGCCGGTGCATCGCCGGTGTCGGCTGTCGGGGGAGCGGTGGTGGCGCGGGGCTTCGGGCTGATCGACGTGGACTCAGCGGAGGCGCCTTGGACGCTCGACAACCCGGCGGCGGAGTGGTTCGGGTTGTCCACGGCCCTCGTGGTCGAGGCGGTGGAGCCCGGTGCCGGCGTGGCTGGCGACGGGGGCAGCGGTCCTGACGGGGCCGCTTACCATGAGCGCTCGGTTGGGGTGGCCGAAATAGTGGCGCCGGCCGGCGAGAGCGCCGCCCCTTGGGCGCGGGAGCTGGTCGTCGCCCTGCTGCGGAGGGGGGTCACCGCCACCTGCTCCGACGCCCGCGCCAACCGCTACGGGGCGCTCCTCGGGGACTCCAACCTGCCTGACTTCCGCATCGCCGTGGGCGGACCTTCGGACAACTCGTTCGTTGCGGAGGTGCTTTCTGGCGCCGGCGCGACCTACCGAGAGGAGCTCGAGGCGCAGCTCGCTCGGCAGGGCTCCGCCATGGTCCTCGTGCCGGCCGAGCGGCCGCTTTCCGAGGTGTGGGTGCCCAACGCCGACCTCCGAGGTGCGAGGGCGCTCCCGGTGCTGGTTGTGGCCGGCGGTTCCGGTCCCGAGGCTCCGGGCGGCGCGGCAGGTGCCGGCGCCGGCGGGGCTACGGGGTCGTCCCGGGCCGGCGGCACCGCTGCAGCGGTCTCCGGCCTCGTAGCGCAGGTCGCCACTGGACGGGTGCGGGTTGCCCAACCGAGGGTGCTCGTTCCGCGCCCCGAGCGCGTCCCGAGTTGGACGGCGGCCATCTTGAACCGCGGGACGCCGGGCTTTGCCGTGGACACCTCGGGCGCGATGTACGTGTCGGTCCTGAGGGCCTGCACGGGTTGGCCGTCGGGGGTGTGGATCGACCCGCCACGGCGCACCGTGCCTGACGGCTCCGCGTTCGAGCTCGAGCACTGGAGCCATGTTTTCGAGCACGCGCTCGTCCTCGGGCGAGGGGGCTGGCGCGAGGCTGGCATCGCAGAGGAGGCCCAGGCCTACAACCGCCCGCTGGTGGCTACGGTGGCCGAGCCGCACGAGGGCCGGTTGCCGGCGACGTGCCGCCTCTTCGGTATCTCTCGGGCGGCGGGTGCCTTGCCGCTGCTCGCCGCGCTGAAGCCCGCCGGCAACCCACTGGCGTCGGGTGACCTGCCGGGGGCGGAGGCCGGCGTGGGGGATGTCACGAGCGGCGCGGGTACAGGAGGCAGCCAGGTCGGCGCCGGCAGAGACCGAGCCGGCCAGAGAGCGGAGGGTGGGGACGGGGGCGGGGGCGGCCAGACCGGTGCCTCCACCGGCGTCGAAGTGACGCTTCGCTGCTACGAAGTCTCGGGGTCCCCCGCCGAGGTCGAGGTCACCAGCATCTTCCCCCTTTTGGGGGCGCGGCGGGCAGATCTGGTGGAAAAACCTGGGGAAGAGCTGGCGCTCTCGCCGGCCGGCGCCGGGGATGGCGGGGGCTCTGGCGGGGGCGGTGCGGGCGCCGGCCGAGGCGTGAAGGTCGTCCTCGGCCCGGGCGAGCTGTCCACACTGCGGCTGCGCTTGGCGCCGCCGGCGCCGGCAGCGCCGGCAGGAGCGCCCTCCGCCAGCGGTCGTCTCAACGAGGTCGAGCTGGCCCAGCCGGTGTTCAGCCGGTACTGGCTCCACAACAAAGGTGCGGCGCCCCTGGGTAACCAGGGCTTGGCGGTCCACGTGCTCGCTACTTCGGTGGTGGTGAGGGCCGGTGACAGCTTCGAGTTGGTGGCCCAGGTGGCGTCCGGGGCGGCCCGGAGCGTGAGGTCGGGGCGCGTCCAGATCGTGGCCCCGGAGGGATGGGCTGTCGACCCGCCGAGCCAGCTCTTCTCGCTGGCCCCGGCGGCGTTCCTGAAAGTGCCGGTGCGCGTCAGCGTGCCTGGTGGGCTGCGGCCGGGCCGGCGTTTCGTGGCCGCCCGTGTGGTAGACGACGCCGGGCAGGTGCAAGAGGACGTGGCCACGGTCGACGTCCTGCCGCCGCTGGCCGAGGCAACCTCGCCGGACGGCCACGTGGTGGCCGGCCCCATGAACGCCGCTACGCCCTTCGGTCACCCGAGCGGTCAACTGCCGGCCGAGCTCGAGCTTTCTTTGGAGCCAGGAGGGGTCGCGCTAGCGCCTGGAGAGGCGGCCACTTTGGGATTGCGCCTCCGCAACCGCACGTACAGCGAGTTCCGAGGTGAGGCCCAGTTGCTCTCCCCGTTCGAGACCTGGCCGCTCATCGGGGCTTGGGACCAGGGTTTCGTGCTCGGCCCGGGCCAAGAACGCGTGCTCGAGGCCACGGTCGAGGGGCCTCTCCAAGGCTGGCTCGAGTCGTGGGCGCTCTGGAAGGTGACCTACTTCGGGCGCCTCTGGTACTCACCGGCGATGGCGTTGCGGCTGGGTAGGCCGACACGAGCCGCCGTGGAACCAAGGGGGGAAGGAGCCGGGGAACTGGCCGGGGCGAAGCGTGGCTGAGGCCGTGGTCGGGTGGGTGGCTGGCGAGGCCGTGGAGGCGCCGGCACTCGACGCCTATCTAGTGGCGCTCGGTGGCTCGGTGGCCGGTGCCCGGGTCGGTGTGGACGACCTGGCGATCGGTCAGCCGGCGGAGGTCAGTGAGGTACAGGGCAGCGCCGGCGTAGCCGGCCCCTTCTCGAAGGAGAGAGCGCTCCGTACGTGGGCGGCGAAGGGCCTCCTCGCCGACCGCCTGCTCGAACGGGAGGCGGCTCGGCTCGGCGTCGCCGACCCCACCTCGTTCGACCAGTGGGTGAGCGCCCTCGAAGGTGCCGGCGAGATCTCCGTCGACCCGCCCGGCAACGCCGATGCCCTCGCGTGCTACCAGGCAAGCCTGCACCGCTACCGCGCCGGGGAAGCTCGGCGGGCGCGCCACCTGCTCGTCGCCGAGCGCACCGAGGCCGAGAGGTGGGCGGCGGAAGTGGCCGGCGCCGGCGGGGGAGAAGCGCACGCGGCCAGGGGAGCCGCGCACGCCGGCGGGGGAGAAGCGCACGCGGCCAGGGGAGCGGCCACCGTGCTCGGCGACTTGGCATCGCGTTTTTCGCTCGACGAGGGTAGCCGCCGCCGGCGAGGGGACCTCGGCTGGGTCGAGCGGGGCCAGCTCGCCGGCGCCCTCGAAGAGGCGATATTCGCCGCCACGCCAGGGGAACTGCGGGGACCGGTCGAGAGCCCGTTCGGCTGGCACCTCCTCGTGGTGGAGGCGGTCCGCCGAGCGAGCTTGCGTCCCTTCGGGGAATGCCGGGAAGAGATCCTGGCCGAGCTGGCGGCGGACCGCCGGCGGGAGGCCGTCCGGCAGTGGTGGGGCCGGCGCCTGGCCGAGGCGGTGAGGGTCCCGGCCGGCGCCGAGCACCCCGTGCACCCGGGCCTCCCGGGTTCGGTGCATCGTCACTGAGCGCCGGCGAAGGGGCCGCGAGCTACCAGCCTCCGCCGGCGGGTGTGCCGCCCAGCGACGGCTGCAGAGACCGCAGGTGGCCGAGATGGGCCTCACGAAGGGCGCTGGTACAGACTGGTCCCATGAGAGACGACCGCTTGGAGGAGCTTCGCTCGCAGCTCGAGGGGATAGCCGAGGAGCTGGCCGGCATCGGCTACGACAAGCTGAAAGAAGCGATCGAGACGGAGGACGCCGCGGCTGCGGCGGAGGAGCGCCGGCTGGGCCGCGCACGCCGGTCCGTGTTGAAGGCGGCTGCGCTCCTGGCCGGCGCCGGCGACGAGTGAGGCAGATGGGGCGTGTGCGACCCATGAGCACGAACGGGCGCCGGCCGTGGCCGGCGAGCAGGATACATACCCATGGTCACCATCCTGTCAGTCCTCTTGTCCCACGTCAGGCGGTCCCAGGCCCTCCGCCTGGCGCTAATCGGTTCGGCGTGCGTCTTTGTGGGAGCCGCCCTATTCGGCGTGACCCAGCGGATCGGCTACTGGACTGCGCTCTACTGGGCCATCACGACAGCGACGACGGTGGGCTACGGGGACGTCACCCCCAAGAACGCTTCCGGGCGAGCCGTCGCGATCGGGGTGATGCTCACCACGATCCCGCTGTTTGCTTCGGCGTTCGCGATGTTTGCGAGCACCGTCGTTACGGCCAACTTGCGTAGGCTCATGGGCGCCATGCACCCCGAGCCAACTGAGCGCCACGTCGTCATGTTCGGTGACAGTGCGGCGCTCCCGCCGGTCGCCGCCGAGCTGGTGGCGGCGGGGCGCAAGGTCGTCGTGGTCACGCCGGCAGAGCGTTCGGCCTTCCCTGAGTCGGTAGACGTGGTCTCGGCCGACCCCACCCATGAGGAGGCTGTCCGCCGTGCGCACCCTGAGCGCGCGGGCCAGGTGCTCGTGGCCTGCAAGAACGACGCGGACGTCCTGGTGACCGCCGTCTTCGTGCGCCGCATCGCACCTGCCACGCCGGTCTTGGCGGTGGCAGGTTCGGCGAGCGTCTCGCGGGCCCTCCAAGACCTGGGGGTCGAGGCCACCCTGTCAGCCGACGACTTGCTCGTCCACACTCTCACCAAGGTGATGGAGGTGCCTCACGCCGGCGAACTGCTGCTCAGGCTGGTCGATTCCGAGGATTACCAGCTGAAGGAGCTGCCCGTCGAAGCGGGCCAGGTGGGGCGGAGCTTGAGCGAGGTGCGAGCGGGCCGAGAGGGATTGGTCCTCGGGGTCGTCCACGGTAATCAGGTGACGGTGGGAGTGGCGGAGGAAGTGACCTTGGAGAGCGAAGACTGTCTCTTGGTCCTCGAAGCTGGCTCTAAAGAGGCCGGGAAGGCTAAGGCGGGCTAGCAATGGGCTAGCGAGGCGGCGCCCGGGGCCGCCCGGTCGTTCGCCGGCGTGGTTGGCGTTTACGCTGCGGGACCGGCACCATCGGCTCGACGGCTAACCGCTAGCGTTTCGGCGTGCTGGACGAACGAGAACTGGGACGGGCATCGGAGCTTGCCATCGGGCTCGGGCGCTGGGTGATAGGGGAGGTCGGCCGGCGCCGGCCGACCATGGCGGACCTGGCTACCAAGGCGCACGCGGCAGACTGGGTGACCAGCGTCGACGTTTCCGTCGAACGGCGCGCCCGGGAAGTACTGGCGGAGGAGTTCCCTGACCACGCGCTGGTCGGGGAGGAAATGGGGGGCAGTGACCCTCCTGATGGTGGGCCGCGCTGGTACATCGACCCGATCGATGGGACCACCAACTTCGTCCACGGCATGCCCGGTTACAGCTTCAGCCTCGCCGTCGCCGACGAAGCAGGGCTGGCGGCCGGCGTGGTGGCCGTCCCTTTCACGGGAGAGCTCTTTTCGGCGGTGCGGGGCAGGGGGGCGTGGCTCGACGAGCAACGCCTCGAATGTTCGCCGGCAAAGACGCTGGTGGGCGGCATCGTGCTGGTCGAACTGGCCGGGTACCGGATCTGGCCCGGCCTACCCGAAGTGATGGCGCGCCTCGAGGAGCGCTCGTGCGTGACGCGTGTGCTTGGTTCTTCCGCCTACACGCTGGCGTCTGTCGGCGCCGGCCGGGCAGCCGCTGCCTACTTCGGCGGCTGCCAGCCGATCGACTGCGCGGCCGGCGTGCTCGTGGCGAAGGAAGCCGGTGGCCGCGTGATAACTGGCCCGGGGGCGCACCTCGCCTTCCCAGCGGACATGAGCGCCTCCCGGGCCGGCCTCGCAGTCGCTGCGCCCGGTGTTGCCGAGGAGATTCTCCGGATCTGGGGCGGGTGACGCCTGAGCGGCGCCCGGCGGCGCGGCGTAGTGCGGCGGCGCGGCGTAGTGCGGCGGCGCCGGAGGCGGGCAGGAAACCGACAGATGTGTTCTGGCAATCGCCACATCCATCGGTTTTGAGGCCAAATCGTGACCATTTTCTGGGTGATGTGGCTTCCGGGCGATCACATCATCAGGAAATCGCGTCCGCTGCCCGCCCGCTGGCCTCGCCGGCGCACGCACGTGTCACCCGCCCGCCAGGCCCGGCCGTACGCCGCTCACCGGTACCGGCCCGCTCGTGGCTGCCCGCTCGTGGCTGCCCGCTCTGGCTGCCCGCTCTGGCTGCCCGCTCTGGCTGCCCGCTCGTGGCTGCCCGCTCGTGGCCGCCCGCCGGCCCGCCGGCATCAGCTCGCCTTGACCGCCTCGATCTCGATCTCCAAGTCGACGTTGTCGCTCACCACGACACCGCCGGCCTCCAAGGTGGTGTTCCAGTTGACGCCCCAGTCCCTGCGGTTGATCTTGGTGCCCCCTTCGAAGCCCAAGCGCTGGTTGCCCCAGGGGTCGGTAGTGCTGCCGAGGTACTCGAGGTCGAGCGTCACGGGCTTGGTGACCCCCCGGATCGTGAGGTCGCCGGTGACGCTGAAGCGCCCGCCGGCACCTGGCTCGACCTTGGTCGACTTGAACGTGATCTCGGGGTACTCGTCCATGGCCAGGAAGTCATTGCTGCGCAGGTGGGTGTCGCGATCGGGGTTGTGGGTGTCGATGCTGCTCGCCTTGATCGTGAGCTCAGCGTGCGACTGTGACGGGTCCTCGGCGTCGAAGTAACCGGAACCGCTGTACTCATTGAACTGGCCGCGGACCTTGCTCACCATCATGTGGCGGACCGAGAAGCCGATGCGCGAGTGGACGGGGTCGATCGTGTAGTTGCCGGTGACCGCCGGCGCTGTGCTTACCTCGCTCATTTGGTTGCCTCCTTGTGGCTCTGGTGCTTGCTGTAGCTGGTGCCAACATAGGGGATATGTCCCCTATTGCGTCAGACTGCTGAGATGCGTTATGAGCGAAGTGCGCTGGCTGGACGGGAGCCGAGGCGCGAGCATGGCAGTCTTTCCAGCTCATGGTTGGCGGAGCACGGGCTCTTAGGGGAGCACCGCTGCGCCTCCGACCGGCGAGGAGCTTTCGTGGCGCTCACCCAGGTGGGCCGGGACGGCTCGCTGCAGCGGCCCCACCCAGGTGGGCCGGGACGGCTCGCTGCAGCGGCCCCACCCAGGTGGGCCGGGACGGCTCGCTGCAGCGGCCCCGAGCCACGTAGCCTTCGTGCGCCGGATCTTGGTGGACCGCTTGGTCCCCGAGCAGCTCGGGCGGCTGTCGGTGCTGTTGGCGTCGTCCTCGAAGCAATCGAGGGGAAGAGCGCGACGCTTGTGCCGCCGAGGCGTAGCTGGTCGGGGAGTGCGGCTACGGGGCGCTTGGTAGCGCGTTGAGCGCGTTGATCAGCCGGCGCAACCGGGCGTACGAATGGCGGTCGAAGGTGAAGGCTATGCGGGGTAGGTCCGGGTAGTCGGACTGCTCGGCGGGGAGGGGGCCGTCGAGCAGCTCGATGCTCCCTCGCAGCAAGATGTCGGAGAAGTCCTCTGACAAGGCGGAGACCTCGGCCTCCGTCGGCCGGGAACGGAGGCGGATGACCAACCGGCTGCCCACCCAGCGCAGGGAGTGGTAGTTGCGGTAGAAGCTGACTATCTCGTCGGCGGCAGCCGACACGTCGTCGGTGACGAGGTAAAAGCTCACGTCCTCCCGGTTGATGAGCCCCCGGGTCGCCACCTCTTGCTCTAGCAAGCGCGACCAGGCCTGCCAGTAGCCCCCACCGGGCTCGTCGAGCAAGACGACGGGCGCCGGCATGGCCTTCCCCGTCTGGAGCAGCGTGAGCAGCTCGAAGGTCTCGTCCAGGGTCCCGAAGCCACCTGGGAGCACGGCGTAGCCGTCGGACTCCTTCACGAGCAGGAGCTTGCGGGTGAAGAAGTACTTCATGGACACGAGCTTGGGGTCGGAGGCGATGAACTGGTTGGGCTCCTGCTCGAGCGGCAGGCGGATGTTGATCCCGAAGCTGTGCTCCGGCCCCGCCCCCTCGAGGCCGGCAGCCATGATCCCGGGCCCGGCGCCGGTGACCGTGGACCAGCCGAGGGCGGCGAGGCGGGAGGCCAGGTCCCTCGCCTGGGTGTACAGGGGGTCCTCGGGCTCGGTGCGGGCCGAGCCGAACATCGTCACCTTCCGCACTGCCCGGTACGGCGCGAAGACTTCGAAGCCCTCTTGCATCTCTCGGAGGGCGGCGTTGGCGATCTTCAGGTCGACGCGTTGGGCGCGCCCTCCTGCCAGCCGGAAGATGGTGTGGAGCATCTCGTTCAGCTGGTCGCGGTTGGTACTGACGCCGGCCTCGTCGAGGAGCGCCTGGATGAGCGTGTCCACGTCCGAGCTATTGGCGACCATCGAAGGCCGAGGTACCTGGGTCATTTGCTACCCGCGCTAGAGCAGGGAACGGGGGGCCGCGTCGCGGTCGACGAGCCACAGGACCCGCTCGGCCCTCACGCGGCCGGCCGGCAGGTCCTCGCCGGCCAAGACGGCCTCCATCGCCGGCCGCTTGGCCTTCCCCGAAACCGTGAACAGGGCTAGGCGGGCACGCGCTATGCCGGCGTAGGTGAGTGTCATCCGCCGGTGCTTGTTGCGCCCGCTCGGGTCCTCGTTGAACGTGACGAGCTGGCACTCGTCGGCGTCGAGCGCCGCCGAACCGGGGAAGAGGCTCGCCGTGTGGCCGTCGGGGCCCATGCCGAGGTGCACGAGGTCGAGGCGGCCGACCTCGCCGAGGCGGAGCTGGTAGGCGTCGACGCTCTCCTCACAGCGCATCGGGTAGACGGCGTTGGCCGCCCCGACGCGCTCCAGTAGGGCCTGGCGAGCCAGCAGCTCGTTGGAGTCCGGGTCGTCGGGGGGCACGCAGCGCTCGTCACCCCAAAAGACGTTGACAGCGAGCCAGTCGATCGTGTGAGCGGCCTCGGCCGCCAGGCGCTCGTAGCACAACCGGGCGGTATCGCCACCAGAGAGGGCGATGTCGAACTCCTCTCCGACGCGGCTGGAGAAGGCCGCTATCACCTCGCGCGCGAAGGCGGCGGGGACGTCGTCTACGACCTGCAGCTCTCCGTTCACCGCCTAGACCCTATCTTGCCGTTGTCAGGCCGCCAGCGCAGCCGCCGAGGACAAGGCGTGCTCCCACACGCGATCGGCCTGGAGGTTGGAGACGGCCGCGGCCAGGGCCGACGTGAGGGAGTCGTTGGGGAGCGGGAGGGCTTGGCTGTGCGAGAGGCCGCTCGAGAAGCTCGCCTTGGCCCACACGGCCCGGGCCCCCTCGTCCCTGCTCACCTGGAAGGTGCCCTCCTCGCCGTCGCTCACGGTGTCGAGGCGGATGTCGACGTGCTTAGCGTCTCTGAGCACGAGCTCGCGCGCCCGCAGGTCGAGCTGGGCCATGAGCCACCCACCGAGGATGTGCCGGGGGCCGGGCTTGCCCTCGACGGTCGCCAAGCGCACGCCAGAGAGGAAGCGGCGGTTGTGCTCGGGTTCGAACAGGCCGGCGAGCAGCTCGCGCCACGGTTGCAGGCGGACCCAGGAGAGGTCGACCACCGGCCCGTGGTTGGCGAGCTCGAGGAGGGTGCGGTAGGAGTGGCCGAGCGAGCCGGGCAGGTCGGACACCGTACGGGTGTCGACGACCACCGTCGAGGCCAGCCGGAGCAAGGGGTCGGCCGGGTCGGGCACCTGGCCGGGCAACCAGATCACGACCGGTAGGTCGGCCAGCACGAACGGCCCCACGATCGACGCCAGGTGGGCTGCCGCCTGCCCTCCGATGCGCATGTGAAGCTCCTCGAAAAAGACCGGGTGGCCGGCGCTCGAAGGCGGCTCGGCCCGCCACAGGCAGGCCTTGGCATCGATCGCTGGCGTGCTGTCCGGGTCGGGGCGCAGGATGATCGCCCGGCAGGGATGGTGGGCACCGATCGAACGGACCGACGTTGCCGCTGCTTCTGCCTCGTCGCTCCCGTCGCTCACCATGACCACCGTCATCACTGCGGTCCGCGTCCCCGCCTCCCGCCCGGCGGCGCGCCGGCGCAGCTCGGGCAAGGCGGTGAGCACCTCGTTCAGGCTGGAGTGCTCGTTCGTCCAGGTCTGGACGGCTGTTGGCTCGCCCGGTGCCGATGGGGCCAGAGTGGTCAGGGCGTCCGCCACTTCCGCCCGTCCCGCTCGAGGAGCGCGTCGGCGGGCCGCGGCCCCCAAGACCCCGCCCCGTAGCCGGCGAGGGGGGCGCCGCCGTCCGCCCAGACCTCGAGCAGGGGCTGCACGATCCCCCAGGCCGTGTCGACCTCGTCGCTCCTTATGAACAGGGTCGGGTCGCCGGCCATGGCGTCGAGCAGCAGGCGCTCGTAGGCGTCGGGAGGCGCCTCCAGGAAAGCGGCGCCGTAGGAGAAGTCCATGAGGACGTCCCTCACGACGAAGGCCTGCCCGGGCACCTTGGCCCCGAAGCGGAGCGTCACACCCTCGTCGGGTTGGACCCGGACGACGAGGGCGTTGGGGTGGAGGCCCCGCGCCGCTTCCTTCGGGAAGGCGAGGTGGGGGACCTCCTTGAACTGGAGGCTGACTTCGGTGACCCGTTTGGGCAGGCGCTTGCCGGTGCGCACGTAGATCGGCACCCCCGCCCAGCGCCAGTTGTCCACCGCGAGCTTGAGCGCCACGTAGGTCTCGGTCTCGCTGTCCCGGCTCACGCCCTCCTCCTGGCGGTAACCAGGCACGGCGTTGCCCTCGACCCAGCCGCTGTCGTACTGGGCGCGCACGGCGATGTTGGGGACGGCCGAATGTTCGGGGACGACGACGGAGCGCAACGCCTTTACCTTTTCGCCCCTTATGCCCTCGGCGTCGACGCTGCCGGGCGGCTCCATCAAGGTGAGCGAGAGGACCTGCATCACGTGGTTCTGGACTATGTCGCGAAGGGCCCCTGCTTTTTCGTAGAAACTGCCACGCTTTTCGACGCCCACGGTCTCGGCCACGGTCACTTGGACGTGGTCGATGTAATTGCGGTTCCACAGGGGCTCGAATATCGCATTAGCGAAGCGGAGGGCGAGGACGTTTTGTACCGTTTCCTTGCCGAGGTAATGGTCTATCCGGTAGATCTGGTCTTCGTCGAACACCGAATGGAGCGTCGAGTCGAGCTGGCGCGCAGTCTCCCGGTCCCGGCCGAAGGGCTTTTCGATGACGAGCCGAGCCGTGCCTCCTTCGGTAGGTTGGTTGAGGCCGACCTTTCCGAGCGCTTGTGCGACTTCGCCGAAGACGTCGGGCACGGTCGCGAGGTAGTAGGTACGGTTACCGCCCGTGCCGACCGACTCGTCCAGTTCGCGTAGGCGCCTTTGGAGCGCGTCGAAGGTGTCGGGGTGCGCGTACTCGCCCGTTATGTAGACACTGTTTTTGATTATCTCGGCCCACCCCGGCCCGGCGTCGGGCACGGCGCTCGCCATCACGTCGCGGAACCCGTCGTCGGACATTTCGGTGCGCGCCACGCCGATCATGGCGAACGCCGCCGGCAGGAGGCGCCGGCGCGAAAGGCTCTCGAGCGCGGGCAGGAGCTTGCGGTGGGTGAGGTCGCCCGAGGCGCCGAACACGACCAGTACCCCCGGCGGGGCCCGTCTGACGGTCTCGAGGCCTTCGGCGAGGAGGTTGGTGGCCAAGCCTGCGACGGCGTCGTCGTGGTCGGACGGAACCGGAGCGCTCACGAAGCCGAGCCTGCCCGGTGCTCGTTGGCCTTGTCTTCGAGGGCTTGCAGCAGTTCGTCGTAGCTCTTGGAAAAGGCGGCCACTCCCTCGTCTTCGAGCTGGCGGGACACGTCGGCCATGTCGATACCGACCTCGGCGAGGGCGTCGAGGTGGGCACGGGCAGCGTCGCCGTCCTCGTCCACGGTCCGCGCGACGCTCCCGTGGTCCAAGAAGGCCTCGATGGTGGCGTCAGGCATGGTGTTTACCGTGTCGGGCCCGACCAGTGTGTCGACGTAGAGCAGGTCGGGGTAGGCCGGGTTTTTGGTGGAGGTGGAAGCCCAGAGCGGCCGCTGGACCTGAGCTCCCTTGGCGGCGAGGGCTTGCCAGCGCGGGCCGGCGAAGAGCTCGGTGAAGATCTGGTAAGCGAGCTTGGCCTGTGCGACAGCCGCTTTCCCCCGCAGGGCAGTGGCGGCAGGCGTGCCGATGCGCTCGAGCCTGCGGTCGACCTCGGTGTCGACCCGGCTCACGAAAAATGACGCCACGCTGTGGACCCGCGAGATGTCGCCGCCCGACCGAGCCAGGGCTTCGAGGCCCGACAGGTAGGCCTCCACTACTTCCTTGTAACGCTCCAGGCTGAAGATCAACGTGACGTTTATGTTGCGGCCCTCGCTTATCATCTGGCGGATGGCCGGGATCCCGGCCGCCGTGGCGGGGATCTTGACGAGCAGGTTGGGCATGCCTATGCGCTTGTGGATCTCCCGCGCGTCGCGCACGGTGCTCTCGGTGTCATAGGCAAGGCGGGGAGAAACCTCGAGGGACACAAAGCCGTCGCTCGCCCCGCTCTGCTCGTACAGGGGGTGGAAGATCTCGAGCGCCGCCGTCACATCGGCGGACGCCATGTCCCAGAACGCCTGCTCGATGCTCCCGGTCTGGATGAGGCGGGCGAAGTCGCCAGAGTAGACATCGGTACCCGTCATGGCTTTCTGGAAGATCGTGGGGTTGGACGTGACCCCCCGGATGCCCTCGTCCACCATGTTGGCGAGGCGCCCGCCCCGGATCGCATCGCGCGACAGGTTGTCGAGCCACGGGCTCTGGCCGGTCTCGCTGTACAGCTCGTGCAGTCGGGTCATTGTCGGTTTGCCTCCTTGTGGGCCGCTAGCTTGCTTTGTTGCCGCGCCGGGGGTTTTTCTTCCTGGCCTCGATGAGGGCGCGTGCTCTCGCGGCCACGTTGTCGGGAGTGAAACCGAAGTGGGCAAGGACCTCGGCACCCGGGCCTGAAGCGCCGAAGCGGTCGAGCGAAACGCTCTCGTCCGCCCATCGCTCCCAGCCGAAGGACGACGCGGCCTCGACGGCCAGGACCGGCACGCCGTCGCCCAGCACCTCACGCTGGTAAGCGGTGCCCTGCTCCTGGAACAGTTCCCAGCACGGCAGTGACACCACCCTGACCCGGGTACCCTCAGCCTCGAGCTGCTCGGCGGCGGCCAGGCAGACGGAGACCTCCGAGCCGGTCCCGACGAGCACCAGATCCGGGCCGGGGCCGTCGATGTCCGCGGGGCCAGCGGCCGCCTCCGCCTCCGCCCGGAGGATGTAGCCGCCCCTGGCCAGGAGTTCGGCCCGCTCAGCCGTGCCGGGGAGCACCGGGATGTTCTGGCGGGACAGGATGAGAGCTGTCGGGCCGTCCGAATCGACCGCGACGCGAACGGCTTGCGCGGTCTCGTTGGCGTCGGCGGGCCTGATGACCCGGAGCCCCGGCATGGCCCGCATGGCCGCCAGCTGCTCGACCGGCTGGTGGGTGGGGCCGTCCTGGCCCAGGCCGACCGAGTCGTGGGTCCAGGAGTAGATGACCTTGGACTGTGACAGGGCTGCCAGGCGGACAGCTCCCCGCATGTAGTCGCTGAACACGAAGAACGTGCCGCCCACCGGTAGCACTCCGCCGTGGCGCGCCATACCGACCATGGTCCCGCCCATACCGTGCTCGCGCACGCCGAACGCGATCTGGCGGCCCTCGGGGTGGTCCTTGCCCTGGCGCGGCTCGCCGTCGAGCGCAGTACCGGTGTTGCCGGTCAAGTCGGCGCCTCCCGAGACCAGGCTCGGAACGGCGTCCAAGACGGCGTTGAAACAGGCCTTCACCGCGGCCCGGGTCGCCAGCTTGTCGCCCGCCTTCCAGATGGGCAGGAGCTTTTCGTAGCCGGGCAAGCCGCGCGCGGCCCACTGTGCGTCCCAGCGCTCGCGCTCTTCGCTGCCCTTGGGGAGCTGCGACTCCAAGCGCTCGTACCAGGCTTCCCTGTTGGCGCCAAAGCGCGAGCCGGCCTGGTGGTAGTAGTCCACGACCTCCTTGGGCACGTAGAAGGTCTCTTCGGGCGGCAGGCCGAGGATTTGCTTCGTCGTCTTGATCTCGTCCGGGTCGAAGGGGTCGCCATGGGCCTTGGGGTTGTCGGTCATGTGGGGGGCAGGCCAGCCGATGTGGCTGCGTAGCTGGAGGAAGCTCGGCCGGTCCTCGGCTTCCATGGCGCGCCGCAGGGCGGCTTCCAAGGCGGCGGTGTCGTTCGCGATCTCTCCTAGGTCCTCGGTATGCCAACCGTAAGCAGAAAAGCGCTTGACAGCGTCGTCGTGGAGGGTGATCTCGGTCGGCCCGTCGATAGTTATGTGGTTGTCGTCATAGACCCAGATGAGCCGGCCGAGGCCGAGGCGCCCCGCGAGGGAGGCAGCCTCGTGGCTCACGCCTTCCATTAGGTCGCCGTCGCTACAGATGACGAAGGTGTAGTGGTCTATGAGCTCCGGTCCGTACTGCGCCCTCAGGATGCGCTCGGCGACCGCCATACCGACCGAGTTGGACACGCCCTGCCCGAGGGGGCCGGTCGTCACCTCGACACCCGGCAGCTCCGCCGACTCTGGGTGCCCTGGGGTGCGCGAGCCGAGCTGGCGGAAAGCCTGGAGGTCGCCCATCGTGAGCCCGTAGCCGGTCAGGTAGAGCATGGAGTAGATGAGCGGCGAGGCGTGGCCCGCGGAGAGGATGAAGCGGTCGCGGTCCGGCCAGGCCGGGTCGGCTGCGTCGTAGCGCATCACTTTGGTCCACAGCACGTGCGCGAGCGGCGCCAGTGCCATGGCCGTGCCGGGGTGCCCAGAGTTGGCCCGGCGTGGCATGTCCATGGCGAGCCCTCGGACGACGTTGATCCCGAGCTGCTCCACCGGGGACATCTCCTTGGTCGCGGATGTGTCTTTTGCGGTGGTCTCGCTCATGCGGCCAACCTACCCGCTGAGCGGGGCCAAGAGCGTGAGCGGGACTACGGTCGTGCGTTCGTCAGGCACGAGCCGGCAGTGGGCCTCGATGGTGCCGAGCTGCTTGAACTCGAGCTCGCCCCGCACCAGCCGGTAGGTGAACTTGCCGGGCTCCACGTTGAAGGGCGAAACGTTGCGGGCCACCTGTTCTCCCGCTTCGTCCCGGAAAATGACCTCGAGCACCCCGTCCGGCGGGTCGTCACGCCTCGAGCGGATCAGGACGATGAGGTGGGGCGTCACCGTGACAGGTGGGGGCGCCGGCGCCGGCATGGAGAACATGGCGCCGATCAAGTCGACTCGCGTCGAGGGGCCGGGCACGGGGCGGAGGTCGAAGTTCTCTATGAAAAGGGCTGAGACGATGTCCATGGTTATGACAGTCTGCCCTGCCGGCGCGGAGGGTGCTGAGAACGCCGGGCGCAGGCCCCCGTCGGCCCGACCTCGCCCGGCGAGACGCCGGCTACTCCGGCGGGACGATCACGATCGAGCCGTTGTGGCCGCCAAAGCCGAAGGAGTTGGACACGACCGGGCCGGGCACCCAGTCGCGCGGCCCTCCGGTCACGACGTCGATCTCGCAGGAAGGGTCGACGTTGGTCGTGCCAGCGGTCGGGGGGATCAGGTGGTGCTGGATGGAGAGGGCTACGGCAACGACCTCGATGGCGCCAGCGGCGGCGAGGGTGTGGCCGATGACACCCTTTATCGAGGTGACGGCCGGGCCCGGTGAGCCGAAGGCCTTGTGGATGGCCTCGGCCTCGGCGGCGTCGTTCAAGGGCGTCGAGGTGCCGTGAGCGTTTATGTGGGTCACTTCGGACGCCGAGATCTGGGCGTCTGCCAGGGCGAGCTCCATGCAACGGGTGGCCCCCCCACCGTCTGGTGCAGGAGCTGTCACGTGGTGGGCGTCCGCCGTGCTGGCAGCGCCGGCCACCTCGGCGTAGATGTGGGCGCCTCGGGCCAGGGCCCGCGAACGCTCTTCGAGGACCACCGCACCGGCGCCCTCACCCAGTACGAAGCCGTCACGGGCCACGTCGAAGGGCTTCGAAATCCCCGAACGCGTGAGCGCCGTCATGTTGGTGAACCCCGCCACACCGAGCTCGCAGATAGGCGCCTCGCTGCCGCCCGCCACCATCACTTCGCAGCGGCCTGTCGCTATCAGCCGAGCGGCGTTTGCGATGCTCTGGGTGCCCGCGGCGCAGGCCGTGACCGTGCATTCGCAAGGGCCGCGCAGCCCGAAGCGCATGGAAATCTCGGCCGAAGCGCGGTTACACATCATGCCGGGCACCAAGAACGGGCTCACCCGGCTCGGCCCTTTCTCCAAAAGAATGCGGTCCTGCTCGCAAAGGGTCTGGAAGCCGCCTACGCCGGTCCCGATGTAGGAGCCGGCCCGCTCGGGGTCGCCGCGAAGCGCCTCGATCCCGCCGGCGCCGCGAACCGCCTCGTCGGCGGCGGTCACGGCCATCTGGAGGAACCGGTCCGCTCGGCGCACCTCCTTCGGCCCGAAGAGGTGGCTGGCGTCGAAGCCGACCACCGGGCGTTCGCGGCCAACGGGGGGCTCTTCGAGCAGGCCCTGCCAGAAGGCCTCGGTGCCGACGCCACACGACGCCACCACGCCGAGGCCGGTGATGACCACGCGCCGGCCGGCGAGCGCACCTGAGCCGTCGGGACCAGGGCTGAGGGCGAGCATCAGAGCTTGGAGGACACTACCTTGAACGCTTGCTCGACAGTTTCGACCCCCTCGAGCTCGGACTCTGGCACGTCGATGCCGAAGCGCTCCTCGAGCGCCATGACGAGCTCGACCAGGTCCAAGCTGTCGGCATCGAGGTCTTCGGCGAAACGTGCTTCGGGGACGACCTTGGCCGGGTCGACCTGCAGCACTTCGACTGCACACTCCTTGAACTGCTCAAAGGACTCTTCGGGCCCCATCTCTTCCTCCCAGTCTCAGGTTCAGGACTCGATGAAAAATCAACACTAGTTGGCAGGCAGGGTAGCCGGTGGTGATGAGGTCGCCCGCGCCCCTGTCCACCGCCACACCGCGGACGCCCAGGTCATCCCCGCGCCGAAGCCGGCGAAGAGCACGAGGTCACCGGCAGAGAGCCTTCCGGTGTCGGCGGCCGCCGTCAGCGCGATCGGGATCGAGGCCGACGACGTGTTGCCCGTGTCCTCGATCACGGAGGCGATGCGTTCTTTCGGGATGCCGAGGCGCTCTGCGATGGCGTCCATGATGCGAGAGTTGGCCTGGTGGGGCACGAAGAGCGAGATGTCGGCTGCTGCGACCTTGGCCCGCTCCAGGCTCCGGAGGGCTGATTCGACCGTTATGCGCACGGCCCTCCGGAAGACTTCCTGGCCGCGCATGGCCATGCCCGGGCCACCGTGGTCCGCGTAGCAGAGGGCGACAAGCGAGCCGTCCACCCCGATGTCCCAGCCGAGCAGTGACGCCTCGCCCGGGACTGCTTCGACCACCACGGCGCCGGCGCCGTCGCCGAAGAGGAAGGCATTGGAACGGTCGTGCCAGTTGGTTATGCGCGAGAGGGTCTCGGCGCCTATCAGGAGCACGCGTTCCGCGCCGGCGGCGACGAACGAAGCGGCGGTGACAAGGCCGTAGGTGAACCCGGCGCAGGCCGCGTTGATGTCCATCGCGCCGCCCCTTATCGACAAGGCGTGGGCGACGGGGGACGAGGTCGCCGGCACGAGCTGGTCCGCGCTGGTGGTGCAGAGGACGAGGAGGTCGATGTCGTTGCCTGCGAGGCCGGCCTTTTCGAGCGCGGCCTGGCCCGCTTGGGTGGCGAGGAGCGCTGTGGTGCCCAAGCCGTCAGGAGGCGACGCCGGCGGCCTCGGGTAGACGAAGGGCCCGTCGGCCGCCCGCCGGCGCCTGATCCCGGTCCGTTCGACGATCCATTGGTCGCTCGTGTCGAACAGCGTCATTATGTCGGTGTTGGTGACCACCCGTTCGGGGAGCGCGCTCGCCCAACTGGTGATGGCACATCCGGCGGTGCCATTGGCTGCCGGCGAGGGGCTGCTGTGGGGCGCCATCGGCTCAGCGGGACCTGAGCCAGGCGAGGGGTTGGCCGGGCTGGACACGTTCGCCCGGGTGGGCGAGCACCCCCATCAGCTCGCCGGCGAAGGGGCTCCGCACCTCGGTGCCGGACACCAGGCCGACGATGTCGCCGATCGCGATCGGCCGTGGCACGCTTCCGGCGGCGGTTTCGGTGGCCGCGGCCCCGTTGGCCAGGGCGGCGTTGGCGCTGGCCTCGCCGGCGCCGGCCTCGCCGGCGCTGACGCCGACGCCCGGGGCGTGACCGTCCTCGCCGGCGCCGGTCGCGTGACCGTCCTTGCCGGCGCCGGTCGCGTGACCCGCCCCGCCGGCGCCGGTCGCGTGACCGTCCTTGCCGGCGCCGGTCGCGTGACCCGCCCCGCCGGCGCCGGTCGCGTGACCCGCCCCGCCGGCGCCGGTCGCGTGACCCGCCCCGCCGGCGCCTCCTCCGCCACCCTCAGCCGCTACGGCAGGGGGCGGGAGCTCGAAGAGCCCGGCGCAGGGGCTCACGACCAGGCGTTCGAAGAGGTAGAGGCGCTCGCCCTCGTGGCCGGCGTGGGCCGCCGGGGCGACGGCCGCTTCGCCGGCGAGTGTTGCCACGAGCGTGTCGAGGTCGTCGGGCGCGGCAATGGCCAGCGTCCGGGCCGAGGGGGCAGTTGCCCGTACCAGCGGACACAGTGGCCCACCCGGGCCCAGCTCGCAGAAGAGCTGGTCACCCGCCCGGCCGTCAGCCCCTAACCGCTCGGCGAGCGCGAGCACGCTCTGGCGCCAGCGGACCGGGCTGCGCAGCTGGGCCGACAGCAGCGAGGGCCACTCCCCGGGCTCGGCATGGGGGAGGGCGTCCACATTGGCCACCACCGGCACGTCCAGCGCGTAGAAGGTGGCCTCTTCCAGCGCCTTGCGCAGCCGCGGCTGGGCGGGGGTCATCAGGGCAGTGTGGAACGCCCCGCTCACGGCCAGCTGCTTGACGGAGGTGGCGCCCAGCTCGCGCGCCACTTCCGCGGCACGGTGGGCGGCGTCGGGCCGGCCGGCGATCACGCACTCGCCGGGGGCGTTGGAGTTGGCCAGCCACACATCGCCGTCTGCCCTCCGGCAGGCGATGCGGGCGGTCTCGTCGTCCACGCCCGAGAGCGCCAGCATTATCCCCGGGCTCTCCTCGGCCGCCTCCTGCATGGCCTCGCCCCGCTCGCTCACCAGGCGTACGGCGTCGTCGAAGCCGAGGCCGCCGGCGGCTACCAGGGCGGTGTACTCGCCCAGGCTGTGGCCGGCGCAGGCGGTCGGCTCGACGCCCAAACGTTCGACGGCGTCCAGCACCACGAGGCCCATCACGAAGGTGGCGAGCTGGGCGTTGCGGGTCTCGGCCAGCTCGCCGGCGCCTGCCTCGAGGAGCAGGTAGGCGATGTCCCGGCCGGCGAGGCGGGAGGCGTCCTGGACCACCTCCCAACTGGGGTGGTCGCGCCAAGCGCGTCCCATCCCTGGCCTCTGGGACCCCTGCCCTGGGAAAACGAACGCCGGCACTTGCAGCCTCCTTAGGTCTTGCAACATTCTGACCTACTCGCTCCCGGGATGGTAACAACCGAGGTCAGGGGCATGGGCCTCGCCGGCGGTGTGGCCTGTCGCGAGGTGCAGGTGCCTGGGGGGCCGGCGGGTGGCAGGAAGCGCACCGAGGGGTGGGCCCGTCGTCGTGCCAGGGGGAGGGGGAGCCTGCAGTCCTTGCTCGCAGGAGCGCGTTGCACCCGCAGGGGCTCGGGCTGGGCCAGTGTCCCTGCGCAACGCTCTGAGTGGTCGCCGATGTGGCGCCGGCGGGCGAGGCCCCGGCCCGCGGGCCCGGGATGGCGCGAAAACCTGCAGATGTGGTTCGGTGCAAGCCGCATCGGTCGGTTTTTTGGCCAGAACCAGCGCATTTTCTGGTAGATGTGGCTGGAGCGAGAACACATCGGTCAGTTTTTGGGACGGGCCAGTGAAGGCGGCTGCGGGCTACCGTGTCACCCGCCCGATGTTTGGACCAGCGGCCGCGGGGGCAGGATGAAACTTTGTCCTTAGCAAAAGGAGGCGGACTGACTTGAAGGGCATAAGGGGAGTGTAGAAAGGTACTCACACATAGCGGAGCGGTGGAGACGGCCTTTGGCGACTTGTCCTACCTGGTGGCGCGGGCCGTTTCCAATGCGAAGGGAGGCATTTTCCAATGACTGTTACCCAGTTCGGACCTCGCCACCGGTGGCGCCAGCTCGAGATCGCTCTGCCCTTGGCCTGGTCCTACCGGCCGCTCGTAGCCGCGGGGACGGGCCTGCTCATAACGCTTCTGGCGGCCTGGGGTGGGATAGTGGCGTTCGTGGGCCCTATGTTCGGTTTTCGTGCCACTGCCGGCTCCTCCTGGCAGTGGACGACGAACAACTGGCTGCTGCACCTCGTGCCGGGGGCGGTAGGCGTGCTCGCCGGCATCATGGTCTTGTTTTGGGCGTCGTCAGCCGCGGCGGGCGCGCGTGACGGTCTTCGTTTGGCGGCCCTCATGTCGCTGGCCGCCGGCGCCTGGTTCGTCATAGGGCCGGCAGCCTGGACCACGTTCGAGACCTCGTCGGCCTATCACACGGCCGCCACGAGTGCGGGGGCCTTCCTGTACCGGCTCGGCGCCAACCTGGGGCCCGGGTTCTTGCTCGGCGCTCTGGGTGGTATGGCGTTGAAGGCCAGCGCTCCGGTGGCTGCGGTGCTAGATGCAGCGGGCGAGCCAAGAACTGTCGCTCCGCCTTCAGCCCAAACTGAGCCAACGGCCACCCTGCCCTCTGCCCAAGCGGACGCTCCTTCTACCCGGGCGGAGCCGTGACGTAAGACTAAAAGCCCCGCCTGGTATAGGAGAGCATCCCAGTGGCGGCCGGCCGCCACGCTCACGGTTGTGTCCAGGGCGTGCTGGCCCGCCTTAGGGCTGGAGCATGCTTCGCAGCAGCATCCAGGCGTTGCTTTCGTGGACCTGCATGCGTTGGGTGAGCAGGTCGGCCGCCGGCTGGTCGTGGGCTCGCTCCACGGCGGGGAAGACCGAGCGCGCCGTGCGCACAAGAGCTTCTCGACCTTGGACGAGCCGGCGGACCATCTCGGTGCCGTCGGGTGGTCGTAGTCTTCGGAGATCGACAACAGGGCAACGAACTCGTGGCAGCTGCCCGCTGAACGACGCCGAGAAGCGCCCTTCGAACCCGGTAGTGCCCCTATTGGTAACCAGGACGTTGTGACAGTTGGCCCTACCCGGAGATGGGAAAAGGGCGGTAGATCCACAGGTGTGCGGACCGGAGAGGTGCACCGATCATCAGGGCGTGGGCGTTGTCGAGCCCGTAGCTGATGCCGACGACGCCAATCCTCGGCGCACTGGGCGCCGCCATGAGCTTCGCTGTCGCCGCGGTGCTGCAGCAAGAGGCCGCTCAGCGCGCTACGCGGGATTGTTGATGCTCGCCACGTCGCCGACGGTTCTGAGTATCTACGAGCAGGCTGAGCTGAAACCGAGCCGCGGCTCGCCTTAAATTTAGTACCACGTCCGTCGAAAGGCCGCGCCAAGTTGCCTACGCCGGCACCGAGACAAGCTCGGTGCCGGTGGCCCCTTCGGGGCAACTGTGAATTGGCGGTATTTGCGGTAGATATCTAAACGCCCTTGGAGCTGGGAGCCCTTGGGGGACGGCAGAGGGGATG
>JAJYMB010000015.1 GCA_021787365.1 Actinomycetes bacterium | reverse complement strand
CCCGATCCCAGCGCACCGGAGCACCTCGGCTACAGCCACAAGTTCATTGTACTACACACACGCGTGCGAGCGGCGGATTTCCCCTTACTTTTCGCAGGTTTTGGTGCTCCATGCCAGGAGTCCTGGATTCAGTGACGGTCGCAAACTTGCGTCCCGAGTTGCCCGCGCAGGCGGGGTAGAGGGGTGCCGTTACCAGACCTACCGCGAGTCTGCAGCGGATTCCCCCTCGCGGGTCCGCCTTTCGGTTGAGACCAAGACCACCCACGCAGTTGTCGCCATAGCGCCTGGGTGGCGCGATGCTTTTGGCATGGCAAGCGACCTTGTTATCGAGGCTCAGGGGTTGGGGAAGTCGTACGGGCGCACCGTCGCCCTCGACGGGCTCGACTTGTCCATGTCCAGGGGTGAGGTCCTCTCCCTGCTCGGCCCGAACGGAGCGGGCAAGACGACAACCGTCGAAATCTTGGAGGGCTATCGCCGGCGCGACTCCGGCCATGCGCTGGTGCTGGGAGAGGACCCCCAGCGCGCCGGAGCGTCGTGGAGAGCGAAGCGGGGCATCGTCCTCCAGAGCTGCGAGGACGTAGTCGAGCTCACCGTTTGGGAGTGCGTGCGCCATTTCGCCCACTTCTACCCTTCGCCGGCCGACCCCGGCGAGGTGATCGAGCGAGTAGGGCTCTCGGCCAAGGCGGGGTCGCGTATCAGGTCCCTCTCGGGAGGCCAGCGCCGGCGCCTCGACGTCGCTCTCGGTATCGTCGGCCAGCCCGAACTCGTTTTCCTGGACGAGCCGACCACCGGCTTCGACCCCGAGGCACGGCGGCAGTTTTGGGACGTCGTGCGCGAACTGGCGAAGGTCGGTACGAGCGTCCTGCTCACGACCCACTATCTCGACGAAGCCGAGGCACTTGCCGACCGCGTGGTGGTGATAAACCACGGCCGGGTCGTGGCCACCGGGCCACCGGCCGAACTGGGCGACCGGCTCAACGCCCGAGCCAAGGTGTCCTGGAACGGCCCCGATGGCTGGCACAGCAAAGAAACCTACGAGCCCACGGCGCTCGTCCGAGAGCTGGAGCGAGCCTTCGGCGGGGAGGTGCCGGGCCTCACGGTCACGAGACCGACGCTCGAAGACGTGTACCTCGGGCTGATCGGTCACGAGGCCGACGCAAAGGAGGAGAAATGACCGAAACCATGGCCGTGCCTTACGCTGCCGTGCCGCGGAGGGCTACTGGCGCCATGCGTGCCTTCGGCGCCGCATGCCTCGCCCGGGGCGAGGTCGAGGTGAAGCAGTTTTTCCGCAGCAAAGACGCCGTGGTCTTTACGCTTGCACTGCCAATGGTGCTGCTGGCCCTGCTCGCTTCCATATTCTCTCACAACATCCCAGGGACGGGCGTGCCCTACAGCCAGGTATATACGACCGGCCTTCTGGCTGGGGGCGTCGCCTCCACGAGCTTTTTGAACCTGGCTGTAGCGATCGCCGGCGAGCGAGAAAACGGCGGCCTGAAACGCTTGGCCGGGACGCCGATGCCGCGCACGGCCTATTTCGCGGGAAAGGCGATAGTCGTGGTGGTGACGTGCACGCTCGAGGTAGCGGTGCTCTTGGTGTTCGGCCACTTTGCCTACGGGGTGGCCTTCCCGGGTTCGCTCGGGCGTTGGTGGACCTTCATCTGGGTGACACTGCTCGGGGCGACCTCGATGTCCCTGCTCGGGATCGCTCTTTCCAGCTTGCCTCGCTCCTCTCGTTCCGCCGCCCCTGTCGCCAACCTGCCGCTGCTCGTGCTCGAGTTCATCTCGGGGGTGTTCGTGCCGTTCACGTCACTTTCGCCCGGCCTGTACGGTTTCGCCGGCGCTTTTCCGTTGCGTTGGATGGCCGAGGGGTACCGAGCGGCGCTGTTGCCGTCGTATTTCCAACGTGTGGAGCCTGGGCACCATTGGGACCAGACAGCCATGGCGCTCGTGATGGCGGCTTGGTTGGTCGTGGGCCTGGTCTTGTCCGCCCGGACCTTCAGGTGGACGGGGAGAGGCGAGCGTTGAGCGAGGCCCAACGTTGAGCGAGGGCTCGCGCGCTCACCAGCGGGCGGGGCAGGCGTGGCTGGCGCTACTGCCTTGGTGGCACGCCGGTTTCGCCGCCGTCGTCTGGCGTATGAGCGCACGGGCAACCAGACCGTCGAGTCCGTTGTCCTGTTCGGGGTGCTCTCCGTAGTGCCGGGCGGCTGCCGTCACGACTGCGATCGCGCGGGGGCTTCTGCCGGCGCCTGGCTCGGGCTCGCCGGCGGGCCAGCGTCCTGTTGGGGTCGCCGCCGGCGGAGCGGCCGCTTGCGGACCGGCGTCGTGCGGACCGGCGTCCTGCCGGTGGTCTGAAGCACGCCCAGTGCACCCAGGTGTGACATGAAGCACGCCAAGTGCACCCAGGTGTGACCTCAAGAACGCCCAGTGCACCCAGGTGTGACCACACAGCTCGTTCTCGGTGCAGCGGAGCCAACCAGGTGCGCTCGGCGTCCCAGGAAGGCGTCTTGGTGCACCGAGAAGGTGGAAGTGCACCCGGAACGAGTGGGCACGCCCGGGAACCGAGCCGTGCCCAGCAACCGTACCGTGCCTGGAAACCGAGCCGTGCTCGAGACCGGACCCCGCCGGCGAGCCGCGCCGGCACGGCCGGCAGCTCTACCCGCCCAGGTGGCATAGCCTGCGCCCGTGAACGAGCGCCAGCCCGGCGTGGCCTGCGTCTATTGCGGTGGTCGCCACGGGGCGCCTGCCGAAGTGCGTGACTGCTGGGAACGGTCACGGATGGCAGGACCGGGCGTGGCGAAAGCAGGGGTGCCGCAATCGGCCGGCGACGTGATGACGCTTGAGGCCGAGCCTTCTCCGTTGCCCGCCGGCGCTTGCTACACGGTGCCTGCCGTCCCGCTCGCCGGCGCTCCCGGCACGGCGCCCGGCGCCGGCGCTCCCCGCACCACGCTCGCCGCCGGCGCTCCCCGCACGGCGCCCGCCCCTGGGCCTGTCCTCGGGCGGAGCGTGGTGGTAGGTCCCGGTCAGGAGCCGCCGCCGGCGTGGCGGCACTGCGAGCGGGCGCGGGCCGCGACCGTCGACGAGCTGGAACGGGCCTGGCGGGAGCGCACCCCCCTCGTGATCGAACTCGAGCACGAACCGCCGGAGGCGGAGGTGGAGCGGTCGCCGGTCTGGTCGCTCTCTGCCTCCTTCTCTTTCCGGGGCGAACGGCTGGCGCACGCCCTGTTCTCCAATTCGGTTGATGCCCGCGACGGGCGGCCGACCTGGTGGCTGGCGGACGAGGCGATAAGGCTCGGGGCTTCAGCCGGCGGGCCGGCGGACGTGCTCCTCCCAGGAGGCGAGCCGGTGTTCTGCGACGGGGGGCCGCTCGGGTGGCACGGCCCCCTCGGGTGGCACGGCCCCCTCGGGTGGCACGGCCCGCTCGACCACGACGCCGGCAGTGGTTCCGACCCGGGCGGGCCAGCAGGCCGAGCGGCCGTCCTGCACCGTGTGGCCCTCCTGGCGGGGTCGCTCGTGCCGTTCGGGCCCAACCAGACCGCGGCGGAACTGGCACCCGACCAACTGGCAGCCGTCACCCACCCCGGGGGCGCGGCTCGTGTCGTGGCGCCGGCGGGTTCGGGCAAGACGAGGGTGCTGACGGAACGTGCCCGCCACTTGCTCCGCCATTGGCACCTCCCCGGCGGGGCGGTCACGCTCGTCGCTTTCAACAAGAAGGCGGCCGTGGAGATGAGAGAGCGCACGCCGGAGTTGCCCCAGCTGCGAGTCCGGACCCTGAACGCGCTCGGCCTCGCGCTCGTGACCGGGAGCGAAGAGGTGGCCACGATCGAGGAGCGAGAGGTCCGCTCCCTGCTGGCGGGTCTGGTCGACCTGCCCCGGCGCACCAACACGGACCCGGCGGCGTCCTGGTTGGAGGCGCTGTCGGCGGTCCGTCTGGGCCTGCGTTCCCCGAAGGAAGTGGAAGCCGAGTTCGGCGGGGACGTGGACGGCCTCCCCGAGGTCTTCGAACGTTACCGCCGCCTCCTCGCCGACCGCGGCCAGGTGGACTTCGACGAGCAGGTGTACCGGGCGATCGAGATCCTCTTGACCGACCCGGGCGCCCGCCGGCGGGCGCGGGCCGGGTGCCGGGTGCTGCTGGTGGACGAGTTCCAGGACCTCACACCGGCCCACGTCCTGCTGGTCCGGTTGCTCGCCGGCCCCGACGGCGCCGTCTTCGGCGTGGGGGACGACGACCAGACGATCTACGGCTATTCGGGCGCGTCGCCGGAGTGGCTGGTGGGCTTTCGCCGCTTTTTCCCCTCGGCTGGAGAGCACGCCCTCGAGGTCAACTACCGCTGCCCCCCGAAAGTCGTCGAGGGGGCTCGTAACTTGCTCGCGCACAACCGGCACCGGGTCGACAAGACCATCGTGGCTGCGCCTGGCCGGGCGGCTGCAGGCCCCGAACTCGAGGTCGTGGCGGCCGGCGAGGGTGCCCTGGCGCACACGGTAGCGACGGTGGAGGCGCTCCTCGCCGGCGGCGCCACCCCCTCCGACGTGGCCGTGCTCAGCCGCGTCAATTCCTCGCTGGCCGGTGTCCAGGTCGCGCTCGTCCACCGGGAGGTGCCTGTCCAGCCGGCAGTGGACGTCACCTACCTGTCCCGGAGCGGCGTCCAGGCAGCGCTCGCGTGGCTGCGCCTGGCGAGCGCCCCGGCGGGCCGGCTGAATGGGCGTGACCTCGCCGTCGCGGCCAAGCGGCCGTCCCGCGGGCTGGCCCCGCGGGTGGTCGAGTGGATGGCCGAGCAGCCGAGCATCCCCAAGCTGAAGGCCCTGGCCGGCCGGCTCTCCTCCCGGGACGGCGACAAGGTCGCCGCTTTCCTCGCGGACCTCGAACTGGTGCGTGCTCGTGCCGAAGCGGGCACCGTCGCGGCCACACTTCGCGCCGTGCGCGACCAAGTCGGCCTCGACCGCGCCATGGAGCTGCTCGACAGTTCTCGCCGGCGCCTCGACCGTTCGGCTCAGACCGACGACCTGGACGCTCTGGTCGCCTTGGCCGCGTTGCACCCGGCATCGGAGGGTTTTGAGGAATGGCTGCGCGAGTCCCTGCGCCATCCGGGGTCAGCCGGCGGGGTCGTGCTGTCGACGGTGCACCGGGTGAAAGGCCGGGAGTGGCCGCACGTCGTGCTCCATGAGGTGACCGACGGCTTGTTCCCGCACCGGTTGGCCGAAGACGTGGAAGAGGAGCGGAGGGTCTTCCACGTGGGCCTCACGCGCTGTTCGGTCTCGGTGCACCTGGTGACCGGCGACCCGCCCTCCCCCTTCGTCGACGAGTTGAGGGGCCGGAGTGTGCCGGCGGCGAGGAGGCCCGAGGGTGACCGGCGCCGCGCCGCCAGTACGGCAAGCCAGCGCCCGGGCCAGCCGCGCCGCGGCACCCAGCCACCTCCTGAAGTGGTCGAAAGGGTGCGCCGGTCGCTGCGAGCGTGGAGGTCGGAGCGAGCGGTGAGGGAGAAGAAGCCGGCGTACGTGTTCCTCCATGACCGCACCCTCGAAGCATTGGCGCAGGCGGCGCCGGCCAGCATGACAGCTCTGGCCAGGGTGCAGGGCATCGGCCCGGCCAAGCTCGAGGCTTACGGCGACGAACTGCTTGCGCTCATCTCCGAGGCGGTGACCGGCCCCCCGGGGTGAAGGTCGTTTATTGGAGAAATTGCGTGGCGAGGCTCCCATTTGGGAAAGGGCTGGTTATTGCTATATAGCAGCGCCCGCGGAAGTGCTCGAAAGCTAGCTGCCCCGCCGTTTTGTTGCCTTGGGCGGCGCGGGCGCGCTCGGCGAGCCGTCCACCTCTTTCACGGGGCGCTCGACTTTGGCTTTGCCGGCTGCCTTCTTGGGAGCCCGCTCCGCGGTGGGGGCGGGTTCGCTCACGCCGGCGCCGGCCTTTTTGGCGCGCGTGGTGGGTTTGATGGCGCCCGTCACCGTGACCTCGCGGCTGGCGGCGGCTGCGGCGGCGGCTGCGGCTGCGGCTTTAGAGGCACGAGGGACCTTGGCCCCGGCGGTTTCCTCGCCAGGCGTCTTGGCCGGGCCCGCCACCTTCTTGCCGGCGGTTCGGCCCGGGCCGGTCGCATTCTTGGACGCGGCCGTCTTGGCCGGGGCCGCGGTCACCTCGCCGGCGGCCCTCCTTGGGCTGGGCGCGGTCGTAGTGGAGGCGGCCCTCCTTGGGCTGGCCGCCTTCTTGGGCGCGGTCGTAGTGGAGGCGGCCCTCCTTGGGCTGGCCGCCTTCTTGGGCGCGGTCGTAGTGGAGGCGGCCCTCCTTGGGCTGGCCGCCTTCTTGGGCGCGGTCGTAGTGGAGGCGGCCCTCCTTGGGCTGGCCGCCTTCTTGGGCGCGGTCGTAGTGGAGGCGGCCTTCTTGGTGGCGGCCGCCGCCGGCGCCCCAGCGCCCCTCTGGGCCGCTTGGACCTTGGTGGCGGCCTTCGGCACCGCGACTTCTTTCGCGTGCTCGGCAGACGGTGCGTGCGGCGCCGCCTTGGCTGCTGCGGCCTTGGCCCGCCGGGGCGCCTTGGCCTCCTGGGCGGCGGGGGAGACATTTAGCACAGGAGGGGCAGTGCCACCGGCACCGGGGCCCTCGCCCTGCTCGGCGGCCACCTGTTCGCGCGAGCTGCGTCCTCTTCGAGAGCCGTCGGGGCGCGGAGCGCTCGGGCGCGGCCGGCCCCGCCTCGCGGGCGCCTCGACGACCGGCCCGGCGCCGGCTTCCCTCAGCTCTTCGGCGACATGGATCTCCGCTTCTACGGTCTCGGGTGTAGGTGCCCCCGATGGGTGGGCGAACCCAGGCAAGGCCAGCTCTACGCCTCTCCGCATGGCGTCGAACGCTTGCACCACAAAGGCCCTGGACTCGCCCTTTCGCAGCACCTCGCGCGCCGAACGGGGTGGCGGGTCCCCCATGGCCGATAGCGGCAGGTAGCAACGCGCCCCGCCGGCAGTGATGAACGCCCCGTGCGAGGAGAACTCTTCGACCACCCCCTCGACTTCCTGGCCGAGGCTGTGCGCAGCGATGAAGTTTATGAAGGTGAGGGGCTCGTTCAAAGGCTCAGAAGGCAGCTCACCCCCCCGGCGCCGCCGGCGCCGCTTGCGGGCGCCCCCTTCGGGCCCGACTGCTTCCTCCGCCGCCGTGGCTATCGCCTTTTGGAGCCTTCGCCCGCTTGCTTTCCCCCGGGAGCGCTCGGCGGCCAGCTCGAGCCCGCTGCCCTCTGGCTCCACTTGCTCGGGAGGCTGCTTTCGTTTGGCGTCCTTCATCGACTGCCGGCTCTTGGGGCCGCGCACGGGGCTACGGGGGGTGAAGATCCACCCGACTCCAGGGACAGGTTTGCCGCCGATCAGGCGGCCCTTGTCGAAGAGCCACCCGTACTCGCCGTGGAACTCCTGGAACGAGTCATTGGACAGCACGACGGCACCGACCCTGTCCGCGACGCGAAGCAAGAATGCGTCTCCTCGGCCTATCGCCCCCGCCGGCGGGGACACGATGTCACCTTCGCGCTCGGCCTGCTCGAACATCTCCAGTTCCTCGGGAGGTATGCGGTGCCCGAACGTCGCATCTACTACAACAGTTACGAAGTCATCGGGGTTTTCACGCAAGTACTCCCGTACCGCCTCGTCGAGTTGCTTGAGGCTCGGCAACGAGTTGCCTTCTGTCGCGATGTTGGAGCCGTCTACCACTACGTGACGAGCTGCTGGCATCTCTCTCCTGTTTGTCTAATTTCGGCAGCCTCGCCCCAGTACCCGCTCGCGCCACACGAGAGCGAGGTCCTCAGGGCAGAGGCCCGGCGAGCAACGCACCCAGCAGCTCACCACCACGGTGCCCAGCCGAGCATGGCTGGCACCGCGGTCCGGTCGGACTGCCGTGGGCGTGCACCCACTGGGGCCATTCTGCCAGCCGGGGCGTCCTGAGTGGTGGATGGTGGCCGCGCAGGGTGGCCCCCGCTCCGCCGGCGCTGGTGGGTGGGCTCAGCCTGGGGTCAGATTGAGACGCCGAGGGCGCGCTCCAAGATGTCCCTCTGCTCCAACTCGTGGACGGCGTGGCTGCCGGTGGCCGGCGAGCCCGAGGCCACCCGGGCGACGACGCTCGACGGGCGGCCGCCGGCGACCTCCGCCAGCCTGGGGGTGACGAAGCCGGCTGCGCCCATGTTGGCTGGCTCCTCTTGTGCCCAGAGGACCTCGGCGGACGGGTAGTGCCCGAGCACGGCGCCAAGCCGCTCTTCGGGCCAGGGGTAGAGCTGCTCGACGCGCACCACCGCCACCCCGTCGAGCTTGCGCTCGCGGCGTTCGACCAGGAGGTCGAGGGCGACCTTGCCGGTGGCCAGCACCAGCCGGCGCGTGGCTGACTTGTCGGCTTCCTCTAGGTCGGGGTCGTCGAGGACCTCCTCGAAGCCCCCTTCTGTCAGCTCCGACACCGGGCTGTAGGCCTCGCGCGCTCTCAGGTAGCGCTTCGGCGTGAACAGCACCAGGGGCTTGGCTTCGGCTTGGTAGGCCTGGCGGCGGAGCAAGTGGAAGAGCTGGCCGGCAGTCGTGACATTCGCCACGCAGATATTGTCTTCGGCGCACATGGTCAGGAACCTTTCCAAGCGCCCTGACGAGTGCTCCGCGCCCTGGCCCTCGTAGCCATGGGGCAGGAGCAGGACCAGGCCAGAGCGCTGGTCCCATTTGGCTTCCGACGCCACTAGGAACTGGTCGATCACGACCTGGGCCCCGTTGGCGAAATCGCCGAACTGCGCCTCCCAGGCCACCAGGGCCCCCGGCGCCAGAAGCGAGTAGCCGTACTCGAATGCCATGGCCGCGTACTCGGAAAGAAGCGAGTCGTAAACGAAGAAATGACCAGCACCCTCCTGCTCCGCCGCCATCTCGGCCAAGGGCACGTACTCGGCGCCGGAACGGTAGTCCACGTAGACCGAGTTGCGGTGGCCGAAGGTCCCCCGCCTCGTGTCCTGGCCGCACAGGCGCACGTCGCGGCCGTCAAGCACGAGCGACCCGTACGCCAGGGCTTCCCCGAGCGCCCAGTCTACCTGGCCGGACGCCCAGAGCTTGGTCCTGGTGTCCAGCCACCTGGCGATCTTGGGGTGCAGCGTGAACCCCTCCGGTACGCTCGTCAGCGCGTCCACCACCTTGGCAAGTCGCTTTTCTTCAACGGACGTGGCGACTTCAGGCGCCCGCCGGGCGGGTGCCGGCGCCGGCGGCAGGACCGTGAGGTGCGGCGGTGCCGATGCCCTGGTCTCGTCGAGGGCGCCTTGGAGCCGGCGGGAGAAGTCGGCGAGAGCAGCCTCCGCCTCCTCCAAGGTGATGTCGCCGCGGCGCACGAGGGCCTCGGTGTAGAGCTTGCGGACGCTGCGGTGCTCCTTGATCAACTGGTAGAGGACGGGCTGGGTGAGCGAAGGGTCGTCCTGCTCGTTGTGACCGTAGCGGCGGTAACAGACCATGTCGATCACGACGTCTTTGTGGAACTCCTGGCGGAAGTCGAACGCCAGGCGCGCCACCCTGACGCACGCTTCGGGGTCGTCGCCGTTCACGTGGAAGATCGGCGCCTGCACCATCTTGGCCACGTCGGTCGCGTAGACAGACGAGCGGGCGGACTCGGGGTTGGTCGTGAAGCCGAGCTGGTTGTTTATGACGAGGTGGACGCTCCCCCCCGTCTCGTAGGCTGGCAGGGCGGACATGTTGAGGGTCTCGGCGACGACGCCTTGGCCGGCGAAGGCCGCATCGCCGTGGATCAGTACCGGGAGCACGAGGTCGTTTTGTGCCGTCCCGTTGTCTCCGGCGCCGGCGTGCTCTTGGAGCGCCCGGGCCATGCCTTCGGCGACCGGGCCGACAGCCTCTAAGTGCGAGGGGTTGGACGCGAGCACGACGTCCAACTGGTTGCCCGCTCGCGACGAAAAAGTACCGCGGAAACCCTTGTGGTACTTGACGTCGCCCGAACCCTGGACGGTGCTGGGGTCGAGGTTGCCCTCGAACTCGTCGAAAAGCTCCTTGTAACTCTTGCCGACGATGTTTATGAGGACGTTGAGCCGGCCTCGATGGGCCATGGCCATCACGGCGTGGGTGTGCCCTGCGTCGGCGGCGCGCTCCAGCAAGGCGTCGAGCATGGCTATGGCCGACTCCGCCCCCTCCAGGCCGAAGCGCTTCTGGCCTATGTACTTGGTGTCGAGGAAGCGCTCGAGCGCTTCTGCCGCGTTTAGCCGGGAAAGTATGTGCCTGTGCTCGTCGGGCCCCAAGGTGGTGGGTACGCCCTCGACGTGGCGCTGGATCCACCTCTTTTGCTCGGGGTCCATTATGTGCATGTACTCGACGCCCACGGTCCGGCAATAGGCGTCGCGGAGCAAAGAGAGCATCTCGCCGAGGCGCATCCGCTCGCGGCCGAAATCGTGCGCCAGGAACTCGCGGTCGTTGTCCCATACCGAGAGCCCATAAGTGGTCGGGTCGAGCTCTGCGTGCAACTGCGGCTCGCGCCAGTCAAGGGGGTCCAAGTGGGCGATTAGGTGGCCCCGTACGCGGTAGGCGTTGACCATCCTGTCCACTTGGTGCTGTTTCTCGTTGCGGCCGAGCGCCCGGTCGAGGGGGTCGTTGACGTCGCGGCGGTACCTAACGGGCTCATAAGGGACACCCATCGAGCGGAAGATTTTCTCGTAGAAGTCCTCTTCCCCGAGCAGGAGCCGGTGCACTTTCTGGAGGAAGAGGCCAGATTCGGCACCCTGGATGACGCGGTGGTCGTAGGTCGAGCTGACCGTGACCACCTTGGAGACGCCGAGCTCTGCGAGCTGGCGGGGGTCGGCGCCCTGCCATTCCGCCGGGTAGTCGATCGCACCCACGCCGATTATGGCGGCCTGGCCGGCCATCAAGCGGGGCACTGACTGAACGGTCCCCAAAGTGCCCGGGTTGGTCATGGTCACTGTCGCCCCTGCGAAGTCGCTCACGTCGACCTTGCCGGAACGGACCTTGCGCACGAGCTCTTCGTACGCCTGCCAGAACTGGCGGAAATCGAGCTGCTCGGCCCCTTTTATGACCGGCACCATGAGCCCGTGGCTACCGTCGGGACGCTCTATGTCGACGGCGAGCCCCAAATTGACATGCTCCGGCCGCAGTACCGACGCCTGGCCGGTGCCGTCTGGGGCTTCTACGAACACCGAGTTGAGCGCGGGCACGGCTTTCAAGGCTTGCACCACTGCCCAGCCGATCAGGTGAGTGAAGCTCACCTTGCCGCCGCTTTGGGCGCGGGCCAGCTGGTTGTTGAGCATGAGGCGGTTGACTTCGAGGAGCTTGGCGGGTAGGACCCGGAAGCTGGTCGCCGTGGGCACGCTCAGGCTGGTGACCATGTTGGCCACGATGCGGGCCGCGCTCCCCCTCAAGGGCCTGAGGGCACCTTCGGCGCTGGCGGGCGCTGCCGGGGCGGGCTTGGCCGGGGCCGGCGGCGCCGCGGGCACGGCCGGGCTGGCCAGGTCGGGGGCAGCTTTGTGGCGCAAACCGTTTGCCCCGGGGGCACCCAGCGTTGAGCGGCCGTTGGTGGCGACACCGCTGCCTGCCGGCTGTGCCTCTGCCTCGCCACTTTCCCCGAGCCCTGCCCTGCCTTCACGCGGCCCGGGCTCAGCGCCCGAACCGTCGGCCTCGCCCGCCCGTCCCCGCTCGCCTTCGCGGACCACCATCGGGCGGGACAAGTTGGCGCCCCCGGGCCGGTAGCCTTGGAAGAAGTCCCTCCAGCTCTCGCTGACGGCGGTGGGGTCCTGGCGGAAACGTTCGAACATCTCGTCCACGAGCCATGCGTTGGGGCCGAAGCCAAAGGTGTCGCTGTCACCTTGGCGCTGGCCGGGCCGGTTTTGTTGGTCATCGGGCACGTGGCCAGACTACGGCGCGAGGGCCTCCTGGCGTCGAAGGCTCAGGTGGTCGGGTGGGCCGCCCGATATAACTGTGGTGAGCTCCCTTGCCCAGGCGCCGCTTGCCAGCAGGGCAGTGGCGCGCCCCGTTGAAGCTGGCAGCGATGCCGTCTGCGTCTACTGTTCTCAGCAGATCAGGTTCTCGGCTCGTCTAAAGGCCCGCAAGGTGATAGCAAACGTCTATGTCGACGGGCACTGGGACCGGGTGGAGCAGTTCCACGAGGAGTGTTACGAGCGGTCCGGCCAAGCCTACGGGCCCGCGCGTAAAGGGGACCGGGCGCTCGGCGCTTAGCCCTCAGCGCTCGCCCAGGGTGGCCCTGTGGACCACTCCCCAGCTCGTCCCGTCGCCGCACATCACATCTACTTCACGCGCCCGGCAGGCGAGGGGCAACTTGGCCGAGATGTCATCGGCGGCCGCGCTCAAGGCGCTCGGTGGCACGTCATCGGCCAGCCCCACCGTGAGGTGGGGGACGACCTCGAACTCGCCCGCCCATGGCGGGGTACCGAAGTGGCTGGCGAGCAAGGACGTGAGCCGTTTGAACGGCTCGTCCGGTGTGGGGGCGAGCCACAACACCCGCACGCCGAACCAGCACACGCGCTCCAGTGTGTAGTCGAACGCCGGCTCTCCCGCGACGAGAAGGTCAAGTTGGTCGAGGCTGTCCTTCCCGATCTCGTCCGGCGGCAGCCACGGTACGACAAGGGTTATGTGAGCCGGTACCCCCGTGCGGGCTTTTGGGTCGTGGGCCGCCCTCCACGAGCCGACGAGGGCCTCCGCCTCGGGGACGGGAACGAGCACAGCGCTTTGCGCCACCTCCCGTTTGGCCACCAGCTGGTGGCCCCCACCGGCTAGCTTGGGGCCCTGCACGGTGCCAAGCTATCTCTGGCGGTGGGCCCGTGCCATCCGGCGGCAGCGCCCCATCACCACTAAGTCCGAGGGCCCGCGCCCCTCCCCGGCCCTCCGCCGAAGACGTCGGCAAGCTCGACGGGCACGACGGCTTCCAGCTGCCCGTATGTACAGCTCCGGGCCTGGCGGTCCGGGCGCCAGCGCTTGAAATGGGCGGTGTGACGGAGGCGGTCGCCTTGGAGGTGCTCGTAAGTGGCCTCTACCACCAGCTCGGGCCGGAGGGCTTCGAAGGACAGGTCTTTGCCCGCGTTCCAACGGCTGCGCGCTCCGGGTAGCCGGTGCCCGGGTCCCTGCTCGCCTGTGTTGGCTGACGCGCTCGCCCAGGCCGCCCAGGGGTGCTCCTCGAGCCCGGCGCCGGGGCGGGCCCGGTAGGGGGCGAGGACTTCGACGAGCGCCCGCCGCTCGCTGGCCGGGAAGGAACCTATGACGCCCACGTGCGCCAGCCGGCCCTCCTTGTCGTAGAGGCCGAGCATCAGCGAACCGACTTCTTCGCGGGCCTCACGGTAATAGCGGAAACCGGCCACCACGAACTCGGCGGTCCGTTCGTGTTTCACTTTGACCATCACCCGCTTGCCCGGGACGTATTTCAGGTCGGTTGCCTTGGCTACCACCCCGTCGAGACCCGCCCCCTCGAAGCGGCGGAACCAGTCCTCGGCGAGGGACCGGTCACGGGTGGCGGGCGTGAGGTGGACCGGGGCCAATCCGGCGCGGAGCTCGAAAAGGTCCTCCAGGATCCGCCGGCGCTCGTGGAAAGGCTCGCCGCGCAAATCCCTTTCGCCCAAAGCGAGCAGGTCGAAGGCAACGAAAGAAGCGGGCGTCTTTTCTGCCAACATCTGGACACGGCTTTGTGCCGGGTGCACCCGCTGCGACAGGGCGTCGAAGTCGAGGCCTCTCGGGCCGGCCACCACGATTTCGCCGTCTATTACGACGCTTTGCGGCAGCGATTCTCTCAGTGCCACCACGAGCTCAGGGAAGTACCGGGTGAGGCTGAGCTCGTTACGGCTGGCCAGTTCGACTTCGGCGCCCCGCCGGGACACTATGCAACGGAAACCGTCCCATTTAGGCTCGTAGATGAAATCGCCCGAAGGCAGCTCCCGGGCGAGCTGGGCGAGCATGGGTGCCACCGGCGGCGGCACCGGCAGTTGGGCGAGGCTCAAGGTGCCGACCTCGGACGGCCCCCGAGCGAGCGGGCTATCGACGCGGCGAGCTCGCTTTTTTCGATGGCTTCGAGCGGCACGGGCAGCGCCAGGCACCAGTTCGGCCACTGGTCGGTCGTGCCCGGCATGTTGGGGCGTTCTTCGACCGCGGCCGCGTCGTCGAGCACGGCTGCCAGGAGCGCGCACGGGGCGCCGGCGAGGCAGGCGTAAGTGGCGTCTATTACTTCTTCCACGGGCCGGTCGTCGCTCGAGGCGGTCCACTCGGCCAGGCGCCCCCGCAGGGCGGCGACAGCTTCCTCGTGGACCGGCAAGCCGAGGTTTCTTCGGGCTTCGGCGTCCGCGCCCGTCCAGACGCCGGCTACGGTCGGCAGGTCGTGGGTGGTCACCGCGCCGAGCGCCTGCCCCCACCATTCGGGTGGCCGGCGGTCTTCGAACCAAAAAAGCTTGTAAGACAGCACGCCGCTTTGCGCGAGGGCTTCGCGCACGTGCGGCTCCACCGTGCCCAGGTCCTCGCCCACCACGAAGGCCCCAGCACGCCGAGCTTCGAGCCGGAGCAGGCCGAGGGTCTCCTGCCAGACCGAGCGTATGTAGGCGCCCTCCGAAGGTGGCCGGCCGACGGGCACCCAGAACAGCCTGAAAAGGCCCATTACGTGGTCGACCCGGAGGCCGTTGGCCCCCCGCATGGCCGCCCGCAAGGTTTCTATGTACGGCTCGTAGCCAAGCGAGCGCAACTTCCAGGGGTCCCAAGGCGGCAGCCCCCATTCCTGGCCCTCGGCGTTGAAATCGTCTGGCGGCGCCCCGGCGCGCATCCCGAGCGCGAAGGCGTCCTGCCACAGCCAGGCGTCGGCACCGCCGCCGTCGACGCCCACCGCCAGGTCGAAGACGAGGCCGGCTCCTCGTGCCGCAACGGCCTTCAATTGCTGGTCGCATGTCCACTGGAGCCAGGCGTGGTAGCGCTTGCGGGCGCGACTTCCTGGGCTTTGCGCCATCTTGGCAACTTCGGGGCTACCACGGCGGCGGAACTGTTCCGGCCACTGCTGCCATGGGAGCCCGTAGGCCTCGGCGAGGGCGCAAAAACTCGTGTAGCCGTCGAGCGTCGCGCCCCGCTCGGCCACATACTCCTCGAAGCAGGGGTCCCCGCCGCCCTCCTCGAAGCGGGCAAAAAGTGCTTCCAATGCGGGCGACTTGCAGGCCCAGACACGGGCGCGGTCGATCAGGCGCTCGGCATTGAGCGCAGTGGCCTTCCCGGCGAGCGCCGGCAGTTGCGGGAGCTCGGAGGCGCCCGGGACATCGAGCACACTTATGTAAAGCGGGTTCAAAAAGCAGCGGGAGCTTGGGAAATAGGGGCTGTCTTCTGGGACCGGCCCCGGTGCCGGCGCGTGGAGGGGGTTCAACAGGAGGAAGCTCGCTCCCTTGGCCGCCGCCCACTCGGCCAGCGCGCCGAGGTCGGCGAAGTCGCCGATGCCCCAGCTCCGGGAGGAGCGCGCGGCGTACAGCTGCACCGACCACCCCCAAGAACGCTCGGCGGGTGGGGCCGGGCAGGAAGGCGGGCAGATGGCGACGAGGAGGCTCTTGTGCCCACCCTCGTCTCCTGCGGGGTAGAGCCGGTGGTAGCCGAGCGGGAGCTTCTCGGGCCGCGGGCCGTCCTCGGGGGGCGGCAATGGCACGACGTTCCCGTCCTCCAGCACCAACGTGCCGGCTGGGAGCTCGGGCCAGGGGCCGGCTTCGCCGAGGACCACGATGGGCGGGGCGGGAGGTCCGTGTGTTGCCAAGTCCGCCCCCATGGCGGCCAGCACGGCTCCCAGGGTCTCGCCCGGCACTTCCCGCCACTCGCCCGTGGTGTCCCAGTAACCGGGCTCGACGCCCCAGGCCGACAAATGACCCGCGCTGAGCGGCCCGCTGGGCCGTCCGGTGACTGGAGCCTCGCTCATGCCCACACAGGCATCTTTTCATGCCCGGGCCAAGCCGAGGCGCATGGTCCCCGCAGGCCCGCCGCGTACGCTGGACGGGTGGCCGTCACCGCTACCTGGCTTACCTCGCCGGCGCCCACTTTGCCGGCGCCCACTTTGCCGGCGCCCACTTTGCCGGCGCCCACTTTGCCGGCGCCCACTTTGCCGGCGCCCACTTTGCCGGCGCCCGCAGCCCGCTCCCAGCGCGCTGCGCCGGCCGTCGCCATAGGGGAGTGCAGGGTGCTCGCCGGGGCGAGCTCGTGGTCGGACCGTTCGCTGGTACGCGACGGTGGCTTCTACCCCTCGCGGAGGCAGAGCGCGGCCGAGCGGCTCCACTACTACGCGACCCGATTGCCCTTGGCGGAAGCCGCTACTACTTACCGCTTCCCTCCCACGCCCCAACTCTCCAAGCGCTGGGCGGACGCCCTCCCGCCCGGCTTCACCCTCGACCTGCGTGCTTGGTCGCTGCTCTCGGGTGCTCCCACGTGGCCCGAGTCCCTGTGGCCGGACCTCCAGGGCTATGTCCGGCCGTCGCGGCGCGACGGCGCCAAGCTGTACCGGGACCGCCTGCCCGCCGAAGTGGTCGGCCAGTGCTGGGAGCGCTTCTGCCACGCCATCTCCCCGCTGTCTGACGCAGGAGCGCTGGGCGCCGTCATCTTCCGTTACCCGCCCTGGTTTTGCCCGAGGCTGCCCGCTTGGGAGGAACTGGCCGCCTTACCGGCTCGTATGGCCGGCTTCCGGGTCGCTGTCGAGCTCACCAGCACCAGGTGGTTCGAGGGAGACGTCTGCGAGCAGACCCTGGGTTTTCTCGAAGAGCTGGGGATAGCTTTTGTCTGTCGCGACGAGAGCCCAGGCACCAACCCGGTGGTGGCCGCCACCCAAGACCTGGCCCTGGTGCGCTTCCCCGGCAGGGCGGTTGGGCCGGGGCCCTGGAGGTACCGCTACAGCCACGACGAGCTGGCTTCGTGGGTGCCAGCCGTGCGAGACCTCGCTTCTGGCGCAAAAGAAGTGCACCTCATCATGGACAACTGCTGGCGGACCGACGCAGTCGACAACGCGGCCAGCCTGCTCGAACTGCTCGGTTAGAGGGTTCTTTTGCGACCCTTGGGCCCTCTCTGGGTGGATGCTGCCGACGGGGCCCGGTTGGCCTGCTGGGACCTTTCTCGTGAGCGCTCGCAAGAAGGCCCTGTGGTGCTGCTGGCCCATGGTTCAGGCCTGAACGGCTGCAGCTGGGCGCCGGTCGGCGAGCACCTGTCACGGGGCGGTTTTCGCCCCATCGCGATCGACTTCCGAGGCCACGGGGCCTCGGAGCGCTCCCCTGACGGCGACTACGACTGGGAGCTGTTCGCGAGCGACGTCCTGGCCGTGGTCGACCAGTTCGGCCTCGCCGGCGGACGCGTGCCGGCTGCAGGCCACCCGGCGGGGGCGCTCGCTGCAGGCCACCCGGCGGGGGCGCTCGCTGCAGGCCACCCGGCGGGGGCGCTCGCTGCAGGCCACCCGGCGGGGGCGCTCGCTGCAGGCCACTCGGCTGGGGCGACGGCGCTCTTGCTCGCGGAGGCCCGCCGGCCCGGGACGTTCGCCTCCCTGTGGGCCTGGGAACCAATCATGAGCGTCCCCCCTGGCCAGGTCCGCGTGGAGCGCAGCGCGGAGCTCGCCAGCCGGGCTCGCCGGCGCAGGTCGCACTTCGGCTCGCTCGATGAGGCGCGTTCTCACTACGCGGGCAGAGGTATCTTCGCCGACTTCGACCCCGCCGCCTTCGAGGCGTTCCTCGGGGCCGCGCTGGTCCCGGCGGCCGGGACGGCTGGCCCGGGTAGCGGGGCCGGAAGTTCGCCGGCGGGCTACGTCCTCGCCTGTGACCCCGAGGACGAGGCGCGCATTTACGAAGCCAGCGGCACTCACGACGCCTGGCGTGCCCTCGGGGCTGTCCGCTGCCCCGTGAGGGTGCTGGGAGGGGCGCTGAGCCCCGCCGTGCCGCCAGGCGACGTGGGGGCGATCGCAGGACAGCTCCCGGCTGGCCAGGCCGTGATCGTTCCTGGTCTCGGGCACTTCGGCCCCTTCCAGGCGCCGGCGGCAATCGCCCGCGACATCCTGGGCTGGGCGCAGGCCACCCACGCCGCCTAGACGCTGGCGGCCCCAGGTGCTCGGGCGGGGCCCGGGCAGGACCGGACGGGGACCTCAGGCCGGGGCCGGCGGCCGGGGCACTGGCTCGGCGCCGGCGGCCGGAGCCGGCAGTCGGGGCACTGGCTCGGCCTTCGGGTCCGCCTCGCGGTCGCACCCGGTCGTTAGCCTCTTGTCAATGGGCTTGGCGATACCGGGTTCGCTCACCCCTTCCAAGGTGGCGGCGTTCAAGGACTGCGCGCTGGCCTTCCGGTTCTCGGTTATCGACCGCCTGCCCGAGCCACCGAGCGCCCAGGCCTTCAAGGGGACCGTCCTCCATCGAGCCCTCGAGCTGTTGATGTGGGAGCAGCCGCAGGGCCGGCGCACCCTCGAGGCCGCTCTCGCCAAGCTAGACCGCGCCTTCGCGGAGCTGGTGGCCGGGCCCGAGGGGAGCGCGCTCGGCTTGGAGGGAGACGAGCGCGAGGGGTTCATCGAGGACGCGCGCGAGCTGGTGCGCAACTACTTCGTGCTCGAGGACCCTGACTCTGTTCGGGTGATCGGGACCGAGCTGCTCATGCAGGCAGACATCGGCTTCAGCCCGGGCCTGCGGGACGGCTCCGACCAAGAGACGGGGCTCCCGCCTGAAGCGACGTTGCGCCTCCGGGGCATCATCGACCGCTTGGAGCTCGATGACGACGGTGAGCTCGTGGTCACGGACTACAAGACCGGGCGCGCCCCCGGCGAAGCGCAGGAACAAGCCAGGCTCGGGGGCGTCCACTTCTACGCCTTCTTGTGCGACAAGGTGCTCGGCAGGCGGCCGGTCCGTGTGCAGCTCCTCCACCTCCGGGAGCCCACTGCGATCGGCGCGGTGCCCTCGGACCAGTCGATCGCCGGCCTCGAGCTCCAGGCGACGGCGATCTGGGAGGCGATCCGGAGGGCCTGCTACTTCGAGGACTTCCGCCCGAAGCCCGGTGCGGTGTGCGAGCGCTGCGCCTTCCACGCCTACTGCCCAGCGATGGGCGGCGACATCTCCCTGGTGCACGCGGCCCAAGCGGCCGCGCGAGACCCGGCGGCCTGCGAGCTGGGCGAGCCCGTCCCGGCCGAGGTGCGGGCCCCCCGTTTGCCCCTGGTTGCCGCCTGGTGACCGGGCCGGAGGGGAAGGGCAGGTGAGCGCGGCGTCGGCGGCCAGGGAGGCCACGGCCCAGCGCGAGGCCCTCTTCGGGTGCTTCGACCGGCGCGTGGACGGGTTCTTCGAGGCTCATCTCCGCGGCCGGGCAGGTGCAGACGTGGTCATGTACGGTGCCAGCGCGCTCGGTGAGCACAGCTTTGTATGGCTGGTCCTGGCAGGGGCCAAGGGATGGCGCGCTGGCACCGGGTTGTCTGGCCTGGCCCGGGCGTCGGCCGTCCTTGCCGCCGAGTCGTTGCTGGTCAACGGCGTTATCAAGTCCTTCTTCCGCCGCCAGCGGCCCCAACATGAAGGCCCGCACCCGCTGCCTCTCCGCACCCCGAGGAGCAGCAGCTTCCCGAGCGGTCACGCCAGCGCGGCGTTCTTCTCCGCTGCATTGCTTCGCGGGTCGGGGAAAGCATGGCCCCTCTACTACGTCCTGGCGGCGGTGGTCAGCGCAAGCCGTGTGCACGTACGGATCCACCACGCCTCCGACGTCTTGGCAGGGGCAGCGTTGGGGGCCGCGCTGGGCGAACTCGCCAGGCGTCGCGTCTCCTTGGCGCCTCCTCCTTGCGGAACAAGCGTGCGTGCCAGCGCGTTGTAATAGGACCATGGGAGCTTCTTTCGAACTGACCTGGGATTACCTTTGCCCCTTTGCCCGAAACGCCCATGAGCACGTAGCGCTGGCGTTGCAGGCCGGCGCCGGCTGGGAGCCTCGCTTCCGTTATTTTTCGCTGGCCCAGTCGCACCTGGGAGAGGCGGACACGCCGGTGTGGGAGGACCCGTCGGGCCACCCTGGCGTCCTGGCCGGCCTGGCTGGGATAGTGGTGCGCGAGCAGCACCCCGGGGAGTTCCTGGCGGCCCACCTGGCGCTCTTTTCGGCCCGCCACGACAAGGGCCTCGACCTGCGCGACCCGGCCGTTGTCGCCCAAGCCCTCGACGGCGCCGGCCTCGACGGCGCGCAAGTGCTGAAAGAGGCCCTCTCGGGTTGGCCTGCGGAGCGGGCGCGAGCGGAGCACGAGGAGGCGGTGGAGCGCTGGGACGTCTTCGGGGTACCGACTTTCGTCATGGGCGACAAGGCGGTATTTGTGCGGCTCATGCACCGCCCGGAGGGCGACGCCAAGGTGGCTGAGTCGACGGTGGAGCGCGTCCTCGACCTCGCCGGCGGTTTCCCCGAGCTGAACGAGTACAAGTTCACCAAGATCCCTCGCTGAGGGGATCCCTCGCTGAGGGGCCGTCCGGTCGCCCGAGGCCATGGTCACACCCCCTCGGCATGATTGAGCCATGGCAAACAAGCGTTCACTCCACTACGACGTGGGTGAGGCGGTCGAGCAGCCTGTCCTCCTCACGGTGCCGGGGCCCTCGCCGGCAAGGACGACTGTTTCCGGCGAGCAAGCCACCGAGAGCGGCCAGTGCCTGAGGGGCGAGTGGGCGAAACAGGTCGGGCTGGCCGGTGTGGCCGAGGCTCGGGCCGCGCTCGCTGCCGCCGCCAGGCGGGCAGAGGCCGAGAGCGCCACGGCACGTCCCGCCGGCAGGGCGGCTTGAGGCCGTGAGCTAGCTGGCCGAGTCTCGGTAGTACCCTTCGCTCGATGAGCTCGCTGGCCGAAGCGCTCGGGTACCCGCCGGGGGCCAAGCTGGTCATCATCACCGCCGACGACCTCGGGCTGTCGTACGCGGCCAACGCCGCCGTCTACGAGTCCCTGCGTGCCGGCGTGGCGACCTCGGCGGGCCTTGTCGTGCCAGGCCCATGGGCCCGGGAAGCCGCGGCGAGCTACCGAGGTGAGGACGTAGGGGTGCACCTCACGCTCAACGCCGAGTACGACCTCTACCGCTGGGGGCCGGTCACCCGCGCGCCGTCCCTGCTCGACGGCGACGGCGGTTTCCCGAGGACGCTCGTCGACCTCTGGGAGCACGCTGACATCGATGAGGTCCTAAAGGAGTGCCGCGCCCAGATAGAGCGGGCCATCTACTGGGGCTTCGACGTGAGCCACCTCTCGACCCACATGGGGGCCATGGAGCTGCGTCCTGAGTTCTTCGACGTGGCCTTGGAGCTGGCGAGCGAGTTCCGCCTGCCGCTCCGCCTCGCTGGCGCGGAGCACCAGCGCCGGGTTGGGTTCCCGTTCCGCCAGCTGGCGGCTGAAGCCGGCGTTGTGTCGCCGGACCGGCTGCTCCGCGCCCCTCGCGACCGCAGCGCTCGCGTTGCCGTCGACCAGGTGCTGGCCGACTTGCCCCCCGGCGTGACCGAACTGGTCCTTCGGCCGGCCAGGGACAGCGAGGAGCTGCGCGCCATCTCGCCGGACTGGGCCGCCCGCGTGGAGGACTACGACATCGCGACGGCCAAGCGGGACTTGCAGGCCCTGGCAGCCAGGTCCGGCCTCGAGTTCACCTCCTACCGCGCGCTCCGGGACCTCCAGCAGCGCCGGCGGGGCGGCCAGGGGTAGCCGGCCCCTTGGTGGCCAACGCCCGCTCTTGCCAGCAGGCTCTCGCCGACCTGCGCAGGGCGAGACGCCGGAGGCGCGTCGCCGACTTCGACTTCATGGAAGCGCTTTATCGCGCTTATGTGGCCGCGTTGTTCGGGGGAGCGGCCCTCTGGTGGCTCGCGCTCCGGGTGGGGGGCAAAGAAGTGGGTGCCGCCACCGTCGGGCGCGTCGCAGTGGACGGCCCGCAAATAGCCGGCGCCGTGGTGGCGGTCGCGTTGGCCATCGGCCTCCGTTCGGGAGGGCGTGGTGGGCCGCTGGCACTGGAAGCAGCGGACGTGCGCCATGTCCTGCTCGCCCCGGTCGGGCGCCGGGCCGCTCTTCGAGGCCCGGCCTGGCGCCAGCTGCGTTTTGGCGCCGCCTGGGGTGCCGGCTTGGGGGCCGTTGTCGGGGTGCTCGCTTCCCGACGTCTGGGCGGGCAGTGGCCGGCATGGGCCGCTTCGGGCGCCCTGGCGGGGGCATCGTGTGTGGATGCCGCGCTGGGGGCGGCCATGGCAGTATCAGGGTGGCGCCTGGGCCGGCGGGTGGCGGGCGTGTTGGCGTTGGGCGTGCTTGGGTGGTCGGCGGCCGACGTCTTAGTGGCGAGGTCGACGTCACCAATGAGCTGGTTGGGCCAGGTGTTGCTCTGGCCGTTGCGTTGGCGGCCGGGAGCGTTCGGCGGCGTGGCGTTCGCCGCGTTGCTCGTAGTGGTGGGTCTGATTGCCCTGGGCGGCACTTCGGTGGAGGCCTCGGAGCGGCGGGCCAGCCTCGTAGGGCAGTTGCGGTTCGCCGTGACCATGCGCGACTTGCGAACGGTCATCCTCTTGCGCCGTCAACTGGCGCAGGAAGGCGCCCGCCGGAGGCCGTGGGCGCGGATTGGCGCCGGTACCGGCAGCCTTTCGGGGAGATCCAGGACCCCCGTCGTGGGCACGAGCCGGGCCACCCGCACCGGTGCGCGCCGCGCCGGCCGTGGCGGCGAGCACCCGGCCGGGCCTACCTATCCCGGCTCTCGCCGGGGTATTGCGCTCTCTGCGCTCTGGCACAGGGGCTCGCAGGGGCTCCTGCGTTTCCCAGCTGCCAGGCTCGCGCGGCTGGCCCTCCTCGGCGCGGCAGCGGGGGCTGCAGCAGAGGGGGCCTGGCAAGGGACCACCCCCCTGGTTGCCGCCGCCGGCTTGGCCCTCTATGTCGCCGGACTGGACGTGGCAGAACCGCTGGCCCAGTCGGTCGACCACGCCGCCCTGCTCGACGGCTACCCGCTTGCCCGGGGGGCCGTCCTGGCCGGCCTTTTCCCGGCCTCGGCGGTGGCGATGCTCGTCGTCGGCGCGGCCGGCGTGGCGACCGCCGTGGGCATGGCCGGCGGTGGCACCCGGGCATTGGCCGTGGCGGCCGTCATATGGGTGGCGGCTTCCCTCTGCGGCCTCGCCGGCGCCATCATCAGCACGGTCCAAGGCCCTCCGCCCCTTTTCAGCGACAGTGACCTCATGCTCCCGCCGGAGGCCATCGGGGCGAAGGTGGTGCTGCGGACGCTGTGGCCTCCGCTCGTTTCGACCGTTGGCGTTTTGCCCGTGCTCGCCGTTCGGGCTTCGTCGACCGACCCTGTGGCTGCGGCCGTTGCCAATGCTGTCCCAGTTCTCGTGCTGGTGGTGATCGTGCTCGTCTGGGTGCGCAACCGCGAGCGGCTGCACGCGGCTTTCGACCTGGCGCTCGGGCGGACCGCGGCCGGCGGACGCGTACCTGACGGGCGAGGCGCCTAACATCGGGCCACGATGGCCTCCCCGGCTCCCTCCGTCCTCGCTGCCATGGGCGTCACCAAGTCCTACGGTGACCTCGTCGCGTTGGAGCCGCTCGACCTCGCGGTAGAGGCGGGCCAGCGGTTGGCGCTCGTCGGCCACAACGGCTCGGGGAAGACGACTTTTATCAAGATGGCCGCCGGGCTCTTGGAGCCGACCAGTGGGACGGTGGCCGTAGCGGGGGAGCCGGCGGGTTCGCTGGAGGCACGCGCCCTGCTCTCTTACGTGCCCGACGAGCCCGTCCTCTACGACGACCTCTCGGTGCTCGAGCACATCGAGTTCACCTGCCGCTTGCACGGCCTGGACGACTGGGAAGACCGGGCGGCCGACCTGTTGTCCCTCCTCGGGCTGGCCGCCCGCGCCGATGACTTGCCCTCACGGTTTTCGCGCGGGCTGCGCCAAAAGACATCGATCGTGCTGGGGCTCGTGCGGCCGTTTTCGGTACTGGTGGTAGACGAGCCCTTCGTCGGCCTCGACCCGCCGGGACGAGAGACGTTTGTCAACCTGATGGAGGAAGCGGCGCGCGACGGTGCGTGCGTCGTCGTCGCTACCCACCAGCTCGACTACGCCGCCACGGTTGACCGCTGTGTCGGGCTGAGGGACGGGGCCGTCGTCTACGATGGCCGGCCTGACGAGATCGAGCTGCCGTCGCTCGTCGGGTGAGGGGTGTGGGCCCTTCGACATAGGTGCCGTCGTCTATTTGCTGCGCCTGGTGCCTTGGATCGCGCCGGATTTTATCGTGCCGAACTTTACGGTGGCCCGCTACGAAGGTGCGCTCCGCAAACTGCACACGGTTGTCCAAACTGACGGAGGGTTCGAAGCGCGGCCAGCAGGATGCTCGTCGACGCTCGCAGCCGGCAACAACGTGTCCGAAAACCGCCAGCCGGGGGCACCCGGGCAGGCCATAGTGGGGTGCGTGACCGAGGACGACGTGCGTTACCGAGCCGTGCAGGCCTGCGATGCCCGCTTCGATGGCTGGTTTTTCGTGGCCGTGACGTCTACTGGCATCTACTGCCGGCCGAGCTGTTCCTCGGTGCTACCGCGGCGGGACAACGTACGTTTCTTCCCGAGTGCGGCCGCGGCTCAAAGAGCGGGTTTTCGGGCCTGCAAGCGCTGCCGCCCCGACGCTTCGCCAGGCTCCCCAGAGTGGGACCGCCGCGACGATGTTGTCGCCAGGGCGATGCGGGCCATAGCCGACGGCGTCGTGGACCGCGAGGGAGTGGGTGGCCTCGCCTCCCGGCTCGGGTACTCGTCGCGCCAGCTCGGCCGCCTCCTTCTGGCCGAAGTGGGCGCCGGCCCCGTGCAGCTGGCGCGGGCGCAAAGGGCCCAGACGGCCCGGATCCTGTTGGAGACGACCACGATGCCGGCTGTAGACGTGGCTTTCGCGGCCGGCTTTGGCAGCGTGCGGCAGTTCAACGACACGGTGAAAGCGGTGTTCGGCGAGCCGCCAACGGCGTTGCGCGAGAGGGCGGTGCGCCGGGACCGCTCGGCCCGTAAGGCCGGCCGGGACCTCGCCGGCGGGGGCCCGCTCGCCCGCAATGCCGCTGGGCTCTCCGGCACCACCGTTACGGTGCGCCTGGCGTACCGGGCGCCGCTCGAGGCGCCGGCGCTGTTCGGTTTCCTCGCCGAGCGGGCGGTGCCAGGCGTGGAAGAGGCCAGTGCGGCCATGTACCGCAGGGCGCTAGCCCTGCCCCACGGTCATGGCGTCGCCACCGTGCACGCGCCCGAGGCGGGGGAGCGGTGGTTGCGGGCCAGCTTCGTACTGGAGGACTTGCGCGACCTGACCGCGGCCGTGAAAAGAGTACGCCGGACGTTCGACTTGGACTGCGACCCCGATGCCGTGGCCGAAGTGCTCGGGAGGGACCCGCTGCTCGGCCCGGGCCTAAGCCGGCGGCCCGGCTTTCGCGTCCCGGGGTGCGCCGACCCCGACGAGCTCGCCCTTCGGGCCGTGCTGGGCCAGCAGGTGAGCGTGGCGGGGGCGCGTGCGCTGGCGGGGCGGTTGGCTGCCACCTACGGCGAGCCCCTGGCCCACCCCCTCGGAACGGTCGTGCGTGCTTTCCCGGCGCCGGCAGTCCTGGCCGGGCTGGAACCTCCTAAGTTGCCGCTCCCGGCTTCCCGGGCGCGAGCACTGGTCCGCCTCGCCGCCGCCTTGGCCTCTGGTGAAGTCGACCTCGGGCCGGCCACCGAGCGCGACGCAGCGTCGGCCCGCCTGGCATCGCTGCCCGGCGTCGGCCCTTGGACGGTGGCGTACGTGCGGATGAGGGCCATGGGTGACCCCGACGCGTTCTTGGCCGGCGACCTCGGCTTGCGCCGGGCGCTCGAACGGGCCGGCCTGGCCGCGTCCGAGGGAGAGGTGACAGCCCTTTCCCTGCACTGGCGGCCTTACCGGGCCTATGCGCTCGTGTACTTGTGGTCGGGGCAGCTCGGCCGAGACCGTGAAAAGGAGAGCGTGGCATGAAGGCACAATTGTTGGGGAACGACGAATGGTGGCCGGTCCGGACGCCCTTTGGCGATATGGTCCTCGCCGGCGACGAGGAAGCCCTCCACTACCTGCTCTTGCCGGGGGACCAAGGAGAATCAGTTTTTCGGCAGGAGGGGGAGCGGCGGGGCAGGCCGGCGAGCGTCGCCAAGGCCGAGCACCAATTGAGGGCTTACTTCTCGGGCGCGCTGCTCCATTTCGAACTGCCGCTCGCGCCCCGGGGGACCCCCTGGCAACAGCAGGTGTGGCGAGCGCTTCTCGACATCCCCTTCGGCGAGACGAGGAGCTACGGCGACATCGCTAAGGCGGTGGGCCAGCCGCGTGCCGCCCGGGCCGTCGGGAGGGCGAACAACACCAACCCCCTCCCCGTCATCGTCCCCTGCCACCGAGTGGTCGGGGCCGACGGCAGCCTGACCGGCTACGGCGGCGGCCTCGACCTGAAGGCCCGCTTGCTCGCCCACGAGCGCGAAGTGCTCGCCCGGCGGGGCTAGCCGGGGGCAAGTCCGGCTAGCCGGCGAGGCCACCCCGCCGCCGGCACCGGCCGGCACCGGCCACCGCCGGCACGGGCCACCGCCGGCACCGGCCACCGCCGGCGACCTATGACGTTTTCGTCCACTTCTGACGCGCTCGGGGCGTATTTGACGACGAACACGACACTTTTTGACGAAGTGGGCATTTTTCATCGCTCGGCCGCCCCGAGATGGGCATTTTTCATCGCCCGGGCACCCCGAGATGGGCATTTTTTATCGCTCGGGCGCCCCGGGACAGGCATTCTTCGTCCCTCGGGCGCCCCGGGACGGAGCATCTTTCGTCGCCCGCGGGCCCGGGAAGGAGGGCGGGGTAAAGCCGGCCCCGGGGGCGCTCTCAGGGCCGCCGCCAGCCGGCGTGTCCAGCCGCTCAGTACCGGTAGCCAGGGGGCTTGTAGGGGCCCTCGACGGGCACTCCGATGTAGGCGGCCTGGGCCTCTGTGAGGTCGGTGAGCTTGGCCCCGAGCTTCCCGAGGTGCAGGCGGGCGACCCTCTCGTCCAAGTGGCGGGGCAGTACGTGGACGCCGACGGGGTAGGCGGCGTTGTTGGCCCACAGTTCGAGCTGGGCCAGGACCTGGTTGGTGAAGCTCGTCGACATGACGAAGCTCGGGTGCCCGGTGGCGCACCC
>JAJYMB010000070.1 GCA_021787365.1 Actinomycetes bacterium | reverse complement strand
ACTCCACTATGTCAGGTCCCCCCTTCGGACTGGTGGATCCCCTCGATGGCGAAAGACAACTGTGTAATTACAAGGGACCTGCACCTGTGCCCGGTACGGGGCCCAGCGACCTAACAGTGTGGCAGCCGGGTCAACGGTTCAGACGACGCCTAACAGCTAGCCGCCACAGTGAGCGCCCTAACAGCCTGAAAAGGAGGTCTCCCGTTACCGCCGCCCCCCTACGTGGGAGTCCAGGCTAGCACCCGGTGGGCGTCACGAAGTACCGACCGGGCGTACGCGGGCTCGAGTAGGTCCAATACGTAGGCAGCGACGAAACGGTCCGCACAGCCGTCGGGCACGGGCAGGGGGAGCGTGCCGTCGAGGTGGACCACTCGGGAACGCTGCGGCCACGGCTCTAGCCGCCGGCGGGCCAGCGCGACCATGCGGGGACTGACATCGGCGCCGACGTAGGTGGCGGTATCGGGGAGAACGTCGCTGAGCAGGCGGCGGGCCAGAGCGCCAGTTCCGCATCCCAGCTCGAAGATCGCCCGGGCGTCCCGGAGGCGCCCGGCGACGACCATGCGCTCGACGGCGGCACGCTCGATGGGTGCCTGGGTGTCCTGAAGGCGGCCGATCCGGTCGTAGGCCCGTGCCGCCATCGCCGGCGCCAGCCCCCCCTCGGCGCTCCGCCCCGGACGGGCGGCCCCCATGGGGCTGTCGGCCCGGCCCTTGCTCGGCGTCGTGGACGGCCACGGGACTTCATGACGCGGCGGCGGCCAGGAAGTCCTGGATGCGGTCGGCGACCTCGGCCGGGCGCTCCTCCACGAGCAGGTGCCCGGTGTCTGGGAGGAGCTCGAGGCCGACGGGGCCGGCCAGGTCGTTGCGGAGGCGCTCGGCCCAGCGGGGCCCGAAGTGCGGGTCGTCGGCTCCCCACAAGACCAGGGTCGGGTGGTCGAAGCGGCGCAGCCCGTCGACGATCTGGGAGGTCCAGCGGTTGTTGGCGGGATCGAGCTGGCCGGCCAGGAACCGCGCCGCCTTGGCCCGGCGGTGGGCATCGGAGAGGTTGGCCCGCCAGTACCCGTCGATGAGCTCGTAGTCGAGCACCTTTCGGTGCTTGACCGCCTTGCCCAGGCCGAGGACCAGACGCAGGACCGGGCGGCTCACGTAGGCGCGCATCACCAGCGGGCCGATGCCGGGCAAGCGGGTGACGGTGACGAAGGGACGCTCGTCGGCCGAGGGCCAGTTGTCGTAGGCCTCGGCGTTCACAACACCAGGCGGTCGAGGCGGCCGGGGTGGCGGCAGCCAGCATTTGGGCCACCGCCCCGCCCTGGTCGTGGCCCACCACCGAAACCTTCTCCAGCTCCAGGGCGTCCAGCAGTCCCAGCACCATGGTCTCCTGGGCGGGAAGGGACCAGTCCGCCCCCGCCGCGGTCTCGGTATCGCCCAGGCCGAGAAGGTCCGGGGCCACGCAGCGGTGGGCCGAGCTGAGAGCCGGGATGACCTTGCGCCACACGAACGAGGAGAACGGACAGCCGTGCAGGAGCAGGACCGGCGGGCCCGACCCCTCGCCGACGTATGCGACCCGGGCGTCGCCCACCTCGGCGAAGCGCTTCGAGGCCGAGAAGGTGTCGGTCTCCATCAGCTCAGCGCGGGGCGGCGGGCGCGCACCAGGACCGAGGTGAACCCGTCGGCCACCGGGTGGCTGTCGGTGATCGAGATCTCGCCGAAGCCGGCCGCCTCCAGCGCCGCCGCATAGGCCCGCCGGCTGAGGGCGCCGGCCAGGCATGCGGCCCAGGCGTCGAGATCGGCCGCCCGCTCCGGGGCCACCTCGCCGTCGGCCACCACGTCGGCCACGCAGAGCCGTCCGCCCGGGCGCAGGACCCGGTGAGACCCGGCGAACACCGCGCCCTTGTCGGTGGACAGGTTGATCACGCAGTTGGAGATGACCACGTCCACGCTCTCATCCGGCAAGGGGACGTCCTCGATCCGGCCCCGGAGGAACGTGACGTTGTCTACGCCGGCCTCGGCCCGGTTGGCTTCGGCAAGGGCGAGCATCTCGTCGGTCATATCCAGGCCGTAGGCGTGGCCCGCAGGCCCGACACGGCGGGCCGACAGGAGCACGTCGATCCCACCGCCCGAGCCCAGGTCCAGGACCACCTCCCCGGGAGCGAGCTCGGCCAGGGCGACCGGGTTGGCGCAGCCGATGCTGGCCGCCACCGCCTCAGCCGGCAGGGCCTCCAGTTCCGCTGGGTCGTAGATCACACGGCCGAAAACGTCGGCCTCGCCCGGGTCCACGACCGATCCACCCCGCCCGCAACAGCTCCCAGCCGCCCGGGCGGCCGCCGCGTAGTGCTCGCGGACAGCGTCCAGGATCGCCTCGGCATCAGGCATGGGCAGACCTCCTCGGACGGTCGGACGCGCTCGGCTCGTCTTGCCAGGGGGCGACGCAGTCGGGGCTTTGGGGCTCGTAGCGGGGCAGGACCCCCATCACCAGCTCGGCAGCCGAAGGCAAGCGCTCGAGGCAGGCCTCGTTGACCCAGTAGACGCTGGCGTTGCCCCGTCTCTCGAAGTGGACGAAACCGGTCTCGGCCAGGATGGCCAGATGGTGCGACACCGTGGACTGGCCGATGTCCAACGCCCCGACTACCTCGCCCACCGTCATCGGGCGGCGAGCGGTAGCCAGGCGGTTGAGGATCAACACCCGAGAAGGGTCCCCCAGGCACCGGAACCACGATGCCCAAACCTCAGCCGAATGCCGGTCCATCTTCATCGACTATCGACGATAATCGATGGGCGATCCCGGCGCAACTCTCAAACAGGCGCCAAAGGTGGCGCCCGTCGGCAGCTGGTAGGAAGAGGCCATGGAGAAGCTGAGCATCGAAGCGATCCTCGACGCGGAACTTCACGACTGGCGCAAGCTGGCTCAAGCGCTGCACGCCCGGTATCGCACGCCGGACTTCAGCGCCGGGGTCGCCTTCGTCACCGCCGTTGCTTTGGCCGCCGAAGCCTCCGACCACAACCCCGAGATCAAGATGACCGGCGAGTGTGTCGACCTCTCGCTGTGCACGCACCAAGCTGGTCGGTGGGTCACCCAGAAGGACCTCGACATGGCCCGAGCGATCAGCGACATCGCAAAGGCTCAGGGGCTCACGCCTGATCCCGGTGGCATCACCCAGTTGGAACTGGCCCTCGACACCGCCCATGAGAACCGCGTCGGCCCGTTCTGGTCGGCCGTTTTGACCGGTAGTCCGACCAACAAGATCTACGACTCGGTCTTCGACCCTGAGGATCGGGTCCCGTCCGTGTGGTTCCAAGGTACCGACGAGCACGAGACGCCCCGCCAGCGTTGGCACTTCGACCTTTGGCTCGCTCCCGAAGAGGCCGAGCCACGCATCGAACTTGCCGTGGCGGCCGGCGGGACCGTCGTCGACGATTCGGAGGCTCCATCGTTCACTGTGCTGGCCGACCCCGACGGCAACAAGGTCTGCGTCTGCACCTACCTCGGGAGGGACTGATCATCTCCCCGGTCGCGGTCAAGGTGCGCCAGGCAACCCCGGACCGGTGGGCCGACCTCGTGCAGGTCTTCGGCCGGCGGGGAGAAGATCCGTCCTGGTGCTGGTGCCAGCGCTTCCTGAACACCGACACAAAGACGCCGGGATCTGCACCGGACAACCGCGGCGCGCTCCACCGTGAGATCGCAGCCGCCAGCGTGCCGCCGGGCCTCCTCGCTTACGTCGATGAACATCCGGCCGGCTGGACCCGGATCGTGCCTCGCTCGATCCTGCCCGCTGTGATGGGTAATCGGGCACTGGCGAAGCTGCTGGTAGATGACCCCTGTGCATGGTGGGTGAGCTGTTTCGCCGTCGGCCAGGGCTACCGGCGCCACGGTGTCGGGTCGGCCCTGCTTGGGGCCGCCGTCGACTTCGCCCGAGAGCACGGGGCGACTTCCGTCGAGGGACATCCCGTTGACGTGGAGAAGTTGACGGCGAAGCGAACGGGCGGGTCCGCTCTCTTCACCGGAACGAGGGCCATGTTCACGGCGGCCGGTTTCATCGAGGTGGGCCGCACGTTTCCCACCCGTCCCGTGATGCGCCGGCTGTTGTGACGCATCAGGACGGGCTTCGGCAGCTACACAATACGACTTCCACTCGATCGCCGCCCCGATGCCAGGCCATGGAGGAGACCGGCGTGTAGCCACCTGCCGACGTCTTCGGCGATCTATGGGGCGACGAACTGTCGCCAAGCGCGCAGATCGCAGTGTGTTGGGCTCCATGAACGACATGGGCCTCGTCTGCGGCATCGCCGTGGCTGATGCCGGAAACCTCGTGCTGATGGACGTCGTGTCGCTCAACGACCGCCTGCATCGGAACATCAACAGCGCCCGGAACCACGATCGGCCGATCGTCCTCGTCATCAGCCGGACTGCCGAGTAGCCACTCGTGTCGACCAGCGCCTGGTGATACTGCGCTGAAGTATTGGCACCCCATACGGCCCGTCGAGCCCCGGATAAAGCGCTGCCGGTTCCCAGCCGGTCAGCACAGTCTGGACCACCGCAGCGGCAAGGAGTTCTAGTAATACTGGACCAAGCAAAACTCGTGGTCTTCGGGATCGGCCATCACGACGACCACCCCCTCTTGGTAGTCGTGTCGCTCGCCCGTGAAGCGGCCGCCCAGGGAGGTGACGAGGTCGATGGTCTCGGCGATGTCATCGACGGCAACGTCTAAATTAATGCGGACCTTGCCCCGCTTCAATTCGGGTACAGGCTGGAACACCAGCCGCGGCTGGGAGTCGCCCCGCTCCCCCAAGTACACCCAGCCGCTTTGCGAGGGCCCAGGTTGACGTTGGAGCAGGGCACTCCAAAACTGCGCCACCCGCTCGGGGTCAAGACGGTCGATGGTCACGCTGGACCAGATGTTCGGCACTGGCGTTCAGCCTATGACGAGAACTCGCCCGGATCGGTCCCTAACGACACAGACGACAGTAGCCCCCTTGTATCCCTGAATGCCGGTCGTGGCGCAGTGCAAACGGTCGCCGCCAAGAACCGCCAAGAACACAGAGCATGCTTGATGATCTACGCGCGGCCGACACCGTGGCCAGGTCGTCGAGCAGGTCCCCGCGCCGAACCGTGCCCGGGTGGCGGTGGGCGGCGGCCACCGGCCGGCGCAGTCGATGGATCCGCCCTTCCTCTCCCGGCCAAATCAGGCACTCCAGCCACCGGACATCGTCGTCGCTGCCGGGTCGAGCGGGTTGAGGTCGATCCGCTGCCGCCAGATGATCTCCGGCACCCCGTCGGGCAGCGGCACACGTCCCCGCCGCTCTAGAGCGAGATCTCGGGGAAACGGCCGAAGATGGGTTGATCAGGGCGCTGCATACGCATGCCCTGTGCAGCCCTATGCACCAGCAGCTCCGATGAGAAGCCCGCCGCGAAGCCGCAGCTCAGCAGCCGCACGCGCCGCGCCACCCTGCATACGCATGCCCTACGCAGCAGTGATAAGGCCCCGAGAACTCCACCCGAGAAACTCGCATCTCCGACGAGCGCCGGAACAAGAAACCGCTGGTCAGGCGCCTGCACCCCTACACGAGGTGCGCGCCTGACCAGCGGTCGTAGTAGTGGCGGGGGCTGGATTTGAACCAGCGACCTCTGGGTTATGAGCCCAACGAGCTACCTGACTGCTCCACCCCGCTGCGTTTCAGGGTACAGTATAGTGCCGGCGAGCGGCGCTCCCGACAGACGGCTGCAGGGCTGATGAAGAGGGCCCATACATCGCGGCTGAGCCAGCGCGTTGGGCACCGTGCTGGTCCCGAACGCATGGGGCCTGTCCGCATCAGCGAGATCTGCTTGCGGCCGCGCATCACAGTGAGAGGCCGGGCCGATGAAAGCCAGGTGCGGACGCTGGTCGAGCAGCCCCATCGGGAGTGCTACGTGGCCAGCAGCCTGTCCACCCATGTGACGGTCGAGCCGACTGTCGGGTTCCTCGCGTTATCCGGCCAATGGGGACATTGGTCCGCCCGAAGCTGCGCTTCGGACCCGGATAACGGCTGTTCAACCGGCCAATCGAGGCGCTGAGCCCTGTGGATAAGGTGCCTCACGATTGGCCGGCTAACAGAGGGACCAGGTTGACATGGCGGGTGCCTGAGCGGCCAGCAGTGGCTCAGGAGGTGGCGGCACGGAAGGTGGGCGCGCCAATTGCACCCGGCCGCCTCTCGCTTCGTACTGACCGAGGACGCTCACCGATCGCGAGGGCACATTTCGCCAACGCCGTCTGCCGCGCCCGGTTTGCCTCAGGGTCGGCTTTCTCGGCGCGATCGCGCCAGGCGGGGGCACCTGGCGTCCCAAGAGAGGACTACAACGCGCCGAGAACACCAAACCGCGCCCAGTTCGCCGAGAAGCACTCGCAACGCGACGTCACCCAACGCCTCACCGCTGGCGACGCCTCTGGGGGACCACGGCATAACTGGCCAACTCCTCTTCAGGCGAAGGTAAAGAGCCGTTCCGGGACCGTCGGCTCGTGCTCGGGAGCCTTGCCGGCGCAGAACGGGTCGACAGCCGGACTCACGTCGGCGAACCGGGCGAGCCCTACGCCGTGGCTCTCGGGTTCACCGTCGAAAGCGACCTCCCCGAACCCGGCTCGGGTAAACAGCGACCGGATCCACGGCCGCAGGTCGGGCTCGCCGGCGGCGCCACCACCTCGGTCGCCGCTTGGGCCGCCGCGGGTCCAGACCACGAAGCCGCCGGGGCGCAGCATGGCCGGCGAGGCTGCCACGGTGGCTTCGACGTCGGCTCGGGAAATGTTGCCGAATATCCCGCACAAAAGGAGCAGGTCGACCGGCAAGTAGGCGGAGAAGGTCGACCTCTCGCCGGCGTCGCCCTCCACCACCTCCACGCCGGCGAGCGCGAGCGATGCCGCAGTGTCGCGCGCCCTACCTGCGAGTACCCGGTCCTTTTCGACCAGCACTGACCGGCAGCAGGCGTTTCCGTCGAGCGCGGCCAGTTCCGGGAGGAGGTCGCGTCCTTCGCCGGCGCAGAGCGAGAGGGCCGTGACCTCCCCCCGTGGGGCCAGCGAGGCGAGGGCCTCCCCGATCAGCCGGCGCACGACAGCCAGCCGGCGGGACAGCTTGCTACTTGGGTCATCGTAATGGGAGTGCCAGGCCCGCCAGTCGGTCACCCCGGGGAGCCTACCCCGCCGGCAAAGGGGTGACGCCCCCAGGCCCTCCACCCGGCTTGGGTTCATTCCTGCAGACGTAAGTGGTCTATTTGACCGTTATCGTCTGCAAGTTTGCGGGGCGATGGGCTCGGGCCAGCCGCCGGCGAGGAATCGCCCACCGGCAACGGACAGCACCCGGCACCCGCCGGCACCCGCCGGCGATAAACCGCCGGCACCCGGCACCCGGCACCCGCCGGCGGGCCCTCAGGCCGAGGCCGATACCACCGGCAGCCAGGCTGGCCGGCGGGCTTCGTAGGCGGAGATGCCGGCTTCGTAGCGCAGGGTGAGCCCGATGTCGTCGAGGCCTTCGAGCAGCCGGTGCTGGGTAAAGGCGTCGAGGGGGAAGGCAACCTCGATACCGGCAGAAGGCGCCTCCACCACCAGGCGCTCGATGTCGATCGTGAGCTCGAGCGACGGGTCCTTTTTCACTGCGGCCATCAATTGGTCGAGCACCTGTTGGGGGACCTGGACCGGCACGAGGCCGGACTTCGTCGCATTGTTGCGGAATATGTCGCCGAAGCGGGGGGACACCACGGCCTCGAAGCCGTAGTCGCTCAGGGCCCACACGGCGTGCTCGCGCGAAGAGCCCGTACCGAAATTGGGGCCCGCCAGCAGTATGGTCGCGCCGGCGTACTCGGGCCGGTTGAGGACGAAGTCCCGCTGGTCGCGCCACTGGGCGAAGAGGCCCTGGCCGAACCCGGTCCGCTCGACGCGCTTCAGCCAGGAGGCCGGGATTATCTGGTCGGTATCGACGTCGCTCCGCTCCAAGGGGACGGCCCGCCCCGTTATCACCCTGACAGCTTTCATTGCAGGTCCTCCGGGGACGCGAAGTGGCCGGCGACGGCGGTCGCCGCCGCGACCACGGGGGATACGAGATGGGTGCGCCCGCCCCGGCCCTGACGGCCCTCGAAGTTGCGGTTCGACGTCGAGGCGGCTCGCTCGCCGGGGGAGAGCCGGTCAGGGTTCATGGCAAGGCACATCGAACAGCCGGGGTTCCGCCATTCGAAGCCGGCCTTTACAAAAACGGTGTCGAGGCCCTCCTTTTCGGCCTGGGCCTTCACCTGACCCGAGCCCGGGACGACGAGGGCCCGGAGGCCCGGCGCGACGCGGCGCCCGGCAAGCACGCCGGCCGCCGCGCGCAGGTCCTCGATGCGGGCGTTGGTGCACGAACCTATAAAGACGGTGTCCACTTTTACTTCTTTCATCGGTGTCCCCGGCGAAAGAGCCATGTAGGCGAGCGCCCGCTCGGCGGCCTCCCGGGCAGCGGGGTCGGCGAAGCTCTCCGGGTCGGGCACCTCTTGGTCGAGCCGCACGACCTGGCCCGGGTTGGTCCCCCAGGTGACATGGGGGACGAGCGTTGCGCCGTCTATATGGACGACCTTGTCGAAATGGGCGCCCTCATCGGTCGGGAGGGACCGCCAGTCGTCCAGGGCGCGCTCCCACTCTTTCCCCTTCGGGGCGAAACGCCGGCCTTCTACATAGGAAAAAGTCGTGTCGTCGGGGGCCACCATCCCCGCTCTGGCCCCCGCTTCTATGGACATGTTGCAGACGGTCATGCGGCCCTCCATGGAGAGGGAGCGGATAGCCGAACCGCGGTACTCGACCAAGTGCCCGATCCCACCGCCGGTCCCGACCTTGCCGATTATCGCCAGAACTATGTCCTTCGCGCTCACACCCGCCGGCAGCGCGCCCGAGACTTCCACGGCCATCGTCTTCGGGCGGGCCTGGGGGATCGTCTGGGTGGCGAGGACGTGCTCCACTTCGCTCGTCCCGATCCCGAACGCGAGCGCCCCGAAGGCTCCGTGCGTCGCCGTGTGGCTATCCCCGCACACGACCGTCATCCCGGGGAGGGTGAGCCCGAGCTCCGGCCCGATCACGTGCACTATGCCCTGGTTGGCGTGGCCCATCGGGAAAAGCCGGATGCCGAACTGCTTGCAGTTGGCCTCGAGCGCCTCCATCTGGCGCTTCGCGATCGGGTCCTCCACTGGGCCTGGCGTGGTGGGGACGTCGTGGTCCATGGTGGCGACGGTCAGGTCCGGCCGGCGCACCTCGCGCCCGGCCAGGCGGAGCCCGTCGAAGGCCTGCGGGGACGTGACCTCATGGACCAAGTGGAGGTCGACGTAGAGGAGGTCAGGCTCTCCTTCCGCCGAACGCACCACGTGGCGCTCCCAGATCTTCTCCGCCATCGTCGCTGGCATACATCACCTCCGAGCCAAGGGAACGTCCCATATAGTGGGATAGCATCTCGCTATGAGAGACACTCTAGCCGGTACCGGGTCTTTGGGCAAGGGGGTCGCGATCTTGGAGCACTTGGCCGCCGCCGGCGCCGCCACCCTGCCCCAGGTGGCCTCGGGCATAGGCATGCCGAGGTCCACGGCGCACCGACTGCTTTCCGCCCTCGTTGCTCATGGGCTGGTCGAAAAGGACGCCGGCGGTTACCGGCTCGGCTCCCGCCTCGTAGAGCTGGGGCGCCTGGCCGGCCAACGCCGGCCCAGCCTGGCCCAGGCCGCCACCCCGGCCCTCCTCTGGCTTCGCGACCAGACGGGGGAGAGCACCCAGCTCTATGTGGCCGAAGGCGGGCGGCGGGTCTGCATCGTCTCGCTCGAGTCCCCTCACAGCTTGCGCACGATCGTGCCGCTGGGGGCCGCCCTGCCCATGGAGCGCGGCTCGGCGGGCCGGGCGCTTTCGGGGGACCGCCGCCCGGGCGAGCCGGCGGGCTGGACCGAGAGCGTCGAAGAACGCGAACCCGGCGTCGCCTCCGTGAGCGCGCCCGTGCACGCCGGCGGTTCGGTGGTGGCCGCGGTGTCGGTGTCCGGCCCCGTAGAGCGCACCTCGAGGCGGCCTGGCCGGCGTTACGGCGCGCTGGTCGAGGAGGCGGCGCGGCGGGTCTCGGGCTGTCTCGAGCCGCGCGCCAGTAGCTCCGAGCACGCCCTCACCAGCACGGGTAGGAAGAGCTCGGGCTGCGCCACCACGGCATCGTGACCGGCCTCCACCTCGTAGCTCTCGGCGTCGGGGATCAAGGAGGCCATGGCCCGCTGCCGCCGCGGCTCGACCACGCGGTCCCTCGTCGTCACGACTACGGCCGTGGGCACTCCCAGGCTCGCGAGCCAGCCGCTGCTGTCGTACCCGTTGAGCTCGGCGCCGGCCTCGATGAAGGCAGCCAGGTGTGACTCGAGGCGCTCCCGCAGCGCCTCCGGCTCCGCCCGCGGGCGCCCGCCCCGCCGGGCAAACGCCTTGTCGTGGCGCTCGACCCGCCAGCGCAGAAGCGCCGCCGCTCCCTCCGGCCACGCTCGTGCCGCTGCTGAGCCCACCTTGCCGACCACCCGGACGGCCGGGCGGAGCGAGACGAGGCGGGCGAAGCTGGCCGCAGTCGCGCAGAGAGCGACCCCACCGAGAAGGTGGCCATGGCGCCGGGCGAGCACCTGCGCCACCGCCCCTCCCATCGAGTAACCGACGGCGATGGGGCGGTGCAGGTCCAGCTCGCCGATCAGCCCGGCCAGGTCATCGGCGCAGCCCGCTACCGAAAAGGGCGGCGAAGCCGTGCCCTGGTGCCCGTGGCCCCGGAGGTTGGGGGCGACCACGCGAAAGTGCTCGCTCAGGTAGCCGAGCGTCCCCGACCAGTTGAGCGCGGCAGTGGCCATCCAGCCGTGGAGCAAGAGGAGCGCCGGCGCCCCCTCCGGCCCGCTGGCTTCCCAGATCCACGTCGGGGCGAGCGAAGCGCTCTTCACCACGCGGCCTCCTGGCCCCGTTTGCCTGCCTGCCATTTCGGCGCCAATATTACCGGGCGCGAAAAACAGTTCGAGAATTGAACCATCTTGGCTAACCTCGGAGGATGGCCCTCAGTGCGGCTGAGACGCCGGAGCCCGCCGCCACCAGGGGTTGGGTGAGGCGTCTCTCGGCCTACATGCTCCGCCACCGCCGGGACGTGTACGTTGCGTCCGGCGCGGCGGTCCTGGGTGCCGCCTGCCAGACGATCGTTCCCCTTGTCGAGCGCGAGATCGTCGACAAAGTCGTGGTTGCCCACAGATCCCCGCTCTGGCCATGGCTCGTCGCCCTGGTGGTCCTCGGCGTGGCTGCCTTTTGGTTCGCCCACTTGCGTCGCTACCTCGGCGGGCGGGTCGCCCTCTCGGTCCAGTACGACCTCCGCAACGCCATGCACGACCACCTCCAGGAGATGGACCTCGACAACCTCTCCCGGATGCCGACGGGCCAGTTGGTGGCGCGAGCCAACTCGGACTCGACCCTCGTGCAGGGGCTCCTCTCGTTCCTCCCGACCATGAGCAGCAATGTGCTCCTGCTCTTGGCATCGCTCGGGATGATGGTCTACCTGTCACCGCTCCTCGCGAGCGTGAGCCTCGTGGTGGCGCCGGCGCTCGTGGTCGTTTCTTACCGCATGCGTTCCCGGGTGTTCCCGGCGACCTGGGACGCTCAGCAGCGCGAGGGCGACGTGGCCCAGATCGTCGACGAGGACACCAACGGGGTGCGCGTGGTGAAGGCCTTCGGCCAGGAGCAGGCGGAGGTCGAGCGCCTCGCCAAGGCCGCAAAACGCCTTTACGGTTCGCAGATGCGAGCCGTGCGGCTCCAGGCGCGCTACCAGCCGCTCCTCCAAGCCGTGCCGGCGCTCGGCCAGGTCGGCATCTTGGCGCTCGGGGGCTGGTTGGTCATGCGCCATCAGGTGAGCCTCGGGACGTTCCTCGCCTTTTCCACCTACATCGCCCAGATGCTTGCCCCCGCCCGCCAGCTTGCCGGCGTGCTCACCATTGCCCAGCAAGCCCGGGCCGGCGTCGAACGCATATTCCAACTGCTCGACATGGCCCCGGCGGTGGGCGACAGGCCGGGCGCGGCCCCGGTCGGGAAGCTCCGGGGCGAGATCTGCTTCTCGGGCACCGAGTTCTCTTATGTGGAGGGCCAACCTGCCCTCTCTGGCTTCGACCTCCATATCGCACCCGGGGAGAGAGTCGCGCTCGTCGGCCCGAGCGGTTCGGGCAAGTCCACCGCTTTGATGATGCTCTCGCGCTTTTACGACCCCACGGCCGGCTCGGTGAAGGTGGACGGCCACGACCTGCGAGAGGTCTCACTGCAGTCACTGCGCAGGGAAATCGGCGTCGTTTTCGAGGAGAGCTTTCTTTTCTCCGACACCGTGCGCAACAACATCGCCTACGGCCGCCCCGACGCGACCCAAGAAGAAGTGGAGGAGGTGGCGAAGGCTGCCCAGGCGCACGGGTTCATCGGGCAGCTCCCCAACGGTTACGGCACCGTAGTAGGGGAAAGGGGGCTGACCCTCTCGGGGGGCCAGCGCCAGCGGGTGGCACTGGCGCGCGCCTTGCTCCGCGCTCCATCGGTCCTCGTCCTCGACGACGCGACGAGCGCCGTCGACTCCAAGGTCGAGGAGGCCATTCACGAGGCGCTCGAGCGGGTCATGGTGGGGAAGACCGTGTTGTTGACCGCGCACCGGCGCTCGACCCTGCACCTGGCCGACCGCGTCGTCTTGGTGGAGGGCGGGCGGGTGACCGACCAGGGGGCACACGAAGAACTGATGGCACGCAACGCCACCTACCGTTCCCTCCTCTCGGGGATGGAGGCGCAGCCGGCGGCGCAAATGGGAGACCGCATAGAAGCGCTGGCCTCGTTGGCTTCGAGCCATGGCGCCGGGCCTGATGGTGCTGGCCCTGATGGCGCCGGCCCTGATGATGGCACGGGCATCACACCCTCGGCGTGGGGGCGCCGGGCGCAGCCCGCTTCGGGGGGCACCCGCAGCGCCGGGCCGGTGAGCCTCGGTTTCGGCCTCGGGGGCGGAGGAGGGGGTTGGCGGATGAACCTCGCCCCCACCCCGGAACTGCTGGCCAAGGTGGACAGGTTGCCGCCCGTCCGAGACCACCCCCAGTTGGACCTCGCCAGAGAATCCCGCCAAGACCGCCATTTCGGCTTGCGCCGCCTTCTTTTCGAGTTCCGTGCGCCGCTCGCAGTAGGGCTCGCCCTCGTCGTCATCGATGCCCTCGCCTCGCTGGTCGGCCCGGTGCTCGTAAAGACCGGCCTCGACAGCGGAGTGGAAAAAGGACGTGAGGTGTTACTGTTTGCGGTTGCCGCCGTCTACCTCGCGGTCACCCTGGCGGACCTGGTCGACCAGGTGGGCGAGACCTTGGTTACCGGGCGAGTCGCCCAGCGCGTGATGCTCTCGCTCAGGGTGAGGATCTGGGCGCAGCTGCAGCGACTTTCGCTCGACTATTACGAGTCTGAGATGGTGGGGCGGATCATGACGAGGATGACGACAGACGTGGACCAGTTCGAAAGCCTGGTCCAAAACGGGGTGCTGTCGGCGCTCGTCTCTGTCGTCACGTTCTTCGGGGTCGCCATCGCACTCGTAGTCATAAACACCGAGCTCGGCCTCGCCACCTTGAGCGTGGCGCTGCCTCTCGCTGTCGCCACCTATTTCTTCCGGAAAAAGGCTGCCTTCCTCTACAACCAGGCGCGCGAGCGCATCGGGGTCGTCAACGCTGATTTCCAAGAGAGCCTGGCGGGCGTGCGCGAGTCGCAGGCCTTCACCCACGAGGAGCTCGCCAAGGCGCGTTTTCACCGTTTGGGGCACGGTTATTTGGAGTCGCGCGTCGCCGCGCAGAGGCTCGCTGCCACCTACTTCCCCTTTGTACAGTTCCTCTCCAATGTCGGGGACGCCATCGTGCTCGGGGTCGGGGCGGGGCTGGTCGCAGGCGGGCACCTGGGCCCCGGCGCCTTGATCGCCTACATCTTGTACCTCGACCTGTTGTTCTCGCCCATCCAGCAACTGAGCCAGGTCTTCGACTCGTGGCAGCAGACCCGGGTGTCGGTCGGGCGGGTGGCGCAGTTGATGCAGCTCGACACCGCGACGCCCGAGGCCGAACAAGCCGTGCCGGTGGGCCACCTGGCGGGGCACCTTTCGCTCGAGTCGGTCCACTTCCGGTACCCGGAGCGGGGCACCGGCGAAGGGCTGGCCGCGACCCCGGAGCACGCCAGCCGCCCCGAGGGCCCGCAAATAGCGCCCGAACCCCGGCACGGGGCACCCGAGGCGATAAGGGGGGTGTCTCTCGGTGTCAGGCCCGGCGAAACGGTGGCGCTCGTTGGGGAAACGGGTGCCGGCAAGTCGACCGTCATGAAAATGCTCGCCCGCTTTTACGACCCCGACGATGGGGCAGTGCGCGCAGATGGCATGGACCTGCGTTCCTTGGAACTGACCGGTTACCGGCGCCGGCTCGGCTACGTGCCCCAGGAGCCCTTCCTTTTCTCCGGGACGATCCGTGACAACATCGCATACGGCCGTCCCGACGCGTCCGATGCCGAGGTCGAAGCGGCGGCGCGTTCGGTCGGAGCGCACGAGTTCATCGCCTCGCTCCCCGGCGGCTACAACCACGAGCTCTCCGAAGGGGGGCGGACGCTCTCCGCTGGCCAGCGCCAGCTGCTCTGCCTGGCGCGGGCGGAACTGGTGGGCCCAGCCGTACTGTTGCTCGACGAGGCCACTTCCAACCTCGACCTCGTGACCGAAGCCCGCGTTGCGACCGCCATGCGGCGCGTGTCGGCGGGCCGCACGACCGTGCTCATCGCTCACCGTCTCCAGACCGCTCGCAGCGCCGACCGCATAGTGGTCCTCCACGGCGGGCAGGTGGCCGAGGTCGGGTCCCACGAAGAGCTACTGGGGGCGGGCGGGCGCTACGCCTCGATGTGGGAAGCCTTCGAAACCGCCAGCGCGTCGCGGTCATGATGCGCGCTCACACTGATGTTCCCCCGTTGCCGTGACCAGGTACTGGGCCTGCCAGGCGGCGTGACGTTCTTGGAGGGCCGGCGAGAGGCGCTGCACCTGTCGGTAGGTGAGCGGGGGGAGGCGCCTACGCACGGAAAGCTCCTCCGGGCCGGACAGCTGGGCCAGGCCGAACTGCACGGTCCGGTTGACCGCTCGCAGGAACGGCGAGTGCCGGCTGCTCCGGTCGGAGATCCCGATCGACCGGGCCGTCTCGGCCAGGTCGAGGTCGAAGCCGAGAGGGCTGTAGTCGAAGCCGGCCGCCAGCCGGCGGAGCAACCAAACGGTAGACGGGCCCAATATCCCGAGCCAGAAGTCCTCTACGTACGAGGAGCGGGGGTCGAAGCCCAACCTGTCGATCACATCGTCTGGCCAGGGGCGGATGTGCAGCACCTCGGGCGCGAAGCAAAGCAGTGGGTACACGGTCCCTCCCAGGTGGCTTGTGAGCGGAGCTTGTCAGGGGGAAGTGTGGACAGCTGCAGCTGCTAGTGCCTCATTATATTTCATGTCGTCTCGAGGCGCAAGCCCGCTCCGGCTAATTGGGTGCCGGCGTGGGGCTGCGCCCGACGGCGCATGGGAGGCAGAACCGGGGCACGCTGGCGCCGGGGTGGGAGCTCCCGCCGGCCCCTCCCGCCCTCGTCAGGTGCCGCCGTCGGCGGAGAGCTGCCCCTGGTTGCGCAGCCCCGCAGGCAGGGCCAACTCGTCGGCCAGCTCGTCGGCCCGACCGCCCGGCAGTCCGGCCAACAGGTCTTCGTGGTGGCCCTCGGGGAGCTCGCCCGAGAGTTGGTGCAGGAGCTCGGCGTGCTCGCTCGGGTGGAGGGGCTCGGCTTCGGAGGCGCCGGCGCGCTCCAAAGCCTTGAAGATCGAAGCCGCGATGCCGGGCCCGTCGAGGCCGAGCTGGCCGAGGATGCGGTCGGCCTTGCCATGGGGGATGTAGGCGGTCGGGATGCCGAGGTTGAGCACGGGCGGGCTCTGGCGGCCGGGGTGGAGGTCGGCGATGGCGTCGGCGATGAAGTTGCCGGCACCGCCGTTCCTGATCCCGTCTTCCACGGTCACAACGAAGGAGTGGTTGCCGGCGTCGGCCACCATGCCCGGGTCGAGCGGCCTCACGACACGGACGTCCCAGACGGTTGCTTCGACTCCCTCGGCCGAGAGCAGGGCCGCCGCCTCCTCGGCAGCTTCGAGCAGCTTGCCGACGGCCAAGACGCAGACCGAGCCGTCGCCCCGGCGCACCCGCCGCGCCGACAGGCCCGCACCCACCTGTTCTGCCGGCACCCTCCTCGCCGCGGTCTTCGGGTAACGGACGACGGCTGGCCCAGAAAGTGAGAGGGCCGAAGCCAGCATCACCTTCAGCTCCTCGGCCGAAGAGGGCGCGAAGATGGTCATACCCGGGATCTTCAAGCAGAGCGCCATGTCCAAAATGCCGTGGTGGCTCGGGCCGTCGTCCCCGGTGATGCCGGCGCGGTCGAGGGCGAACACGACAGGCAGCCCGTGTAGCCCGACGTCCAAGTTGAGCTGGTCGAAGGCCCGGCAGAGGAACGTCGAGTACACCGCCACCACGGGCCGCAGGCCCCCCATCGCCATGCCGGCGGCGGACGTGACCGCCGACTGCTCGGCGATCCCGACGTCGTAAAACCGGTCCGGCCAACGCTCCTGGAACGGTATGAGCCCCGTCGGCCCCGGCATGGCCGCCGTGACCGCGACTAGGTCCTCGCGCTGCTCGCCGAGGTCGAGCATCGCTTCGCTGAAAGCCAGGGTGTACCCCTTGAGCGCACGCGACGAGGGCGTGGGGCCGACAGCCGGGTCGAAGGAACCCGTGTCGTGGAGGCATTTTTCGATGTCGTCCTCCGCTGGCTTGTACCCGCGCCCTTTCTGGGTGAGCACGTGGACCACTATCGGCCCGTCGTACTCGGCCGCCAGGCGGAAAGCCTGTTCCATGCCGGCAATGTCATGGCCGTCGAGGGGCCCTACGTAACGAACGCCCAGGGTCTCGAAGAACACGGGCGGCTCGATAACCTCCCGCACCGCGGAGTAGAAGCCTTGGAGGCTCGAGTAAGCCAAGTTGCCCACCTTGGGCAAGTCCCTGACCGCGGTCTCGATGCGGCGCCGGGCCGAACTGACCCCAGGGTGGAGGCGCAGGCGGGTAAGGCTCTCCGAAAGACGCGACACCGTGGGTGCGTAGCTGCGGCCGTTGTCGTTCAAGATCACCACGACGCGCGACCCGCTGTGGCCGAGGTTGTTCAGCCCTTCGTAGGCCAGGCCCCCGGTGAGGGCACCGTCGCCGACGATGGCCACTACCCGCCGGCCCGGGTTGCTGCTGCGCTTGATCGCGGCCGCCAGCCCGTGGGCATAGCTGAGCGCCGTGGAAGCATGGCTGTTTTCCACCCAGTCGTGCACCGACTCGGCGCGCGACGGGTACCCGGAGAGACCGTTGGCCTGCCGCAGCGTGCCGAACATCTCCCTCCGGCCGGTCACGATCTTGTGCACGTAGGCCTGGTGGCCTGTGTCCCAGATGAGGTAGTCCCGCGGCGAGTCGAACACCCTGTGGACGGCGAGGGTCAGTTCGACCACCCCGAGGTTGCTCCCCAGGTGCCCGGAATTGGCAGCCGAGACGGCCTGCACGATGAACTCTCTTATCTCTCCCGCCAGCACCTCGAGCTGCTCGTAGCTCAGCTTTCGCAGGTCGCTCGGGCCATTGATGGTCTCCAGCAGCACACGACCACGCTAGCCTCCTCGTCGCGTCAGGGGGTACGGGCGGTAGCGTGGCCCGGAAGATGACCACAATCACGGCAGGGGCGACCACGCGTACGGGTGGGACCGTGCCGGACGAAGCGGGAGGACGGCGCCATGGGTGAGCGAGCGGAGCTGCCCGGCTGTCACTTCGTGAACGGCAACCCACTGGCAGGCCCCTACCCCGAAGGCTTCGGGCGGGCGGTCTTTGCCCTGGGATGTTTCTGGGGTGCCGAACGTCTCTTTTGGGAGGCGCCCGGGGTCTGGGTCACGGCCGCCGGCTACTGCGGGGGCCACGTGGCGGACCCGACTTACCAACAGGTCTGCACGGGACGGACCGGCCACGCCGAGTCCGTGCTCGTTGTCTTCGACCCCGGTGTGACCAGCTATGAGGAGCTCGTCCAGCTGTTCTGGGAAAACCATGACCCTACCCAGGGCATGCGACAGGGCAACGACGTGGGTACCCAGTACCGCTCCGCGCTCTACTGGACCACAGAAGACCAGCGCGAGGTGGCAGAGGCGTCCCGCGAGGCGTACGGCGCCCTCCTCGCCAAGGCTGGTTACGGCCGGGTAACGACCGAGGTGGCACGGGCGGGGACGTTTTGGTTCGCCGAGGGCTACCACCAGCAGTACCTCGCCAAAAACCCTCATGGCTACTGCGGTTTGGCTGGCACAGGCGTCAAACTGGCGGAGCCGTTCCAGCTATCTGGCTAGGCCGCGCCGCACGCGCCTGCACTGGCGCCACCCGAGGGAGCCGGTGAGACCGGCCCCTGGCAGGGTACCCAGGCCCCGGCTTCGCGCTAGGAGCGGCTAGGAGGCGGCGGCCACGGCCGCCTTGGTGCTCGACGAGCCGTTGCCCGCGGAACTGCTGCTGGTAGGGCTTTCGCTCTTGGAGGCCGAGCCGCCACCGTCCCCCTTGGTACCTTTGGCCTCGGTGGTCGAGGAGCCGTCGCGCGAGGTGCCCGAACTGGCCTTGGCCTTGTGCCCGTCCGAGCGGTTGTCGGTCCTGTAGAACCCGCTTCCTTTGAAAGCGATGCCGATGTTGCCAAAGACCTTGCGCAGCGTGCCCCTGCACGCGGGGCATTCGGTGAGGGCATCGTCCATGAAGGACTGGACTACCTCGAGGTGCTGACCGCATGATTTGCAGGCGTACTCGTACGTTGGCATGGAGGCAGACCCCTTTCGTTAGCAGTCTCGGGTTCCAACTGCTAAGTGTAGCGGGAGAGAAGGCGCAACCGGAGGCTTACGATTGCCCAGGTCCTTGCCGAGGCCCCCCGGTGGTAGAACGAGACGGTCCGCTGCCGGCGGCTGCCTGGCGACGGCGCCGGTCAGGTCCTCCCATCTCGGGAGGGCCTAAGGATAAGGAGGCGAGCCATGGCGCAAAAGGTCCGCAAGGCGGTCATCCCAGCAGCAGGGCTGGGCACGAGGTTCCTGCCTGCCACCAAGGCGCAGCCCAAGGAGATGCTGCCTCTGGTGGACAAGCCTGCCATCCAGTACGTCGTGGAGGAGGCCGTGTCGGCGGGCATCACTGACATCCTGGTGATCACCGGGCGGGGCAAGCGGACCCTGGAGGACCACTTCGACCGTTCGTTCGAACTGGAGTACTACCTCGAGGAGGGCGGCAAAACCGAGGAGCTGGCCGAGATGCGGCGCATCGCCGAGATGGCCAACATCCATTACGTCCGCCAGGGCGAGCCGCGCGGCCTCGGCCATGCAGTGTCCGTAGCGGTGGAACATGTAGGCGAGGCTCCCTTCGCCGTCCTTCTCGGCGACGACATCATGCACCCCGACGCCGGGGTCCTAAAGGCCATGCTCGGCACCTTCGACGAGCGCGGGCACTCAGTGATCGCCCTGAAAGAGGTCCCCGCCTGCGACATCTCCTCCTACGGTTGCGCCGCCGTGAAGCCCCTCGAAGGCAACCTGGTCCAGGTCGAGGACCTGATCGAGAAGCCGGCGCCGGAGGAGGCCCCGTCCAACCTTGCCGTGATGGGCCGTTACGTGTTCGGGCCTCAGATCTTCGACCTGCTCGCCCGGACCGAGCCTGGGCGCGGCGGCGAGATCCAGCTGACCGACGCCATAAAGGTGCTGGCCCAGCGCGAGCCGGTTTACGGGTGGACGTTCCGGCGGGGCCGCTTCGACGTCGGCAACAAGCTCGAGTACCTCGAGGCGACGGTCGAACTCGCCTTGGAGCGCGACGACCTCGGGCCGAGCTTCAGGAAGTTCCTGGTCGAGCGGCTCGCCCGCGACGACTCCTAACCGCTCGCCGGCGCCCGCCCAGCCGGCGGCCTCCAGCTCTTCGTGGGCCGGCGCCCTCTTCTCCGGTCCGCGCCTCTAGCCTGGGGGGGCGTGAGCCGGCCTCTCCTCGACAGCTTTGGCCGCCAAGTCCTAGACCTGCGGGTTTCTCTTACTGACAGGTGCAACTTCCGCTGCCACTACTGCATGCCCGAGGAGGGCATGACCTGGTTGCCACGTTCGGACATCCTGACGTTCGAGGAGATCGAGCGTGTCGCAGCGGTCCTGGTCGAGCACTTCGGGGTCACGTCCGTGCGCCTGACGGGCGGGGAGCCGACGGTGCGCGCGGACGTGCCGGCGCTCGTCGCCCGCCTCGCCCGGCTTCCCGTGGAACTCTCCATGACCACCAACGGCTCCACTCTCTCCCGCCTCGCCGGACCGCTCCGCGCGGCTGGGCTGCACCGGGTCACCATTTCCCTGGACTCCCTGCGGCCCGAGCGCTTCGCCGCCATCACGAGGCGGGACATGCTCCCGGCCGTGCTGGCCGGCGTCAAGGCGGCGCGCTCGGCGGGGCTCCTGCCTTTGAAGCTGAACGCCGTCCTGATGCGGGGGGTCAACGACGACGAGGTGCTCGACCTAGCCCGCTTCGGCCGGGACGTGGGGGCCGAGGTGCGCTTCATCGAGTTCATGCCCCTAGACGCAGCCGGCGAGTGGTCGGCGTCGAGGGTCGTGCCCGCGAGCGAAGTGCTCGAACGCGTGGGCTCCGTCTACCCCCTCGAGCCCCTCCCCGGGAGGGGGGCGGAGCCGGCGGAACGCTACCGCTACCTCGACGGCGCCGGCACCCTCGGCGTGATCGCCAGCGTCACGAGGCCGTTTTGCGGGAACTGCGACCGGGTGCGCCTGACGGCCGAGGGGCAGCTGCGTAGCTGCCTGTTCGCTGTACGCGAGCGCGACCTGCGGGCACTGCTGCGCGGCGGGGCGACGGACGAAGAACTGGCCGAAGCGGTGGAAGACGAAGTAGGGGCGAAGTGGGCGGGCCATTCGATTGGGCAGGTCAACTTCGTGCGCCCGCGTCGCAACATGAGCCAAATCGGCGGTTGAGCAGGGCATTGTCTCACCACGGGAGAGCTCGAGCTCGGTCAGGGCGCTGAGGCCACCGCTGAGAGCGAGGCACCAAGAGCGCAGCCGGGCGAAGGCTCCCGGTGGTGCTGGCGGGCGCCGGGCTGGGCACGGCGGGCTGGGCACGGCGGGCTGGGCACTCCGGTAGCGGTTGCCCTAGACTTGCTCTGATGCCCGAGAGCGGCCTGACCCACGTCGACCCCCTGGGCCGTGCCCGCATGGTCGATGTCACGCCCAAGGAGCCGACACACCGCCGGGCCATTGCCCGCTGCCGGGTGCACATGCTGCCCGAGACCACGGCGAAAGTGGCCAACAACGCCATCACCAAGGGCGACGTGCTCGCCGTCTCGCGAGTGGCGGGCATCCAGGCGGCCAAGCAGGCCGCCCAGCTGATCCCCCTTTGCCACCCGCTCTTGGTGGGTGCTGTGGCGATCAATTTCACGATCGGCGACGATTTCGTCGAAGTCGAGACCCAGGTCGAGACCGTCGACCGGACCGGCGTAGAAATGGAGGCGCTCACAGCCTGTGCGGTGGCTGCGCTCACCGTCTACGACATGTGCAAGTCCTACGACCGCAGCATGGTCATAGGCGAGTTGGCGCTCTGGGAAAAGACCGGTGGGCGCACGGGCCACTGGCGGCGCGACGCCCTGGGTAGCCCCCCAGCGCCGGCAGAAGGTGCCAAGGTGCTACCAATCGAGGAAGAAATAGACAGCCTGATCGGGAGCGACGGGCCCCTCCCTTAGGAGGCGTTTGCTCCTCGGAAGAGAGGATCCACCACTTTTGCATTTGCCCGGGCTACCGTCTTTCGCGGATATGGGCTTGGAGGTGCTCGTTGGAGGTCTGTGGGGAGCAGTGCTCGCCTACTGGCTGTGGACGAGGCGTCCAGCCTCCGACACGGTGGGGGCGTTCCATCGTGAGCTCCAAGTGCTCCAGCGGGCTACACCCGCACGGGTTGCGCCGGCCAATCGTTTAGCGCCTCCACACCTACCGGAGGAGCATTTGGCGCCGACAATCGAGCGTTTTGCGGCGACGCGGCCCGGGCCGAGCCAGGTAGCCGGCGCTGCTCTCCCTCCCCAGGTCGCCGCGGCAGCCGCCATCAACAAGCGGAGCGAGCTCCGTCGCCGGCGCCGGGACGTTTTGACCCTGCTGGCGGTGGTGGCGGTCATTACATTGTTCGCGGCCGTCCTTTCGGGCTCTGCGGTGGCTCTCGCCTTCCAGATATTGTCTGACTTGGCCCTGGCCGCATACGTGTACCTGCTTTCCTATGCAGGGAGGGCACGGGCTCCCGTCTCCTACGTCCCGCGGTCCAGCCGCTATCGCCCGCCGGCGTCTTTGGTGGGTTACCAGCTGCACACTTCAGCGCCTCGCCAGCTGCGCGGCCCGGCCCGAGCGAGAGCCCAGGTCGGCGCCCCCGGCTCTTTGTACGGCGACTTCGACAGCTACGCCAGCTTGGCGTAGGGAAGCCTGGAGCCGGCTCACCTCGCCGGTCCCACCGCCAGGTCGGGGGTTCGCGCTGTCCCAATGCACCTGGCAACCAGTTTCCTCGCGTGCGGTGGCCGTATGACCGGAGATACCCGCCCGGCCGTGCGCATTCGGCGGCCAGGGCCCGACGCCGGCGCGTGCCCGGTGTCCCGAACCGCCGCCGGGGGCGAGCCCACGGGCTCGGCCGGCCCGACACCCAGGTGGGTGCGCGTTGCCTCCGGGGTGGCGCACCGGGCCGGGTAGTAAGCAGGCGCCGGCGCCTTACTTGCTGGAGGTTGCCGGGCGGGCGACACCGGCGACCCCCGATCGCGCTGCATCACCCCGTACTGGGTGCACTTCCCCTGGGAGCCGGCGCTCGGGGGTTTCCGGCGCCCGTCCGGATCGCGCTGCATCACCCCGTACTGGGTGCACTTCCCTCTACCAGGTGCAGTTCGCGTTACCAGGCGGCAGGGGAGTGCGCCCGGAGGTCGGGAGTGCACCAAGAACGGGGGCGTGCCCCGCGCTATGTGCGTGCGCTCTCGGGCTCGGCCAGAAGGCGCGATTGCGCCGCCGGGCTGCACGGGGGCCGAAGCGGATTGCCCGCACTGTATGACGGGCGGCCGCACCTGAGCCCTCTGCCAGCAATTGGCGGGGGAGGTCACGCCGGCGTGTCGCCGAACAACCCAGGCCGGCTAGGCTATGGCAGGTTCGGGGGTGTAGCTCAGCCCGGAAGAGCGCTACGTTCGCATCGTAGAAGTCGCCGGTTCAAATCCGGTCACCTCCACCAGCTCCAAGCCCAAAGCCCCAGCTCAGGTGTCATATTTACTTGACAAGCAACTGACCGCTGGTGGCCCCTCGTGACCCCAGTTGACCGCTCAGGATGGCACGAGTACCCCGAGTACCCCGCTGGGTGTCAGGCCTCACGCCGTCCACGCGGCTGAACGAACGCTAGTTTGGTGGCAGCTCACCGAGGCACATCGGGCCGCCGGTGGTAGGCTGCGCGGCCCTTACCCGCCTCTGCTGGGCGGTCGCCTCCCCATGGCCAACTTGGAGGCGTTGGGCATGGTTCAGAAGAAGTCCAGGCTTCCTGGCAAGTCGAAGGGCCTAATGGCTTGGGACTCTCGGCCGGGCCAGCGTGGCGGCGGCTTGGCGCCCAGCCTGTCCACTGTGCGCGAATAGCGGCGCAGCACCGCCCCATGGACTCGCGAAGTCGTCGAGCATCGCCGCTACCCGGGACAAGTACACATCCGTCGGCTTCAACGTGGCGGCCTGCTCCTTCTCGAAGAAGCCGCCGCAAGCCTGGTCGACCCAAGCCATCGCCACATCGAGGGAGTGGGGTTGTCCTCGACGCCGCGGGCGGCGAAGAACTTCTCCAGACGTCGCCCGCAGCCCCGGTACCAGGCCAACGTCGAGTCCCTATAGCCAAGACGCCTGAACTCTGCGTCCAAGCCCGACACCAGCTCCGACACGGTCATCGTCACAACCAAACCTCCTGATCACCCAGGTCCGCCGCCAGGGCTTTATCGCGTCTTCGCTGAGCCAGCGCCGGCCCGTCCACGTCGCCCACTTCGTCGGTGCCGGCTGGGAGTCCGCCCCGCAAGGTTCCTACGAGGCCGACCTCGAGTTCTTGAGCCGGGTAGCCGAAAAAGTGGCCCAGGAACGAGAGGACCTGGGGCGGGTCAACCCCGTCTTGGCCCAAGCGGTCGAGGCGCGCATGCTCGGCCGCCCGTTCCTGGAGGACCCCTTCGGCTCGGTCAGTTCCAGTACGAAGGGGCTCTTCCTTGCCATGAGCACCCCTCTCGAGGGGGCACTCATACGTTAGCTCCCGCCCCTAGTCACACTAGCGTAGTTACGTGATCGTATTTATGCCAGGATGTACTTAGCGGTGGCCGCCCTGACTAGGTCGAACGCGGCGCCGAGGGCGAGGACGGAGCGGCCGGCAGCGGCGTTGCCAGGGGTCGACATCGCCTACACCTTGAGCGAGTGTCCTGCCCGTCGGCCCGCTTCTGCGCCGCGGTCGACTTCATCGCCCGAGCCCTCATCTGGGACGGCTGGTCGTGGTCGGCGCCGCGCTATATCGGGGTCGGCTCCGCCGGGGCAGACAGCTACGGGAGCCCGGTCGCCTGCCCGTCGGCCCAACTGTGCATCCTGGTGGACAGTGCCGGCAATGCCTTCACCTACAACGGCCGTACCTGGTCCGCGCCCACCCTCATCGACCCCCACGCCGGGGGGCTCAGCTCGGTGTGGTGCCACTCCAGCAATTTCTGCATCGCCGTCGACGATTACGGTAATGCCGTGGCCGGCGCCCGCCCACTTGGCCACCCCCGCCCCACGACCGTGAGCGGCAGCTCCTCTACAAACGTGGTATAGCGGTGGCACAGGCTCAACGTCCCCTATTCGACAGGCTTGTCCCCCGAAGGTCCAGACCAGGAGGCAAGGCACATGGCAGTTACTGGTAACTACAGGGCCGTCACGGCCCGCCGGCTCTTTCCCCTGGCAGCATGCGCCGCCCTTTTGCTGCCAGGCCTCATCGGGACGACCTCGGGGGAAGCCGCGGCCGCGGCCCCGGCCCCGCGGGCTGCAGCCGGGCCGAACACACCCCTGTCCTGCAAGGCCACGCTCCTACAGATGGTCAACGACGCGCTGTTCTCCGGCACAGCCGGCGAGGCCAAGCTGGTCACCCTCGCCGCCCCTCCAGGCAGGCGGCTCCTGCCGGCCACCGGCGGTGCCACCCCACAGGCCGCCCTCATCGGGCAGTTCGAAGCGAAGAGCGCCGAGGGACAGTGCGCGTTCGAGACGACGGCATATGTCGTCGTGCCTTTCGCCATCCTGTTGGGCTTTCTGAACATGCTCCCCAAGGCCAAGGCCAAGGCGGCCCTGAAGAAGCTCGAGTCCCTCTCGCCGGCGCAGAAGAAGGCGGTCGACAACTTCTTCGTCACGGGCAAGGCGCCGAAGGGCACCAACCCGCTGGCCTTGCTGGGCGGGGCCCACAACACCAGCCCACTCCAGGGCACCGGCCCACTGGTGAGGCCGGGGTACCAGAAGCTCACCGTGAAGCTCACTAAGCTCACCCCCACTGGGGCCACCATGACCGTCGCTGGCCTGGAAGCTGGGACCGAGACGCTTGGCGGCCACACTCGGACTATCCGGGTGCCTTTCACCGAGACGGGTATCGAGGCATCGAAGATCGACGGCAGGTGGTTCTTGAGCGGGTCTCAAGGCATGAACTTCAGTGCGTAACCCCGTCCGTCTCGGCACTGACCGGTGTGGGCAAATGGTCCGCGTGGACGGGTGACCGTAAGGTTTGCCAGGCACGCACCGGCCCGGCGAAGGAGGACGCCTGGCAAAAGCTAGTGCAAATGCAGGTGGACCATCCCGGGTGAGGAGGAGTGGACGCATGGCAGCCCTGAGGCGCCGTGTACCTTTGGCCGCACTGGTCGCCGGGCTCTGTGGCCTCGCTCTCCCGGCGCCAACCGCAGCGGCTCGACCGGCCACCTCGGCCACAATTGCCGGCACCTCGGCTACGGACACGCCGGCGGACTGGCCTGCGGTGGTGGCGGAAGCGATGAACTACGCGCAGCGGCGGACCTCGGTACCTCCCGAGGCCCCGCGAGCGTTACCGCGAGCAGGCCCGGTCCCGAGCTCGGCGCAAGTGAGCGCCAGGCCCAGCGAGTACTCGGTCGCCCTCTACGGCTGCCGGTCGGCGTTGCCTGTGAACCACCCCGGCATCGGCGTCGGTACCTGCGGGACCATGGCCGATTACTACGGGTATTTCCAGGGCAACGCCTACGACGACCCCGGGGCGGCCCTTGGCACTTTGCGCCTGCCCGCTCCTGCCTGCCCCGACAGGTCGTCAGTACCGCTGGCTGCCGGCGTCATCGCCACGCTTTACTCCGGGCCCTCGCCGGAGGGCAACTGCGAGGCAGTCTGGCACGTAGGCCACTGGGCCTTCGCGCTCATCGGGGACCTGAACGGCGGCACCCATGGGGACGCTACGGTGCCTTGGCGCCGGGTGGCCAGCGAGCTCGTCTCCTACCTACGAGGCCGCTCCCTGCCCGGGGCCCACGGCTACGTGGAGTCCGACATCGCCGGCGACGGCCTGCATACTGGCGTGTACTGGCAGCGGGGGCGCGATGTGTACGTCGCCAGCACCTACCACGGCGCGCTGGCGGCCGTTGCCCTGGCGATAGCCATGGCCCCCTACCCCCGCTCCTGAAGAGGTAGCGGGAGCGGCCGGAGGCGCGCTCAGCCCTGGGCGGCCAGGCAGTGGCCTGGCCCAGCGCAGCTCAACACCTTGAGGCCGGTGCCTGGTAGCGACTCGTCCGACCACGTGCCACCCCCGTCGGAGCTGACGAAGATGAGGTCCTGGCTCGCGGTCGTCGTGGGGTCGGCGGCCAGGTTGCCGAACTGGTCGGTGCCGGTGAGCAGCCGAGCCGCAGAAGGTGGCCCCAAGGACCAAGCGGGAGGGCGCGGCTTCGGCCAGGGCGCCAGGGGCAACAAGCCGGGGAGGCGCCACCTCGGCCCAGGTACGCCCGTCGTCGGTGCTCACCCGCAGGTCGGCGGGCAACGAGCAGTCCCCTGCCCGGTACAGCTCGGCGAAGCGCCCCGGCGCGAGGACGAAGA
>JAJYMB010000059.1 GCA_021787365.1 Actinomycetes bacterium | reverse complement strand
GTGGTTTTGCAGGCACACCACAAACGAAGAGCCGCCGATGCCCTCGGCCGGCCGGCCGTGCCGGCGCTGGCGGAACTCCGAGAACTGCCCGTCATAGACGTACGCGTCCCGCATCGCCTTGGCGAGTTGGCCCAAACTGCCGAAGTCCATGTAGTAGCCGGAGCGTTCCGCGGTCAAAATCGTGTGCAACGAATGGTGGAAATCGTCGTCCCAGCAGGCCGTGGCACCCCAACCGTGCTCTTGGCGCGGGAGGACCACCCAGGGGTCGTTGCGGTCGCTTTCCGCCACCACCCAGAGCCGGCGCCCCAGGTCTAGAGCCAAGCGGTCCACGGCCTCGCACAGTTCCTCGACGATGTGGCGCGCCCCTTCGTCGTGGATGGCGTGCACGGCATCGAGGCGGAGCCCGTCGATGTGGTAGTCGCGCAGCCAACCAATAGCGTTGGAGATGACGAAGTCCCTGACGCCATAGCTGCCCGGCCCGTCGAAATTGACCGCCGAACCCCAGGGGGTCCGGTAGCTGTCCGTGAAATACGGCCCGTACTCGGCGAGGTAATTGCCGGCCGGCCCGAGGTGGTTGTACACGACGTCCAGGACCACGGCCAGGCCACGCCCGTGGCAAGCGTCGACGAGCCTTTTCAGTCCCAAAGGACCGCCGTACGCGTGGTGGGGTGCAAAGAGGTCGGCGCCGTCGTACCCCCAGCCCCGCTCCCCGCTCGCCTCTGCCACCGGCATCAGTTCGACCGCGTTGGCACCCAAAGACACCAGGTGGTCCAGGTGCGCGATGGCGCCCTCGAAGGTCCCCTCCTCGCTGAAGGTCCCGACGTGCAGTTCATAAACGACGGCCGAGCCGAGGTCGAAACCCCTCCACCCGCCGTCGTGCCACGCGAAACTGGCCTGGTCCACCAACGCAGAGGGACCGTCTATCCCCTCTGGTTGCCATGCCGAGCGCGGGTCGGGCCGCCCCGGGCCACCGTCGAGGGAAAACAGGTACCGGGTGCCGGGGCCGGCGCCGGGCACGTCCAGGGCCCAGGTACCGCGGCGCGGGGACCTCTCCATGGGCAGCCGGCGCCCGTCGCCCTCCAGCCACAGCTCCACCTTTTCCGGCCCCGGCGCCCAGACCTCGAACTTCACGTCCGCTCCCCTTGGCGGCCCACCCGGGCCCTCGAAGGCGCCCTCCGCGGCGGCGCGGTCGTGCCCGTCCTCCCCTGCCGCTCGAGCAGCGCTACGGGCAGGCCGCCGAACAGGTCGCCGAGGGGCGCACGTCCCTCCCACGTGCCCCCGCCGAGGGCATCGTGCCAGTGCCCGCTCGGCAAGCTGACCGTCGTCCCCCGCCAACCGCCGGCGCGCTCCAGGAGCACCGGCCAGCGGGTCACCACGCACGCCACGCTGGCACCTCTCGTGTAACCGAGGGCGTGCTCGGCCGCCGGGCCCTCGACTACGAGCGGGCGGTAGGCACCCCGCCCACCCTCGCCGAACGAGGCCGGCTTGCGACCACGGACTTCCAGCGCCCTCTGCACCACCGCCAGCTTGGTCAACCCCACATCGTCGCCTCCTGCCCATACCTTTGCGAGCTCGGCCCCGGGCGCCTCCTCGAGCAGCCTGCGCCGCAGGTCGTAGTCGACAGGGCGGCGGTTGTCGGGGTCCACGAGCGAGAGGTCCCACAGCTCGCTCCCCTGGTACAAGTCCGGGACCCCCGGCGCGGTGAGCGTGAGCAGCTTGAGGGCGAGGGAATTGGAGCGCCCCGGACGGCAGATCCGCTCGACGAAGGCCTCGAGCTCGGCCACGAACTTGCGCGAACGAAGTATGACGGCCGTGAAATTAATGACAGCACCCTCGTAGATCTGGTCAGGTTGCTCCCAGCTCGTGTGGACCTTGGCTTCCCGTACGGCCTTTTCCACAAAACCGAGCACGCGCTCGGCCGAGAGCGGCCAGGCCCCTACGAGCGTCTGGTAGAGCATCCACTCCGTCTCCGGGTCGGGGAGGTCGCGGGCCACCCGCTTGCGCCGGTTGAGGGCGCTCCACCGCCTTACCGTCTCCGCCCATTCGCCGGGGATCTCCGAGAGCACCGACATCCTCGCCCTCACGTCCTCGGAACGCTTGGTGTCGTGGGTGGAAGTGGCGAGAAGTCCGAAGGGGTGGCGGGCCTGGGTACCGGCGCACCAGGCGTGGAACTCCTCTTTGCTCGTGGCCGGCGAGCTCGGGTCCCCTCCCACCTCATTGGCGGCGAGAAGGGGCATGTAACGGTAAAACGCGGTGTCTTCGACGGCTTTCGCCATGACCGGGCCCGTAAATTGTTGGAACGAGAGGGCCATCTCTTCCTCGGCGCTGCCCGCAACGTCCAGCAAGAGCACGTCCCGCAGGAACGACAGCAGTTCGCCGTCTATCTCAGGGCGGCGCAGCCCTGCCTCCATGACAGCTCTCTGCACCACCGAGGCGTCGTGCTCGGAAACCCGGTGCCCGGGGGCGACGTAAGTGCGGTAGACGTGGAAAGAAGCGGCCACCTCTGCTAGGCACTCGCGCAGGTCACGGCGCGTGTGGTCCGAATGGCGGCGATGGCCCTCGCAGACGCGGGCCATGCGCTCGACGACGCGGTTCAAGTCGGTCGAGAGGGCACCGTTTAGCACCGAGATCTTGGCCTGGTGGGCCAGCTCGTCCCATGAGCGCTCCAAACCGCAAAACTCGCCGAACGAGCGCCGGAGCGACTCCGCTCCCTCTTTCTCCACGAAAAGCCCCCCGGCGAGGTTGAGCCAGTCATAGCCGGTGGTGCCTGCGACGGGCCACTGTTCAGGCAGTTGTTCTCCCTTGGCCAGTATTTTCTCCACGACCACCCAGCCGCCGGCGCTCTCTTTTTCGAGCCGTTCGAGGTAAGCGCCCGGGCGGCGTAGCCCGTCTATGTGGTCCACGCGCAGCCCGTCGATCACGCCCTCGTGCAGCCAGCGCAATATCAGCCGGTGGCTGTCAGCGAAGACGGCGTCGTCCTCCACCCTGATGCCGACCAACTCGTTTATGTCGAAAAACCGCCGGTACTGGCCCTCTTCCGAGGCAGTCCGCCAGAAGGCGAGGCGGTAGTTCTGCCTCTGCACGAGGGCGTCGAGGGCGTCGACGTTGGACTCCGTGGCCTCCGTCTCCGCGTCGAGGGCGCCTTCGACACTCTGGTGCTCCGACAGCGCGGCGAGCCTGGCGCGCAGCACTTCCTTGTCCCGGTGGCGCTCGCGGACGCTCGCCCTGTCGGTCGCCCAAGAGGGTGGGAGGCGCCCGAGGGCAGTGGCAATGCTCTCCAGTTCCGCCCGCACGGCGGGGTCGAAACTCCGGGGCAGGCGCCTGGCCGCCCGGGCCACGACCTGGTCGATGCTCCTCGGCGCCACGGGGAACCTGTGGTCGAAATACCGCAGCGTGAAAGTGCCCTTCGAGTGCTCGAGATGGATGTTGCCAGCCTCGAGCTCGCGGCCGTAGTGGTCGGCGAGGATCGGCAGGAGCACGACCGAACGGTGCCCCGCTACGCCTCCCTCGGGCGTCCCCCAGTCCACGTCGAAATAGCTCGCGTAAACGCTTGATGGCCCGTTTTCGAGCACGTCCCACCACCAGCGGTTGTCCGGGCTCGACACGGCCATGTGGTTGGGGACTATGTCCAGCACGTGGCCGAGGCGCGCCCGGCCGAGCGCCGCTTGCAGCTCTGCGTGGCCCGCCTCGCCGCCTAGTTCCTCGTTGACGGTCGAAGGGTCCACCACGTCGTAGCCGTGGGTGCTCCCGCGGGCCGCCTGCAGAACGGGAGACAGGTAGACGTGGCTTACCCCAAGCTCGGCCAAGTAGCCGGCAATGGCGGCCGCGTCGGCGAAGTCGAACCCGCCGTGAAGCTGCAGCCGGTACGTCGCCCTACGGCCGGCCCGGTGCTGCTGCTCCTCTCCCGCGTCGTTCATCTCGTCCTTCTTTCTACCGCTGCCGACCTCCGCCCGCCGCCGCCGGCTCGGCGCGCCGAGCCCGTACCCTGGGGCCGCGGTGATTGCCTACATACCGAGCCCGCCGGTGAACGGGGTGCACATCGGCCCGTTGGAGCTGCACTTCTACGGGCTGCTCATCGCGGTGGGCGTGCTGACGGCGGCGTGGCTGGCGGAGCGGCGCTGGGAGCGCTTGGGCGGCTTTCGTGCCTCGCTCGTCCCAGTCGCCGTCTGGGCTGTGGTCGCCGGCCTCATCTGCGCCAGGTTGTACTCGGTCGCGACGAGCTGGCAACAGGACACCGGGGGCGACCCCGCCCGGATCTTCGCCATCTGGCAGGGAGGGCTCGGGATCTGGGGAGGAGTTGCCGGCGGGGTGCTCGGCGGCTGGCTGAAGGCCAGGCGCATGCACCTGCCCCTGCCCCCGCTGATGGACGTAGTCGCCCCGACGCTGGCCGTCGCCCAGGCGGTCGGGAGGTGGGGCAACTACTTCAACCAGGAACTTTTCGGGCTGCCGAGCAAGCTGCCCTGGGCGGTGAGGATAACCAAGCAGAGCGAGCTGTCCAACATTTTCCCGCCCAAGTACAGGACACCATTGGTGGACGGGAGGTACCTGCCGGGCACTTTCCAGCCGACGTTCCTCTACGAATGCATTTGGGACCTCGCCACCTTCGCTCTGCTGCTGCTCATCGAGCGCAGGGTGAGGCTGCGCCGCGGTTACCTCTTCGCCGCTTACGCCGCCATTTATACATTCGGCAGGTTTTTCACCGAGTACCTCCGCATCGACCCCGCCCACCGTTACCTGGGGCTCCGGCTCAACGACTGGACGAGCGTCGTGGTCTTCGCCGGCGCGTCTCTCCTCCTGCTCTGGAAGGGCCGCCCGAAGCCCGGCGACCAACTGGTGACGTCGCCCCTGCCGGCGCCCGTCCTCGACGCCGAGAGGGAGCGCGCCACCCGGGCCGAACAGCGCCGACAAGCGCCCAGGAAAAGCCAGGCGTTACCCGCCTTGCCACAGGTGGAGCCGGCACCGGCCGCTCCCGGCTCAGCCTTCGCCGACGAGCGGCCAGGCCACGAGGACCGTACGGTCGTCGTGAGCCCCTCGGCGGCTGAAGTCGACCGCGCCGGCCAGGCCGAGCGGCCCTAGCTCGCCTTCCCGGCCACAGCGCAGGGCCTCCGCTAGCCCCGGCGCCACGGTGGTGGGCCCGTCGCGGAGCGGCTGGGCGACGCCGTCGGTCAGCAAGACGAGCGCCGCCCCTCGGCCCAGCTCGGCCGAGACCAGCTCCACCCTGCCTGCTTCGCCGGTGCCTGCTTCGCCGGTGCCTGCTTCGGCCGTGTCTGCTTCGCCGGTGCCTGCTTCGGCCGTGTCTGCTTCGGCCCGTCCCGGCGCCCCGGGAGGCGGGCGCTGGGCCCGTTGCGGTGAGGGGAGCGGGAGGGACACGGTGGCGGTTAGCAGCAGCGCCCCGTCGCCCTCGTCTGCGGCCTCCGCACCTGCCAGCTGCCCGTCGCCGGTGGCGCCAGCCACCCCGAAGAGCTCCTGCCACTCGCCGCCGGGCAACAAGACGAAGGCACTGCTGTCGCCCACCCGGCCCAACGTCACCTCCGCTCTGCCGGCGCTGGCTCGCAGGAGGGCGACCACGATGGTGGTCGCGAGCTCGGCCGGCGCCTCGCCTCCTGACCGGTAGAGGGCATCGCTGGCTTCCGATATGGCCGCCCTGCACCGGGCAGGGCCCCATCCGCTCGCTCCGCTCCCACCCAGGTAACGGCAGGCCGCTTCGACGGCCAGCTCGGCCCCCTCCCCGCCGCGGCCGGCCGAGCCCACGCCGTCAGCGACGACCAGCGCCAGATGGCCCGGCTCAGGCAGGGCCCAGCCAAAGGAGTCCTCGCAGCGCCGGCCGGCCCACCGGTGGGAAGCACCGCCCACCGACGCAGCCAGCACCAAGAACTCCCCTGAGCGGCCTCCGTCAGCCCGGTAACTGGCCATCGGAGCCGCCCCGCGGCGCCGCAGCGGGGCAGGGCTGCCGGCCGCCGCGGATGGTTCGCCCCACGCCGGCCCGGCCCACCCGCCCGACCGGGTCACTCCAGTTCGTCTACCTGGATCGGCGCCATGTTGGGGAGCTGCGGGGGCACGAGCTGGGGCGAGCCCGTATAGGCACTGGCTGAAGAGCTCACGATCGACTGCACCAGCCCGGCCATCAGTTCGGGCACGACCCTCGAGGGGTTGGCGCCCTCGGTGGTGATGAACGCCCGGTTGGGCTTGTTCTCGACTACGGCTGCCAGGACCTCGCTTACGGCGTCGCCGAAGCCGAAGGCCAAGATGTTGGGGTGCCGGCGCCAAGACGGGTCGACCAGGCGGCGGTGAGAGGCACGCCAGCGCTCCTCGGGGTCGGTCGGACGGCCGTCCGAAACAAAGAGCACCGCCGGCCGGTACCAACGCTCGCCCCCGGTACGCCCAGCCTGGTAGTCCACCTCGATCAGGCGGCGCAGGTGGTCGAAGGCCGCGGCGTACGACGTGCGGCCCTCCACCTCGACGGTCGGCATGGCCTCCACCAAGGCCAGGTCGGACAGCGGGAGGACAGTGCGGGCCACGTCACTGAAGGTGACGATGCCGAACCGGACGACCTCTGCGACCGCCGGGTCCTGCCCCACGGCCGCCCTGATGCCCGGGAGCTCGGCGTTGACCTGGGCGATCGGCTCACCGGCCATCGACTGGGACACGTCGAGGCAGAGGTAAAAGGGGAAGACGGCATAGCGCTCCTCGGTCCCGACGTACTCGCTCGCCATCGTCCAACCGAGGCTACCGGACCGTTCCCGTGCAGCGAACTTGCAGCCTCGAAGGCACCAAAGCCACCCAGGTGCTCAGATCCCGATCAACGGGCTCACCATCTCGCCGATGAGGAACAGTACGACGCACGCGGCCACCGCGTCCAGCAAGAGCGCCCGCACGAGACGGCGGAACCCGTCGGCGCGCCGGCCCGGCGAGGCCAGCAACCGGAACGCAAGGCGATGGGTGCCTCCCCACGCTTGCCCGCACCGTCGGAGCAACTGGCGCGGCCCGAGGTAGGCGAGCCCGAGACCGGAGAAGCCCGGGCCGGCGGGCCCCTGGGCGGCCGACGTTGCCCCCGCCGCCGCTCCCGAGGTGACCAGGGTGCCGGCGCCCCCAGTGGCCTGCGCCCACCCGGGCGCGCTGACCAGGCGCCAGGTCGAGGCTGCCCGATGCTTGAGCACGGGCCGCACCGCCACGTCTGGGACGGTGGCCGCGACCACTGGGCGCTGCGGTCCGCCCTCGAGCGCCTGGGAAGCCCTGGGGTCGCCCTGGGCCTGGCGCACCCTGCCAGCCAGGTCTGCGCACCCCATCGACGAAAGCAGCTCCTCCAGGGCCGCGGCCCACTCCGCCGGGCTGGGCCGGCCGGGCACGTCCACCACGGACAGCGAACGCTCGCACAGCTCCCACAGCCCGGGCATGTCGGGCAGCCGCCTCCAGGAGCGCGGGAGCTCGAGGTCGATGCTCACCTTGTCGCCCGACCGTTGGCGCGCCTGGAGGGGGAAATGGGCTGCGCCCACCACCCGCAAGAAGGCCAGCCCCAGCGCGTAGCGGTCAGAAGAGGCCGTAGGCGCCGCCCCCGGTGCCAGGGCCGGGTCGTCCCAGTTGGGAGTCGTGGGCCGGCGGGGAACGCTCGCTGGCCCGGCTCCTGCCTCCACCACGGTGGCCCCGTCGCAGTCGAGGACGTACACGGCAGGGACTGGGTCGAGCGACCAGAGGACGTTCTTGGCCGAGAGGTCACCGTGCACGGCCAGGCCCGGGCGCCCGCCGTCGCCCTGCCACACCTCGAGCAGCCGAGCCAGCGCGTAGACGACGGCTACCCGGGCCGCCGCTCCCGGCGCCGGCACGACCGTCCCGTACGCGACCGTGATGCGGTCCGGGTCGCTCGCCAGGTAAGAGAGGGTCGCTAGCCGGGGGCCGCCCTCGCGGTGGCGCAGCCAGAAGCAGCCCGGGGCCCTCGGCACCAGCGCCCCGAGCGCAAGCCCGGGCTCCTGGCCCACCACCCAGGCGACCGGCCAGGCCGACGAAGCGCGCACTCGGGCAGCCAGCGCCGGGTCGGCGCCGTCCAAGGCACCGAGAAAGGAAACGGTCGGCGTGAGCTCGGGCGCCGGCCTGGGCCGGCGGAACTGCTTGTAGACCAGGCCGCCTCCATCGGCCCCAGGCGCCTCCGCCTTCCGCACTTCGAACACGCGCCCTTCGCCTCCCTCCGCCACGAGGTCGCCGAGCACGAGCGCACGCAGCTGCACTCGGCTCGAGAGCACGCCAGGCACGGCCTTCTCTGGCCCCCTCAGTAGCCGGCAGCCGGGTCTACCGTCCCCACCAGCGGGAGCCCGGCGGCGAAGCGCTCTACGTTTTGCTTGATGCGCTCGGCCAGGAGGGGGCGGATCATCTCCTCCGTGTCGGCGCTGTGAGGGGTGATGAGGCAATTGGGGAACGACCAGAGCGGGTGGCCGTCGGGCAAGGGCTCGGGGTCGGTGACATCGAGCGCCGCACCGCCGATCCGGCCTTCACGGAGGGCCCCGACCAGAGCCTCGGTACCCACGTGGCGTCCCCGGGCCACGTTGACCAGCCAGGCGTCGCGGCCCATGAGGGAAAGCTCCTTCTCCCCGATCACATGGACGGTTTCGGGGACGAGGGCGAGGGCCACGAAGACGACGAGGGCCCCAGGTAACGTCGTTGCCAGCTCCGAGGCCGGTAAGACGCGTGCCGCCCCGGCCAGTGGCCTCGGGTCGCGGCGCACGACCGTCGCGGTGGTCCCAAAGGGGGCCAGGAGCCGCAGCAGTTGCTCCGCGATCCCACCACCGCCCAGGATGGTCACGTCGGCGCCGTAGAGCGAGATGCCAGCGGGCTTGCCCCATGAGGTGGCCCGCGCCCTCTCGGGCAGGTGCCGCAAGCCGGCTAGGGCGAGCGCCAGGGCGTGCTCGGCCACTGGCTTGGCGTAGCTCCCCTTGGCGCTGGTCCAGGTCATCCCGGCAAAGCGGGCATCGGTTATGACGCCGGCCTCGACCACCCGTTCGATGCCAGCGTGGGGCAGCTGTACCCAACGGGCTTCGGGGTGCGAGGCCAGGATCTCCCGCAGTCCCTCGGGCCCGCCCAGCCAGATGACGCCGTCGGCCTTGCCCCCATCGTCGACGACGGCGCCGCCGCCGGCGAGGACGGCCTGGCGGGCGTCCACCAGGAGGGCGGAGGTGCGGTCGGAACGTCCCTTTCGCGCGGGCGCCCGCTCGGGAGCCACGAGCAACCTCGGAACGGCACCACCTCGGTCCACGGTAGACCGAAACTATCAACAAAGGTCACCCTTACACCGCGTCGCTGCCCCGTTTGCCCTCCGGCCAGGCCCGTACGCCTCAGGCCAGCTCGCTCCGTCAGGGAGGGGCCTGGGCGCCGAGCAGGAGGCCGGCCTCTCGGTCTGGTGCCTACGCTCCCGGCAGGGAGGCGACCTCTCGGTCTGGTGCCGCGCTCGGGGTGGGGGGCTCTAGAGGCTCAGGCGAGGCCGGGCGCGACGGCCACCAGTTCCAACGGCCGAGCAGGGCCACCGTCGATGGGACGAGGAGGGTCCTCACCAAGAACGTGTCCATCAACACCCCGATGGCCAGCCCGAAGCCGACATCGCGGACCTGCCCCGACCCAGGGCCGCTCGCCTCGAACGCGAGCACGGCGAAGGTCCCGGCCAGCACCATCCCCGCCGAAGTCACGGTCGGCCCCGTCCTCCCGACGGCCCTGATGACCGCCTTGCCCAACCCGTGGTGGCGCGCTTCCTCGCGGATGCGCGTCATGACCAAGATGTTGTAGTCCTCGCCCAGCGCGAGCAGGAAGATAAACATCAAGAACGGCAGGATGAACGTGATCCCGTTCGACCCACCCAGGTCGATGAAGACGACCGTCGAGACGCCGAGGGCAGCGAGGTAGGAGAGCCCGACGCTCACTATCAGGTAGAGAGGCGCTACCAGGCTGCGCAGGACGAGCGCCAGCAGGAGGCCGATAGCCGCGATCGCGACCGGGATGATCTCGATCATGTCGTGGTTCGACGTGCTGCTCACGTCGTAGAGCCCGGCGGCTTCCCCGGCTACGCCGCTCTGGCTCGCCCCCGAGGCCACGCCGGCGGCCGTTACCGCCCGCCGCACTGCCGGGGTCACCCGCATCGCCGCGGTACCTCCTTGCGGCCCGGCCACGAGGTCGGCTTCCCACTGCACCACCCGGCCGTCCGACGAGACCAGTTCCACGAGCGAACGGTAAGCGCCGTACTTAGCCGGCGGCACCTTGGCCCGTAACGGCACCGGCTCCGGCAAGGAGAGCGCGGCCGGGGGCCCCAGTTCGGCATGGAGGGCTTCGATCTGGGCGGAAGTGAGCACTGTGCCGTTGGGGTCGAGCGGCCCCACCAGCTGGCTGAACAGATGCGAGCGCTCCAAGGCGTCCTGCGCCCGCAAAAGGGGTGAGGCGTCGTCCCACACGCTCGTCTTGTAAGCGAACACGAGATTGGCCGGGTTGGCCGCCGCGGCCGGGAAATGCCGGGCCAGGAGGGCGTTGCCCACGGCCGCGTCGGAACCTTTGGGAGCACTGAGCGCTCCCCCGAAACCCGACGAGTAGTAGCCGAGCGCGGCTACGGAGAGCGCGACGAAAAGCGCCACGCCTGCCGCCAAAGTACGGCCGGGCCGGGCCAACAGACGGGCCGCGACAGCGCCCCACCAACCTTCCACTGACCCCTCTGCGGTGCTCGCATCCGCCCCGTCGGGCCCAGCCGTCACCCGAGCGGGCCAGAACGCGGCCCGCCCCAGGACGGCCAGCAGCGCCGGCAGCAAGGTCAGGCCCGCCAGCAGCATCACGCCGATCCCGATGGCGAGCGGCACGCCGAGGTCGTGGTAGAGCCCGAAGCTCGCCAGCAAGAGGCTGAGCAACGCGAACACGACGGTGGCGGCGGAGGCCGTTATCGATTCTCCCACCCGGGCGAGCGAACGAGCGACGGCATCGGCCGGCGACAGCCCCCGTCGCAGCTCCTCCCTGGTGCGGAACACCAAGAAGAGCCCGTAGTCGGTACCGGCGCCGAGCGTGAGCACGATCAGCAGGAGCTCGGTGATCTCGGAGATCTTGAGCCCGCCGGACCCGAGCCCCCCGATCAACCGCATGGATATGACGAGCGCCACGGCGGCTGGGGCCAACGTGACGAGAGGCGCCAAGACCGAACGGAAGATGAGCAGCAACAAGACGATGATGAACAGGAAGGAAAGGTCCTGGACTTTGCTGCCCGTTCGTTGGGACGCCGCCTGGTTGGCGACGTTGGTGGCCACCGGGCCCGCGAGGTGCAGCTCCAGCCCGAGACGCCGGGCCGCCGGGCTCTGGTCGAACTTGGAGACCTGCCTCGCGAGCGCGTCGAGGACCGGCTTCTGGCCAGAGATATTGGTCAGTGCCACCCGGGCGGTGGCCACGACCTCGGCCGCCTCCCCGTCTTTGGAGATTCCCACGACCTTCGCCCCGATGATGCGGGGGACGGTGCGCACCTCGGCCGCTTCCTTCGCGACTTCGGCCATGTCGGCCACGTTCAGTTGGCGTCCGGCAGGCTGGCCCGCCGAGGCGACGAGCAGGATCTGGCTCTCGCTGCTCACGCTCCCGAGCAAGGGGGTGGCGAGCGTGGTGGCCCGTGAGCTCGGGGCGTTGGCCGGCAGGAACTGGCTGTTGTTGTTGTTGATCTCGCTCCCCATCGATGGCAGGGCGATGGTCGCGACAACGGCGGCCGCCACCCAGGCGAGGATCACCAACCAGCGGGCCCGCACCGAGAACGTGCCGAGCGCGGCGAACACGCGCTCTGTCCGGTTGGTCGCGTGGCCGCTCGCGCCGGAAACGGAGTTGGCAGTCATGCGCACCTATTCTCTACCGCCGGCGGGCTTCACCGGCATAGGGGATCACCCAGATATGCCCCGGAGGTAGCCCTCCGGTGACGGATTTCACCGCCGGCCGGGCTCGAGCACGAAGTCCACGAGCCCGTAAGCGAGCGCCTCACCGGCCGAGAGCCACCGGCCGAAGGAGAGGTCCGCCTCGACGTGCTCGGCCGGCCTCCCCGTCGCCTCCGCCAGGCGAGCCACGAAGCGAGCGAGCTCGGAGCCGTGGTGCTCGGCCCAGGCGGCCATCTGGGCAGCGTTGCCGGACGCCTCGACCTCGGGTTCACGGAGGTGGAAGCGGGCATGGGGGGCCGCCACCCTCCTCGCCCCCACCGCCACCACCCCGACCGCCGTCCCCTCGGCGGCACCGAGGCAGGTCACGTTGACGGGCACCCCGAGGAGGTCCATCGTGTCGATGAGGGCGAGCGCGGGCGGGAGGGGGCCACCGCTCGAGCTTATGTAGAGACTGACCGCGGCGTCGCCGGTCGCGTCCAGGGCCATGAGCTCCGCGCACGCCCTGTTGACCGCGCGGTTGTCGAGGGCTCCCCAGACCCGGACCACCCGGCGCTCGAGCAGCTGCGCGTCCAAGAAGGGCATGCTCGCCTCACCTGGGCTCAACGGTGCCCCTCCCGCAACGACAGCCGCCAGTCGAGCCGTTGGCCTATGGCTGCTGCGTAGCGTTCGAGAGTGGAAAGCCGCAGGTCGGCCTGGCCGGACTCGAGCCGCGCTACCGCCGACTGGGACGTCCCCATCCTCGCCGCCACCTCTGTTTGGGAGAGGCCGAGCTCGACGCGCTTGGCCACGAGGGCAGCCGCGAGCGAACGGCGCTGCTCGGCCATCTCTCCGAACCCAGGGAAAAGCGGTTCATGCCGGCGCTCGTTCATCGCTAAGTCGATCTCACTGGTAGTATCTCAAATGAAAGATACCATCCGTTACATACCAGAGTACCCCCGCCCTGCCGCGAGGCCTCACGACAAGGAGCACCTCCATGACGCTCATACCCACGGTGCTGGACCAAACGGCGCGCGGAGACCGCGCCTATGACATTTACTCTCTCTTGCTGCGCGAGAGGATCGTGTTCCTCGGCCAGGAAGTCGACGACCAGATCGCCAACCTGTTGATCGCGGAACTCCTCTACCTGGACAGCACCGCGCCGGGGAAGGACATCTTCTTGTACATCAACTCCCCCGGCGGCCTCGCCTACGCGGGCATGGCCATCTACGACACCATGCAACTGCTCACCTCGGAGGTCTCTACCGTCTGCGTGGGCATGGGCATGTCCGCCGCCGCCATGGTCCTTTGCGGCGGCGCCCCCGGCAAGCGCCTCGCCACCCCCAACGCCAAGATCATGATCCACCAGGGCTCGGCCGGGGCCCGGGGAGCGCCTCGGGACATGGAAGTACAGCTCCGCGAGGTCCTCGCCACCACGAGGCGCATGGCCGAGATCGTCTCCTATCACTCCGGCAAGCCCCTCGACCAGGTCGAGCGCGACATCGACCGCGACTTCTTCATGACGGCCGAGGAGGCCAAGGCTTACGGCCTCATAGACGAAGTACTGAAGCCGGAGCGGGGCGTCTCCGCGCAGCCTCTCGCCGGCGCCTTGGCACGCGCCAGCTGACACCGGCCCTCACCCTTGCCTCGCCGTCCCTCGGCGAGTAACTTGGTGCGAGCAACCTGCTGGTCAGCGAAGTCCGGTGAGAACCCGGCGCTGTCCCGCAACTGTCGTCCCTCTCTCGAGCGAGAGGGCAAGCCAGGTCGCCTGGCCAGTGGGGAGCGGCCATTGCACGTCGAGGTAACGCGCCGGCCGCAGGGGAGCCCGCCGGCGACCCTCCGGTCGAGAGGAGGAGCGCCGATGAAAAGAGCCTGGGCCAAAGCGGTAATCGCAATCGCGGTTTCGGTCGCCACGGCAGCCGCCCTGTCACCCTTCAGTACGCCGGAGGCCTCCGCCTCACCACCGGCCCGCGCCACAAGCGAGACCTTCCCGGTCACCATCACGAGCGGCAGCGGCAAGGTCACGCTCACCGCCCAGCCCACCCGCATCTTGTGCCTGTCGGCGAGCGCCACCCAGATGCTTTACTCCATGGGGGCGGGCAAGCAGGTGGTGGGGGTGGACAAGTACTCGACCTGGCCCCCGGGCACGCCCCGCACCAAGTTCACCGGGTTCGAGAAAAACGCGGAGGATTACCTCTACCTCCACCCCGACCTCGTGATATTCGCCTTTTCCGAAGGCACCTTGGTGAAGCAGCTGCAGCTCCTCCACATACCGGTCCTGGTCCTGCCCCCGGCCAACAACTTCGCCGGGGTCTACAACCAGGTCAACGAGCTCGGGCTCGCCACCGGGCACATCGCGGCAGCTAAGCGGCTCGACACCTCTCTCGCTTCCTACGTGGCCGCCTCTGTCCGGAAAGCCGGCAAGGACGGCAGGGGGGCCAGTTACTACATAGAGCTCTCGCCGGACTACTACACGGCGACGTCTCAGACGTTCATAGGGGCCGAGTTCTCGCTCTTCGGGATGCGCGACATCGCTGATGCCGCCGGGCGCGGCACCGCGTACCCCCAGATCTCGGCCGAGTACCTCTTGAAGGCAGACCCGGACTATGTGTTTTTGGCCGACACTGTCTGTTGCCACGAGACGCCCGCCATCTTCTCGCACCGGCCGGCCTTCTCGCTCCTCTCGGCTGTAAAACAGCACCACGTGTTCGGCGTCAACGACTCGGTCGCTTCGGAGTGGGGGCCGCACACTATCGAAGAGTTCGTGGGGTTCCTCGCCCGCGTCCTCGCGTCCACGACGCGAAAATGACCCTCACCGCCCGCCCGGGCCTCGACCGCGCCGGCACCCCCCACCTCAGGAAAGCGGAGGCGGCCCTTCCGGGCAGGGAACTTTTCCCCACCCGGCTCCGGGCGTGGCACATCGCGGCGGGCGTCTTGTTCCTCCTCTGCTCTCTCCTGGCTAGTGTCCTCGTCGGGCCCTACCACCTCCCGCCGGCGCAGGTGCTGGCCGCACTGGCGAGCAAGATCCCGCTCCTTCACGTCCGCTCGGGCCTCGGCGCGCTGGGCAACGCCGACGTCTGGCAGATCCGGGCGCCGAGCGCCGTGCTCGGCGGCCTGGTGGGCGCCATGCTCGCCGTCGCCGGGGCTTCCTACCAAGGGGTCTTCGCCAACCCCCTGGCTGACCCCTACCTGCTCGGCGTCGCCGCCGGCGCCGGCCTCGGCGCGACGGTCGCCATCGTGTACGGGCCGGCCGCTTGGGCCAGCTCGCTCTCCCCGCTCCCCATAGCTGCCTTTGTCGGGGCCGTGGCCGCCGTCGCCGCCACCTTTACCCTGGGCCGCTCTCGGAACGGGCCCCGCTCCCCCGCCTCCTTGGTCCTCGCCGGCGTCGCTGTGGCCGCATTTTTCACCGCTGTCCAAACCTTTATCGCCCAGCGCCAGAACTCCGGCGACCTGGAGGTCGTCTACAACTGGATCCTCGGGGGCCTGTCGACGGCGGGCTGGGCGCCCGTCGAACTGATCGCACCCTACGTAGCCGTTTCTGCCGCCGTTCTCCTCGCCTGCCGGCGGCTCCTCGACGCCCTCTCCGTGGGCGATGAGGAAGCAAGCAGTTTTGGTGTGCACGCCGACCGGGCGCGCCTCGTCGTCGTCGTCGCTGCCACGCTCGGGACCGCTGCTGCCGTCTCGGTGAGCGGCCTGATCGGCTTCGTCGGGATAATCGTGCCCCACACGATCCGCCTCCTCGCCGGCCCCAGCTACCGGCGCATCATCCCGCTGTCGCTCCTGTTCGGGGCCGGGTTCCTCGTCCTCGCCAACCTCGCGGCCGGCGCCGTGCTCTCCCCCGAACAGATCCCCCTCGGGGTCGTGACCGCCTTCTTGGGCGCGCCGTTCTTCCTTGTCGTGCTGCGCCAATCGCGAAGGATGGGCTGACCCGTGCTCGAGGTGGACGACGTGAGCGTGGCCCTCGGAGGCACGACCGTCGTCTCCCACGTATCTGCGCGTGTCCCGCATGGCGCGTGGCTCGGCGTCGTCGGGCCCAACGGGGCCGGCAAGTCCACGCTCCTGCGGGCCGTGGTGGGCCTGGTGCGCTACGAGGGCCACATCCGCCTCGGCGGCCGGGAGTACGGCCCGGGCGAGCTCCGGGCGCGCGCCTGTGCCGTCGCCTACGTCCCCCAGCGCCCCCTGCTCCCCCGGTCCATGAACGTCACCGACTACGTCTTGCTCGGCCGCTCCGCCCACCACAGCTACCTCGGCCCTGAGACGGCGCGCGACCTCTCGGTCACCGCCGGCGTGCTGGAGCGGCTCGAGCTCAGCCGCCTGGCCCGCCGGGCGCTCGGGGAGCTCTCGGGCGGCGAACAGCAACGGGCCGTGCTCGCCCGGGCCCTCGTGCAAGAAGCGCCGGTCCTCGTCATGGACGAACCCACCACCTCCCTCGACATCGGCCACGCGCAGCTCGTCCTCGAGCTGGCGGACCAATTGCGCCGCGACAACGGCCTGTCGGTGCTGTGCTCTCTCCACGACCTGACAGTGGCGGCCCAGTTCGCAGACGACCTGCTAGTGCTCTCCGGGGGCCGCGCCGCGCTCCTGGGCAAGCCGGCCGAAGTCCTCACCGAGGCCAACGTGAAGCGCTTCTTCGGAGCGTCCGTCGAAGTGCTGCCCGGCCTCGCCGGCCCGGTCGTCTCCCCCATCCGCCACGCTTCGAGCTTGGAGGTGACCCGAGCCACATGACGCCCGAGCCAGGCGCCGGCGCCGGCGACCGCACAGGGCGCCCGGCCGGCCCGAGATCGGCTTCCGGGCCCTGGAGCACCGAGCACCGAGCACGGAGCACCGAGCATGGAGCACCGAGCACGGAGCACGGAGCACGGCTCCCGGAGCCACTTTTGTCCACTTCGGCCACTACTGACGCGGTCGGGGCATATATGACCCAGAACGCGTCAGAATTGGCCGAACTCGCCAGAAATCGCTCCCGAATTCCGGGCATATCGCCCTCTTATCGCCTAAAGCCGCCGCAGCCGGGGAAAACTATCGCCCTCGCATGCGCCCACGTTGTCGGCGACCCGTCAGAGGGCGCCGGCCCGTTCAGGAGGACCACACCACCATGACTCCCCACCCAAGCGCCGGCCAGCCGCCGGCCACGACCGAGCCGCTGGCCACGAGCCAGCCGCTGGCCACGACCCAGCCGCCGGCCACGAGCCAGCCAAGCACGACCGAGCCGAGCACCATTGAGCCGCCTACTACCGAACCACCTCGGGCCACGCGCCGGACCTCCTCGCTCGTACTGGTCGCGACCGGCGACGGCAAGGGTAAGACGACGGCCGCCATGGGTACCGTGCTGCGAGCGCTCGCGCGCGGCTGGCCGGTGTGCGTGGTGCAGTTCGTCAAGTCAGGCCAGTGGCACTCGGGAGAAGCCAAGGTACTGTCGGGCCTCGGCGTCGATTGGCACACCATGGGCGACGGGTTCACCTGGGACTCCGAAGACCTCGGGCGCTCCGCCGAAATGGCGCGCGCCGCCTGGGAACTGGCCAAGGAGAAGATCGCTTCCGGGCGCTACCGTCTCGTCGTGCTCGACGAGGTCACCTACCCAGTCAACTGGGGCTGGATCCCGGGGGTCGAGGTAGCCGCATGTATCGCGGCCCGACCAGAGGGCGTAAACATCTTCTGCACGGGCCGCGACGCCCCCCAAGTGCTAATTGACTTAGCCGACACGGTTAGCGAAGTGCGCAAGGTGAAGCACGCCTACGAGGCCGGCATCAGGGCCTCCAAGGGCATTGACTTTTGAGCCACGCCGGCGGCGACCCCCTTGCTCGCCCGCTTCCGCACCCAGAGCCTTCGCGGCGCCCTCCTCCCCCCGTCGGCGTAACTGCCGCGACCCGCTGCGTCCGTGAACGGGCCGATTGTTACCCTGGCGAACCACTCAGCGAGGCACGACCTTCACCGGGCAGCGGATCCCCGGGGCTCGGCCGAGCTGGCCGTCCGCACTGAGCAAAGTACAACCAAGCACCTCCGCCAAAGCAACGTACGTGGCGTCGTAAACGGACAGGTTGTGGCGCAGCTCCCAGATCCGGTCCATTAGCGAGTTGGCACCGTGGCGAGTCATGCCCAAGCTTTGCCACGTGCCGAGCGCAGCCTCGGCGTCGCCGTCGCTCATTCGGCCGGTCATTAGCTCGCGGCGCAATCCACTCGCTACCTCGCTATCGACCAGGTAAGGCACGTGCACCTGCTCCTCGCCCCATTCGTCGCGCGCCTGGCCGGCGTGGAGCAGGGCGGCGAGAGCAGCAGACGCGTCAGACACGATCACCGTCTCGAGCGCTCCGCGTCCAGGCCAGCCACAATGTCCTCCGTCGGGACATCCAGGTCAGGCAGCGCTGCGAGGAGGGCAGCATTGTTGGCCCGCCTTGAAACCTCCGCTAACTCACGTACCGCGACCGCTCCGACCGAGGTCCCGTCGCGAGCGGCCAAGATCTTGAGACGCGCGACGACCTCGTCCGGGACGTTGCGCAAGTAGAGCGTCTTCATGTGGCAGTATGCTAGCACTATGCGACAAGGCTGCGACAAGGTAGCCCAGCACTAGCCCGAGCCTGCGGCTGCGGCCCGGCCCGCCCATTCCCCGCCCCGCCCATTCCCCGCCCGGCCCATTCCCCACCCGGCCCCTTCCCCACCCGGCCCGCCGGCCCGCCGGCCCGGCCCACCCCGTGCCAGGGCGCGCAGCGGGGCCGGCGCCACCAAGACGCCGGCCCCGCCTGCTGGCTTCGGCCCTACGCGAGGACCGTTATCAACCTGTTCGGGTTGCGGCCACCGTCAAGCCTGGCCGTCACCCTCGGCCGGAGCCTGTGGTTCTTGACCCGGGCCAGCCGGTTCAGGGCCTGCTTGTTGAGCCTGACCACGACTCGGGCAGGGCGCCCCGTGGCCGGGATGTTGTAGGCCTTCCTGCCGAAGATGGTCTTCCCGGACCGCAAGACGACCTGGCCGTGGCAGCGCGCCCGGCTACAGCGCAGCGTAATGACAACAGCCCTGTTGTGAATCCTGACCTGGTGCGTGAGCAAGGCGATCACGGGCACCGGCTTGGGCCTGGGCTTCGGCTTGGGCTTCGGCTTGGGGGGAGGGGCGGTGGTCGTGGTTGTCGTGACTGGCGTCGGAACCGGCCCGGTCACCGCGCCGACGAGCGTGATCGAGTAGGTGCTGCTGGCCACGCCCGGGTTGATCACGTCTTCGACCGTCACGGACAAGGCGTCGCCGGCGTTGATGGTGTTGGGCACCGTGAACGTGACATCGTTGCTGCCTCCACCCGAGAGACCGGCGCTAATCGTCCCTGAGCCCGACGAAGTCGTCGAGTCCACGATGTGGTAATAACCGGGATTGTTGGGGAATACCGTACCCGAGGGCGCCTGCAGCCCGATTGTCCCCGAGCCACCCGGCAACGCGGCCTGTGCTCTGAGGTTGGAAATCGTGTACGTGGCCACGGCGCCGGCGGTCGTGGGCTCGACGGTGACGACGACGCCCGGGCTCGCGCTCGGCCCGATCGTGTAGGGAGCGGCGTTGGCCGGGACGGGGTCAGCCGACGTGGACACCGTGAAGTCCCGCACAACACCCGCCGGCGGGTTGGTCACATTGGCCAGGACAACGCTCAGCGTATCGTTGGCGTTGATGGCGTCCGCCAAGGGGATCGCGGCAGTCCCGTTGGCCAGGGTCGTCCCAGTCGCAACGAAGTGCCAACCGGCAGTGCTGTCGATGACGAGGATCCCCGAGACCGTCGTGAAGTTGGTCGGGCCAGACTTCTCCGTGAGCAGGATCTCCCCGCCGGCGGCAACCGCGCTGGAAGCCTGGAAGCCGACCGTGTAGACCGTGGTGGCACCCGCCACCGTGTCCTGCGGCGTCACGCTCACAGCCCTCACCGAACCACCGAAGACGATGGCGTTGGTCGTCTGGGCCGTCCCGTTGCCAGGGGTGACCGTGATCTTGTTGGCCTGCGGCGTCCCGCTGGGTGGTGGGTTGGTGCCCGTTGCAGTGATGTCCAGGGTGTCCCCGCTGGCCAAGGCGTTAGCCAGGGTCAAAGTAGCCACCGGGCCGCTCGCCGATACCGCGGTCACCTGGTCGGGGTGGGTGCCCGAACTGCTGCTCACGGTGACCGAGTACCCGGCCGTGGTATTGAGGAACGAGAGCGTCGCCGTGCCCTCGGTGGCTACTGCCTCCAGCTTCACCGTGGTGTTGGCACTGCTCAAACTGACCACCGGGACATCGCTGATGCTGTAGGTGGTGTTGGCGCCGAAGCCGTAAAGTGCCGCCGACAGGCTGACCTGAGAACTGATCACCGTCACGGCGTTGGACGTCCCCGGGCTCGTGTTTGCGGTCGTGGTGACGGCAAAGCTGAGCGTCCCCGTGGCGTCCGGGGCGGAGGCGTTGAAGTCGACCTCGACCTTGGCCTTGGCGGCGATGTTGCAGCTGCTCACCAGGTTGACCACGAGCGACGTGGGTGACGAGCTACCGGGGCCCCCGGCACCTGCAGTGCCAGCCTGGATGCAGTTACCCGAGACCACAGCCACGTTGGCCGGGGCCGACGCCAGAGGCTCGGAGGGGGTGACCGTGATCGAACCGCCCTGTGAACCGCTGAACGCGGCCCCAGCGTAGAAGACGAGCACGAAGTCCGTCGCGGCGCCCTTTGTGACCGTGCTCGGCGTCACCGTGACGTTGTTGACGGCACCAGAAGGAGAACCGATCGTGTAGTGGTTGGACGTGACGTCCGCATAAGCGGGGGTGACCGTGGCAACCAAGCCGGCCAACAAGGCCGTCATGGCCAGCACCGAACCGGCAGCGGCCGCCCTCAGGCTCCGCCGCCGCGGCTCGCGCCCCGCGGCCTGAGTAACTAGTCTGCGCATGGCAGGAACCTTACCCAGGCGGTGTGACGACCATGCGAGATGGGTGTGATGGTCCTGTGAGCGGGCACTCTTCGTGGCCCACGGTTAGTAGTATCTACTAGGTAGTTCTCACTTTATGTAGCAGCCGATTGTACGAAAGAATTTGTCCCTGGGACGGCCCGCAAGGCAGAGTGGGCGCATGCCGAGCATCGACCTAGCCCTCGACCAGCTCCGCTCGTACACTCCGGCGGAGACCGAACCGCCCGATTTCGACCAGTTTTGGGCAGAGACCCTGGAGGAGGCGAAGTCGGACGCGGCATCCTCGGGCACCGCCTTCGAAGTCGGCGAACCCTACATGCCGCTCGCCGGCGTCCTCGCCAACAAAGTCTGGATGACAGGCCTTGGAAATGCCCGCCTCTCCGGCTGGTACGTAAGGCCACGCACAGGCGGGCCCTTTCCCGGCATTACCCACTTCCATGGGTACTCGGGCCGAGGTGCCCGGCCGCTCGAGGTCTACGCCCTGGCTGCTCAGGGCGTAGCCGTCCTGTCGATGGACTGCCGGGGCCAGGCGGGCGACTCCCCCGATATCGGGGCAATCGACGCCGGCCACCACGCCGGCTGGCTCACCCGGGGGCTGGCAGACCCCGCTTCGCATTACTACCGTTACGTTTTTGCCGACGCCGCTATGGCCGTTGACACCCTCTGCTCTCGCGAGGAAGTCGACGCCGACCGGGTCGCCGTCATGGGGATGAGCCAGGGTGGCGGACTGGCCCTGGCGGCTGCCGCCCTTTCTGGCCGGCCGTGCTTCGTATGGTCGGACATGCCGTTCCTTTCCGACTTCCCCCGTGCGGTCGAGATCACGCCCACCCCGCCCTATACCGAGATTTCGACCTACCTGAAACGCCGCCCCGAGCTCGCCGAAACCGCGTTCCGGACCCTCGCTTACGTAGACGTCGCCAACCACGCCCGCCGCGTCAGCTGCCCTGCCAGGATGAGCGTCGGGTTGTGGGACCAAACCTGCCCACCCAGCACTGTGTTCGCGGCGTACGGGAGGCTCGCCAGCCAGGACAAGGACCTCGTGGTCCTGCCCTACCACGGTCACGAGGTCACCTACGAGCTGGAGGAGCTCCGCTTCAGCGAACTATTGAGGAGGCTCGGGCCGACGCCGGCGAGCTAGCCGCTTCAACGAGGCAACGGCGTGGGTGCTCCGGGTGGCAAGGAGCAGGCCGATTTGCCCTGTATGCCCTAGGTACCAGCAGCTTGCGGAGGGTTTTCGCGGGCACCCCCCGGACCCTGACGGGCCTGCGGGGCAAGTTTGAACGAGCGCCGGATACGCGCGAGCAGCTGCGCCGCGTGGTACCCGACCACCACGGAAATGGCCAAAGCGACCGCCGGGTCGATCCAGAACAGGCCGCCCGTCGCATAGATCACGCCGCCAGCCGCAGCAACACCGGCCGCGGCCGCTCCGTCGGCGGCGGTGTCAAGCAGTACGGCCCGGACGTTCAAGGTGCCGCCCTCGTCATCTCCGTCCCCGCCCTCGCCTTCAGCCTCGCCACCGAGGACGAAGGCGGTGGCGACCATGACTACGGCCGCGACCGAACTGGCGACGAGCACCGGCAGGCCGTGCACGTGGGCGCTGTTGCCGGCCAGGCGGTCGACCGCAGCCCCGGCAACCACGAGGTTGAGCACAAACAGCCACCCGGCGTTGACGAGAGCGGCATAGCGGGTGGCGTTGGGGTACCCATGGGGGCGCCGAGGTGTCGGGACGAGGTTGGCGAAGTAAACCGCGAACAGGGAGACGGCTACGCCGGCGGCATCGGCGAGATAGTCGACAGCCTCGGCCCACACGGCCAGCGAATGAGCCGCCAGGCCGGCCCCGGCAAGGCCCCCCACAAGTGCGAGGTTGGCGACGAGGGCGGTCGCCAAGCGACCAGAGCGGGTCACGTGGGGCACCCTGAACGCGCACCCAGCCGGCCCTGCCGCATATAGCCCTCACCCGCCGGCCCGCAACAAACGGCTCTCCCAGGGGCCGAGCGCCAGGTCCCCCCGGACCTCTTGCTCGCCGGCGAGGTCCCACAACACCCCCGGCAGAGCCACCGAGGCCGGCTCCCAGCTGTGGTTGGCCACGCACCACAACCTCGCCCCGTCGCCCCGGCCGGCGCCGTTTACCCGTACGCTCGGCGGCAGGGTGCCCCAGGGGGCCACCGCCGGCTCCCTCCCCCGCTCGGCCAGCGCCCAGAGGAGCAGCGAGGCGCCGCTCGCGCGGTCTGGCAGCGTGCCCACCCAGCTCAGGCGGCCTTCCCCCACCCCCTTGGTGGCCAGCGCCGGCCAGCGCCCGAAAAATGGGTGCTCATAACCCCACAGGGCGTCCGCCCCCTCGAGCACGAGGCCGTCTGCCCAGCCCTCGGCACGAGCGCCCGGTGGTAGCGCCGGCCCCGAGCCGGCGGCGGCCTTCATTGCCACGGGCTCTGCCAGGGTCGTGTACTCCTGGTAGGAAAAGCCGGCGGCGGCCCGCAACGGGCCCGGTGCCCGCGACGCCCGTACCCTCGACCACTCGTCGGCGTAGCCACACCGGAACGTCAACACGACGTGGTTGCCGGCGCCGGCGTGGGCCACAAGCCGGGCGAGCAACTCGTCCGAGGCGATATAGAGGGCCGGCACGACCAGTACAGCCAGGCCCGACCAGTCCGACCCCGGGTGCACCACGCGCACCTGTAGCCGGGCGTCGACCGCGGCCGAGTAAAAGCGGGTAAAAATACGGTGGTAACTGGCCGGGTCCGGTAAAGCGGTGCCGGCCACCGAAAGCGGCGGCACCGATTGCATGGCCCAGCGGCTGTCTTCTGAGTAAAGGAGGCCGATGTCGGCGTCGGGGACGAGGCCGTCCAGTTCGCTGCCCAGCCGGCGCAGTTCGGCCCCGAGTTCGCTCACTTCCCGGTACACCCGCCCGGGCTCCAAATCGTGGCCGAGCACCCCGCCCCAGTAGGTCTCGAAGCCGTAGTGAAGAGTGTGCCAGTTCCAGTACTCGAGCAGCTCGGCTCCCCGGAGCGCGAGCAGGTGGGCCATGAGCCGCAACTGGCCGGGGAACGGCACGACGTTGGTCTGCGGGCCCCCGATCGAGGTCGCCTGCGCCTCGGTCACGTAGAAGTGCTCCCCACGCGGCCCGCGCGACGCGTAACCCATGTCCGCTTTCCACAAAGGCACCCAGGCACCGACGTCGTTTTGCCACTCGGGCGCCAAGGAGCGGAGATCCCCAGGCGGCTCGGGGAGCTCGATCCCCCGCTGCAACGGCACATAGATATTGCAAGCCGCCTTGTCCATGGCCTGGTTGATGGAACGCGAGCTCGACCAACCCGCCCCGTCCCCACCGACTACGTCGTGGAGCACCTCCTGCTCGGGAGAGACCAGGCCTTTCAAAAGATCTTTTTGCCACACAAGGAACTCGGTCGCGAGCCTGGCCTGGAAGCGCGCCCACTCGAGGGCGTAACCGGGGTTGGTGTTGCCCGCCGGCTCCCAGAGGTCTTCAGGACAAGAGAGCCGGTGGCTCCAGTAGGTGAGGCCCCACTTTTCGTTCACGCCTTCCACCCCGCCGAGGCGTCCCATCACCTCCTCCCTGAAGCGCGCCACGACATGAGGGTTGGCGAGCTCGTGCATCCCGATCTCGTTGTCGACCTGCCAGCCGATCACGCCCTCGTGGTGGCCGAACTCTTCTGCCATCGCCCGTATGAGCCGTTCGGCGTAGAAAAGGTAGGCGGGATGGGTGAAGTCGACGTTCTGGCGGGCACCGTAGGGCAGGTGCGAGCCACGCCGGTCCATCGCCATGACCTCGGGGTGCAGCCTCGCCATCCAGGGCGGTACCGCATAGGAGGGCGTGCCGACGATCACTTCGACCCCCGCCGCCCAGGCGGCGTCTACGACCCTTCGCAATGCCGCGAAGCTGATCCGGCCAGGGACAGGCTCGTAGCTGGCCCAGGTCGACTCCCCCACCCGGATGACCGTGAAATTGGCCGCCGCCATTAGTTCGAGGTCGGCTTTCAGGCGTTCGTACGGCTGGTACTCATGATAGTAGGCGGCACCAAACAGCAATCCCAGACCTCCTCTAAAGCATCCAAAACCAGAGCCTCCAAACCCGCACGGGCCGGCCCCGAAAGCCAGTCTTCACGAGGCCGGCCGGAGCGGGCAAACCCGGGCGCGGGCCGCTCGGTACGGCCGGGGCTGGGCGCTGCGGCCACTGTCCACCCCGGCCTAGGATCGGGCCCCGTGAAAGTCGTCGTGATAGGCGCCACCGGGCACATTGGCACGTACCTCGTTCCGAGGCTCGTAAGGGAAGGTCACGAGGTCGTCGCGATGAACCGGGGCCAGCACCCCCCTTACCGGCCAGACGAGGCATGGGAAAAGGTCGAGCACGTCGTCATCGAGCGCGCGGCCGCGGAGGAGAACGGCACCTTTGGCACAACGGTCGCGTCCATGCGCCCCGATGCGGTGGCAGATCTCCTCTGCTTCACCGTCTCCTCTGCCCGCCAGATCGCTGACGCCCTCGCCCCCGCCGGCACGTACCTCCTGCACTGCGGGACCATCTGGTCGCACGGCCCGGCGGTCGAAGTGCCGGTGAGAGAGGACGCCCCCCGCCGGCCGTTCGGTGACTACGGCACCCAGAAGGCGGCCATCGAGGAACTATTACTCGGCAAGGCCCGCGACGGCGCCCTCCCTTGCACGGTGCTCCACCCCGGCCATATCGTCGGCCCGGGCTGGGCGCCGGTCAACCCCGCCGGCAACTTCAACCCCGCCGTTTTCGAGCGCCTGGCCAAGGGCGAGGAGCTGAAGCTGCCCAACTTCGGGCTGGAAACCGTCCACCACGTCCACGCCGACGACGTAGCCCAAGCCTTCGTCAACGCGCTCTCCCAACCGGCGCGCGCTTCGGGCGAAGCCTTCCACGTGGTATCGGAGCGGGCGCTCACCCTCCGCGGCTACGCCCAGGTGGTGGCGGGGTGGTTCGGCCGCGAGGCCAACCTCACCTACCTCGGATGGGAGGAGTGGTCCAAAAACGAGGCGCCGGAAGACGCCGCCGCCACCTTGGACCACATCTCGCACAGCCCATCGATGAGCATCGCCAAGGCCTCGGGCACTCTCGGCTACCAGCCCCGCTACACCTCCCTCGAGGCCGTCCGCGAGAGCCTCGAGTGGCTGATCGACAGCGGCCGCGTCGACACGGGCGGGGCCAAGCTGTCCCCGTCCTGAAGCCCGCCATGGACGGCTCCACGATGGCGGCGGGCCATGGCCGCCGGCGATGAGCAACCCTTGTCGGGCAATCAAGGGCGGTGCTCGCACGCCCGACTGTCACACTCGGGCCACGGGGGCGGGTGTACGCGTACGTGTCACGGCGCGGCCACCTCGGCAAGTGAGGCACCGGGCGGGCTCCCGACACGGCGGCTTACGTGACTGACCTGGGCTGCTCCCCGCCGCCGGCGCGGCAAGCCCACAATATAGGCGTGAAGCTCCCCGGCGCCGTCTACCGTTACTACGAGCACCGCCTGGCCCGGTCGTTCCGGCCCGACCTATTGCCCAAGCACATTGGGGTCATCCTCGACGGGCACCGGCGCTTTGCCCGCGAAGAGGGCCACCCCGACTACGAAACGAGCTACCGAGCCGGGATGGCCAAGTTGGAGGAGCTGCTCGGGTGGTGCGTCCAGCTCAGGATCAAGGCGCTCACGGCGTGGGTGCTCTCCACCGAAAATCTGAGGCGGCCACCAGCCGAGCTGGAGCCCTACTTCGAGGTCCTGGGAGAGCTTTTCGCGCGGCTGCCCCAGCTGTCGGAGCGCCTGGGGTTTTCCCTGTCCGTGAGCGGGAGCTTGGACCTGTTGCCTGCCAGGCTCGCCCTGGCGGCCAAAGACGCCGTCACCCGAGCCGCCGACGGGCCGCTCCAGGTGAACATTGCCCTTTGTTACGGCGGCCGCCAAGAGGTCGTAGACGCGTGCCGCGCCCTTGTCTCCGAGCTTTCCACAAGAGGCCTGAGCGGGGCCCAGCTGGCAGACGCCATTGACGCGGAGGGTATCGCCCGCCACCTCTATGCCGCCGGCTTCCCGGACACGGACCTGGTCATACGCACCAGTGGCGAGTCCCGTATGTCCGGTTTCCTGCTCTGGCAATCGGCCTACGCCGAGCTCATGTTCCTCGACCCTTACTGGCCGGCGTTCCGGCGGGTCGACCTGCTACGGGCCCTGCGCGACTACACGCGACGCGAGCGCCGCTTCGGGACCTGACCGACTGGCGTGACCGACTGGCCTGACCGACTGGCCTGACCGACTGGCCTGACCGACTGGCCTGGCCACCCAGCCCGGTGCCCGATGGGGCAAGCAGCAGGACCGAGATCCGCACCCGGCACGAGCCGCCTCCAAGACACCGCCCCGTGCGCACTGCTCTAGTACGTTAGACGATATAGAGTAGTGCACCCGGCGTTATACTCACTCCATGGGTCACAGTAGCCCTGGTCTCCGGGCAGACCGGCTTTTCCCGACCGACTCGCCTGTCCCAGAGCAGATGATAGGTCGCTCGAAGGACGTGAAGGAACTGGCACTGGTACTCAGCCAGGGCCTCAACCAGGTCGTGGGCGGCCCGCGGCGCAACGGGAAGACGACCGTCTGCCAAGCTGCCCTAGAGGGGCTAGCGCGACAAGGGGCCTACGTGGTCGAGGTCGACTTGTTCCAGCTATCGGACCTCGCCGCCCTGGCCCGGGCCATCGTCGCAGGGCTGGTGGCCAACCGCTCGGCGCCCCAGCGGGGGGCGCGAAAGGTGCGCTTGGGTGCCGAGAAGGCAGTCGACTTCGCGAGCGCCGTGGCCACCGCGAAGCTGAAGACCGCCTGGGGCCCCGACATCGAGATCGCATTCAGCCCTCATCTCGCCCGGGACGACCCGCGCGGTTCGTTCGAAAAGGCGCTGTCGCTGTTGCAGTCGGTAGCCGAAAGAGACGGTCACGACGTCATCTTGTTCATCGACGAGTTCCAAAAGATAGCGAGCCCCCGAGAGCCTTTCGGCGACGCCGACTCGACGACCCAGCTGATGAGGGCCGTCTTGCAGCGTTCGCGTGGCGTCACGAGCCTGTTCGCGGGCAGCGTGGCCCACCTCATGCGGGACCTCTTCGACGACGAGAAGCGCGCTTTCTACAAGTTCGGCGCCTGGCGGGAGCTCGGGCCCATCAGCACCGAGGAGTGGTTGGAGGGGTTGTCGAAGCGGTTTCAAGAAGGCGGGCGCCCCATCACCCCCACCGCCATGGAGTACCTCGTGGCCCGGTCCGAAGGGCACCCCCGTACCACCATGCTCCTGGCCCAGCAGTGCTTCATAGCCGTCCTGGAAACCGAAGCTCGGGAGGCCACCTACGAGCACGCCATACTGGCATTCGACATGGCCATGAAGGCTGACGCCGGCGCGTTGGCCAAAGACATCGAGGCCATACAGGAGCTCAGCCGTCTCGCCTTTGCTGTCTGCCAGGCGATAGCCCGGGGCCAACCGCCCTACAAGGTCGGGCCTTCAGCGACCGTGGCCCGGGCTACTGAAGCGCTCCGTCGCGCGGGTTATATAGAGCAGTTCGACACTCCCGGGCGGGGCGGCTGGGTAGTCATCGAGCCCCTCTTGCGCCGGCGCCTAGCTGAGATGCCCTAAAGGAGTTCTCGACCGCTATTACTTCGGAAACTCGGAGCTCCCAAGGGGGGCCCAGCTCACGTGACCGGAGTGGAGGCGCTACCAGCATTTTTAGTGAAGACCCATGCCTCCAAGAGCAATCCCTGAAAGGTAGCGGTCTTGAACGCGGTTTCGACATCGCTTTCCGGCTTCTCGTTGCGCGGGCGGGCCCTGAGGCAGCCACCTGATCTTCGCGTAGGCACCCTTACAAAGGAGGCGGCTCAGGCCAGAAGCGATCTTCATGGCCATCGCTGGGCCCCGGCCCAGTCAGGACTTGCTTTGCCTGGGCCTCACCTCTCGGCTCGTAGTGATCGAGGTCGTTTCCCGCCGGGTTCGTCGCCCTGGCCGAGCGCCGTGCGCTCGTGGTGGCCGAGGGCACCCTCCCGGGCGGGCGTTGACACGAAACTGGTGAACGTGACGACAAGAAGGGCGGATCCGTCAGTTCCGGGAGAAATAATTGTCCCTATTTCTGATAGACGTGCCCTGCCGGCAACCACGTCCGCTAGTTTCGCGGCCCCCGCCCTCCACCGTCTCCCCGACAGCGGCTAAGGAGAAGGTAACTCTCACTCTGGACGCGACCCAACTCGACGAGCTTCGTCGCCTGGCCGGTGCTCGAAGCCTCTCCGCTGTCCTCGACAGCGCAGTGCCTGCCTACCTCGCTAAGTGGCGGCATTCGGCAGCGGTTGATGACTGGCTCGCTGAGCTGGAGCGGGAGCACGGGCCCGGACCGAGCCCGGGTACTCGACGACCGGGACCCGCGCTCGTGGCTCAACCTCGTCGAGCCTCCCCGAGTCCTGGGCAGCCTGGTACTCGGCTACCCAGCGCTCGGTCAGCTCGTCGGCCTGACGTTGTAGCCGCGGCCTGACGACCTGGGGACCGGCGCCGGCGAGCCCCAGGTACCCGAGCGCGGAGGCGGCAGCGCCGGCCAGGTCCTCGACGAGGTCCTCGTAGTAGATGTGCCACGGCTGGGCCCCTCGTTCGGCGAAGTACTTGCCCCATGCCTCGTCGTGGACGCGAGCCACCTCGACCAGGTTCTTCACCGCGGCGAGGTCGAGCTCCTCAGGCCCGTGGGCGAGAGAAGCGTCGCCGGCCGCCAGAGCCCATTGGCCGCCGGCCTCCGCCCGCCACCAGGAGACCCCTTGGCGGACCTTGTCCCTTCGGCTCACCCACAGGTAACAGGTGTCGGGGAAGATGGACTCCATAAGTTGGTCATGCCCGAGCCAGGACCACTCGGGCACCTCGCGGGCCTGGACCACGAAGTCGAAAAAGTAGGCCCACATGAGCTTGGCCCCCACCACGCCATTGCCGGTAGCGGTGGCCCAGAAGGCTTCGACGTAGCGGCGAAATGGGCCGTCGACCCCCCATCGCTCGCGCCAGGCCGGCTGGTCCCCCCGCCAGAAGTACTCAGCCGGGGTGCCGGCCGCTCCGCTGTCCTCCAGGGCGTGGCAGAGGAGCCAGCTCCCGGTGCGGGGGCTCGCGGCGATGACATAGCCGAGGCGGGGTGCGCCTCCTGGCCCGCAAGTGTAGGTGCCAGAGGCAACGCTATCGCTTCGTCGAGTAGCCATCTCTGACCGTTGCAAATGAGTCATTGTGCCTCTTGGGGGGCGCGAAACAAAGATTCAGGTGTGTCCAGCAATCGCCAACGGGCAGGGCCCCGGCACGCCAAAAACGGCTCTTAACCGCAGTCTAGCCGGAAGAAACGCTGCAGGTGTTGCGTTGTCGCCGTTCAAACCCCGTACGGGGCCACCTCGGCCAGCTGAAGCTGGTCCTCCAACAAGTGCACGACTGATTCCAGGGCTGAGCTCGATGATCGCGTCGTCGTCGGTAACGAGCGCCAGTTCCCGCCTCTCGGCCAGCGCCAGTAGGCCGCGTCGTACGCCGTGAGCCCGCACGAGACCCAGGAAGCTACCGATGGCAACTCGGGCTCGCTCACCTCGAAGGAGAGGTCAGCGAGAGCTTCGTGCAGGCCCTTGCCGAGCAACCCCGTTCTCCCTGGTCAGAGCGTTGCGAAGGCATTCAGGGCCTAGGAGACAGGGCGGGGCGCGTTCGGGGCGCGGACGAGCGGTCACTGGCGGTACGAGACCGGCTCGAACGGGCACGCTCTGTCAGTGCCCAACTCTGCCTTGGGGGCCGGGAGAAGTAGTCCTGGATCAACCGGCTAGGCGCTGGCGGATGCGTTCCAACTCCTGCGGACGGTCCCGAGCAAGGGCCCGGTTGGCGAGCTCGCCGTTGATGGAGGCGATGGTCCGCAGCCGCTCCTCGAACTCCTCGCCACCCCCCTGGCCCTCGTTGCGACCGAGTACGAGGCCGGCGAACTGTACATCCACTGCACCCGCGTCCGACCCCCGGCCGTTGGTTCAGGTCGGCACACAGAGGGGCAAGCGATGAGTCAGCGGGAACTGGCCGAACGTGCATCCGACCCGACGACGATGATCGGCAAAATAGCGGAACGATGTCTTGCGGGTTAAGACATAGGCTCCTGGGCCGACCGAGCCTCGGCATGTAATGGCGTAGGTGCCGGGGCCCAGAGTTCGACCACCGGTCACCGGCGCCAGCAGCCAAGGCGTATGCGCAGATTATGCGCGGATAAGGTCATCCGCGCTGGCACGCCAGGGCCGCCCATCTCGGGTGCTCGCCCAGCGGGCTGGCCGAGGGCCAGTGCTACGGGCCACGTGGCAACCTCGTCTGGGTCCACCTGTTGCACCCGGAACCCGGCCGGGACCGGGAAGGTTCCGGGAAGGGCCCTCGCTAATGCTATGTACGTCGGCAACAACGCCGACCTAGGCCTGAAGGAGCCAAAGTGAAAAGGAGCCTGGCCGAACACCAAACCTCGAAGGAGCCCCGTATGAAGCACCTCAACTTCAGCAAGAAGAGCGCAGGCGCCGCCCTGGCCGCCGCCGCCGCTGTCATCGTCCCGTTGACGCTTGTCCAGATCACCACCGCTCGCGCCTCCAGCGTCATGCCCCAACAGCAGCGCCAAGGCGGCCCGGTCACCATCCAGTCCTGGGTCTACACCCCCTTGAGCGAGAACGACCTCTCGGCGACGGCCTGGTCGTGCAGCGAGATCTCAGGTGCAATCGTCGACCGGAGCGGAGACCCGACCTGGACCAGCGATACCCAGTACGCCGCACCCACCAAGATGTCCGGGACCGCCGCGGTCGCGGCCGCCGCGGCTGAGTGCGGCAACAAGGTGCCCGCCGGTGGGATCGTGATCGTCCCGCCGCCCGAGCCGGGGCAGTATATCGTCGGCCCGTACGACGCCACCCCCGGGGCCAACAGCCCAGACCGGTACACGGGGCTTTCCTCATTTTATAGCTACCAGACCATCCTCGGCCAGAAGGGCACGATATTCCTCACCATCGCTTCTACCTACAACTTCACCGAAAACCCGGTCAAAGTTGGCAACGTCACCGTGGCGCCGTTTACCACCGGCCCCCAGGCCACCTGGGTGATCACGGGGGGCACTGGTGCGTACTCGGGGTTGCAGGGCGACGGCACCTGGGACGGAGATGCTTCCACTATCCCCTGGTGCTATCGCCTGGCCACCGGGAAAGTCTGGTACATGAACAGCAATGGCGGCGCCTCATAGTCCGGAGCCCAGACGTGGGACCAACATGGAGAAAGGAGCCGCTATCATCCGGCTCCTTTCTTCGACTTAGCAGGTCCCGAAGATGGCACAGTGCCGTCGTGCCTGCGCCCAATGGCGAGATGGCCGGCCGTAGCGCCGACACGTTTCGGGTCAACCTGCTCGGCCCCCTTTGGTACCGCTCCGCTCGCGAGTGACGTCGATATACGCCGTGCACACGATCGCCAGCGGCCAAAACGAGGGGCACCCCCTTCTTCGGCCCTGCCGCTCAGGCATAACCAAGGCGGTCCGCCAGTCCCAACGCCTGGGCGAGGACCTCCCCCGCCACGTTGGCGTCGCCTTGGTCCCACGCATCGAGAGCCCCTTGCACCTCGGACTCCAGTTCTTCTACCAAGCGTTGCTGGTCGGAGCCGAGCAATTCCCGAGCCGCCGCGACTGCCTCCTCGACGCGACCAGCACCAAGGCGCACGGCGATCAGGGGCCATAATCCGGCCCAGTACCACGAATAGTGGACCACACACGTGCGCCACTGCCCCAGGGCTTCTTCGCCCAGGGCTTCGACATCGGCGTACCGCCCCTCTTTCCATGCCACCCAGGCCTGCATCGCCTTGGCCATGCCCTTGTACTCGGGGAAGCCCAGCGCCTGGGCCAGAGCTTCGGCCTGGGGGGCCAACTTTTTGACCGTGCCGACATCGTGCTGGCACAGGTGGGCCAGGCACAGGTAGACAAGGCACCTGAGCGCGAGCGTCTTGTCGTCCGCTCGCGAGGCGATATTTAGGGTCCACTCCAGTTCGGCCTGGGCGCCGGCGAAGTCCCGGTGCCACAAGAGGCCGAAGCCGAGGTGGAAAGCGACCCAGAACATCTCGTTCTCCAGGCCGGCGTCAAGTACGGCGGCCCAGGCTGCACGGTAATCGCGCAGGACGCTCTCGTCCACCATGTACCTGGTAGCCCGGGCACGCTGCGCACTGACCTGGCTGTAGAAGTCAATTTTCGACCTCGGCTTGGCCCGCGCCTCCACCACGGGGCGGACGAGCTCGAGCACGGTCATGCCCGCCTCCGGTTCGTTGCGCCAGTAGTGGAGGCTGGCGCGCGCCAGCTGGACATCGATCCAAACTTCGGCCCATTCATCGGTGCCTTTGTCCGCACAGGACTGCAACCTGGCCTCGGCCGCGTCGAGCGCGGCGAACGCAGCGTCATGGCGGTGGTCGGCCGTCTCGAGGGTGCCCAGCAACTGAAGGGCCCTCGCTGCCATGACGACCGTACCGGAGGAAGCGAGCTTCACCGCCTCCTCATACGCCGCCCGGCTCTCGCTGAAATTGCCCACCCGCCAGGCGAGGCGGCCCAGCTTCAGGCAGATCCCCACCGCCTGCTCGGCGTGGCCTGGCTCGGCCCCGAGCAGGGCCAGGCCCCGGCGGTAGGACGAACGTGCCTCGTCGTTGGCGAACGCCGCGACGGCACGGTCGCCGGCGAGCTCGAGGTAATGGACGGCGCGTTCTGTTTCCCCCGCCATGGCGAAGTGGTGGCCGAGCAAGCCCGCCACCTCTTCGAGCCGGCCGGCCGAAGCCTCCTCCAGGCCCCAGGCGGCGCGCGAGTGCAGGCTCTGGCGCTGGCCCCTCAAAAGGCCCTGGTAAGTCGACTCTTGGATCAAGGCATGACGGAACCGGTAGGCAGGTTCGGGGACCTTGCGCAACTCGACGAGGAGGCCCGCGGCACAAAGCTCGGACACGGCGGGGACAAGGCCGCCGCCGAGGTCGGTGACGCTGGCCAAGGCAGCCAACGAGAACTCTGGCCCGAGCACCGAACCCGCGACGATGGCGTGGCGTGGGGCCGGCCCGAGACGGTCGACCCGGGAACGGACCAGCCGTTCTATGGCTTCTGGGAGCTCCCCCTGGGCCGCCCGGTCGAGCCGCCACCCGCCTCGCTCGGTCCTCACCAGGGCGCCCGTCTCGAGCATTGACGCCAGTTGTTCTTCGAGGAACAGAGGGTTGCCCTCCGCTCTCTGGCTGACCGTCGCCACGACATCGTCCGCTGTGGCCGGGCCGAGCAAGGCCCTCGCGAGATCGCGCTCGGCGTTGCTGGCAAGAGCGGTGAGCTCGACCTTGCGCAGCCTGAGGCCCGGGGCCTCGGCCAAGGCCGCTTCCAGGGCCGAGAAGCCGGGGTCGGGCTCGGGGCGCCGGGTGAGGACCAGCACCAGCTGCCCGTGCGTGGTCAGTGACGAGAGCTCTTTGGTGAGGCGCAAAGAAGTGGGGTCGGCCCAATGCAGGTCCTCCAGCACGACCAGTGTGGGGCCGTGGGCGACGAGGTGGGACAGCAGGGCCAGGACGGCCGCGAACCGGGCCTTCTGTAGCTGTTCCGGGCTGGGCTGCGGGACGCCGGTGGCGGGCCGTCCCGTCCCTATGCCCATGACCTGAGCCAGCATGTCGACCTGGTCCTGGTCCGCCCTGGCCCCAAAGGCCGCTTTCACAGCCCTTTCCAGCGCCTGGCGAGCCATCTCGTCACCATGTTCGGGGGCCGCCCCCACCCAGCCCGACAGCAGTTGCTGGTAGACGCCGTAGGGCTGCGACGAACGGTAAGAGGCCGCCCTGCCTTCGATCCATAGCGGCAGGCGACCGGACCCGGTCCCCACCCAGCCCATGAACAGCTTCCGGAACTCGTGGACGAGCCGGGTCTTGCCGAGGCCTGGTTCTCCCGCTATCACGAGCACGCTCCCTTGGCCGGAGGTCACCTCGCGCAGCGTCTCGTGTAGCAACGACAGCTCGGCCGTGCGGCCGACCAGGGGGGCCGCACCCGCCAGCCGGCGCCGGCCTGCTTGGCCGGCGGGCCGAGCTTTGGGCTGCTCCAGGTACCGCGCCTTGAGGGGCTTGGCCCCGGGAGAAATTACCACCTCCTCCAATGGTCCCCACTCGAAGAGGCCCTCGGTGGCGGCGTGCGTGGCCGGTCCGACGAGCACCGAAGTGGGGCGGGCCAACGACTGGAAGGCTGCGGCAGCGCGCACCACCTCGCCCACCGCCCCGTACTGGGCCATGGCATAGGCGCCGATCGGCCCGACCACCGCCGGGCCCGTCTCTACCCCGGCCCGCAATGTTAGCCCCGACGCGCTCCAACCAGCTGCGGTAACGGCGCGGAAGGCCGCCCGGAGCGCCCGTTCGGGGTCGTCCTCGTGGGCCTCCGGAGCACCAAAGAGGGCCACGAGGCCAGCCCCCGAGACCGAGGTGACCATCCCCCCGAACGCCTCTACGTCGGCGACGACTTGTGCCAGCGCGCCCCCCACAAGCTCGCGGACTTCTTCGGGTCCCATCCTCTGGCCACCCCCCGGGGGGCCGGACAGTTCGGCAAACAACACGCTCACCAGCCGGCGGTCCTCGGGGTACTGCGGTGCCGCCCGGGGGGCGGGCTGTTCGAAAGGGGACGCCACCGCGGTAGACCCATGCACCTCTTCCAGGGCTGGGGAGGTCCGCAGCCGGAGCTCCTCCAGAGCGGTGCGGCACCGCTTGTAGGTGCTCTCCACTAGTGCGTGCCTTCGTTGCGACCGGTAGAGCCTCATGAGCGCCGACGCCGCTTCCTCGCACGTCGGGTCGTGGGCCAGACAACTTTCCCAGGCACTGACGACGCTCTTCGGCGTGGCCCGGCCCGTCCCCTGCGCCCGGTCCCGGGCCAACACCAACCGGGCGTCTTGGCGTGCCCAGTCGAGGTGCTCTCGCGGGCGCACGGCCCAACTCGCATAGGGCTCGTCTTCGAGCAGGATCCCCTCCTCTGCCAGGGCCAGCGTCAAGAGGTCGTCGCGCTCGGGCCCGGGCGCGACCTCGAGCGCGGCGCGCAACTGTCGCTCGTGGACATCGACGTCGACCTCGGCTGGGCTGCCCAGGTCCGCCCAAACGTGGCTGCGGTTGCCCCGCAGTATGGCGCTCCCCCGAGGACCCAGCTCCCGCAGGGCAGCGCGGCCGTTCGAAAGGGCTTTGGACAAAGCGGCAGACGCAGCCTCGGGGGCGAGGTCGGGGAAAAGGGCCTCACGGGCTGCCTCCCGGCTCAGGCGCCGGCCCGGGCTCACCAGCAACAGTTGGCAGAGCCGTTTGGCAGGGGGGCGTTCCCAGCGGCCGGTAGTTCTGCTCCCGAGGCTTATGGAGAACGGGCCCAGCAGGTTCACGCGCAAAAGTTCTGCGCCGTTGCCCCTGGGGTCGCTGGCCTGAGCAGGCACGTACGTAAGTATCTCACTCACTGCTTCGCGGCGGCGGCTCCGGCGACCGAGTATTTTCGAGCTGATGAGCCAACAATCTGCTAGGGTGCCGGCGGCGCCGGCCCAGGCGCCGCTCCGGGTAGGGCTCGTCGGCTGCGGCTATGAAGGCAAGTGCCTGGCCACCGCCGCGGCACGCACGTCCACGGTGGACCTCGTCGCCTACGCGGACCCCGACACAGCCGCATTGCGCAGCGTCGCCGCCGTGGGGCCGGCCGTAAGCACCTACTCGTCGGTCGACGCGCTGCTGGACGAGGCGGCCGTCGACGCCGTCCTTGTCGCCACGCCAAGCCAGGCCCTGTACCCTGTCTCCCTGGCTGCTATCCGGGCAGGCAAGCACGTGCTGGTGGAAAAACCCATAGGGCTCAACGCAGAAGAGGCCGCCGCCGCCGAGAGCGAGGCGGCCCGGGCGGGTGTGACCTACATGGCCGGCTATTCGTGCCGGTTCTCCTTGGCTCGCCATGTCCACGACCTCATTGCTGCCGGCCTGACCGGCGAGGTCCAAGCCATCACCGCCCAGTTCGGCTGCGAGCGCCTGGACAGGGGGTGGTTGGCGTCCCCCGAGACCGGGGGCGGCCCGCTGCTCTTCCTCGGCTCGCATCTGGTCGACATGGTCCTGTGGTTCGCCGGCGACGACCCCGTGGAGGTTTCCGCCCACGTCCGCCGGCGGGACGACACCGGGGCCGACGACACCTCGGCGTTCCTGGTTCAGTTCGCCCGCGGTGCCCTGGCTCAGTGCCTGGTGACCCAAGCCGCGTCAACGTTTTTCTACACTGTGGACGTCCACGGGCGCGCCGGGCGGGTGACTTTGCGCGGGTGGAACTTCCTCGAGTACGAAGTCGAGGTGCGCAGCACGAAGGGGCCCGCGTATGCAGACCCCACCGTCATCCGCCCCCACATCGACCGCGACCACATAACGATGATGCTCGTCCCCGAACTTGACGAGTTCGCCACTGCTATAGCCGAAGGCCGCCCGCCGTCCATCACCGCTGCCGATGGGCGGCGCGTGCTCGAGGTGCTCGACGCCGTGGTCACGGCCAGCCGCGTCGGCGCCACGGTCAGGGTCGGCTGACCGCCGGCGGCTGCGAGCCTTGCCCTTCAGCCGCCCACAGCTGCCGCTTACAGCAGAGCGCAGACTGCTTTTACTTTCCGTCACAGTGGTTGTTCCAGAAGCTCGCCGCGGCGAGGGGGTTCCCCGCCGGGTTGGGAAAAACCAGTCCGTCTGGACCTGGCGAGGCGAACCGCTCAAAGTGGCGGTCCAGCCCCCAGTCGAGGAAGACCATCTCCCGCTTGGGGACACGCGGCGTCGCGCGAGCCTCGTCGCGGGACGTCTCAGCGCCTCCTACGGCATCGTGGTCTACATGTACATCCGCGACCACGGCGTGCCCCATGTCCATGCCAGGTATGGCGACGACGTTGCGTCGGTCGAATTGGCAACCGGAGTGCTGTTGGCGGGCTCTCTCCAACCTCGTCAGGCCGCTCTGGTCCGCGAGTGGGTGGATCTGCACCGGGGGGAGCTCCCGCAGGCTTGGGAGCTCGCAGCCTCTGGGGAGCCGCCCGGGGCGCTTGGGCCCTTGTTGGAGCCGCTACGAGACCCCGACTACTTCGCCCGCGTCAGTGTGGGCCCCGAAGCGGGAACAGTGGTTTGGCCCAAAGGGCTTGACCTCGCTCCCGAGGTCCTCCACGGCGACGAAGAGCCAGCCGTGGCGCTCGGCTTCCACGATGCGCGAAATGGGGGTCGCAAGCGTGTCACGAGCGGTCGCTGGCGGGCAGGCCCGGGCGCCCGGTGAATGGCCTCTGACCTGCAGTCTAGCGGTAACAGAGCCTGGAGGCGGCGAGCGGAATCGAACCGCTGTAGAGGGCTTTGCAGGCCCTTGCCTGGACCACTCGGCCACGCCGCCTCGGTGCTGCGACTGCGACTAGCAGTGTACACGGCCGCCCAGCTAGCCCCTGGGAGGCTTCCGACGCCAGAGGTACCCCATCTCCGCCAGAAGTGGCCTTACCAGGCGCGAAAGAGCCTTCCGGGCGCACTTGCCTGCTCCCCCGGCTGACGCAAACCGCGCCGGCGAGAGCCGGTTGAGCCCGAGACGCGGACAGTAGGGGCTGTAAGGTCGGCGCTGGTCCCGCCCATGCCGCCGCCTCCCACACAGCCGACACCCGGAACCGCCGGCACCGGCGTCCCCCGGTCCCGCTCGGCAAGAAAACTTCGCGCACTCACCCGTTGGCAACGCATGGCGATACTCATTAGCGCGGCCCTCGTCGCTGCCAGCGGGTCCCTCAACGCGAGCAGCGCGCCTGAGGTGCCCCGCTTCGCCGTCTCTGCTCTCGCCCTCGCCGCCCTCGCCGCGTTGGTCGGCGAGTCGCTCGACCAGCTCGGCCAGCGCATGCGGCCCGGGCCCACCGGGCTGCTCCAGGCCAGCCTCGGCAACCTCCCCGAACTCCTCTTCGCGGTGTTCGCGCTCCGAGCAGGCCTCGTTCGAGTGGTCCAAGCCGCTCTGATCGGCTCCGTGCTCGGGAACCTGCTGCTGGTACTCGGCCTCGCCATCGTGAGCGGCGCGGCACGCCTCGGGACCCAGAAGTTCGAGCCCGAGGGGCCGAGGATGTCTGTGGCGCTGCTGACACTTGCGATCGCCTCGATGGCAGTCCCAACGCTGGCGGTAAAGCTGCACACGCCGGCGCTCAGCCATGCGGCAGGTTTGTCCGACGCTGCATCGATCGTCCTGCTCGTCGTCTACGTTGCCAGCATCCCCTTTTGGTTCGCCGGCGGGCCGCCTCAGCCCCAGACCGGTCCCTCCGGCGTGCGCACACAACCTGCGCACCTGGTGGGCAACAACCGTGGGCCGTGGCCGTTACCGCTCACCCTTGCCCTTCTCGTCGCCGCCACCGCTGCCTCGGCCCCCGTCTCCGACTGGTTCGTGACAGCGCTCGAGCCGGCCACGCGCGCCCTTGGCATATCGCCGGTGTTCGCCGGCCTGGTCATCGTGGCCGTCGCGTCCAACGCGGTCGAGCACGCCGCCGGCGTCTGGCTCGCCTGGAAAGGCAGGCCCGACTACGCGATCAGCACCATCTTGAACAGCCCCCTCCAGATCGCCCTGTTGCTCACTCCGATGCTCGTCTTGATCAGCCCGGCGCTCGGGCCCACCCACCTTCTGCTCGTCTTCCAGCCTCTATTGGTGGCAGCCGTCGCCATTGCCACCCTGGCCGTTGGCATCGTCATTTACGACGGGGAGTACTCCTGGCTGGAGGGGATCTCGCTGGTTGCCCTCTACGTCATCATTGCCTCTGCCTTCTGGTGGGGGTAGCCGCTCCTTCACCCGGCCGGCCACGATGAGCGGCGCGCGCCGCCGGGCAAATTAGCCTTCGGTCAATGCCTTACCGAGACAACCGCATTACCAGCCCGGGGGACCCCTACCCGCTCGGGGCGACGTGGGACGGTTCGGGGACCAACTTCGCTGTGTTCTCGCAGAGCGCCGAGAGGGTCGAACTGTGCCTTTTCGACGAGCACGGCGTCGAGACCCGCTACGAGCTCCCCGAGGTCGACGCCTACGTGTGGCACGGCTACCTGGAGCAAGCCGAACCAGGCCAGCTCTACGGCTACCGCGTCCACGGGCCGTACGACCCCGACCGGGGGTTGCGGGCCAACCCGGCGAAGCTCTTGCTCGACCCCTACGCCAGGGCCATCGCCGGCCAAGTGCGCTGGGGGCCGGAGGTCTACGGCTACTCCTTCGCCGGCCAGGACGACCGCGTACCGAGCACCGACGACTCGGCACCGTACGTGCCCAAGTCGATCGTGGTAGACACGGCCTTTGACTGGGCCGACGACCGCCGCCCCCGGACCCCCTGGCACGACACGGTCATCTACGAGACCCACGTGCGCGGGCTCACTTGGAAGCACGCCGCGGTGCCTCCGGCGCTGCGGGGCACCTATGCCGGTGTGGCCCACCCAGAGATGATCGAGCACTTCCTGTCTCTCGGGGTGACGGCGGTGGAGCTCATGCCTGTCCACCAGTTCGTGCACGACCACGAGCTCGTCAGCCGGGGCCTCAGGAACTACTGGGGCTACAACTCGATCGGCTTCTTCGCCCCCCACAACGAGTACTCCTCGCGCGCCGGCCAGCGCGTGGTCAACGAGTTCAAGGCCATGGTCCGGGCGCTGCACGCGGCCGGGATCGAGGTGATACTGGACGTCGTCTACAACCACACCGCCGAGGGCAACCGCCTCGGTCCCACCTTTTCTTTCCGGGGGCTCGACAACCCCTCCTATTACCGCCTCGACCCTGCCTCACCGCGCTACTACGCCGACACCACGGGCACGGGCAATTCTCTCAACGTGAGCAACCCCCAAACCCTTCAGCTTCTCATGGACTCCCTGCGCTACTGGGTGCTCGAGATGCACGTGGACGGGTTCCGTTTCGACCTCGCCGCGAGCCTGGCGCGCCAGTTCCACGAAGTCGACAGGCTCTCGGCGTTTTTCGACTTGATCCACCAGGACCCGGTTATAAACCAGATCAAGCTGATAGCCGAACCCTGGGACCTGGGCAGCGGCGGTTACCAAGTCGGCAACTTCCCCGTGCTCTGGTCGGAATGGAACGGCCGCTACCGGGACTCCGTGCGCGACTACTGGCGCCAGCAAATCACTTCGATCGGCGAGTTCGCCCACCGCCTCACGGGGAGCTCGGACCTCTACGAGGCGACCGGGCGGCGTCCCTGGGCCAGCGTCAACTTCGTGACCGCGCACGACGGTTTCACCCTCGCCGACTTGGTGAGCTACAACAACAAGCACAACGAGGCAAACGGCAACGCCAACAGCGACGGCGCGGACGACAACCGTTCGTGGAACTGCGGGGCCGAGGGCCCAACCAGCGACCAGGCGGTGCTCGCGCTGCGCCGGCGCCAGGCCCGGAACTTCATCGCCACCCTGGCCCTCTCCCTCGGCGTCCCCATGGTCCTTGGCGGCGACGAGCTCGGGCGCACCCAGCAGGGCAACAACAACGCCTACTGCCAGGACAACGAGATCTCCTGGTACGACTGGGAACACGTCGACAAGGACATGCTGGCCTGGGCGCGCTCGGCCTTCGGGCTACGCCGGGCCCACCCGGTCTTCCGGCGAAGGCGCTTCTTCCAGGGCCGGCCGCTACGCCAACTCGTGGACAACCCCGAGGAGGCCGAGATCGGCTGGTTCCGCCCCGACGGAGGGCTCATGACCGACGACGACTGGGGGGTGGGCTACGCCAAGTCACTCGCCGTCTTGATAAACGGGCCCGCACACGCCGAACGCGACCGCCACGGGCGCCTGGCCGTTGACACGTCGTTCTACCTGGCTTTGAACGCCTGGGAGCAGCCGCTCGAGTTCCAGCTCCCCAGCCCGGAGTGGGGCGGGCCGTGGCAGGTGGTACTGGACACTTCTGAGGACCGTCCGACGTACCGGCCCGAGCTCGTGAAAGGCGGGGAGCCGCTACGGCTCATCGGGCACCACTTCGTCGTGCTCCAGCAGTTTGCGGGCACTGATCGGGAACTTCCCACCACTCAAAGTGGTATCTGATGCCGACATGGCCGGCCCCCTACTTTGCGTAACCGCAGTTTGGCTACTCTAAGTGTTGTACCAACCCGGCCCCAGTGAGGGGCTTCAACCAGATGGAAGTGCGACGATGACGATGGCCGAGGAGATGACTCCGGCCTACGCCCGCCAAGTGGGCGAAAGGTTGCGCAACATCCGCCGCCAGCAGGGCCTGTCCCTGCAGGCAGTGGAAGAACAGTCGAACCGGGAGTTCAAGGCATCTGTGCTCGGCGCCTACGAACGGGGGGAACGGATCATCTCGGTCCTGCGCCTCCAGCGCCTGGCCAACCTCTACGGGGTGCCAGTAGACCAGCTCTTGCCCAAGGTGTCGCCCGATCCTGACTACGGGACGGAAAGCCGTGCGCCCGCGCCGGCCTCGGGGTCGATAACGATCGACCTCTCCCGCCTAGAACGCCTCGAGGCACCCGAACGCGACGTGATCAGGAAGTACATAGGGCAGATCCAAATCCAGCGAGGCGATTTCAACGGGCGCCTCATAACTATCAGGTCCGAAGATGTGCGCGCCCTCGCTCGTGTGTTCGAGCGCGACGAGGGTTCCATGCGCACCCGCATCGAGGAGCTGGGGATCCGCCACTAGTGCCACCACAGGCAACCCTCGCCCGGTTGCGGCTGGGGCCCCCCGATGTGCAAAAGGGCGCCCCGCACGCCAACGAGGCGAGGGTTCCCCGAGGCGCGACCAGCCCTCGCGCCGGTCGCGAGGTGCGGCCGGCGGTACGGTAACCCGGATGGAGGACCTGGCGCCAGCCAACGGTTTGGCAGCAGCGCTCCGGGCTACGCACGCGACCGGGCTCACCCGCCCGCTCGAGTGGAGGCACGAGCAGCTGTCCGCGCTGGCGAGGATGCTACGCGACGGCGCCGACGCCCTGGTCGGGGCCATGGGCGAAGACATGTCAAGGCCCGCCACAGAGGCCTGGCTGACCGACGTGGCCGCGGTCAGGAGAGATGTCGAAGCCATTGCCCGTGACCTCGCCCGGTGGGCGGCGCCGCGGCGCGTACGCGTCCCCTGGCAGCTGTGGCCGGGGCGGGCCGAAGTACGGCCGGAGCCCCTCGGCGCCGTGCTCGTGCTGGGACCTTGGAACTACCCGGTCCGTGCCCTCTTGCTCCCGGTGGCCTTCGCGCTAGCAGCTGGCGACACGGTCGCGGCCAAGCCCTCCGAGCTTGCGCCCGCCACGGCCGCCGAGCTGGCACGGCTGGCCGGCGAGTACCTCGACCCCAAGGCGACCAGGCTGTGCCTCGGGGGCCCCGACGTGGCCCAGTCGCTGCTCGAGCAGCGTTGGGACCACATCTTCTTCACCGGTGGCAGCCGCGTCGGGCGCCTCGTGATGGCAGCAGCAGCACGCCACCTCACCCCCGTGACCCTGGAGCTCGGGGGCAAGAACCCCGCCATCGTCGCCAAGAGCGCGGACATCCGCACGGCGGCCAAGCGCATCGCCTGGGCGAAGTTCATGAACGCCGGCCAGACCTGCGTAGCCCCCGACTACGTCGTCGTGGAGCGCGAGGCTGAAGAGGCCCTGCTCGAGGAGCTGGTGCGATGGCTGGCCCGCTTCTACGGAAAGAGCCCGCACCTTTCTCGAGACTTCGGGCGCGTCCTGAACGACGCCCACATGGCCAGGCTCACCGCCCTCCTCGGGACGACGAAGGGCCGCACCATAACCGGCGGCACCGCTCTGCCCGAAGAGCGCTACCTCGCCCCGACCGTCCTCGCCGGGCTGTCCTGGGACGACCCAGTCATGGAGGAAGAGATCTTCGGCCCGGTCCTGCCCGTGCTCGCCTACGACGAGATGAGCGACGTGCTGGAGCACGTCCGCGGGCGCGAGAAGCCCCTCGCCATCTACCTCTACGCCCGGGACACCCGCCTGGAGGAGAGGGTGCTGGCCGAGACTTCCTCGGGCGGGGTCTGCGTCAACCACAATGCCGTGCAGCTAGGGGTGCCTGAGCTCCCCTTCGGCGGGGTCGGGGCGAGCGGCATGGGCGCCTACCACGGCAGGACCGGGTTCGACACCTTCAGCCACCGAAAGGCGGTGCTCCGCCGCCCGGCGCGGGCCGAGGCCCCGCTCGTGTACCCTCCCTACGGTCGGGTTAAGCAATGGGTCTTGCACAAGGTGGTCTAATGGTGACAGGTGACGAGCAGCGCCGAAGTGCTTGAACGGGAAAGCTCGGCCGAGGGCATGACCCTCGGGCGGGTCGTCGCGCTCTCGGGCGTGCCGGCCAGCACGGTCCACCATTACCGGCGCCTCGGCCTCCTGCCCCGCCCCAAGCCGGTAGGCCGGGGCCGCTTCAGCTACCGGGAGGTCCACGTCCGCGCCTTGCGCCTGATCCGGGAGCTGCGCGAACAGCGGGGCCTTTCCCTTCGCCAGATCAAGTCCGTGCTCCCTGGCCTGCTCGAAGGCAAGCAGCCGCTCCTCCCTCTCGCGAGTACGGAGGGGCCCGAGGCGCGCCTCATAGAAGCGGCGTTCCGGTTGTTCTCCGAGCCTCGGGGCTACGCCTCGGTCGCAGTGAGCGAGATCGCAGCCGCCGCTGGCGTCGCCAAGGGCAGCGTGTACAGGTACTTCCCCTCCAAGGAAGCACTGTTCACCGCCGTGGTCGAAAACCTCTGCCAGGAAACAGCGGACAGCTTCGCCCAGGCCGTGTCCGACCTCGGAGGGGCGGAGGGGTTGGCGAGCGACCCGGGGAAGACCGCGCTGGTCTTCGGGCGCCAGATCGCACGTGCCATGCCGATCCTGCTCGAGCTCGGCGCACGCGCGGCACGGGGCGACGGGCCGAGCCAGGTGCTCGCGGCGCGTGTCTTGCGCACGCTCGCGGAGGCTGCCGGCCGTCCCCTCTCGGGCAACCCGATCCCGGCCGGCCTCCAAGTGATAGAGGCAGCCTTCGCCACCGTGCTGCAGTGGGCCGTCGGGCCCGACTGGGCACCCGAGAGCCGCCTCGTCCGAGCGGGCAGCTAGCACCAGGAGCGCTCGATAGTTGCCCCACCGTGCCTCATGGTGTCTAAGATGACCGCGTGGTCAGCGAGGTTGCACCTGCTCCTCCCGAACTGCCCCCCGATTACCTCGTAATCGGGAGAGCGACCACCGAAAACTTCCCTGTTGCCTCGCGCCTGCTCCCTCGGCCTCTGCGGGCCGACCTGATGGCGGTCTACGGCTGGGCGCGCCTCGTTGACGAACTGGGCGACAACTACGCCGGCGACCGCCTCGCCGCCCTCGACGAGGTGGAGCGCCAACTTCGCTCCGCGCTGGCCGGCCCGGAGGGCGGCGACCTGCACGCCCTGGTCGCGCGGGTGGCGGGCATGGTCCGCCGGCGCGACCTGCCGGTCCAACCGCTCTTCGACCTTGTCGAGGCCAACCGCCAAGACCAGCGTGTCAACCGCTACGAGACTTTCGCCGACTTGGTCGGCTACTGCCAGCTCTCGGCCAACCCGGTCGGGCGGCTCGTGCTCGGCGTGTTCGGCGCCTCCACGCCCCAACGGGTGGGGTGGTCGGACAAGATCTGCACCGCCCTGCAACTCGTCGAGCATTGGCAGGACGTAGCCGAGGACGCCGTCGTGGGCCGCGTCTACCTGCCCCAAGAGGACCTCCGCCGCTTCGAGGTCAGAGCGGACGACCTGTTGCCGCCCCCAGCCGGCTACTACGGGAGCCCTTCCCGAGGCAGCGAACGAGCACGGGCGCGAGAGCGCCGCGCTGCCCTGATGGCCTTCGAGGTCGCCCGCGCCAGGCGCATGCTCGAAGAGGGGTCGCCGTTAGTGGTCAGCCTACGGGGCCGGCTGAGGGTGGCAGTCGCCGGCTTCGTGGCCGGGGGCCACGCCGCCCTCGACGCCCTGGCCGCGGCGGGCTTCGACATCTACGCGGAGTGGGCCCGCCCGAGGCCGCGCCGATTCGCCTGGCAGCTGGCGAGGCTGCTCGCTGGCGCCTACGCCGGCGGGGGCGTCCCGGAGGCGGCCGATGCCACGGCAAACACGTTGGGGGCCCAAGCGTGAACGACGCCGCTGTCGCCCTCGCCTACAAGCACTGCGAGCGGATCACGCGCTCGCGCGCCCGCAACTTCTACTACGGCATCCGCCTGCTGCCGCCGAGCAAACGGGCGGCCATGTGCGCCCTTTATGCGATGGCCCGCCGGATCGACGACATCGGCGACGACGCGAGCGGTGGAAAGCAGGGCGGCAGCGAGACATCGGCTCAGGCGCTCGCGTCGGTGCGCACCTCGCTCGGCTTGCTCACCAAAGCCGCGGCGGGGGGGCCGGCGCCCCCTCCGGGCGACCCCGTCCTGATGGCCCTGGCAGACGTCGCCCGGCGCTACCCACTGCCGATCAACGCCCTGGAAGAGCTCGTGCAAGGGTGTGAGTGGGACCTTTCCGGCAAGCGTTACGCCACCTTCGACGAGCTGGTCGAGTACTGCCGGCGGGTGGCGGGGACGATCGGGAGGCTCTCGCTCGCCATCTTCGGCAGCCAGGGTGGGGAGCGCGCCGAGGCCCTGGCAGATGCCCTGGGTGTCGCCCTGCAGCTCACCAACATCCTGCGTGACCTCGTCGAGGACCGCGACGTCTACGGGCGGGTGTACCTGCCCGAGTGCGACCTCGCACGCTTCGGCATCGGGCCGGGCCTGAAAGGTGACGACGAGGACCTTGTCGCGCTGGTTTGCTACGAAACCGGCCGGGCGGCCGAATGGTACGAGCGGGGCCTGCCCCTGCTCGAGCTCTTGGACCGGCGCAGTAGGGCCTGCACGGCGGCCATGGCGGGCATCTACCGGCATCTCCTCGACCAGATCAGGACCTCACCTGCCAGCGTCCTCCGAGGGCGCCTCTCGCTCGCCCCGAGCCAGAAAGTGGCGGTCACCGCCCGAGCGTTGCTCCGAGGGGCCCCGTGACCCCGGGCAATCCTTCGCTGGGAGCTGCTCCATGACCCTCGGGAGCCCTGAGAGCGCTCGCCGGCCGGCGAGCGTAGCGGGCGCGACCAGCGCGGCCCCCCACGTCGCCGTCATAGGCGGCGGCCTCGCCGGCATGGCCGCCGCGCTCGCCTGCGCGGACGCCGGCGCCAAGGTGACGCTGCTCGAAAAGCGCGGCAGGCTCGGCGGGCTCACCTGGTCGTTCTCCCACGACGGGCTCGTCATGGACAACGGCCAGCACGTCTTCCTCCGCTGCTGCACCGCCTACCTCGACTTCCTCGACCGCATCGGGTCGGCGGGCGACGTCTTCTTGCAACCACGCTTGGACCTAACGGTGCTCCGGGCGCGCCCTGGACGACCGCCCGAGCGCGCGGTGCTCCGGCGCGGTCCTGGCCCCGCCCCCCTTCACCTCGCCAGCAGCCTCCTGCGCTACCGCCACGTCCCCGCGGCGCAGCGTGCCCGCATCGGCCTCGCCGCCGGCGCCCTCGCCCGGCTGGACCTGGAAGACCCCGCCCTCGACCAGGAGAACTTCGAGCACTGGCTGCAGAGGCACTTCCAGGGCCCGCAAGCCATAGAAGCGCTCTGGGACCTGATCTGCCTGCCCACGGTCAACCTTCCCGCCCGAGAGGCCTCGCTGGCGATGGCGGCCAAAGTGTTCCAGACGGGCCTCCTGAGCGAGGCCAAGGCGGCCGACATCGGCTGGGCCCGGCTCCCCCTCGGGGTGCTGCACGGCGAAAGGGGCGCCTCCGCGCTGCGCAAGGCCGGGGCCAGCCTGCACCTCGGCACGGCCGTGCGGGGGGTCGAGAAGCTCCCCGAAGGCGGCTTCAGGGTGATCGCCGGCGGCGAGCTCCAGGCCGACGCCGTTGTCGTGGCGCTACCCCATCACCTGGTAGAGCAAGTGCTGCCGGCGGGAGCCCTGCCCGAGGACGTACGACCGGCGCACCTGGGTAGCTCCCCCATCGTAAACGTCCACGTCCATTACGACCGCCCGGTGACGAACCTGCCCTTCGTGGCCGGGCTCGGCACGCCGGCCCAGTGGGTGTTCGACCGGACGGGTCCTTCGGGTGCGCCGCGGGGCCAGTACCTGGCGGTGTCGGTCTCGGCCGCCGACAGCCACGCCGGCACGAGCTCGGAGGAGCTGGAGCGCCAGATGGTGGTGGCTCTCGGCGAGCTCTTCCCCCGGGCCAAGCAGGCAAAGGTGCTCGGGACGTTCGTGAGCAGGGAGCAAAATGCGACCTTCCGGGCAGCGCCGGGCTCGGCGGCCCACCGGGCGCCACCGCGCACCCGCCTCCCCGGCCTGACCCTGGCGGGAGCGTGGACGTCTACTGGGTGGCCCCCGACCATGGAAGGCGCCGTAAGGAGCGGCCTGGCTGCCGCGCGCGCCGCCTTGGTGGGCGCCGGCCAGCGCAATCACCTCCCCAAGGTCGTCGGTCCGGCAAGATTGCAAGACCTATCGGAGCTACAACAACCACGGGAGACTACGTGACCCCCACTATCGCGGTAGGCGACGTGCTGAAGCGTGCGCGCGAAATGACAGAGCCGCGCCTCGCCGAAGCGCTCGAGCGACTACCAGCCAGCATCCAGCGGGCGGCCAGCTACCACATCGGCTGGACGGAGGCGGACGGCCAGCCGAGGCATCAGCGCGGCGGCAAGTTCGTCCGCGCCGCCCTCGCCATCCTCTCGGCGGAAGCCACGTGGGCGGACGCGGAGGTCGGATTGCCCGGCGCGGTCGCCGTCGAACTTGTCCACAACTTCTCGCTCCTGCACGACGACTTGATGGACGGTGACCTCGAACGTCGCCACCGCCCGACCGTGTGGGCGCTGTGGGGCCCCTCGCTCGCCCTGCTGGCGGGCGACGCCCTGGCCACCCTGTCCGTACAGGTCCTGCTCGGGACCGGGTCCCCAGAGGCTCCGGCAGCAGCCTCGGCCCTTTCGAGAGCGACCGCCGAGATGATCGCCGGCCAAGCCGACGACCTCGCCTTCGAACAACGCCGCAACGTGAGCGTCGAAGAGTGCATGGGCATGTCCACGGCGAAGACCGGTGCCCTCCTCGGGTGCGCGGCCTCGATCGGCGCCGTACTGGCCGGCGCCCCGCCGGCCACAGCCCGCGCGCTGGAGGGCTTCGGGCGCCACCTCGGCGTCGCCTTCCAAGCCGTCGACGACTTGCTCGGCATCTGGGGCGACCCTGCGACGACCGGGAAGCCGGCCGGCAACGACATCCGCCAGCGCAAGAAGTCCATGCCGATCGTGGCCGCCCTGGCCGCCGGCGACGACGAGTCGCGTGAGCTCGACGCCCTCTTGTTCGGGGAAGATGTAAAGGGCAGTGCCGGCGAGGCCGTGGCGGGCGACGGCTCGAAGAGCAACGGCCACGTCGTGAGCAAAGCCGGCATGCCGGGCATCGAGCTGGCGACGCCCGAATGGGCACCGGCCCAACTCCGGCCGCTCTCCGCGGACGAGGTCGCCCGCGCCGCCTCTCTCGTCGAGCGCTGCGGCGGCCGGGAGTGGACCGCAGCCCGGGCCAAGGCCCACCTCGACGCGGCTCTCGGCTCGCTCGAGCGCGCTCGCCTCTCCGCCCTGCCCCGCCGCGCCCTGGCGGACCTTGCCGTCTATGTCGTGGAACGCGAATCGTGAAAGTGGCTCCGCTGCTCGAGCTCCACCGCGACACTTCTTCGAGCACGCAGGCTTCGGCCGTCCTCGCCACCGAACGGGCAGCCCGTTGGCTGAAGCGGGCCCAGGCGCCCGAGGGCTTCTGGAAGGGCGAGCTCGAGACCAACGTGACGATGGACGCAGAAGACGTGCTGCTGCGCCATTTCCTCGGGATCCTCGACCAGCCCACTCTCCGGGCTGCGGCCTCCCGGGTACGCTCGCAGCAGCGCCCCGACGGGGCCTGGGCCACGTTTTACCAAGGCCCCGGCGAGCTTTCCGCCACCGTCGAGGCCTACGTCACCCTCCGCCTCGCCGGCGACCCCCCTCAGGCTGAGCACATGGCCAAGGCGGCGGGGTGGGCGCGAGAGCACGGGGGCATCGAGGCTTCCCGCGTCTTTACCCGCATATGGCTGGCCATGGTCGGGTGCTGGGACTGGGACCAGCTCCCCGTGATCCCCCCAGAGCTCGTCTACCTGCCAGCCAGGTGGCCACTTTCCATCTATTCCTTCGCCTGCTGGGCGCGCCAGACGATCGTCGCCCTCTCGGTCATTTCTTCCCACCGGCCCGTCCGGCCACTGCCGTTCCGGGTGGACGAGCTGTTCTCCGGCCGCCCGCCTCGCCAGAAGCCTGCCCGCCTGGCCGGCCGCTCCTTTACCCTCCTGGACAAGGCGCTCCACTTTTACGAGCACCTGCCGGAGCGTTCCTGGCCGAAGAGGTGGCTCCGCCCACCCGCGTTGCACGAGGCAGAGCGCTGGGTCGTCGCCCGCCAGGAAGCCGACGGCTCCTGGGGCGGCATCCAGCCGCCGATGGTCTACTCGACGATCGCCCTGGTGCTCCAGGGCTACCCGATGGACCACCCTGTCGTCGCGAAAGCGTTGTCCGGCCTTTCCGCCTTCACCTTGCAAGACGAGGTGGGCCGGCGCATCGAGGCCTGCCAGTCCCCGGTATGGGACACCGCACTGGCGGTGATAGCGCTCGCCGACGCCGGGGTGGCGCCAGACGACCCCGCGATCTCGTCAGCCCGGGACTGGCTTTTGGAAAACGAGGTGACCGTTAGCGGCGACTGGGCAGTGCAGAGGCCCGGGCTGGCCCCGGGCGGCTGGGCGTTCGAGTTTTGTAACGTCCATTACCCAGACATCGACGACACGGCCGAAGTCGTGCTGGCGCTCCGGCGGGCTGCGCCGACCGAAGCCAGCGAAGCCGCCTGCCAACGGGCCCTCGCGTGGGTCGCCGGCATGCAGTCGCGCGACGGAGGCTGGGGTGCCTTCGACGCGGACAACGACGCCACGCTCCCCAACCAGCTTCCCTTCTTCGACTTCGGCGCCGTCACGGACCCGCCGAGCGAGGACGTGACCGCGCACGTGGTCGAGATGTTCTGCGGCGAGACGGGGCATGGCCGCCACGAGGCGGCGCTCCGCCGGGGCGTCGAATGGCTCTCAGCCAAGCAGCAGCCGGACGGTTCGTACTGGGGCCGCTGGGGGGTCAACTACGTGTACGGGACGGGAGCGGTCGTGCCCGCGCTGGTCGCCGCCGGCGTCCCCGCGAGCGACCCGCGCGTCGCGCGAGCCGTCCGCTGGCTCGTGGACCACCAAAACGACGACGGCGGCTGGGGCGAGGACCTGCGTTCGTACGTCGAGCCGAGCTGGCGGGGGCATGGTACTTCGACCGCGTCTCAGACGGCGTGGGCGCTCCTCGCCCTGCTGGCCGCAGGCGAGGAAAGCCACCGAGCCACCGGGCGGGGGGTGGAGTGGCTCGTCGCCAACCAAAACGCCGAGGGCACCTGGGACGAGCCGTGGTTCACGGGCACGGGGTTCCCGTGGGACTTCTCGCTCAACTACCACCTCTACCGCCACGTGTTCCCGCTCTCTGCCCTGGGCCGCTACCTAAAGCGGACTGGCCGACGCCATGAGTGAGGGACGCCCCCGCCTGCTCGTGCTCGCGCCCCTCGGGATCGAGGCTCTGGCCCTCGGCCCCACGCGTGCGCAGGTGGGCGCGGCCACATTGGTGGTCCGCCGGCTCGGGATGGGCCTGGCCAAAGCCGGCGCCTCGGCCCGGCGCCTGGCGGGGGAAGCCGGGCAGGCCGACGCAGTCGTAGTGGCGGGCTTGGGCGGTGGCCTCGCCCCCGGGCTCAGTCCTGGGGACATCGTCGTGGCGGACCGCCTGGTCGACGCGGAAGGCAAGGAGGTGGCCCTCCTCGCTTCGGCGCCGCTGCTGGCCGGCGAACTGCGCCGGGCCGGCCTCCCGGCGCGCACAGGGACGGTGGCCAGCGCCGACCACATCGTCACCGGGAGAGAACGTAGCCGGCTGGCCGGGCTCGGCGCCCTCGCGGTCGACATGGAGTCCACGGTGGTGGCCCCCGAGATCATGGGTAAAAAGCGGCCCTTTGCCGTCCTGCGGGCCATATCCGACACGGCCGAGGTCGAACTGTTCTCTCCCGCTGGCCTCGCCGGCATTTGGAAGGCGCTCCGCACCCTACGTGCCTCACGGCCCACCCTCGCCTGCTGGGCTGCGGCATCCGGGGCGCGAGAAGTCCTCTTGGCGGAACCGCGTTCGTTCTGCGCTGGCGTGGAGCGGGCGATCGACACGGTCGAGCGGGCGATCGAGCGTTACGGTGCGCCCGTCTACGTACGCCGCCAGATCGTGCACAATTCCCACGTGGTCTCGGCCCTCGAGGCCGCGGGCGCAGTATTCGTCGAGGAACTGAGCGAAGTGCCCGACGGTGCGACGGTGGTCTTCTCCGCCCACGGGGTGGGCACGGCCGTGCGCGAGGAAGCAGAGCGACGCGCCATGTCCGTCATCGACGCCACGTGCCCCCTGGTGAGCAAAGTCCACACGGAGGCCCGCCGTTTCGCCTCCGCAGGTCGCCAGGTCGTGCTGGTCGGCCACGCCGGCCACGACGAAGTAGAGGGCACGCTCGGCTCGGTCCCGGGGTCGGTGCTCGTGAGCACGCCGGCAGACGTCGAGGCGCTCGAACTCGACCGCTCCGCACCGACCGCGGTCGTCACCCAGACGACCCTCGCCACAGACGAGGTGAAAGTCGTCCTCGACGCCCTGGAGGGGGGCTTTACCGACCTCGCCAAGCCGTCCGCGTCGGATATCTGCTACGCGAGCCAAAACCGCCAGGAAGCGGTGCGCGCCCTCGCCCCGGATTGCGACCTCGTGATCGTGGTCGGCTCGGCCAACTCCTCCAACTCCAACCGCCTCGCCGAGGTCGCGAGGCGCTGCGGGACTGATGCCCACCTGGTGGAGGACAGTTCCGAAGTCCGCTTGACCTGGCTCGCGGGCAAAAGGCGCATCGGCATCACGGCCGGCGCGAGCGCCCCCGACCAGCTCGTCTCGGAACTCGTGGCGTGCTTGTCGGGGCTCGGCCCAACAGAGGTCAGCGCGCGCGTGGGCGCCAACGAGCACGTAAATTTCCCCCTACCATTGGAGGTACGATGACATGGGCGTAGATCTGCGCCAGAGTATGCGGGTAGGCACTTACATTGCCCGCCAAAAGCTGGCCAAGCGGGACAAGTTCCCCTTGATAGTCGAGCTCGAACCTCTCTTTGCCTGCAACCTGGAATGCAACGGCTGTGGCAAGATCCAGTACCCCACCGAGATTTTGAGAAAGCGGCTCTCGGTCGACCAGGCGGTGGCGGCCATCGAGGAGAGCGGCGCCCCCATGGTCTCGATCGCCGGCGGTGAGCCGCTCCTGCACCCCGAGATCGAAAAGATGACCGAAGCGCTCCTAGACCGCAAGCGCTTTGTCTACCTCTGCACCAACGCCATCCTGCTCCAGCGCAAGCTCGACCGCTTCCAACCACACCCGGCCTTTGCCTGGGTGGTCCACATAGACGGCCTGCGCGAACGCCACGACTCCTCGGTTTCTCGCGAAGGCGTGTTCGACAAGGCGGTGGCCGCCATAAAGGAAGCAAAGGCGAGGGGTTTCCGGGTGATGACGAACACCACGTTTTTCAACACAGACTCGCCGAAGACCATACGCGAGGTGCTCGACTTCCTGAACGACGAGCTCGGGGTGGACAAGATGATGCTGTCCCCCGGCTACGCCTACGAGAAGGCGCCCGACCAGGTCCACTTCCTCGCGGTCGACCAGTCCCGGAAGGTGTTCCAAGAAGCCTTCGCTGGCAAGCGCAAGCATTGGCGTTTCAACCACAGCCCGCTCTTCCTCGACTTCTTGGAGGGCAAGGTCGAGTTCGAGTGCACGCCCTGGGGCATCCCCTCCTACAGCGTGTTCGGCTGGCAGCGGCCCTGCTACCTCTTGGCAGACGGCTACACCGAGACGTACAAGGAGCTGATCGAGACCACTGACTGGTCCAAGTACGGTCGGGGCCGAGACCCCCGGTGCCGCAATTGCATGGCCCACTGCGGCTACGAGCCGAGCGCCGTGCTCGCCACCACCGGCAGCGTGCGGGAGTCGCTGCGGGCCCTCGTGAGCAGTGGCTGACGAGGGCAACGGGGCTGACAGGTGTTCGCTCTCCGTGTGCTCGTGACCGGTGCCTCGAGCGGCATCGGCGCGGCAGTGAGCGTCCTCCTCGCATCACGGGGTTGCCGCGTGGTCGGCTCGGGGAGGCGCGCCGAGGGCCTCACGGTCGCACCGGACGGCAGCCTCGAGGCGGCCGTCGTGGCCGACCTCACCGAGCCCGGCTCAGCAGCAGGAGTGGTCGAAAAGGCGGTGGCGACCCTAGGCGGCCTCGACGTGGTGGTCTCGTGCGCCGGCGCCGGCTGGGAGGGGGCCTTCACCACGATGCCTCCGGCCGAGATCGACAACCTGCTGGACATCAACCTGCGTGCCCCGCTCCACCTCGCCCATGCCGCGGCTCCCCACCTGCTCGCTTCGGGAGGCCAACTCGTCCTCGTGGGCTCGATCGCCGGCCTGGTGGGCGTGCCCAAGGAGGTCGCCTACGGCACCGCCAAGGCGGGCCTGCGGGGCCTCGCCGACGGCCTGCGCATCGAATGGTCCAGCCAGGGCAACCCAAGCGCTTCCTCGTCAGCCCGCCCAACCGTCACCCTGGTGAGCCCGGGAGCGGTGGCTACCCCGTTTTTCAGCCGGCGCAACAGGCCCTACAGCCACTCCTGGCCGCACCCCATGCCCGTGACCAAGGTGGCCCGGCGGATCGTGCGAGCCATCGACCGGCGCCAAGAGGACGTGGTCGTGCCGGCGTGGCTCGGCCTCGCCGTCCGCCTGAACGGCGGTCTCCCCGGGCTCTACCGGGCTCTCGCCACCTTCCCCTGGCACATACAGCGCCTCCCCTCCGGCTGAACACGCGCTTCGGCTTCCCGACGCCCCGTGAAGCCGAAGGCTCGGCTCGGCTAGTAGATGCGGACGAGGCGGAGAGTGTCGGTCACCGGCGCGGCGGGGTCGTGGAGCGAGCCGGCGAGGACGACGACGACGTCGCCGGGCTTGACGTAGCCGGCACTGCGAGCTGTCTCGACGCCGCTGTCGACCGCCTCGTCGGTGCTCTTTGCCTCGGGAACGAGCACGGTGTCAATTCCCCAGCTGGTCGTGAGCTGGCGGGCGGTGAAGCTGAACGGCGTGGCCGCAACGATCGGGCACGCCGGCCGGTACCTGGCGATCGCCCGCGCAGTAGCGCCAGTATTGGTGCAGGCGATGATCACCGAGGCCTTCTCCTCGACCGAGGCGCGCCAGGCGGCCGCCCCGATCGCCGCCGTGATCTTGGCGCCGGCCGCGCCTTCCGCGGCGAAGTGCTGCGCCGGGAGGTTGCGGCCCCACTGGTAGCTGTCGAAGTCGAGGTCGGCTCGACGAGCGATCCTCGCCATCGTCGCTACCGCGTTGACGGGGTCGACGCCAATTGCCGACTCTCCGGACAGCATCACGGCACTGGTGCCGTCGAACACGGCATTGGCCACGTCGGTGACCTCGGCCCGGGTCGGCACGGGCGAACTGACCATGGACTCGAGCATCTGGGTCGCCGTTATCACCGGCCGTCCCCAAGCGATACAAGAACGTATGAGCGCTTTTTGGATGTGAGGGACTTCCTCGAAGGGCACGCGCACCCCGAGGTCACCCCGGGCGACCATGACCGTGTCCGCCACCCGCAAGATGTTGTCCATGTCGCCCACTGCCTCGGGCGTCTCCATCTTGGCGCAAACGAGGACGTTCCCGCCCACCATCGCCTTCACCGTCTCCAAGTCGGCGGCCGTGCGGACAAACGAGACTGCGACGCTCTCGATCCCTTCCCCGAGAAGGACCTCGAGGCGCTCGATGTCTTCGGGCGTCGGCGTCTTGAGCGCCAACCTCGATGCCGGCGCCGTAACCCCGGGCCGCCCCTGGACCTTGCCGCCCGAGAGCACCCTGGACACCATCGAATAGCCGTCCCGCCTCTCAGCCACCATGGAGACGCCACCGTCGCCGAGGGCGATCCGGTCGCCTTCTTGAAGTGACTCCACGAGCTCAGGCACGGACACGCCGATCTTGTCCTCGTTGCTGTTGGGGGCGAGGCCCTGGGGGCATATCAGTACCTCGCTCCCGGGTGTCAAAGTGACCCCACCCTCGGGGAACGGCGTGGTGCGTATCTTGGGCCCAGGTAGGTCGACAAGCACGCCCACGTCGGGAGCGGCCTCGCGGACCCGGCGGAGCCTGGCCACGGCCTCGTCGATCGAACCGTGGGCGAGCGGGAGGCGCGCCACGTCCATCCCCGCCTCTTGCATGGCCGATAGCACGGCCGGAGAGTCCGAAGCGGGGCCGATGGTGGCCACAACACGGGTCCGGCGGCCACCGTCGGACAGGTAGCGGTGCGCTGGGTTGGGTTTCTCTCTCGACGGGATGTTCGGGCGCACGCTGGCTACTCTCGCACGGGGGGCAACGGTGTCATGGGCGCTCTCAGCACCGAGGTCTGCGGGTTGGGCGTTGGTCACCCCTCCAGCATGGCCGATCGAGGGCGGCCAGTTACATTCAGGCCGCCGCCGCACTAGTCCGCGCCGGCTCGCCCCCGGTAAGACGCAGCCACGGCGGGGTGGACCACTTCGTGGTCGCGCACGTTCACCCCTTTGGCGAACCCCGGGTCCCGTCGGCAGTACTCGTCGAGACCCAGGTCCGCGAGCCGGTGCAGGTAGGGCAGGGTGGCATTGGTTAGGGCCCGAGTGGAGGTCACCGGCACCGCGCCCGGCATGTTGGCCACGCAGTAGTGGACGACGCCGTCGACGACGAAGGTTGGTTGTTCGTGGGTGGTGGGGCGAGACGTTTCGGCACACCCCCCCTGGTCGATGGCGACATCGACGATGACCGAGCGAGGCGGCATGAAAGAGAGCATCGAGCGCTTTATGAGCTTGGGCGCCGCAGCCCCGTGCACGAGCACCGCGCCCACCACGGCGTCGTTGGAGGTGAGCTGCTCGACCACGCTGTGCGCGTCCGACATCAGGCACCGGACCGAGCCCTCGAAACGGTCGTCGAGGTAGCGCAGCCGATCGTCGGAACGCTCGAGCACGGTCACATCAGCGCCCAACCCCCTCGCCACCCGAGCGGCGTAGACGCCGACCACCCCCCCGCCGAGGACGAGCACCCGGGCGGGAGCGACCCCCGGCGCCCCGCCGGCGAGGATGCCTCTTCCTCCCATGGGCGACGTGAGGTAGTGGGCGACGACCTGGCCCGCCAGCCGCCCGGCGATCTCGCTCATGGGGGCGAGGAGCGGCAACTGGCCCGCGGCGTCCTCGACCGTCTCGTAGCCGACCCCGGTAGCACCAGACGAGACAAGGGCGTCGGTCAACACCGGGTCGGCAGCCAGGTGGAGGTAGGTGAAAAGCACGAGACCCTGCCGCAAGAGCGCGAGCTCTGGCCCCACGGGCTCCTTCACCTTGACGAGCAGGTCAACTTCCCCCCAGATCTCCGCCGCGTTGGCCGCCAGCTTCGCCCCCGCGGCCGCGTATGCCTCGTCGGGGAAACCCGAGCCGTCCCCCGCACCGCGCTCGACCAAGACGGCGTGACCGGCCCCCACGAGCTCCTCTGTACCGGCCGGCGTGAGGGCCACCCGCCGCTCGGCGGGCTTTATCTCCTTCACGACACCTATCAGCAAATCAGCTCACCCCCGGTGATATGACCATCAATAGGTCCCCTCCTTCGACGGAAGCAACCTTGGGCACGGCCAGACGCTCGACCCTACCCGCGAGGGAGGTCGTGATCGGCGCCTCCATCTTCATGGCCTCGATAGTGGCTACGGTCTGGCCCGCCTCTACGGGATCGTTCGGCCCGACCGTGAGCGACACCGTGCCGGCGAAGGGGGCGGCGACGTGGGCCGGGTTGTCGAGTTGGGCGCGTTCCCCCCTCGGGCGCAGCTCCTTTACCGAGCGGTCCCGGGCCCTCACTTCACGAGGTTGGCCATTGATACGGCAGAAAACCGAACGGAACCCCCGCTCGTCCGCCTCCCCCACCGCGTCCAGGGCGAGGTACAACGAGACCCCTGTCTCGAGCACCACCTCGACCTCTTCGCCCGGGTTGAGCCCGTAAAAGAAGGCCTTCGTCGGCAGCACAGAGAGATCCCCGTACTGGCGGGCGGCCTCCTCGAGCGCCTTCGCCGGGCCGGGGAAGAGGAGCTCGTTGAGCAGGCTGCGCAGTTCCTGGAACGGCGTGGAGGGGTCTTCGAGCACCTGCTTTGTCTCGGGAGGGAGGTCGTGGTGGCGCGCCGGCAGCTTTTTCCCCTCGAGCGCCTTGGTCCTGAAGGGTTCGGGCCAGCCCCCGGCTGGTTCCCCCAGCTCGCCGGCCAGGAACCCGAGCACGCTGTCTGGTAGGTCGAACGCCGCCGGGTTGCGCTCGAACTCCATGGTGTCCACGCCGGCGCCGCACAGGTACAGGGCAAGGTCGCCGACAACCTTGGAACTGGGCGTCACTTTCACAATGTTCCCGAGGATCCGGTTGGCCACAGCGTAGAGGTCCTCCACCTCTTCGTAACGGTCGCCAAGGCCGAGCGCGATGGCCTGTTGGCGGAGGTTGGAGATCTGGCCCCCAGGCATCTCGTGAAGGTAGACGCGGCTCGTCGGGGCGGGAAGGCCGATGTCGAAGGGGTGGTAGGAGCGCCGCACGGCTTCCCAGTACGGCTCGAAGGACTCTATCGCCGCGAGCGAGAGCCCGCTGTCGCGGCCCGTATGGGCCGTGGCCGCCACGACCGCGCCGAGGGACGGCTGGCTCGTAGTGCCTGCCATCGGCCCGATGGCGCCGTCTACGGCGTCGACGCCCGCCTCTACGGCCGCAACATAAGTCCCGAGCTGCCCGCCTGCGGTGTCATGGGTGTGCAGGTGCACCGGCAGGTCGAAGTTTTCCCGTAGCGCACGGACCAATATTCGCGCTGCCGGTGCCCGCAGCAAACCGGCCATGTCCTTTATGCAAAGCACGTGGACGCCACCTTCGACGAGCTGTTCGGCCTTTTTCAGGTAGTAGTCCAAGGTGTACAGCTTTTCGGAGGGGTCGCCCAAGTCGCCCGTGTAGCACAGCGTGCCTTCGGCCACCTTGCCCGCCTCGGCGACCGCGTGCACTGCAGGGAGCATCTGGTCGATATCGTTCAGCGCGTCGAAAACACGGAATATGTCGACGCCGGTCCTTGCCGCTTCTTTTATGAAGGACCTGGCCACCTCCACGGGGTAGGGCGTGTAGCCGACAGTGTTGCGCCCCCGCAGGAGCATCTGGAGGCATATGTTGGGCACGGCTTCCCGGATGCTCCCGAGGCGCTCCCAGGGGTCCTCCTTCAAAAAACGCAGCGCCGTGTCGAAAGTGGCACCTCCCCAGCACTCGAGCGACAGGAGCCCGGGCAGCGCCCGGGCGTAATAGGGTGCCGCTGCGAGCATGTCTTTTGTGCGCAAGCGGGTGGCTAGGAGCGACTGGTGCGCGTCGCGGAAAGTCGTATCGGTTACGAGCACCGCTGCCTGCTCGCGCATCCAGCGCGCGAAGCCCTCCGGCCCTCTCTCCTCGAGCAACTGGCGGGTCCCGGGCACCAGCGCCGGAGCCGCTTTGCGAGGAACTGGAGGCAACTTCGACACCGGGCTGGGCCCACTCGGCGCGTAGCCATTGGGCCGGTTGACGGTGACGTCGGCGATGTAGGCGAGGAGGCGGGTCCCCCGGTCGGCCCCGCTCCTCCGGCTGAGCAGGTGGGGCCGCTCGTCGATAAACGAAGTGGTGAGGTTGCCGGCCAGGAAGTCGGGGTCCTCGAGAACGCCTTGGAGGAAAGGGATGTTGGTGGCCACCCCTCGCACCCTGAACTCGGCAACGGCGCGCCGGGCCCTGCTCGTGGCTTCGGCAAAGGTGCGCCCGCTCGTAGTGAGCTTCACGAGCAAGGAGTCGAAATGGGACGACACATCCGCCCCGAGGTACGTGCAGCCGTCGAGGCGCACCCCGTGGCCGCCGGGCGAGCGGTAAGTCGTGATCCGCCCCGTGTCGGGACGGAAGCCCTGGCCAGGGTCCTCGGTCGTAATCCGGCACTGGAGCGCCGCCCCGCGAACGACGATGTTCTCCTGAGATATGCCGAGATCCGCCAACGTCTCGCCGGCCGCTACCCGCAGTTGCGCCTGCACGAGGTCGACCGAGGTCACTTCCTCGGTGACGGTGTGCTCGACCTGGATCCGTGGGTTCATCTCGATGAACACGTGCCGTCCGTCCGGCCCGACGAGGAACTCGACGGTCCCCGCGTTGCGGTAGCCGACGGCCCGTGCGAAAGCGACCGCATCAGCACAAAGTCGTTCGCGAAGCGTCGGCGCCAGGTTGGGCGCCGGCGCCAACTCGACGACTTTTTGGTGCCGGCGCTGGACCGAGCAGTCGCGCTCGAATAGGTGCACCACGTTGCCAGCCCCGTCCGCCAGCACCTGCACCTCGACGTGGCGCGCCGGGGTCACGGCCTCCTCGAGGAACACCGTCGGGTCCCCGAAGGCGGTCGCCGCCTCACGGCTGGCGAGTTCGGCCGCCTCCCGCAGGTCTTCCTCGCGCGCGACGCGCCGCATGCCCCGGCCCCCGCCGCCGGACGCCGCCTTGACAAAGAGCGGGAAACCGACCGAGCCAGCGGCGCGCACCAGGGCGTCGATGTCGTGCAATTGCCGGCTGGAAGCGGTTGAAGGCCCGAGGGGTCGGCCGTCGGCGCCAGCCCTCGGGGCAGAGGTGCCAGGCCCGCCCGGGAGAGGGCCGGCGGCAAAGGGACCGGCGCTGTTCAGCACCGGCAGGCCCGCGGAGGCGGCGGCTTCCTTGGCTCTCGGCTTGTTGCCCGCGAGGGCGAGGACCTCGGCCGGCGGGCCCACGAAGGTGAGGCCGGCATCGGCGCAAGCGCGGGCGAGTTCAGGGTTTTCCGACAAGAACCCGTAGCCTGGGTAGACGGCGTCCGCCCCCGACCGCAGGGCCACCTCGACTATCCCTGCGATGTCGAGGTAGGCGCGCAAGGGGTGCCCTCGCTCCCCGATCTCGTAGCTCTCATCTGCCTTTTGGCGGTGCAGCGAGTAACGGTCCTCGTAAGGGAACACTGCCACCGAGGTCCAACCAAGCTCGTTGATGGCGCGGAAGGCCCTGATCGCTATCTCGCCCCGGTTGGCCACCAACACCTTGCGCATCTCTTCGAGCGTACCCGGCGGGCCCTGCCGGCGGGCCCAGCCGGCGGGCCCTGCCGGCGGGCCCTGCCGGCGGGCCCTGCCGGCGCGTTGCTCGGCCGATGGCTGGCGATGCCCGGCCGGTGCGGCCCCGCCGGCGCCAGCCGCACCCAGATCGGCCCGGCAGAGCCCTTCTCGGTGCAGTCGGCTCATCTCGGTGCACCCAGCGCTGCTGTGCCGCCGTCAAGCGCACCGGGAAACCGTCACTGCACCCAGAATGCGGGGGTCCGACGCCCCACGGAGGCCTGGTGGGAACATCTTGCTATATCGAAATACATGAAATATACTCACAGTCATGAGGCCAGTTGTCGTCCGAGAGGTAGCCCGCAGGTTCCGCGACCAGTACGGCGTGACGAGTCGGGATCAGCTGTACGCCGTTGGTGTCAGCGAAGCTGCCCTCCGCCATCGCCTGTGCACCGGGGAGTGGCAACGCGTTGGTACGAGGCTCGTACGCTTGGCGACGGCCGCCGTCACTCCCGAGCAAGAGTTGTTGGCCCTTTGCCTCGCGGCGGGGCCGGCGGCACTCTCGTCCCATCGCTCGGCGGCCTGGCTCTGGCAGATGCTGGAAGCACCTCCAGCCCGCCACGCAATAACCGTGCCCAGACACCGCTCTGGCCGTTGCCTCGAAGGTCTCGAGGCAGAGGTCCACCGGCCTCTTGACTTCCCGACTGAGCCCGCCTCCCGGCGCCGCATTCCCTGCACACCACCGGCCCGCACCTTGATGGACCTGGCCTCTGTTGCAGGTCTCGACGAACTCGAGACTGCCATCGACAGGGCGCTCGCAGCGAAGCTCGTAACCCTCGACGCCTTGAACGCTGACCTCGGCCAGCTCGCGCGCAGGGGCCGGCCCGGCACGCAAAGCCTGCGCTCGGCGCTCCTGTGGCGCGGCCCGCTCAGCTACCAGCCGAGCGTTCTCGAAAGCAAGACGCTGCGCTTACTTCGTAGCACGGGCATAAAGCCTGCCGCCGTCGAGGTGAAGCCGGGACCAGGGCTCAACTACAGGATAGACATCCTGCTCTACCCCGGCCTGGCGATGGAGGTCGACGGCTACGCGTACCACCACAGTGCCGAGCAGATGGCCGAAGACGCCCGCCGGCGCAACCGCCTGTTCCTGGCCGGGACCCGGGTTCTCGTGTACACCTGGCGCGATGTCGTGTACGACGGGCGCCGCGTCCTCTCCGAAGTACTGGGTGCCATGGCAGCAGCAAAAATGGCCACAGCACGCTGATCCCTGCGCCCGAACCCGCCGCTCGCGCCGCCCGGCGGCACGGGCCGGAAGCCTTCGCCCGGTCGCCGCGCCGGAAGAAAGCTCCTTGGTCCCCACGGGACCCCGGTCGCAACCGGGCGAGGTTCCTGGACGCACCAGCTACGAGAGCCGGTGCAGATCAGCGACTGCCCACTCGACACCGTACTTCTTGGCCGCCGCCGGGTCTGTGCGACATTCGGGTTGGGGCACCCGCCGGCCCTCCTTGACGGTCCCCTCCCAGGTGCCGCAGTTCTGTGTCTCGAGCCGCAGGCGCCCACCGCCTGTTCCCATGGTGCGTCGCTCCTCTGCGAGAAGCCGCCACCCCACCTCGGCGAACACCGCCCTCTCCAGGGCCTGCGCGGCGGGTGGGCCGAGCGTGGCGCACCCTCTGTAGTGGTCGGCGGCACGGCCGGCGGGGCCGGTCCCGGCGCCCACCGCCGCCTGCAGAAGCTCGCGGTCAGCGTATGCCCAGAGCGTGGCTGCCGGGAGCACGACGGCCGTCGGGGAGAAACGGTGGCCGCCGGTGTGGCTGGTCCGCCACAGCCGCACCACCCGGTCTTTCGCGTTGAGCGTCTGTTCCACGAGTTCATTAGCGAACCGCGTACCCCTCGAACCACAACAAGCGTCGCGCCGCCCATGGGCGCACACCAAGACGTCCACGACGGTGCCCCCTGGAGCCGGTGCTGGCCGCACCCCGTCGGAAATGAGGTCGGCTACAGCGGCGGCCAATCCTGATGTCGGGGCAGTGAGTTCCGAGCGCACCAACTCGCCCGCCCAACCCTCGCGCGACGGTCGATAACACACGACCTTTCGTTGACCGTTAGCCCGCCCTGCCGGCGCAGACTCGCCCTCGTCGGCCAGCCCGGCCCCTTTCACGGGAGCGATCAGTTGCAGCCGGAAGCCAGCCTCGGCAGCGACCTTGCTCACTTCAGCGAGTTCAGTGACCAAAGAAGCATCCGCCGGCCAGGGCAGCCGTTGCTCTACCAAGACAAAGCCCCTGTAGTGGCCCGCGCTGCCAGCTGGGTCCAAGCCCTGGCTGCGCGCCCATTCGCTACATGACGGCGGCACGGCAGCCTCAGGGGACGGCAAAGCCATAAATAGGGAACCCGTTGGCAAAAAAGGACTGTTTTGGCAGGAACGGGCCGTTCACCAAGACAGCCGTCCACTTCCCCCGGCCGGGGCCGGCATCGCCTTCGACCGTGTCGATCTCGCCGTCCGGCCACACTTGGGCGACTATGCCGATATGCGGCGAAGCCCGGACGTTTTCCGGCCCTGTACCGTACAGCACCAGGTCTCCTGGCGCCGGCTTCTGTTTCGCACGCAACACCTTCGTGTGCCTGACAGCCCAGGCGTAGACATTGCCAACGAACGCATAGCGCGGTATGGGTACACCAGCGCGTTCCCAGACCCAAGTGGCGAAGAGCGAACACCACTCCTCACACGGCCCATACGGGTTGCAGTAGCCACCTCCGTCGGGGCTCGGCCCGAGCTGGCTTGCCGCTATGGCCACTATGTGCGCCCCTGCTCCCGGGTCGGGTTGGTCCAGGCTCACCTCGAACGCGGCCCGGTTGAGGAGCCAATAGCCGTCCCCGGAGGCATCGGCGACGATGCTTGATATCGGCGGCCTCGGGTTTGCGTGGTTGTCCCCTCCGAAGTAGCGGGCGTCGCCGAACGCGTCCACCTGCCCGTCATTGCAGGCGAGCCAGTAGCCGTGACCATCTGGCGTCACAGCTATCCCAACCACGGGTGGGTGGCCCCTCATGCTCCCGAGCCTCGGCGCGTCACCGTACGGGACCACCTCGCCTCCGCCCTGCACGAGCCAGTAGCCGTTCCCATCAGCCGAAGATGCGATCGCAACGACGGGGATGTTGTGGAGGTTGGTGGCACCGAGGGAACCGTAGTAGTGGGCATTGCCGTAGGCGTACACGGCACCGTGGCTCGTGACAAGCCAGTAGCCGTTGCCGTCCGGAGTAGTGGCGAAACCGACCACAGGGTCGGGCACGCCACCGGCCGTAGCCGGCGACCCGTGGTAGTGGGCATCCCCGAACGAGTACACCGCGCCGTTGGCCCCCACCAGCCAGTACCCACCACCGTCTGGGGTCGCGGCCATGGCGACAATCGGGGCATAGAGCTTCTGAGCAGCGAGCCCTCCGTAGTAGCGGGCATCGCCGTAGGCGTACACGGCACCGTCGGCGCTCGCCAGCCAGTAGCCCCCGCCGGCGGGAGCGGCGGCCATGGCGACCACGGGGGCGGCCAGCTTGACCCCGACCGGGCTGCCGAAGAACCTCGCCGCCCCGTAGCCGAGCACTCCTCCGTCTTTGTAAATCCCGGAATGTTCCTCTTGCTCCAAGAGGGCCTCCCCGGGGGTACGCCTCGTTGTCGAGGCCAGGCCGGCGGCCGAAGCGGCCCCAGCCGGCGGAGACGCTACCGGCTGGGCAACTGCCGTCTGGGCAACTGCCGTCTGGGCTGCCTCCGGCGTCACCGCGCCGGCGCCCCTAGCAATGCAAAGCGCTGACACTAGCGCGGACAACCCTACGAGGACCACCCTCACCCCACCTGGGTGCCCGCCACGGCCCGATGGAGAGCCCTGCACGGGGTCACTTCTTAGCAGGCTGTCGCCAGCAGCGAAAGGCTGGGGGACAATTCCGGCATTTCGGGCAAAACAGCGGCTGGCGCACCTGGATCGTCGCCGGCATCCTCAACCGGGTGCAAAAAGCCCTACCGGGCGCGCTCCGCGTCCCGGGACGACAGCCGAGCGCACCGAGAAAGTCAGAGCGCACCGAGAAGGACGGGGGTGACGCCGGCGGGGCCAATTGCAGCGCCGGCGCCGGCAGGCAAGGCGGGGCAGCGCCGGCAGGCAAGGCGGGCGGCGCCGGCAGGAACGGGCAGCGCCGGCAGGCAAGGCGGGGCAGCGCCGGCAGGCAAGGCGGGCGGCGCCGGCAGGAACGGGCAGCGCCGGCAGGCAAGGGCGGGGCGGCGCCGGCAGGAACGGGCGGCGCCGGCAGGAACGGGCGGCGCCGGCGCCGGCAACCAGGGCAGACAGGCGCCGGCACAATACCCACCCCTCCGCCACAGTGCAAGGGGCTTCGGCCGCCCATCGTCCCGTCGCCGGCGGCGGGGCAGGCAGACTGGGCCCATGGGACCACAGGAACTTTCCGCCGGCCTGCTAGACGAACTGTACGAGGTCGCCCTCAGGGTGGCCACCGGCGCCGCCGGGGTGCTCGCCTCGTACTCGACCAGGAGCTTGCAGCAGGTCGAGACCAAGTCCTCGCCCACCGACCTCGTCTCCGAGGCAGACCGCGCCTCGGAGTCGTACATCCTGGCCGAATTGCGCCGCTCGAGGCCCGAGGACTCGTTCCGCGGGGAGGAGGGTGCCTCTCACCAGGGCAGCTCCGGCGTGTCGTGGGTTGCCGACCCCCTGGACGGTACGACCAACTTTTTCTTTGGCGTCCCTGCCTATGCGGTCTCCCTGGCCGCCGCGGTGGACGGCCGCAGTGTCGTCGGAGTCGTCGTCGACCCCAGCAGAGACGAGACCTGGTCCGCAGCAATCGGGCGCTGTGCCCAGTGCAACGGTTCGCCCTGCCACGTCGCCGCTGGCCGCAGCGAACTTGCCACGGCCCTCGTGGCAACCGGTTTTGGTTACGGCCGCGAGCGCCGGGCCGAGCAGGCCGCCCTCCTGCCTCGGCTACTGCCTGCAGTCCGCGACATCCGCAGGTGCGGCTCGGCGGCGCTCGACCTGTGCTGGGTGGCCGGTGGGCGCTTCGACGCCTACTACGAGTCCCACTTGAACGATTGGGACTGGGCCGCAGGCTCCCTCATCTGCACCGAGGCCGGCGGCGAGGTGGTGAGGCTCGCCGGGGAGATCCTCCTGGCCACGACACCCACGCTCTGCGAGCCCCTCTCGGAGCTCCTCACAGGCACGCCACGCAAGTCACCACGACGGTCACTGCACAGCAGCTAGGTCACCCGGACCGGGCACAACAATGGCACCGGCACCGGCACCGGCACCGGCACCAACACCAGCGCCCGCACCCCGCCCCTAACCGAACAGGGGCCGGGCCACCGTCTCATAGAGCTCGTTCGGCACGAGCTTCGGTTCCGAAACAGCGTCGGACAGCGGCACGCGCACGATCTTGTCCGCTTGGAGGGCGACCATCGTGCCCGCCCCACCATCGTGCAGAGCGTCGATCGCGTCGATCCCAAACCTGGTCGCCAGTACCCTGTCGTACGCGGTCGGGGTGCCACCCCGCTGGATATGGCCGAGGACCGTCGCCCGGGTTTCGAAGCCGGTCCGCTCCTCGATCTCCTTGGCGAGCACGTTGGCAATCCCGCCTAGTCGGACGTGCCCGAACTGGTCGACCTCGCCCGATGTCACCGAGAGCGAGCCCTCCTTGGGAACTGCTCCTTCGGCCACCACGACGACGGAGGCGACCCGGCCTAGCGCACGGTGCGCCTTCAGCAGTTCGCACACTTCGGCCACGTCGAAGGGCTGCTCGGGCACGAGCACGTCGACCGCGCCCCCCGCGATGCCCGCGTACATCGAGATCCACCCCGCGTGCCTGCCCATCACTTCGCAGACGATGACGCGCCCGTGCGACTCCGACGTGGTCCGCAAGCGGTCGATGGCCTCCGTCGCGATCTGAACGGCCGTGTGGAAACCGAATGTGACTTCTGTCGCCGACAGGTCGTTGTCGATCGTCTTCGGGACGCCGACCACCGTCACCCCCTCGCCGGCCAGCTTGCTCGCCACGCCCAATGTGTCGTCGCCCCCGATCGCCATGAGCGCGTCCACGCCCTCGGCCGCCAGCGTGGCCCGTACCCGCTCGGCACCGCCTCGCTCCTTGTAAGGGTTGGTCCGGCTCGTCCCCAGGATCGTGCCGCCCTTGTCAAGGATGTCACGGCAGCGCGCCGAGCCCAGTGGCGCCGTCCTGTCCTCGATCACGCCGAGCCAGCCGTCCAGGAAACCGATGAAGCTGTCCCCGTAACGCTTCTCGCCCTTCAAGACGGCAGCCCTGATGACTGCGTTGAGCCCTGGGCAGTCCCCCCCACCAGTAAGAACACCGACTCGCATGGCACGCTCCTTTTCCTCGCTTGGCCTTCCTGGCCGGCCCCAACTTATCAAGGGGCAACTTGCCCCCTAAACAGTGGGGGCGGCGCTGGACCGCCTTCTCCTTCACAAAATTTGGAGGCCCCAGCGCAAGTCTCGTCGCCACCACGGCATGCGTCGCTCCGCCTCGCCAACACGCAAGTCCCAGTTCGGGTCGAGGCCCGCCCTCAACTTCGTGGCACAACTGCCTCGCAAAAGGTGGCCAGCTCCCTCGCCGTCGGAGGGTCTGCCCCTGGCCGGGTGCAGGTGAAGGCGCTAGCGGCGACCGCATAGCCGATGGCACGCTCCAATTCCTCGCTGCCCAAGGAGGCGACGCCTTCTGGTGTGAGGGCCCCCGCGGACGCCAAGTAAGCAAGCAAGCTCGCACTGAAGGTGTCTCCAGCACCGATCGTGTCCGCCACCTCGACCGCCGGCGGAACGCAACTCGCCTGCGCTCCAGATGCGTGGAACGCTCTTGCCCCCCGGGGCCCCTCGGTGACCACGACGAGGGCTGCTCCCCCCGAGAGCCACGACTCGGCCACCTTTTCCACGGCGCTGCCGGGGTAGGCCACCGCGAGGTCATCATCTGAAGCCTTGACGATGTGGGCACAGGCAACCAGCCGTTCGAGGCGGTCGCGGTAGGCGGTCAGGTCTGCCACCAGGCCCGCCCGCACGTTGGGGTCGAACGAGACGACGGCGTCACCGCTGTCGCGCACCGCCTCCAGCCACTTTGCCAGCACCGAGGCGCCAGGTTCGAAGGTGGTCGCGAGAGAGCCGCTATGGACGGCCGCAAAGCCACGGGGCACGGGAAGTTCGCCCGCCGACCACCGCCAGTCGGCCGTCTCGGGCCCGTAGAACGTGTAACTCGCCCTCCCCGCAGCATCCAGCGTCACGACCGCCAGCGTGGCCGGCTCAGTGGCATCTACGGAAGTAGAAAGGTCGACCCCGTTGGAGGACAGGTGTTGACGGAGCCAGGGCCCGAAGCCCTCGGCAGAAAACCTTCCAGCAAAACCAGTGCGCACCCCGAGACGAGCGAGGCCCACCGCTACGTTTGCAGGACTCCCCCCTGGGAGGGCTACATAGCTCTTGCCGGCGATGCCCTGTCGCGCTTCTCCCGCCGGTGCCAAGTCGACCAGGCACTCGCCCACTACCAGCACAAAGACGTCAGCCACCGGCTGACAGTACCTCGCGGCCACGACGGCGCCGCAACCGCGGTCCTCGACGGGCGCGCACGAGGGCAGTTCGTCGACCCACGGTGCCACGCCAGAGGACGTCACAGGCGTGCAAACCGTCCGCAACCCCGGGAGTGCGGCCTGTAGCGTGTCGGGCGGTGCAACCCGTAAAGCTCGGCTCCAACCAACCCCGGCAGTTTTACCGGGGCGGCGCCGCCATCGCCGCCTTCAGGGGGACCGCCAGCGAAGACCCCTTCCGCCCCGAGGACTGGGTGGCGTCGACCACCCCCCGCTTCGGCATGCTCGAGGACGGCCTGTCGATGCTGCCCGGAGACGGCTATGTCCGAGACGCCGTGGAGCGCGACCCAGAGGCCTGGCTCGGGCCCGAGCACGTGGCCTACTTCGGTGCCTCTCCTGCCCTCCTGGTCAAGCTCCTGGACGCCGGCGAGCGCTTGCCCGTCCACGCCCACCCTCCCAGGTCCTTTGCCCGTGCCCACCTTGGCTCCCGTCACGGTAAGACGGAAAACTGGGTGATCGTCGGCACCAAAGGAGCCGAACCAGTGGTGTACCTCGGTTGGGTGCGCGACCTCGCAGCCGGCGAGCTGGCCCGCTGGGTGGCGGAGCAGGACACCAGGGCAATGCTCGCCAACCTGAACCGGTTGGTGGTCGCACCCGGCGACGCCGTCTTGGTGCCCGCGGGGACCCCGCACGCCATCGGCGAGGGAGTATTTTGCGTCGAGCTGCAAGAGCCGACCGATTTCTCTGTCATGCTCGAACTCGAGGGCTTCGACCTCGACCCCAGCTCCGGCGAGCTTGGCCTCGGGCGCGACCTGGCCATCTCCTGCGTCCGCCACGACGCCATCGGCGACGGCGGCCTCGACCAACTGGTCCGCCGCGCCACTGGGCGCACGACCACCGGGCCGGGTGCCGGGCCGACTGTGGAGGATGCTTTGGCTGAGCCGGCGGCACCCTACTTCCGGGCACAGCGTGTACGCCCCGGTGACGGCGAGGCCCGGCTCGAGCCGTCGTTCGCGGTGATCGTCGTCCTCGCCGGCGCAGGCTCTCTCGCAGGTGACGGGTGGGACGCAAGCATCTCAGCGGGGCAGACCTGGGTCCTCCCTTGGGGAGCGGGTGCCACCACGGCAAGCGGCGACGTGGAACTCCTCAGGTGCCTGCCGCCGCTCCCCGCAGACGCCAAGCGTGACGACCCGGGGGCCGCCACCGGTCATTAGCGACGGCCTGACCAGGAGGGAGCGAGCTTCCCGGGCCCGGCACGCTGCCGGCGGGGCCCCTGACCGGCCCCGACAACGCCGGCCTACAGCCGGCGCATGACCGTCACGACCTTGCCGTAGAGCTGGACTTCGGACGCTGGGTACACGAGCGGAGACATGTGCTCGTTGGCGGGCAGCAACACAATGTTGTCACCTTCGCGCGAAAACCGCTTGACGGTGGCCTCGCCTCCCGGGAGCCCGGCGGCGACGATCTCGCCCGGCTCGGCGTCGGGCTGTTGGCGGACGACGACGAAGTCGCCGTCGAGGATGCCCGCGTCGACCATCGAGTCGCCCCTGACCCGGAGCATGAAGAGGTTGCCGCTACCCGTGAAGTCCTGTGGCAAGGGCAGTAGCTCCTCGATGTTCTCTGAAGCGAGGACGTTGGTACCAGCGGCGATGTCCCCGACCAGGGGCACCTGCCTCGTCGGCCGGCACTCGATCGGGGCGCCCGACCCGGCCTCGTAACGCACCTCCAGCGCTCGCGGCTTGGTCGGGTCCCGCCGCAAGTAACCCTGGCGCTGCAGCGTGTTAAGGTGTGCCTGTACCGTCGAGGTGGACGCGAGCCCGACGGCGGCGCCGATCTCGCGCACAGAAGGCGGGTAGCCGTGCTCCCGCACCTGGGCGGCGATGAACTCGAGTATCTCCCGGCGCTTGTCTGTCAATGCGACTTCGGTCAAGGTTGCCCTCCGTTCTGGCCGCGGCCCGCGGCCGCTGCCTGATAGCTCCCGGCCGCCGTCCCTGGCAACGCCATTACTGATCATCGTAGCGGTTTTGGGCCCGAAGGTCAAACATACGTTCCTGAAATTTCGCCGGTTGAACGTAAGTTCGAGTAGGCTAGGAACGTACGTTTGCTACCCCTTCAGCACTCCCCAAAGGAGGCACGCAATTGGTTGCATCCGACCACGCCAAAGGCACCAGCAGGCCCACGACAGGGGGGCACGCCGCCGTGCCGAGCGCCGACCAGGCTCGAGGCGGCGCACCCACGGCGCCAGCGCTTCCTGGACGGCCAGGTGCCCGGGCCTGCCTCTGGCGCCGCTTACTGCTACTGGCCCTCGCCGCTGGCGCCGGGGCTCTCGCATCGAGCGTCGCTTCGCGGCTCATTGCGTCTGCATCGCCTTCACATGCAGGCACGAGCCCCTGCCCACCAGGTGCCAGCGCCCCTTGGGGGAGCAACTGCGCAACGACCACCTACGTGGCGCGGCCCGGCGACACAATATGGGCCGTCGCCGTTCGCTTTTCGGGCACCAAGGACCCGCGACCGCTCGAGTACTTGCTCGAAAGCCAGATCGGCGGGGGCACCTTGCAGCCGGGGGAGGTCCTCCACGTCCCCTGACCATCTCGTACCGGGACCGGAGCCTTCACCCGATTGCGACTGGGACCCTGGGTTGCGTACGTTGGCCGGAAAACCCTTCAGGCTGCTACCCGGCTACAACCACTAATTGGCTGGGAGGAAGGAGGCCCGGATGCTGCCATGGTCTGCTGAGCTGGCGGGAAGGATCGAGGAGCACGTGATCGAAAGCGAGTTGCTCCGCGCCAACCCGCTCGGCGACCCGCACGAGCGCCCGGTGCTCGTGTACCTGCCGCCCGGCTACGACGCCGACCAAGGGCGCCGGTACCCAACTGTCTACGTGCTCCAGGGCTACACCGGCCATGTCGCCATGTGGCGGAACCGCGCTGCGTTCCGCCAGCCCTTCCCCGAGACGGCCGACGCCACGTTCGCACGCGCCGAGGCGCCGCCGGCGGTCGTGGTCTATGTAGATGCCTGGACGTCGTACGGGGGGAGCCAGTTCGTCGACTCGGCGGGCACCGGGCGTTACCACTCCTACCTGTGCGAGGAGGTGGTCCCCTGGGTCGACGCGCACTTCCGTACCCTGGTGGCGGCCGAGCACCGAGCGATCATGGGCCATTCGAGCGGTGGTTTCGGGGCCATGGTCACACCCATGCTGCGGCCCGACCTCTTCGGCGCCCTCGCCTCCCATGCGGGCGACTGCCTCTACGAGTACCTCTACTTGCCCGAGTTCGCCAAAGCGACCCGGCACTTGCGGAAATATGACGGCGACATCTGGCAGTGGTGGGCGGGCTTCAGGTCGCGGACCGCGTTTACCAAGAAAGAGGACCATTGCCTCCTCATGCTGCTCGGGGTTTCGGCGTGCTTTTCCGCCGGCGAGGACGGTTCGGTGACGCTGCCCTTCGACCCGGCCACCGGGGCACTGCGGCCGGCGGTGTGGCAGCGCTGGCTCGACCGGGACCCGGTCCGCATGGTCCCCAAGTACGCGGACGCGCTAGCGTCGCTGCGGGCGGTCTGGCTCGACGCAGGCACCGACGATGAATGGTACCTGGACTTGGGTACAGCGGCTTTCCGTTCCGCCCTCAGCGAAATCGGCTTGGGGCACGACGTGGTCCACACCGAGTACTTCGACGGCGGGCACATGAGCATCGACTACCGCTACCCGCTGTCGCTCGCCTGGCTCTGCCGGCGCATCGCGGAGTAGGCCCGGAGCGCCGGCACGCAACCCAGGCCGACGGGCAGGCTGCTTTCACCGGGCCGCACCTCGGACTCGTCCAAGCCCGCCTGATGCCTACGAGCCTCGCCGGCCACCTTCTTGGCCCGCCGGCCCGCCCTGGGCGGCCCCTTCGCCCTCGGCCGCAGGCCCACCGGCCGCCCGCCGGACATCCTCACCCCGGCCGGTCGGCTCCCAGTACACCCGCCCCTCCAAGTGAGGCGGCCGGTACTGCTGCGCCACCCAGCCTCCGGGTTCCCCGTGGGGGTACACATAGCCCTTGCCGTGGCCGAGGCGCGCCGCCCCTTTGTAATGCGAGTCCCGCAGGTGTTTGGGAACCTCGCCGGCGGAAAGCTCGGCCACGTCTGAGCGTGCCCTGCCAAGGGCGGCTGTCACCGAGTTGGACTTGGGGGCGTTCGCCAAGTGGACCACCGCGTGGGCCAAGTTGAGCTGGGCCTCGGGTAGCCCCACGAACTCGACCGCCCGAGCGGCCGCGTCCGCCACCACCAGCGCCTGCGGGTCCGCCATGCCCACGTCCTCGCTCGCCAATATGACGAGACGCCTCGCGATGAAACGGGCGTCCTCGCCAGCCTCGAGCATGCGCGCCAACCAGTAGAGCCCCGCGTCGGGGTCCGACCCGCGGATGGACTTGATGAAAGCGCTCACGACGTCGTAGTGCTCGTCCTCCCCGTAGCGCAGGACCCTCGTGCTGCGAGCAGCCTCCACGTCCTCCACGCTCACGGCCGACCGGCCCGCGGTCTCGGCCAGGGCCAGCGCGACCTCGAGGCTGTTGAGCGCGCTGCGGGCGTCGCCCTCGGCCAGGCGGGCGAGCGCTGTGATGGCGTCATCGTCGGCCGAGGCATCCTCGCGCTCGAGGGCACGGCGCAGCAAGACCACCAGATCCGGCTCCGACAACCGATCCAGGCGGAACAAGCTGCTGCGCGAAAGGAGCGGCCCGTTGACGGAAAAGAACGGGTTCTCGGTGGTCGCCCCGATGAAAACCAGTTCTCCGGACTCGACCGAGGGCAGGAGCGCGTCTTGCTGCGCCCGGTTGAACCGGTGCACTTCGTCGAGGAACAGCACGGTCCCCCGACCTTCCACCGCGAGCAGGTTCCTCGCCGTCTCGACCGTCTCTCTCACGTCCTTCACGCCGGCGGCTACCGCCGACATGGAAACGAACGACTTCTTGGTAGCGCCGGCCACGAGCTTGGCGAGCGTGGTCTTGCCCGAGCCGGGCGGGCCCCAGAGCACCGCCGAAGAAAGCCGGTCGGCTTCGATCAGGGCCCTGAGCGGCCGGCCCGGCCCGAGCAGGTGCCGCTGGCCGACCATTTCGTCGAGCGACCTCGGCCGCATGCGCGCCGCCAGGGGACCGTGCTCAGCCAACCGGCGCTCGAGCGCCGCTTGAAAGAGGTCCGCCCGCTCAACCACCGAGATCGCCAACCGGCATCAGCCAAGACTGCGCCACGCGAGCGCCGGCTCGCGCCCGCTCGAACACCGCGACCGGCAACAGGTATCAGCCGGCGGGTCGCCGGCCCGCGCCGGTGCGCTCGCGCGCCGGACCGCGGCTGCCGTTGCCGGCGCCCGGAAGCGCACGGTAGGCGTCGTACACACTGTCCACCCTCTTCAAAGCGCCGAGCACGGACTCCAGGTGGGCCGGGTCGGCCAACTCGAACTCGAAGCGCATCTTGCTCACCCGGTCGGCCCCGGTATGGGTCTCGCTGCGGAGGATGTTCAGATGGTGGTCCGAGAGCACCTTCCAGATGTCAACACCGAGGCGGGTGCGGTCGAGCGCCTTTATCTCGAGCGCCGCCAGGAAGCTGCCCGGGCGGTCTCGGTCCCACTCGACCTCTATCAACCTGCCGACCTCGGCCGCTGCCAGAGCCGCCGCGTTGGCACAGTCACTTCGGTGGACGCTCACGCCTCGGCCCCGGGTCACGAAGCCGATGACCTCGTCTCCGGGCACCGGGGTGCAGCAACGGGCGAGGCGCACCATAACGTCGTCGAGGCCCTCCACGTGCAGGCCGATCCCCTGCTGGCTCGGCCGGCGGGGTTGGCGAACGGTAGAGGGCAGCTGCATGTCCTGCTCGCCACCCCGCAGTTCCCGCGTGAGGCGCTGGGCGACCGCCTGGCCCGAGACGTGGCCCTCCCCGAGCGCCGCGCACAGGGCGTCGAGGTCGGCGTAGTGGAGGGACTCGCCGACCCGTTTCATGGCGTCGGACCCCATCAGCTTTTGCGCCGGCAGCCCCTCCTTGCGGAGCGCCTTCACCAGTTCCTCCCGGCCGGTCTCCATGGCGTCTTCCCGGCGCTCCCGGCTGAACCACTGGCGGATCTTGTTGCGTGCCCTCGCCGTCACGACGATGCTCAGCCAGTCGCGGCTCGGGCCGGCGGAGGGGACCTTGGAGGTGAAGATCTCGACGCTGTCGCCCGAAGTGAGCTTGGAGTCGAGCGGGACCAACCGCCCGTTTACCTTGGCCCCGATGCAACGGTGCCCGACCTCGGTGTGGATGGAGTAGGCGAAGTCGACCGGGGTAGCCCCGACGGGAAGGGCAACCACGTCGCCCTTGGGGGTGAAAACGAAAACCTCGTCGCTTTCGAGGTCCAGCTTCAGGCCCTCCAAGAACTCGGCAGGATCGGTGCTCTCAACCGACCAGTCGACTATCCGCTGGAGCCAAGCGATGTCCGACGCTGAGGCATTTTCCTTGTAGCCCCAGTGCGAAGCGATGCCCCGTTCGGCGCGGTTGTGCATTTCCCAGGTGCGGATCTGCACTTCGAGCGGCTTGCCTTGCGGCCCGACCACGGTCGTATGGAGGGACTGGTAGAGGTTGAACTTGGGCGTGTTTATGTAATCCTTGAACCTCCCGAGCACGGGCGCCCAGGTGCCGTGGATGGCGCCGAGTGCCGCCCAGCAGTCCTTCACGGAACCGACGATCACCCTGACCCCCATGAGGTCGTAGATCTCGTCGAACTCCTTGTTCTTCAAGACCATCTTCTCGTAGATGGAGTAGAGGTGCTTGGGCCGGCCAGTCACGGTCGCTTCTATGCGCGCCGCCGACAGACGCTCCTCCACCTGCTCGGTCACCTGGGCCAGGTACACCTCACGCTCCGGGGCGCGGGCAGCCACCATCTGCTCGATCTGCGCGTACCGGCGCGGGTGCAGCGTGGCGAACGCGAGGTCCTCGAGCTGCCACTTGATGTCCGCGATCCCGAAGCGGTGAGCGAGCGGGGCGTAGATGTCGAGGGTTTCCTGCGCGGTCCGCTTCTGGCTGGCCTCCGGCATGGCCGCCAGCGTCCTCATGTTGTGGAGCCGGTCGGCCAGCTTTATGAGGATGACTCGGGGGTCCTTGGCCATGGCGACCAGCATCTTGCGCATGGTCGCAGCCTGCGCCGCCGCCCGGGAGTCGAAACTCACGCGCTCGAGCTTGGTCACCCCGTCCACGATCTGAGCGACCACGGGCCCGAAGCCGGTCTCGATGTCTTCGAGCGAGACGGCAGTGTCCTCCACCGCGTCGTGCAGAAGGGCGGCCGCGAGGGTGACGTCGTCCATCCCGAGGCCGGCGAGTACCGTCGCCACCGCCAGGGGGTGGGATATGAACGGCTCGCCCGAACGGCGGAACTGACCCTCGTGCGCCTTGTCGGCCACCTCGTAGGCGCGCACGACGATACTCGGGTCCCCCTTCGGGTGCCGCTCCCGGTAGGAAGCGAGGAGCGGGGCGAGCGCTTCGGAAGCGGCCGGCTGCCGGCGCCAAGGCAGCACCCGCTCGACTGTGGCTGCGGCACGCGCCCGCGGCCCCCGCTCGGTGACGGTCATCACGTCCACGGCTCTACACCTTCACCAGGGCCTCGACCTCGATCCCGGCCAGTTTCTCACGTCCAGCCAGGAAGGAGAGCTCGAGCACGCAGCCGAAGCCGACTGGCCGGGCGCCCAACTGCTCGACGAGCCTCGCGGTCGCCGACGCGGTGCCCCCCGTCGCCAGCACGTCATCGACCACGAGCACCTTCTCGCCGGGCGAGATGGCGTCCTTGCGCACCTCCAGGGTGTCGGTCCCGTACTCGAGCTCATAGGTGTAGGAGTACACGTCTCCTGGAAGCTTGCCCTTCTTGCGGACAGGCACGAAGCCCGCTCCCAAGTGGTAGGCGATCGGCGCCGCGATGATGAAACCTCGGGCCTCGACGCCCAGGACCTTGGCAACCCCCTCGCCGGCGAAGCGCCGAGCCAGTGCTTCCACGCAATAGGAAAAGCCGGCAGGGTCGGCGAGCAGGGGGGTTATGTCTTTGAAGACGACCCCGGGCCGCGGGAAATCCGGTACGTCCCTTATGAGGTCCTTGACCAGCGCTACGCCCTGCTCCATAGGCCCAGCGTACTACCGGCCTACTCGCTGACCTGTGCCCGGGCGGGTACCGCCGGCTGGGCACACCGGGCCGCCGCCCACCGCCCTCTAACGCCGGCGCGGGACCTTCTTCTTCGGGCGAGGCCGAGAGGGCACCTGCCGTCCCCCAGAGGCCCTGGCTGCGGCCGGTGCCGGTGACGGCGAGCCAGCGCCGGCGTCCCCCCCTGCGCCGGCACCGGTCCCGCCTGCTCTCCCCCTGCCTGGCCTGTTTTCGCTAGTCGTCTCGAGGGCGCCGCCGTTAGCGCCGACACCTCTACCTACCGTCGTTACCGCGCCCACCTCGTCGGGGGTCACCGCACCACCGCCATACTCTGGCTGGAAGAGCTGGTCGGGCTCCGGCTCCCCGCTCGTCACCGCCGCCGTCTCCGGCACGCGGGCGCTGTCTGCCCCCTGCCATGCTCCCGGCGCCTTGGCGGGAGCACCGGCAGGTACGACCGCGTCCCGGTCCCGCGCGGGCTTCGAGCCGACCAGCGAACCTCCCGCGACTGTGGCCGGGGTGAGCACTTGGCGGGCCTGGGGGTAGGCGGCGAGGCGACGGCGGATCTCGACGTAACGAGGCTCGCGCTCTTTCAGGAGGGCGAGCACCGGAGAAGCGATGAATATCGAGGAGTAGGCACCGCTCATGAGGCCGATGAAAAGGGCGAGGCCGAAGGCGTTGAGCGCCGAAGCCCCGAGTACCCACGAACCTATGACCAAGATGCAGAACACCGGCATGACAGCGACGAACGAGGTGTTTATCGAGCGAGCTAGGACCTGGTTCATCGACAGGTTGACGACGTCCGTATAGGTCACGCGGTTGGTAGAGGCAAGGCCGCGCGTGTTTTCCTTCACCTTGTCGAAGACCACGATCGTGTCGTAGATGCTGTAGCCGAGCACGGTCAGGAAGGCGATCACCGTGTCGGGGCTCACCTGGAACCCCGAAAGGGCGTATATCCCGACAGTCACGAGCATGTCGTGCAGGAGGGCGACCAGGGCGCCAATGGCCATCTTGGCCTCGAAATAAACCGAGATGGCGAGCGTGATCAGCACGAGGAAGACGACCACGGCCTCGACCGCCTTCTTGGTAATGACGCCGCCCCAGGAAGGGCCGACCGCGGTCAAGTTGACCTTGTCGACCGTGACGTGGGCGATACTGGCCAGCTCGTGGGTCACTTTGTCCACCAAGCTCTTGTTGCTGGTGAGCGAGGACGGTGCCTCGACCGAGATCTCGGTCTTACCCGACGCCCGGTTGGTGAGCTGGGTGATGGTGGACTTGTTGAGCACCGGGCTGATGGCGTTGAGATCCGTCTTCACCGTCGCGACGGCGGCTGTCGTCGGGACCTCCCATTGGATCCCGCCCTTGAAGTCGATGCTGAAGTTGAGGCCCCTGACGCCGAGGGCAACGAGGCCGATGGCGATCACGGCCCCCGAGAGCGCGAACCAGTACCTCCAGCGGTTGATGAAGTCGAAGGTCGTCTCGCCCCGGTAGAGCCGGGCGAACGCGCTCCCCTCGGGCTTCTCGTAGCTCGGGAGCGATGCGCCGGCCCGGGCCCTCACGGTGCGGCCGCTCGTGCCCGCCATGTCAGCTGCCTCCCCCGGAGCCGCCGGCACCGAGAGCGCCAGTGCCGAACGCTCGGCGCGCCCCGAGGCCCCGACCGACCCCGAGCGCGCCGCCCTCACCCACCGAGCGGCGGCCGAGCAGGATCACGAGCGGCCTCGTGAAGAAGTAGGTCGTGACGATGTTGAGCAGCGTGGCCAGGCCGAGGAAGAAGGCGAACCCCCGCACGTCACCCACGGTCAAGGCGTAGAGGATGAGCGCGGCGATAAAGGAGGAGAAGTCGGCGGCGAGGATCGTGCGGAACGCTCTGTTGAAGCTCTTTTCGACCGAGGTGCGCACCGTGCGGCCGGTACGGACGTCTTCTTTCAATCGCTCGAAGTAGATGACGCACGAGTCCGCGGTGACGCCCACCGAGACGATCAGCCCGATCACCCCCGACAAGGTGAGCGCGAGGCCCGAGGTGGCCGACAGCAACGTGGTGATCGCGTAGAGCAGTGCTCCCGATATGCAGATGCCGAGCACTACCACGAGCCCGAGCGCCCGGTAGTAGATGACCAGGTAGAGGATCACGAGCAGCACCGCGACGGCACCGGCTATGGCGCCGGCCCGGAGCGACTGCGTGCCAATGGTCGGCGAGACGTTGTCGATCGTCTGGGTGACGAGGCGGACCGGCAGCGAGCCGTAGTTGAGGGCGTTGGCCAGGGACTGGGCCTCCGCCGCCGTGAAGGGGTTCGCGGTCGACCCGTTGATCGTAGCCGCCCCGTTATACGAGCTCGCCTCTATGGCCGGCGCCGACTCGACGACGCCGTCGAGCTCGATCGCCTGCAGCGCGCAGTAGGGCGGTCTGGCCTTGTTCTGCAAGTAGCAGGCGTAGTGCTGGGCGGCGTGCTGGTTGAACTGCGTCGAGCCCTTGCCAGTGAAATTGAGGTTTACCTCCCACTGGCTCGTCTGGGTGTTGACGAAGGCAGAGGCGTTTTTCACGATCGACCCAGTCATCTCGGCCGGGCCGAGCACGTAGCGGGAGTCGGGGGTGTACTTGCCCTTTGCGTAGTCGGCGTAGTAAGGCAGCACGACGGTCGAGTTCTTGTTGTCCCACGCCGGGGGGGTGAGCCCGTGGCTGTCCCCGTGGGGCGGCATGTAGGACTCCTGCTGCGTCGGGGAAAGGCTGCAAATGTGGTCGGCGAGGGTGGTGGTCGTGGTGGTGCTCGGCACCGTCGTGCTCGGCACCGTCGTGCTCGGGACAGCCGTCGTGGTGCTTCTGGACTTGGCAGCCGCCTTGGAGCCGGCAGGCTTGGCTGTGGAGGTGGCCTTACCGGTGGTCGTCGCCGCCCTAGACGTGGCCCCCTTGGTCGTCGTAGCCCCGCCCTTGCCGCCGGCAGCGAGGTAGCGCACGGCCGAGTCGAGGCGCGCCGCACTGGGCCCAGCCTCGGCCGCCGACTTGTGTGTCGGCGAGGTGGCCGGCTTCTTCGCCTTCGCAGGCGCGGTCGTGGTCGTTGTGGCTGTGGTGGTCTTCCCCGGCCGGGTCGAGGTCGTCGAGGGTACGTAGGGGGCGATGATGCAGACCACCGGCCGGAAGAAGAGCTGCGCCGTCTGGCCCAGCTCGGAGAGGACCTGGGTGTCGTTCTTGGCCCCGGGCAGCTCGATCACGATGTCGTTGCCCTGCCTGGTCACCGAGGCATTGGAGATGCCGTAGCCATTGACGCGGTTGTTGATGATGGTGACGGCCTCTTGCAGGGTGGTCGGGTTCGTGTTTTTGGTGTGGGGCTGGAGGACGACCTCGACGCCGCCTTTCAGGTCGAGGCCGAGCAGGGGCGCCTTCCCGGAAAGGAAAGTGGCGCCCACCGAGACGAGGGCGACGACCAGGATCGTGGAGAGGGACCAGACAAGCGTCCTCGGGTTCACGTTGCCGGCTGCTCCTGCCTATGCTTCCTTGCTGCTCCCGCCGGCGGCGTTACCGCCCGCGGAAGGCCAAGAGTCGGTCGTGCCCTCCGCACCTTCGCTACCCGGTGGCCAGGCCTCGTCTTCCTCGGTACCCTCGCCGGCCGAAACCCAGGCGTCGCTCTCCCCCTCCTCGCCGGCCTGGTCTTCGCCAAAGCCCTCGCCCGCGCCGTCAGCAGCGCTCCCGGCCCTCGAGTTGGCCGAGGCCCTGCCGTTGGTGCCCGCGGCCCCGCTGCCCATGCCGCTCCCCCCGAGGCCCCCCCGGCCAGCCGCTCCCCCGCCCATGGCGCCACCGCCGAAGAGGCCGCCGCTGCGGCGCGACTGGTTGGCGATGTAGGCCGAACGCAGCTGCACGGCCTGGGGCACGAACGAGATGACCACGCCATCTGAGACCTCGACGTCCACCTCGTCGTCTCCGAGGCGCGACACGCGGCCCATCATGCCGCCCGCGACCACCTCGTCCCCGATCCCAAAGGTGCGGCTCTGGCGCATGGCCTGCATGCGCCGGCGCTGGTTGGGCCGGATCAGGAAGAAGTAGAGGAGGGCGAACAGCACGATGATGACCAGGAGGAACTCCGAGCCGCTGCCCGAGGAAGTGGACTTTGTCGTTGTTGTCGTCTTGCTGGCCGCGCTGGCAACAGCGAGCAACGAAGGTGAACCGATTATGAAGTGCATGTGAACTCCGTGCCGTCCGGGCACCGCAAAGTTAGCTTGGCCCCTTGGCTTGGGAGCCTGACATAAGCTTGCACCAGCCTAGCGGCTCGGGCCGAGCACCGTGACGCGCGCCGTAGGAGGCCGGGGAAGCCCAGGTCTCGGCCACCTCGGCAGCCAGTTCGTCGAGGGACCCGGCCAGGACCGCTTCACGCGCCCGCCTCACCAGCCGGATCAGCCAGGCCAGGTTGTGCAGGCTGAGCAGCCGGCCCGCACTCGGCTCCCCCACATTGAACAGGTGGCGCAGGTAGCCCCGGCTGTAGCGCCTGCACACCAGGCAGGTGCACGCGGGATCGACCGGCCCCCCGTCCGTGGCGAAGCGGCTCGCCTTGACCGCCAGCTTGCCACCACTGGTGAGCGCTGTCCCATGGCGCCCTAGACGCGTGGGGAGCACGCAGTCGAACATATCGACCCCGAGGCCTATCGCCCTCACCAGCGTGAACGGGTCACCCACGCCCATCAGGTAGCGGGGCCTCCCCGCCGGCAGCGGCCCGAGGGCGGCGGACAGGGCGGCGAGGGTCTCGGCCGGCGCTTCCCCCACCGAGAGGCCCCCGATCCCGTAGCCGTCGAAACCCATCGCCCCCAGGCGTCTCGCGTACTCCTCGCGCAGGTCCACTTCGGTGCCACCTTGCACGATCCCGAACAGGAGCTGGTCCGGGCGGTTGCGAGCGGCCAGCGAGCGCTCGGCCCAGGCCAGCGTGCGCTCCCCCGCCTCCACCACGGCCTGGCGCGGCGCCGGCAGCGAAAGGCAGACGTCCAGCACCATGGCAATATCAGAACCGAGCGCCTCCTGCGCCTCGACCGCCCCTTCGGGCGAGAGCCTCTGCCACGAGCCGTCGTAGGCCGAACGGAACTTCACGCCCTCGTCGTCCACCGAACACGGGAGAGACATCACCTGGTAGCCGCCCGAATCGGTGAGGAAGTGCCCCGGCCACCCGGTAAAGCCGTGCAGCCCCCCGAGGGATGCCACCACCTTCGCCCCGGGGCGCAGCATGAGGTGGTAGGTGTTCGCCAGCACGACCTCGGCCCCGAGGCCGTCGAGGTCCTCGGCCGACAGGAGGCGCACCGCGCCCCGGGAACCGACCGGCATGAAGCAAGGCGTCGCGAACCGGCCCCTAGCAGTGACGACCCAGCCCGCCCGGGCCGCCCCGTCGGTGCCCTCCAGCTCGAACACCACCGCTCTAGCCCCGCCCGACGACCATCGCGTCACCGAAAGACAAAAACCGGTAGCCCTCGGCCAGCGCGAGGGCGTAGAGGTCCCGCCAGCGCTCGCCGGCGAAGGCCTCCAGCAGGACGAGGAGCGTGCTCCTCGGCTGGTGGAAATTGGTCATGAGCACGTCAACGACCGAGAAAGGGTGGCCCGGTCGTATGTAGAGCTCGGTCCTGCCTTGGAGTGACCCGGTGGCACCGGCCGATTCCAACGCCCGCACAGCAGTCGTGCCGACCGCCACCACCCGGCCCCCATTTCGCCTCGCCTCCTGGCAGGCCTCCCAGGTGACCTCGGGGACGAAGTAGCGCTCGGCGTGCATCTCGTGCTCCTCTACCCGGCCAGCCTTGATCGGCTTGAAGGTCCCTGGGCCGACCGCGAGGTCCACGGCCAGGATACGGGCGCCCTGCCGGCGGCAAGCGGCCAGCACGCCCGGGGTCAGGTGCAAGCCCGCCGTCGGCGCGGCCACGCTGCCCGGGCGCTCCGAGTAGACGGTCTGGTAGCGCTCGGGGTCCGAGAGGGGTTCGTGTATGTAGGGAGGCAAGGCCAGCTCCCCGTAGGCGGACAGGTCTTCCACCAGGCCAGTGACCTCTCGGTTGCCGTTGGGCAGCCGAGCGCCCACCTCGACCACTGGCACTAGCGGCACTACCTCGCCAGCGGCGCGACCCGCGTCCGCTTCGCCGGCCTCGACGCCCGCCGGCGCGACCCCGGCCGGAGCGGGCTGCGCCCACAAGATCGTCCCGGGGGGCAGGCGCCGGCCCGGGCGGACCATGGCCTCGAAGCGGCCCGGCGGGCCGGGCAGCGGCTCCACCAGCAGTACCTCGGCCGCTCCCCCGGTCTGCTTGCGGAGGGCGAGGCGCGCCGGCACCACTCGTGAGGTGTTGACGACGACCACGTCGCCCTCGCCGAGAAGCCCCGGCAGGTCGGCCACCAGCAAGTGCTCGGGAGGGTCCCGGAGGGCGTTCAGGAGCCGCGCCGAGTCGCGTGGTTCGGCCGGGACCTGGGCAATGGCCTCTGTGGGGAGGGGGTAGTCGGGGACGTCCATCGTCTTGGCTGACGTTCACTCGCCGGCGCCTGGGTGGGCCGGCAGCGCGTTCCGTCGGTGCCGAGCGTACCGACGCCAGGCGCGCCCAGTTGCGGCGGACATGCTCTTCTCGGTGCGACCAGACGTTCTTGGTACTGTCAGGCGCCCTCTTGGCACGCGGACCGCACCGAGAACGTGGAAACGCACCCAGTAGACGGCCCACCCCACCCCACACGGCCTGGCCGAGCGCACGTGCCGGCACCACGTCCCCGTCTTTCTCCCCCGGCCCAGCGCACGTGCCGGCACCCACGTCCCCGTCTTTCTCCCCTGGCCGGCACGTCTCGTGCGTAGAGGCTTCACCAGGGACTCCGCCGACCCCCGCACCAGGCTGTGCTAACCCCTTGCACCGTTTGCACGTCCCTGCTAGTTTCTCGAGTCGCATTGGGAGCGCTCCCATGCATGGCGAGAACGGGGGGACGAGATGAAAGGACGGCTTCGTATCGTGACGCGCTCTGACAGCAACGTGGCACCGACCAGAAACGGCCCACGGCCCCGCCGGCGCAGGCACCTTTCCGGCCCTGCGGCTGCGGGCGCGGCGGCCCTCGTGGCGCTCTTCGCTTCCCCGGTGGCGGCTCAACTGCAGGCACCCGCCACGGCGCACCACGGGGCCCTGCAGTCGGATGCCCAGGCACCCACCATCGACTGGGCTCTCTCCGGCCAGGCAACGGCCGAAGCGTCTCAGTCCGCCAACCCGCCCTCCAACGCGATCGACGGCGACGCCGCGACCTCCTGGTGTACCGCCTCGTGGCCCGACACTTTGACGGTGGACCTCGGCCAGGTGCGCCAGCTGGACGGCATCGGCATAACCCTCGACAACTCGAGTTCCTCGGCGCGCGCCTCTTTGTCCATTGCCACCGCGGCGGGGCAGTGGCAGCCGGTGGCGACGGCACAGAGCATCGCCCTCGACCCGGGCAACCCCATGTACGTCCCGCTCGCACCCGCCGGCACGAGCGGCGGCCTCCCCGGGCAAAGTGCCGGCACCATCACGCCGGGCGGCCCCACAGGCGGGGCCTCGCCAGGCGTGGTACCGGTGCGCTACGCGGAACTCACGGTCTGGGACAGTGGGAGTGCCCCGGTTTGCGTGGGGGAGTTCAGGCTCTTGGGCCCGGGCCCGGCCGCCGCCGGCATGATGCTCGGAGCCGATATGTCCTTCACGGCCCAGGAACTGGCCGCGGGCAACACCTTCAGCGACGCCGGCGTGACGGCCAACCCGATCTCCATCCTCGCGGACCACGGGGCCGGCTGGGCCCGCCTGCGCCTCTGGGTGAACCCCCCTTCGGGCTACAGCGACCTCGCGACCGACCTCGCGCTCGCCAAGACCATAAAGCAGGCCGGCCTCAAGCTGTTCTTGGACATCCACTACTCCGACTTTTGGGCCGACCCCGGGAAGCAGTGCATCCCGGCCGGCTGGCCCGACACCTTCCCCGCACTGCCTGAAAAGGTCCAGTCCTACACCCAGCAGGTCGTATCGGCCTTTGCTGCACAGGGGACGCCAGTTGACATGGTGTCGATCGGCAACGAGGTCACAAACGGGATGCTCTGGTCCTACGACTCGGCGGCCGCAGGCAACTGGGTGGACTTCGGCTGCAAGGGCACACCCGGGCAGGGGGGCTACCTCGACTGGTCCGGCAACACCTCGGCCACCGGCTGGGCGAACTTCACCCAGTTGTTGAAGGCAGGCATCGCCGGCGCCCAAACGGCCAACCCCCCGGGCCACAAGCTGCTCATCGCCATCCACACCGACCTCGGCGGTGGCGAGACCCCCTACGGGGCCAACGACACCGAAAAGAGCCAGTACTTCTACTCCCAGCTCGAGGCCTACGGCGTCCCCTTCAATGTGATAGCCCTTTCTTACTACCCTGAGTACCAGGGTTCGCTCTCGGGGATGCGGGCGACAGTGGACAACCTGGCCACCACGATAAAGAAGCCGATCGTGATCGCCGAGACGCAGTACGCCTGGACCCTCGCCAACGGCGACGCCCTGGGCAACGACACCTGGCAGCCGAGCAACTTGACCGACGGCTACCCAGCCAACCCCGGCGGCCAGATCTCCTTCATCAACGACGAGCTCTCCATCCTCGCCGCCGCCCCCAACGGCTTGGGCGCCGGCCTCTTTTGGTGGGAGCCGGAGTGGATCCCCGGCGTCTCCTGGGCGCCCAACGCCAGCCCTCCCGGCACTCCGGACGACAACATGACCCTTTTCGACTTCCAGGGCAGGGCGCTGCCTTCGATCACCATATTCCAGGACCCGGTAAGCACCTGTACAAGCTATGACCCCTACGAGGTCCCCTGCGTGATCCCGTGACGACGGGCTAGTACCTACCACCACAGGCAATCTGCGCCCGGTTGCGACCGCAATTTCTGATCGGGGGAGACGGCGTCCTCGTCGCCGGCAACCGGGCGAAGGTTCCTGGAAAGCACCAAATGGCCCCCGCGGGAGTTCTCGCGTGAACCGCCGTGTCCAGCCACGAGGCGGGGCGCCCTGCGCAAACCGTCAAAGCGCTGAGGTCGATATTTCGACGGACTCCCACTCCTTCGCTACCTGAGCGGCAGCAGTACGAAGAAGCGGCACTGCTTTACGCACCACGGCGTCATCCATACGGCCCACTGGTCCAGATATTGAAATAGCAGCCCTGCTCACCTCGCCTGGCAAAGCGACCGCGACGCACCGCACAGCATCCTCTTGTTCTCCATTGTCAAGTGCGTAGCCTCGCCGCCGCACCTTTTGTAGTTCTGCCAGCATCTCGGGCAGAGATGTGATCGTGTTGGCGGTGTGAGCTTGCATACCGGAACGCTGAAGTACGGCGATCGCCTCCTCCTCCGACAGGCGAGCCAGCATGGCTTTGCCAACGGCCGTGCAGTGCACGCCGGCACGACGCCCAACCTCCGTGAACATCCGCATCGAGTGCCGGCCCGGCTCTTGTGCCACATAGAGCACGCGGTCCGCGTCGAGCACAGCCAAATTAGTGGTCTCACCCACGCGCTCCACGAGCTCGCGCAGATGAGGCGCGGCCCACCTGCCCACCAGCCGGGTCGCGCTTTCCCCCAGCCGTGCCAGTCGGGGCCCGAGCGCGTACCCGCGCGATGGCACTTGCCGTACATAACCGAGCACCACCAAGGTCTGAAGCAATCGATGGATCGTAGGAAGCGGCAAGCCTGACTTGCGGCGAAGCTCGGAGAGGCTGGCGACCCCGCCCGCGTCTGCCATTGCCTCGAGTAGCCCGAAGGTGCGAGAAAGCGACTGCACGTGACCAGGACGGTGCCCGTGGTCCAGCCCCTCGGTTGAAATCTGGTCCTCCTCCTTGGCTGCCTTCAGTTTTTGCGCCTTCATCTTCTCGCGATGCTCGTACCGACACGCTCTTCGACTCGTGGAAGTCTAGCCCGAAGGCCCTCGAACGCTCAGCCTCCGCGCACCCCCACTACCTCGGCGCGGTCGTAGAGGTGCTCCCGGCGGCGAGCACGGCCCGCGTACTTCTAAAGCCTCTCCATGGCAGGCAGAGTGAGGAACTCGTAATAGTTGTCACCCAAGGCGACCTGCACAAAGAGCTTGCGAGCCTCGACGAAGTACTTGTCGTTGTAATCGGCTCCGAAGGCACCCTTTATCTTGGCGGCTTCCTCGTCGAGCACGCGGTCTACCAAGTCGCGCGTGACCCTTTGGCCGTCGTCCAGCACCACGCCGGCATGGATCCATTGCCAGACCTGCGAACGGGCGATCTCGGCCGTAGCGGCGTCCTCCATCAAGTTGAAAATCGCAACTGCCCCGTTGCCGCCGAGCCAGGCGGCGAGGTACTGCAGTGCAACGCTCACGTTGTTGCGCAGCCCCGCCTCGGTGCAGCGTGCCCCCGTGGAGGCGAAGTCCAGCAAGTCACTCGCGTTGAGGCGCCCAGCATCCCCCTTGCGGCCGAGCTGGTTCGGCGCCTCGCCCAGTACCGCATCGAGCTCTTCGCGGCACAGTTGGACCAGGTCGGGGTGGGCAACCCAGGAGCCGTCGAAGCCCTGGGCCGCCTCTCGCCGTTTGTCCTGCCTCACCTTGTCCATGGCGACGGCGTTCACCTGGGGGTCCCGGCGGCTCGGTATGAAGGCCGCCATGCCGCCTATGGCATGGGCGCCGCGGCGGTGGCATGTAGAGACGAGCAGCTCCGCATAGGCACGCATGAACGGGACGTCCATCGTTATGGAGTTGCGGTCCGGCAGCACGAAGCCGGCACCGCGGTTGCGGAACTTCTTGATTATCGAGAACAGGTAGTCCCAGCGCCCGGCGTTGAGCCCGGACGCGTGGTCGCGGAGCTCGAAGAGGATCTCGTCCATCTCGAACGCCGCCGTGATGGTCTCGATGAGCACCGTGGCGCGGACCGTGCCGCGGGGCAACGACAGCGCCTCTTCGGCAAAGGAGAAGACCTCGTCCCACAGACGGGCCTCCACGTGGCCCTCCAGCTTGGCCAGGTAGTAGTAGGGCCCAAGGCCGTCCTTTATCTGCTCGCGGCCCGCATTGGCGAGGTAGAGCGCGAAGTCGACCAGGCTCGCCGAAGTGGGTTGCCCGTCCACCAACAGGTGGCGCTCGTCCAAATGCCACCCCCGTGGCCTGACCACTATCGTCGGGTTGACCGGGCCGAGCCTGTACTCCTTGCCCTCGGGGCTCGTGAAGCTGATGGCCCGGCGCACGGCGTCGAGGAGGTTCACCTGGCCTCCGACCATGTTGTCCCAGGTGGGCACGTTCGCGTCCTCGAAGTCGGCCAGCCAGACGCTCGCCCCCGAGTTGAGCGCGTTGATGGCCATCTTCCGCTCGGTCGGGCCCGTGATCTCGACCTTGCGCTCGACAAGGCCGGCCGCCGGCGGTGCTACGCGCCAATCACCTTCTCGGACGTCCTTGGTCTCGGGCAGGAAGTCCAACATGAGCCCCTTGTCGATCTCGTCTTGGCGCTCTGCCCGCCGGCGCAGCAACTCCTGGCGCGGGCCGCGGAAGCGCCGCTCGAGACCGACCAGCAGTTCCAGCGCGGCCTCGTTCAGCACTTCCCGGTAGCGCTCGTCCACGGCCTCGGTGACGGTAAGCCCGGGTACGGCGGCAACTTGCTGGGCCAACTGGCCTCTCCCTTTCTTCCGCTATGCGGAAACTTACTTTCACTCATCTACTGTATGTGCCGCGGTCGTTGGCCGCAAGTCCTTCAAGGGGCCGGGCGTGTAGGCGATGGGGACGACCGGGAGCGGCGGTGGCGTTCCCGATGAGCTCCATTGACAACCCTCACACTTCCAGGTATTGTCCATTCCGCAATACAAACTTGTCTTTTCATGTCGTGGAAGTCACGAACTTCTGAGGAGCGGGGGTCTGGTTCATGCCCAATCAGCCAAGCCCGGGTTACACGGTCACTGTTCGCGTCGAGGTGCCTTCGACTGGCGCCGTGACGCCCGACCTCGCCGTTGCCGTCGGCCGGGCCGGCGGCGTCCTCACGGCCCTCGACGTAGCGGAGTCCCGTCCCGACCACCTGTTGGTGGACGTCACCTTCGACGCCTCCAACGCCGACCACGCCGACGCCGTCGTCGCCGCCGTAGAGGGCGTCGACAGCGTCAAGGTCCTGAAGGTGAGCGACCGGACCTTCCTGCTCCACCTGGGCGGGAAACTGGAGGTCGTCCCCAAGGTCCCCCTGAAGCACCGCGACGACCTCTCCCGGGCCTACACGCCAGGGGTCGCCAGGGTCTGCCTGGCGATCGCCAAGGAGCCGGCCGACGCCAGGCGCCTCACCATCAAGCGCAACACGGTGGCCGTCGTCACCGACGGCTCGGCAGTGCTCGGGCTCGGCGACATCGGCCCCGCCGCCGCCCTACCTGTGATGGAGGGCAAGGCCGCTCTCTTCAAACAGTTCGGCGGTGTAGACGCCTGGCCGGTCTGCCTCGCCACCCACGACGTGGACGAGATCGTGCGCACCGTCGAGCTGATATCGCCCGTCTACGGCGGCATCAACTTGGAAGACATCGCCGCGCCTCGCTGCTTCGAGATCGAAGAGAGGCTGCGCGAACGGCTCGACATCCCCGTGTTCCACGACGACCAGCACGGCACGGCGATCGTGGTGCTCGCCGCTCTGTCCAACGCGCTCCGCGTAGTGGGGAAGAAGCTGGCCGACGTCCGCGTCGCCATCTCCGGCGTCGGCGCGGCAGGTACGGCAGTCATCAAGTTGCTGAGGCAGCAGGGCGTGGGCGACATCGTCGCCTGCGACCGCCAGGGCATCGTGACCCGCGACCGGCCAGCTATGGACGACGCCCGTCGTTGGGTGGCCGAGCACACCAACGCGAGCAACCTCTCGGGGACGCTCGCCGACGCCCTCGTGGGCGCCGATGTCTTTATCGGAGTCAGCGCCGCCAACCTGCTGTCCGCGAACGACCTTTCGCGAATGGCGGAGCTCCCGATCGTCTTCGCGCTCGCCAACCCCGACCCCGAGGTCGACCCCTTCGAGGCTCGCAAGCGCGTGGCGGTCCTCGCCACCGGGCGGAGCGACTTCCCCAACCAGATCAACAACGTCTTGGCCTTCCCCGGCGTCTTCCGGGGCCTGCTCGACGCTGGCGCGAAAGAGTTCACCGAGGAAATGGGCCTGGCCGCCGCCCAGGCCATAGCGGACGCCGTAGGCCCCGAAGAGCTCAACGCGGACTACATCGTCCCGAGCGTGTTCGACGCCGCGGTCGCCCCCGCGGTGGCAGCAGCCGTGAGCGCCGCAGCAACGGCGACCTCGCAAAGGCCAAGTACAAGTTCGCCCAAACAGCGCTCGCAGCCCTGAGACCGGCCCTGAGACCGGCCCTGAGACTGGCCCTGAGACAGGCAGCTGGCCAGGTCGTAAGGGGCCTTCTGGTACTTTGACCAACGTTCGAGCTCCCGTGACGCCACTGCCCCAACCCGGCCCGTCATCGCGCTCCCGTGTGGGCGAAGCCACCGCCAGTCTCCGCTCCTTGCTCGGGCCAGGTGCTCTCGTGACCGACCCGGTCGAGCTGGCGACCTACGAATGCGACGGCCTCACCAACTTCCGGGCGCGCCCTGCCGTCGCCGTGCTCGCCCGTTCGGCCGAGGAGGTCGAAACCACGGTCCGCGTCTGCGCCCGCCTCGGGGTGCCCTTCGTGGCCAGGGGTTCGGGCACGGGCCTGTCGGGCGGCGCCGTACCTGTCTCTGACGGCGTGCTGGTCGTCACCGCGAAGATGCGCTCGGTGCTCTCGGTCCGGCCCGACGACCGGCGCGCCGTGGTCGAGCCGGGGGTGACCAACATCGACGTCAGCCGCGCCGCCGCCCCCTACGGCCTTTTCTACGCACCCGACCCCTCGAGCCAGCAGGTCTGTTCTGTCGGGGGCAACGTCGCAGAGAACTCCGGTGGTGCCCACTGCTTGAAGTACGGCTTCACGACCAACCACGTCACCGGCCTCGAGGTGGTGACTCCGGAGGGCGAGCGGGTCGAGCTCGGCGGCATGGCTCCCGACACGCCTGGCTACGACTTGGTCGGGGCGTTCGTCGGCTCGGAGGGCACCCTCGGGGTGGCCACGAGGGTCACGGTCCGGCTCCTCCCACTGCCAGAGGCTGTCCAGACCATGCTGGCCGCCTTCGCCGACATGGACAGTGCCGGCCGGGCGGTGTCGGCGGTGATCGCGGCCGGCCTCGTCCCTTCGGCCATCGAGATGATGGACGCGCTGGCGATCTCTGCCGTCGAAAAAGCGGTGCGCTGCGGGTACCCGGCCGGCGCCGGGGCGGTGCTCATCGTGGAGCTGGACGGCCCGCGGGGCGAAGTGGAGCCTGGCCTCGCCGAGGCGCGCCGGATATGCGAGGAGGAAGGCGCTTTCGAGGTCCGGGTGGCAGCCGGCGACGCCGAGAGGGCAGCGATCTGGCGCGGCCGCAAGGCGGCTTTCGCCGCCATGGGCAGGCTGAGCCCCTCCTACATAGTCCAAGACGGGGTGGTGCCCCGCAGCTCGCTGGCCGAGGTGCTGCACGACGTCGCTGCGCTTTCGGAACAGGCCGGCATAAAGGTGGCCAACGTGTTCCACGCCGGCGACGGGAACCTGCACCCGCTCGTGCTCTTCGACGACCAAGCCGAAGGGGAAGAGCCGCGCGCCGAGGAGCTCGCGGAGGCGATCCTCGGGCTCTGCATCGCCCGGGGCGGCTCGGTGACCGGCGAGCACGGCGTGGGGCTCCACAAGCTGGCAGCCATGGAAAAGATGTTCAGCGCCGATGACCTCGCCACGATGCTGTTGCTGCGCAGCGCCTTCGACCCCGACGGCATCTGCAACCCCGGGAAGGCCGTGCCCGCCCCACGCTTGTGCGGCGAGCCGCCCCGCCCGCGCCATGGCGCGCACCCTCTCCAAGAGGCAGGGGTCGGTGAGATCTTCTGAAGCTGCCCAGCCCGGACCTGCCTCCGGGCCGGCGCGTCGGCGTCGCAGGGCGTGAGGCTTCGTTGAGCGGAACGCTCGTCGAGCTCGAGGCAGCCTGCCCCGCCGGCGCTCGCCCGGCCGGCGAAGCCGATCGGGTAGATGGCGTGGACGTGGAACTCGTCGCCTATCCCCGCAGTGCGCCCGAAGTGGCGGCCGCGTTGGCCGTGGCCGCGCGCCACGCCCTGGCGGTGGTGGCACGGGGCGCCGGCACCAAGCTCGACTGGGGCTACCCACCGGAACGGGCCGGCCTCGTGCTCGACCTGTCCCACATGAGCGGCGTGATCGAGTACACGAGCGACGACCTCGTTGTGCGCGTGAAGGCGGGGACTCCCCTGTCCGACCTGGCCGAGCGGCTCTCCGGAGCGGGGCAGCGGCTCGCCATCGACGAGGTGGTGCCGGGTTCCACGGCCGGCGGGGCCGTGGCCACGGGCGCCTGCGGCCCGCTGCGCCACGCCTACGGAGCGGTGCGCGACCGCGTGCTCGGCATGACCGTGGTGCGCCCCGATGGCGTCGTCGCCCGCGCCGGCAGCAAGGTCGTGAAAAACGTAGCTGGCTACGACCTCGCCAAGCTCTTCACCGGTTCCTACGGGACGCTCGGCGTCTTGACCGAGCTCATCTTCAAGCTTGCCCCCTTGCCCGCGGCACGGCTCTTCGTCTCCGCCCCCTACCCCGGCACGGCGGAGGTGGGGCCGGTGCTTTCGGCGCTGCTGCGTTCGCAGGCGGCGCCCGAGGCCCTCGAGCTCTCTCGGACGCTCCCCGACGGCCGGGTCGAGCTCTGCGCCCTCGTCGAGGGCCGGCAAGGGCCCGCCGAAGCCAGGGCCGCAACCGTGGCGGCTGCCTTGTCGGGGGGCGAAGTGAGCCCCTCGGCCCCTTCCTGGTGGGGGTGCCTCCCCGGGCCTGTCACGGTCAAACTGACAACGGTGCTCTCAGCCATCCCCGACCTAGCGGCACAGGCGAGCGAGGCCTGCGCCGCCCTCGGCCTCACGGGCACCCTCCGGGGGAGCGCCGGCGTGGGGGTGCTCTACCTGGGGCTACCGGCGGAGACCGAGCGGGGGGCGATCGCCACCCTGCTCGCCGAGCTCCGCCGAGCCGTCACGGCTGCCGAGGGCCACGCCACGCTCCTCCGGGCTCCTGCCGCCACCAAGGCTGGTCTCGACATCTGGGGGCCGGTGCCCGGCCTCGAGCTCATGCACCGGGTGAAGGAACGCTTCGACCCCGGCCGGCTCCTCGCCCCTGGCCGCTTCGTGGGCGGTATCTGATGGCAGCCGAAGTCCGCGCCATGGCCGGCAACCGGCCAGTGCCTGCCCACGGCCCTGGGGCACCGGCCGGCACCTCCCACCTGCAGGGACTCCTCGGCGACTGCGTCCACTGCGGCTTCTGCCTGCCTGCCTGCCCCACCTACCAGCTCTGGGGAGAGGAAGCGGACTCGCCGCGGGGCCGCATCCACATCGTGGGCCAAATACTGGCGGGCGCCCCGCCCGAGGGCGCGGCCCTCCAACACCTCGACCGGTGCTTGTCCTGCCTGGCCTGCGTGAGCGCCTGCCCGTCGGGCGTGCGCTACGGCGAGATCATCGAAGAGGCGCGGGCCTGGACCGAGCCAACCTCGCGGCGGGGCCTCGGGGACCGCCTCACGCGTGAGGCCATCTTCGCCCTCTTTCCTTACCCACGCCGCCTCCGGGCGGCGCGGCTCCTGCTCGTGGCGGCCGAAGCCGCGGGACTGCGCCGCGCCCTGCACAAGCCCTCTGTGGAAGCCCGGCTGCCTGCACCGCTGGCCCCGCTGGCGGCCATGGAGCGCCTGGCCCCGGCGGCGGCACCGGTCGAACGGCTGGCACGCCGCGTGCCGGCCCAGGGTGAGCCCCGAGGCGTGGTCGGCCTGGTCGCCGGTTGCGTACAGAGCGTCTTTTTCTCTCGTGTAAATGCCGCCACGGCCCGGGTGCTTTCCGCCGAGGGCTTCGATGTCGTGGTGGCAGAGGGCCAGGGTTGCTGCGGCGCCCTCTCGCTCCACGCCGGCCGTAGGTCCGAAGCGGCGCGCCTCGCCAAACGCACGGTCACGGCGTTCGAGCGGGCCGGCGTCGAGCTGGTCGTGGCCAACGCCGCTGGGTGCGGGTCGGCCATGAAGGACTACGGTCGGCTCTTCGCCGGCGACCCCCTCTACGAGGCGCCGGCGTCGTGGCTGGCGGACCACACGCGCGACCTCTCCGAACTGCTCGCCGGGACCGAGCCTCGGGCAGAACGCCACCCGCTCCCGCTCGTGGCTGCCTTCCACGACGCCTGCCACCTGGCGCACGCCCAGGGCATTCGCTCCAAGCCGCGCCAGCTGCTACACCAGATCCCCGGGCTCGAGCTCCGCGAGGTGGGCGACGACACCTGCTGCGGCTCGGCCGGCGTCTACAACCTTCTCCAGCCTGGCCCCGCCCGAGCGCTCGGGGCACGCAAGGCGGCGGCGCTCGCTGCCACCCGCGCCGATGTCGTCGTGAGCACCAACCCGGGCTGCCTCATGCAGATCCAGGTGTCGGCCGAAGACGCCGGCCGGCCCGTGCGCACCCTGCACCTGGCTGAGATCCTCGACCTCTCGATCAGGGGGCAGGCCTTGCCCCCTACCCCCAAAGGCTGAGCGGGCCGGCGCCACCGCCGTCCCCGCCGGCGGGCGCCGGCAGGCCGAGGTGCTCGAAGGCGAACGGCGTCGCCACCCGGCCCCGCGGCGTGCGCATCAGCATGCCGAGCTGGAGCAAGAACGGCTCGTAGACGTCCTCGACGGTCTCGGGCGACTCCCCGACCGCCACTGCCAGGGTGCCGAGCCCGACGGGCCCGCCGCCGAAGCGGGCGCAGGTCGCCTCCAGGATGGCACGGTCGACCTTGTCGAGGCCGAGCTTGTCCACCTGGAACAGCTCGAGGCCGGCCCGGGCCACCTCCCGGTCGATCGTGCCGTCGCCCCGCACCTCCGCGTAGTCGCGCACCCGCTTGAGCAGCCGGTTGGCGAGGCGGGGGGTACCGCGCGAGCGCTTGGCGATTTCGGTCCCACCCCCCTCGTCGAGACGGGCGCCGAGTAGGCCGGCAGAACGCCGCACGATCAGCTCGAGCTCCGCCGGGTCGTAGTAGTCGAGACGGGCCACGAAACCGAAGCGGTCACGAAGCGGCCCAGTTATGAGCCCCGTGCGCGTCGTGGCGCCGACGAGGGTGAAAGGGGGCAAGTCGAGGCGCAACGACCGGGCCGCCGGACCTTTGCCGAGGACGATGTCGAGCTGGAAGTCCTCCATGGCGGGATAGAGGATCTCCTCCACCGGGCGCGCCAGGCGGTGGATCTCGTCCACGAAGAGGACGTCCCCTTCGGCCAGGTTGGTGAGAAGCGCGGCCAGGTCGCCGGCACGCACCAGGGCGGGCCCAGAGGTGACCCGGAAGCCCGCCTCCATTTCCTTGGCGACGATCGCGGCCAAGGAGGTCTTGCCGAGCCCGGGCGGACCAGCGAAGAGCATGTGGTCGACCGGCTCACCACGCCGGCGCGCCGCCTCCAGCATGATCGAGAGGTGCTCCTTCAGCTGGGCTTGGCCGACGAACTCCGCCAGGCGCCTCGGCCGGAGCGACATCTCCTCGGCTTCCTCGTCAGGGCCTAGTGCCGGCGCCAAGAGCCGGGCGCCGGCCTCCCCGCCCTCGGTAGCGCTCACCGGTTACCTGCGAGCTCTCGGAGCGCGTGGCGGAGCAGGTCCTCTGCTGGCCCGTCGAGGGGGAGGCGGGCCAGGGCGGCGCGCACCTCGTCCGCACCGTAGCCGAGGGAGGAGAGCGCCACTTTGACTTCCTCGCGCCGCGCTGCCCGGTCGGCTGCACTCGCCTCGTGGGGTGCCCCGGGGGCGTCCGCCTCGCCGCCGGCGGCCTCTCCCGACCCTGGCGAGGCCGGCCCACGACCTCCGGCGCCGTCGGGGCCCTTGCCGTCGCTTTCGGTCCCCACCCACGGTGAGGCCTCGAAGCGCGGCGCCAGCTCGAGGACCAGCCGAGCCGCGGTCTTGTTGCCGATGCCGGGGACGAGGGTCAGTGCGCCCGAGTCTCCGTCCAAGACGGCCCGGCGCAACGCCGCCGGCGAGAGCACCGACATGACGGCCACCGCGACCGCTGGCCCGACACCGTGCGCCCCGAGCAGGAGCTCGAAGCAGTCGCGCTCTTCGCGGGAGGGGAAGCCATAGAGGACCAAGGCGTCCTCGCGGACGTGGGTGTGCACCCAAAGGAAACTGGGGCCACCGACCTCGCCCGCCCGTGCCACGCTGCCGCCGGGGACGAACACCCGGTAACCGACCCCACCCGCCTCCAGCAGCAGCTCCGCCTGGTGGTCCGAACGCAGCACACGCTCGACGAGGGTGCCCCTGAGCGAGCCGATCACCGCTTCACCTCCGCCGCCCCGCCACGGCCTGCAGGCGCCCCGCTTCTCTCGACCGTCCCGCCGAGCCGAGGCCCTCGGTGCTCGGCCGCCGCGGCCGCCCGGGCCAGGGGTGCGCTCGCCAAGTGGCAGAGCGCCAGCGCGAGCGCGTCCGCCTTGTCGGGAGGCGAGGGTGTCTCGGGCAGGTCGAGCAGCGCTTGCACCATCCGCTGCACCTGCGCCTTACCCGCGTTGCCCCAACCCGTAACCGCCTGCTTCACCTCGTTGGGGCTGTACTGGACGACCGGCACCCCCGCCTCCCCGGCGGCGGCGAGAGCGAGCCCGCTCGCTTGCCCGACCGACATCGCCGTCTTGGCGTTGGCTTGGAAGAGAAGCCGCTCCACGACGACGACATCGGGCGACAGCCGGGCCAGCAACTGGCAGAGCTCCCGGTGCAGCTGGGCCAGACGCCCCTCGAGCGGGTTGGCGACGGGCGTAGTAAGGACGCCGGAAACGACGGCGACAGGTTGCGCGCCCTCCTGGCGCACGGCGCCGTACCCGCAGCGGGAAAGGCCGGGGTCGATGCCGAGCACGAACATTAGTTCGTGACTCTAGCACTGACCGTGGCGCGAATGGTGGATCCCCGGGCCTATACGGTGACGAGCTCCATCACCGAATCGGGGATATCGAAGTTGGCATATACGTTCTGCACGTCGTCATGCTCGTCTAGGAGGTCGATGAGGCGCAGGACCTTGCGTGCGTCCCCCTCGCTTTGGACCGGCACCACCTGCGACGGCTGCATGGTCAATTCGGCGCTGGCGACGTGCCAACCTTTGGCCTCGACCGCCGAACGCACGGCGGCAACTGCCGTCGGCGGCGTCAGTACCTCCCACGTGTCGCCCTCGTCGCGCACGTCCTCGGCACCGGCGTCTGCGACCGCGAGCGTGAGCTCGTCCTCGTCGACACCCCCGTCCTTGGCCACGTTGACGACCCCTTTTCGCTCGAACTGCCAGGAGACAGAGCCAGGTTCGGCCATGGACCCCCCGTTTTTCGTGAACACAGAACGGATCTCGGCGCTCGCCCGGTTTCGGTTGTCCGTCAGGCACTCCACGATGACCGCGACCCCGCACGGAGCGTAGCCCTCGTAGACGACGGGTTCGTAGTGTACGCCCTCGAGTTCTCCGGTACCTCTCTTGATGGCGCGCTCGATCGTGTCCATGGGCACCGAAGCGTCACGAGCCTTTTGGAACATCGTGCGTAGCGTGGGGTTGCCGTCGAGGTCCGCCCCGCCCTCGCGCGCCGCCACCTCGACCTGGCGTATCAGCTTGGCGAAGAGTTTCCCGCGAGCTGCGTCCAAGGCACCTTTCTTGTGCTTGGTCGTCGCCCACTTAGAGTGCCCTGACATTGCCTGTCCTTTCCTTGTCTGGCCTTTCCTTGTCCGGCCTTTCCTTGTCTGGCCTTTCCTTGTCTGCGCTTAGCTTTTCTGCGGTTTCCTTGTCTGCGCTTAGTTTTTCTGGCACTAGGCCGAGGAACGCTTCGTGCAGGCGGGGGTCGCCCGCCAGCTCGGGGTGGAACGAGCAGACGAGCACGTTCCCCTGCCTGCACACGACCGGCTTCTCCCCGCCGTCTGGCAGGACGACGCTCGCCAGCACCTCTACGCCGTCTCCCACCCGCTCCACGACCGGGGCGCGGATAAACACGGCATGCAAGGGCGCACGTAGCCCGTCCACGGCGAGATCGGCTTCGAACGACTCACGTTGACGGCCAAAAGCGTTGCGGCGCACGGAGATGTCGATAGCCCCGAGGCAGTGCTGGTCCGGCCTCCCGTCGAGGACCTCCTCGGCCAAGAGGATCATGCCGGCGCACGTGCCTAACGTGGGCAGGCCGAGGCGCAGGCGTTCCCGCAGGGGCCCGAGGAGGCCCGAGCTCTCCAGCAGGAGCGATATGGTCGTCGACTCCCCGCCGGGGACCACGAGCGCGCTCACCTGCTCGAGTTGCGACGGCAGCCGCACCGGGATGGCGGCCACGCCGAGCGACGCCAACAGGCTCAGGTGCTCGCGGAAATCACCTTGGAGCGCGAGTACCCCAACCGGCCCTACCTCTCCGGTGGGGCCAGGCCTTACCACCTGGGGGCACCTTTCCCATTGTCCTGGCGCCCTACCAGCCTCGCTCGGAGAGCTTCGTCGCCACAGATCCCGCTTCCTCGCCCCTCATGGCCCCGCCGAGGCCGCGGCTCACTTTCGACACTATCGAGTAGTCGGAATAGTGCGTGGTTGCCTCGACGATCGCCCGGGCAAAACGTGGCGGGTCGGTGCTCTTGAATATCCCGGAGCCAACGAAGACGGCCTGCGCGCCGATCTCCATCACCAGCGCCGCGTCCGCGGGTGTGGCGATGCCGCCGGCACAAAAGAGCGGCACCGGCAGCTCGCCCGTCTCGGCTATTTCCCTCACGAGCTCGACAGGGGCGCGCAGCTCCTTCGCCCAGGAGTAGAGCTCGGAGGACTCGCACTGCCCGATCTTGCGGATGTCGCCCAGGATGTGGCGCAAGTGGCGCACGGCCTCTTTGACATCGCCGGTGCCGGCTTCGCCTTTGCTCCTGATCATGGCCGCGCCCTCGGAGATCCGCCGGAGCGCCTCACCGAGGTCGTTGGCCCCGCAAACAAAGGGGATCGTGAAGCGCCATTTGTCGATGTGGTGCTCGTCGTCCGCCGGCGTCAGCACCTCGCTCTCGTCGATGTAGTCGACCCCGAGCGCCTCCAGCACTTTTGCCTCTGAATAGTGGCCGATCCGGGCCTTGGCCATCACCGGGACACTTACCGCCGCCATGATGGCCTCGATGAGGGCAGGGTCGCTCATCCGGGCGACGCCACCATCGCGACGGATGTCGGCAGGGACCCGCTCGAGCGCCATTACCGCGACGGCACCGGCGTCTTCGGCGACCTTGGCCTGTTCGGGAGTGACCACGTCCATGATCACCCCGCCGCGCAGCTGGGTAGCGAGGCCCCGCTTCACCATCCCCGTACCAGTCGTGCGCGGGCTCGAAGTTGTGCTCCCCTGGCCGTCGCTTTCAGTCATTGGTAGTCAGGGGCGCGGTGCTCTTGCGAGCCCGGTTCCCCATCCCCCTTTCAATCCGTACGTGCGGTTTTCCCGCATACGGCTTACCGACGGTCTTCTTGACATGGTTACGCTGCCTTTGGG
>JAJYMB010000147.1 GCA_021787365.1 Actinomycetes bacterium | reverse complement strand
CGATCTGGACGCCTTCATGCTCCATGCGGCGCTCCAGTGCGGTTCGCCAACAGGTGACGCGACCGCCGAGGTAGCAAGGCCCGGGCTTCGACAGGCCACCCGGTCTTGCCCCCCAAAAGGCTTCTCGTGGTCCTGCCCCCCAAGAAGCTTCTCGTAAAAGCTCTCTCGTGGACGTCTGGCACTGGTGCCGGCGCCCCGGCGGAGCCGGGTCGTCGGGAGGCAGTGCGAAAGCAGGGCGGGCCTGGCATGAGGGCGTGACCTGGGCGGGCAAGGACATCGCCACCTGCGCCCCGAAAGGTGAGAGGCCCGAGAGGCGGGCCGGTAGCGACGTCGGGGTGGAGGGCTTCGGTGCTCACGATGGGCAGGCCGCTCAAAATGGGCGGGAGCGCGTGGCAGTACCTCGTCGACGCCGTGGCCGGGGAGGTCGGCCAAGGCGCTGACGCGGCCCGCTACTACGCGTCTACCGGCACCCCGCCAGGCCGTTTCCTCGGCCGCGGCCTGGACGGCCTCGGGCCTTCGCAGGGCTCGGTGAAAGAGGGCGACGTGGTGTCTCCGGTGATGCTCCACCGGATGCTCGCCCAGCTGGCCGACCCGGTCACGGGCAAGCCCCTCGGCCGGCTCTCGGTAGGGAAGCGCTCGCCGGTGGCCGGCTTCGACATGACCTTCAGCCCGCCAAAATCGGTCTCGCTCATGTGGGCGATGGGGGACCAAGCGACCAGGGCCGCCATCGAGGAAGTCCTCGCAAGAGGGGCCTCGGAGGTTATCACCTGGGCCGAGGACCACGTCTTCAGGACCCGGACCGGCGCCCAGGGCGCCCGCCAGGAAGCGGTCCGGGGCGTGGTGGCCAGCAGCTGGCTCCACTACGAATCGAGGCTGGGTGATTGCCAGCTCCATCACCACTGTGTCGTGCTCAACCGTGCCCAGGCCCGCTCCGACATTGCCTGGCGGACCCTCGACAGCAAGGCCCTTCACGCCTGGGTCGTCGCCCTCTCGGAGCGGCACACCGGCATCGTCGAGGACCTGATGACGGAGCGCTTCGGGGTGGCCTGGAGGGAGGTGCCGGCCATAGCCGGCCGGGTGGCCAAGCGAGAGGTGGACGGAGTACCACCCGACCTCGTGGCCGAGTTCTCCCGGCGGACCATGGCCATCGAAGAGGTGACCGCCCAGAAGGTGTCCGAGCAGGAAGCTGTACGCGGGCGCCCGCTCACGAGCAACGAGCTCGGCGTCCTCCACCGCGCCGCCTGGCGTGAGACCCGGCCGAAGAAGGCGCACCGCCCGCTACAGGAGATGACCGCTGACTGGGTGGAGCGGGCCAGGCCCTGGGTCGGGGAAGAGCCCACCTCCTGGGTCGCCGGCCTAGCCGGGCGAAGTGACCTACCGGCGCTCCGCTCCGACGACCTGACCGACGCCATGCTCAGAGACTTGGCCCGGGCCGCCCTCGCCGCGCGGTCCGAGCGCAGTTCGGTGTTCACGCAGGCGAACGTCTACGCCGACGCGGAGCGCCAGCTGCACGGGGTGCTCTTCGCCCCAGGGGAACGAGCCAAGGTGTCCGAGCGCGCCGCCGACATCGCCCTTTCCATGGCCGTCAAGCTCTCCCCGCCGGAGCTTTCCCACGTGCCCGAGCGCTTCCGTGCCCCCGATGCCACGAGCCAGTTCGCCCCGGCGACCTCCTGGCAGTACACGACGGCCGAGCTGTTGGAGGCAGAAGCCCGCCTCCTCGACGCGGGCCGGGAGACCTCCGGGCCGGCCGTCAGCTACGGGACAGTGGCCCGGGTTTGTGACCGCCCCTTGCCCGGCCGGGCCCTCGAGATGGGCCAGGACCAAGCGGTCGCCGTCGAGCAGGTCGCCACCTCAGGACGTGTCTGCGACGTGCTCGTCGGGCCGGCCGGCACGGGCAAGACGGTGGCCCTCTCGGGGCTGCTCGCCGCCTGGGAGGCCGAGCACGGGCTCGGCAGCGTGAGAGGCCTCGCCCCCTCGGCCGCGGCCGCCGTCAACCTCTCCGACGAGCTCGGCATCCCGACCGAGAACACGGCCAAGTGGCTCTCCGAGGTGGACCGGGAGCCAGAGCGCTTGGCCGAGGTCGCCCGGCTGCGAGCCCTCGCCGCCCAGCTCCCGCCGACCGCAGCCCGCTCGGTCGAGCAGCGTGCCGCAGAACTCGAGGCCGAGGCCCGGCGTTGGCAGTTCGCCCCTGGTGACCTCTTGCTCGTTGACGAGGCGAGCCTCGCCGGCACCTTCGCCCTCGACCGCCTCGTTGCCCAGGCGCGCCAGGCCGGGGCGAAGATATTGCTTGTAGGCGACACGGCTCAGCTCGGCGCCGTGGGCGCCGGCGGGGCCTTCGGGATGCTCGCCGGTGACAGGCAGTCCCCGCCCGAGCTCGTCGAGGCACGCCGGTTCAGCGAGGAGTGGGAGCGCCGCGCCAGCGCCGAGCTGCGGGCCGGTTCCCCCCGCGGCGTCGACGCTTACATTTCCCACGGGCGGGTCTTAGAGGGGGACAGGGCCGAGGTGCTGTCCGCCTGCTACGAGGCCTGGAAGGCCGACGTCGAGGCGGGGAGGTCGTCGCTCATGGTCGCCCACGACAACGAGACGGTGAGGGAGCTGAACCGCCTCGCCCGGGCCGACCGGGTGGCCGCCGGAAAGGTGGCAGAGGAGGGGTTTGCCCTCGCCGACGGTTCGGTCGCCGGAGCGGGCGACGTGGTGGTGGCACGGCGGAATGACCGCCACCTACGGCTCTCTGACGGTGAGTGGGTGACGAACCGGGACCGCTTCGTCGTCACAGCCACCAACGGAGATGGGAGCATGGCGGTGCGCGCACTGGACAGGGGAGGCGAAGCCGTCTTACCTGCTGGCTACGTGTCCGAGCACGTCGAGCTCGGCTACGCCTCTAGTGTCTGGTCGGCCCAGGGCCGGACCGTCGGGACCGCCCACGCCATCGTCGGGGTTCGCATGACGCGAGAGGCCCTCTACGTGGCAGCCACCAGAGGGAAGGAGTCCAACCGGCTCTACGTGGACGTCGAGCCCGAGCCCGCCAACGCCGACATGGCCGAAGCCCCGACCGGACGCCTTTCCGCACGCGAGGTGCTCGTCGCGGTCGCCTCCCGCCGGGGTGCCGATATCTCTGCCCACGAGACGATGGCCTCGGAGTGGGCCAGGGCGGACAGCTTCGAGCAGCTCGTCAAAGAGCACCAGAGCCTCGTCGCTGTTGCCATGGCCGAGCGCTTCGAGGCCGTGCTCGGCCAGGCTGGCTTCCCCGACGGGCTACTCGCGCGGGCTCGCCAGTCGCCCGAGTGGGCGGGCCTGCTCGGGGCGCTACGCGACGCGGAGGACAGAGGCCTCGACGCCAAAGATGCCCTCTCCCAGCTCGCAACACTGCCGATCAGCTCCGACCAGGACCCTGCCGCTGTGCTCCGTGCCCGCCTCCGCCGCTGGGAGCAAGCGACCGGCAGTCAATGGGCCCCCCGCCAGGACCTTGTGGCCGGCCTGGTCCCCCGCGCTACAGGTATTGACGACGAGGACCTCGCCTGGGCCATCCGCCAGCGCGAGGAGGCCATGGAGAAACGTGCTCGGGACCTCGCCGCGCAAGCAGTGCGGACCGGCGAGCGCTGGACCACACCGTTCGGCCCGCCACCAGCCAACCCCACCATCGCAGACGCTTGGTGGGACCGCCTGGCAGTCGTCGCGGCCTACCGCGACCGCTGGCGCATCACCGATGCCAGCATCCTCGGCGACGATGCCGGTGTCGGCTCGCTCCGCCAGGCGGCCCACCGCGCCCGGGCACGACGCGCCGGCCAGGAAGCTGCCCGCCTGGCCGGGCTGGTGCCTCAACAATCCGCACCGGTACCCGGTGCCCCAAGCCACGACATCGGACCGGAGGTGGGCCTGTGAGCCGAGCCAGTCGACGCTACAAGAAATGGGAGCGAGAAACCCGCAACTGGATCTGGGAGAGCACCCGCCAGTTCGCACTCGACCTTTGCTACTGCCGAGCGAGTGCCATCAATCCCTACAGCATCGGCGTTGCCCTTGAGCCAGGCGAGATCCTCGACCGCCAGCTCAGGGCCTGCTACTGGACGCTCGGCGAGGCGACCGAGCTATTCGACAGCTTCGGCCGGGCGCGTCACGTCCCATCGTCTTGGCGCGACTCGGGCTGGTGCCCAACCCTCATGACCTCCCGCCGCCTACTGACGCGGCTGGCTGCAGACAGCGGGCGGCCCATCTCGAAGTGGTGGATCAGCATTGGAGGGGTGCAGGTGGACCTCGCGCGAGACGTCGTAACTCTCGACGACCGCACGGGCAATTGGCGCGGCGCGTATGGAGGCCCAACAGTTGCCGTCATCTCGGTCGGCGCCGTCGGCGCGGTCGGCGCGGTCCACGGTTTGGCGGCGCTGGTGGACCACCCGGGTTTACGGCCACTGAGGGACGAGACGCGGTGGGCCAGTTGTTGAAGGCGTAACAGGGAGGTTCGGCCCAACGCCCGTGAGCAACAGACAGATGGCGGCTCAACGCGGGCCTGGCGGCGCTCGGCGAATCGAGCTCACATGTAGTAGGCGTACCGAGTAGCGAACGGTTGTCCCGAGGGGACGTGCTTGAGAATCCCCCCCACCCGCCGAGCAGTCCGAAGGGTAAGAGGCTCACGTTCGTCGAGCTGTGCGTTGTTCCAGTTCATCTTCGATAAGCCGAGAGCCTCCGTCGCAACTCTCGTGAGGTCGACATCTCCAATTGCCCGGAGCTGGATGGGTGCGGGCACGTACATGCCAGGGTAAGTACGGAAGAACGGGATCGAGCCCCTCGTGTAGACGAGCATCGTGCTGCGATCGAGTTCGAGGACGGTCCCCCGCAGGGGAGGCAACTGCCCGGAACGAAAAAGCCTCGGCCCCTTTCCAAGCTGGACCCAAAGCAGCTCGAGGTGGCTGACGTCCTTCTGGTCTGCACCTGCCGTGAAGCCATCACGCTCCGGCCCGTCGAAGGCAGACGACTTGTGGACAACCAGGCGGGCAGGCATGTGTTTGTGGACGAGCTTGAACTCCGTGAGAGCGTCGACGACGAGCTTGCGGGCGTCTTCGGTGCTGAGATGGGGTTGGCGGTCCTCCTTTGATACGGAAGCTTGTCCGCCTCGTACGACTACGCCGTCCCCCCGCTGGTTGAAGACCTGTGCGACGGCGGTGTGCAGAGCACTCTGATCCGGTGTGCGGTAGAAGCTCACGCCGACGTAGCACGTCGTCAGGTCCGTGCTCACACGAGGAAGCCGCCATGGAGTGGGTGTGCGACAAATTTGTAGGTTGAGGGCTCAGGCCACGCGGGTCTGAGTGCGCAGGCGCTGGCAGATCTCCTCCCAGTGGCCACTAGCGTCCTGGCAGCGGAGCGTCATGATGCCCGTCGCGCCA
>JAJYMB010000020.1 GCA_021787365.1 Actinomycetes bacterium | reverse complement strand
GCTGGCGTCCACCACCACCTGGGCGGGAGCCGAGACCGCCGACGGGTTCCCGGGCCGGCGGCTCCCGTTCGAGGTGAAGTTCACCCAGTTCCCGTCGTAGTAGACGTGGGCGTTGGTGAAGGTCAGCAGGTTGCGAACAGTTAACCCTCCGATTGGTCAGGATCGGTCAACGCACGGACGTTCCAGGTACAATAGGGCATGGCCGCAGGTGATCGTTTCGTCGGTGTGGCCGAGGCACGGGCGTTCCTTGGGGTGTCCTCACGGACACTACGGCGGTACACCGCAGAAGGCAGGCTCCCGGACCGGAGGTCCCCTGGTGGGCGGCGGGTGTTCTCCCTTGCCGAGCTAGAGGCGATCTCTCATCGCCGAAAGCTCTCCAGTGCAGAGGAGGGCCACGGCGCGGTCGTGCTCTACGCGAGGGTGTCCTCTCGTCGCCAAGCCAAAGAGGGCGACCTTGGCCGCCAGATGGCGCGCCTCGAGCAGGCGGCTCGGAAGAGACGGGTGGCAGGTAAGTTCTCCGATGTCGCGTCAGGGCTTTCCGAGCGACGCTCTGGCTTGCGGGGTGCCCTCAGGGCCTGCTTGGCGCCCGAGGTAAGTGAGCTCTGGGTGACCCACAGGGAGCGCCTGGCGCGCTTTGGGGTAGGGGTGGCCGAGCAACTGCTCGGCTCTCACGGCGTGAGCCTCGTCGAGATAGGTGAGGACAAAGAGCTCTCCACCAGCGCCGAGAGCGATCTCGTGCGCGACATGCTCGCCGTTGTCACGAGCTTCTCGGGCCGGCTCTACGGCCAGCGCTCGGCCAAGGCCAAAGCTCTGGCCCGCTGCGTCTCGGAAGGGGTGAGGTCATGAAGCGTAGCAAAGCGGCGAAGACGGCCTACGCCTCCTGCGAGGCCAAGGTCACCGAAAAGGAGCGGTACCCACTGCTCTTTGCCTACGGGGAGGTCTACGCCGGCGCCGTTCTGGAGGCCTACAGGCGCTGTTTGGTGGGCCAGGAGCCCTGGGGAGAGAAAGTGCGCAAGGAGCTCGTCTCGCGGGGCTGGAGAGAAGACGAGGCGGACAGTGCCTACGACACCGCCAGAGCAGCCCACGAGTCTGCTGTCGAGTCCACCAAGTTGGCCCTGGGGACAGCCCGGGAGCACCTCGAAGAAGTGGGGAAGAGGCTCGCCTGGGCGATGGCCGGCACGTCCAACAGTCGCGTCCGCCGGCGCCACGGCCTGGCTCGGCGACGTGACATCCTGTCTGCCAAGGTGGCGAGGCTGGAGGACCGCCTGGCAACTGGTGACGTGCGGGTATGCTTCGGGGGCAGGAAACTGGCCCTGGCCGGCAACGACCCCGTCGCACACGGCTACAGGAATAGAGACGAATGGCGGGGGCGTTGGCACAGGGCACGCTCTGGGACGGTTTTCATAAAAGGCGATGCCGAGGCGTCCTTTGGCAATTCGTCTGCCAAGGTCGTCCTCGGCCCGGACGCGCCTGTGCTCCGCTTGAGGGTGCCAGACATGACGACTGGTACCGGCGTGCGCCTGCGGGACCTCTCGGGTGGTGAAGAGTGGGTGGAGATCCCACTTAGCGGCTTTGGCTACAACAGGGACGAACTGGGCTCAGTCCTCGTGCACGCAAGGACCGCCGCCGAGGCGAGGGCCGACTGGGAGGTCGACAGGGCCTGGTGGCACAAGGTGCAGGGGCCTTGGGCCGAGGCGATGGGCGAGATCGGCGAGCTCCTGTCGAGTGCAGAAGCCGTCATCGAAAAGGCGGAGGCAGCGGGGGCCAAGCTCGGAGGCATACCAAGATCGGCCGGGTTGGTGAAGAGGCTCTCCAAGCCCGTCCCGACGAGGCAGTACAAGGCGCGAAGGTCCGTAGCCCCGGTGTCTGTCAGGGCCTGCTGGAGGGAACGGAAAGGGGCCTGGTACGTCGTGGCCAGCTGGGGACCGCTCCAGCCGGCAGAGGCCTTTACGCCTTCGCGTGCCCTTAGGCGGCGCTTTTCCCGTGTGCTCGGTATCGACTTGAACCCAGACCATGTGGCGTGGTGCCTGGTCGGGGCGGACGGTAACCCGCTTGCTTTTGGGAAGGTGGATCTCGGCCTGTCGGGCACCAGCGACGAGAATGAAGACGCCATCGGTCGGGCAGTAGCAGAGCTTGTGTCCCTGGCCCGCCGTTTCGGCGCCCCGATTGCCCACGAGACACTGGACTTTTCGAGGTCCAGGGCCAACCTGCGCTACGGTTGTTCCAAGCGGGTCGCCCGTTTGCTCAGTTCTTTTGCGTACAACAAGTTCTTCGGCATCCTCTCTAGCCGCACAAGGCGAGAGGGTGTTGCGAGGATCCCCATCGACCCGGCTTGGACCTCTGTCCTAGGGCAGGCCAACTACGCTGGGGTGTACGGGGTGTCGGTGGACCAAGGGGCTGCGTGCACGATAGCCAGACGCTCCTTGGGCTTTCGTGAGCGGGTACGGCCTACGGTCGTGGCCGCCGTGGCCCGACAGCACCCCAGGAGCGGTGCGGCCGGGCACATGCACGTAGCTTCCGTGGCGAAAGCGTTGCCCAAAAGGCGCTCCACATGGGAACCTAGCGGGATGTGCCTCAGGCACTCGGCTTATACCAAGCCCCACAGCGGCGCCGATGGCGCCAAGGCGCGCGAGCTCCCCTCGCGTAGCTTGCTCGCACCCACCCCTACCACTGGTCCCAAAACCGTGGGCAAGGTGGTCCCAAGCAGTGACGCCGTTGCCACTGCGCTTCTCGTCCGTCGTGTGCACCTGGACGGTTGTCAATAGCGTGAATGGCCGACTATGGCCTATTCACGTAGTAACGGCCAATCAGAGGCATGGGTATGGGACTGCAGGGAGCGGGGGTGGTCGGGCTGCAGAAAGGCTCCCAGGCCACCACGCCGATGTTGAACGTCACCTTGGGGCCGATGGACAGCTTGAGGTACCCGCCGGCGCTCCAGCTGGGGGCCTTGCCACCCGGACAAGTGGCGGCAAAGCAGTTCTGCGGGGTGTAGCTGTCGATCGGCGACAGTTGGCCGTTGGCGTAGGAAGCACCAACTTGGAGGGTGAAGCCTTGCTGACCGGCCGCCGAGACCTGGGCGTTGACCTCGGCCTTGGCCGTCAAGTCGACCTCGAAAACGGGGCTGATGTTGATGTCCACGATGCCGAGGTCGATCGGGATGCCCACCGTGCCCAAGAGGTTGAACGGCCCCACCAGCTTCCAGGTTTCCGTGCAGTCGAGCCCAGCACTGAACTTGAAGCTGTACTGGACGCTTTCGACGACTGTCAGGTAAGCGTCGGCCTGGAACCCCCCTCCGAGGCTCCAAGAAGCGTCCATGTGAGGCGTGATCGTGAAGGTGGGGTTGGCCAGGTTGAGCTGCCCGTTGAGGTCGAGCCCGCAGGTTGTACTGGGCCCGTTACGAAGGAACGGTTGGACTTTTGCCCCGAGGGCACGCATTTGCGCTACGGAAAGGTGCTCGGTGTGCCCGCTTACCTCGAACTCCCCCTGGGTGACGGCCTCCGTGAGCGTTGCCGGCTTAGTGGTGATGTAAAGGGCACCGTTTTGGGTAGCCATGCTCGTGACCTTGACGAAAAGGCCGAGAGGCAGGTGGGTACTGGCCGGCGCGTCGAGCACGTCACCTTGCTGGATGGCGGCGAGGTCGGGCGGTTCCTCGCCGCTCCAGGTAAAGGTGAGGGTCGATCCGTTGGGGGAAGCCGAGCTCAGGTGGGCTAGGTCCGATGGCCCGAGGACCCTGGTCGTGTGGGGGATGGTTATTAGGTAACTGACCCCGACGACTGCCTCTCGGCCAGCCGCCACCTGAGCAGGGCTACCCGTTACCGCCGGGTAGTAAGTGTTAGTGCCGTCGCTGACCGCCTGGGCGGTAACTGTGTAAATGCCCGGTACTACCTTCAGGACGGTCGTGGAGCTGACCTGCTCGGCGTAGCCATCAGGGCCGCTCACCGCCACCGAGCCCACGAGGCCGGCCGGCAACTGGTCCACGGTGATGGCCAGGGCTCCCTCCCCCTCCTTGACTGGGCCGGAGGCCTGCCCGATATCCAGGGTGAGGATGGTGCTGGCACGTGCCCCTTTGCTGTCGAGCACGGCGAAGGTCAGGTCCGCCACGGTTGGCACCAACGCTATACCGCTAATGACACCTGTGGCGGTGTCAAAAGATAGACCACCTGGAAGCGCGCCATGCTCTATCAGCCATTTGTAAGGTGGGACGCCCCCAGCCGCTATAAGGCGAAAATCGTAGGGCTGGCCCACCCGTGCTGCCGGCAACACGGGTGTGACGATCCGGAGGCCTTCTGGACCGGTTCGTGGCGGTCCAGAAGAAGTTACGATTGCTGCAATCGGGAAATGGAGGTGCAGGGTGACCAGGGAGCCGAGAGGCCGAGCGTCACCGAAGGCCAAGACACCCCCTTTTTCGGTGGCAAGCCAGTACCCTTTCCCGTCAGGGGTGGCGGCGATCCCCACAACCCGAGTGTGCAAGTGCGAGCCCCAATAGCGGGCGTCACCGTAGGCAAAGACCCTGCCGTCTTGCCCGACAAGCCAGTAACCGCGTCCGTCAGGAGCAGCCGCGATCCCAGCAACGGCCGTGCCCTCGAGCCTGGTAGCCGAGCCGAAGTGCTGGGCATCGCCGAAGGCAAGTACCGAGCCGGTGGCGGTCACCAACCAGTAGCCCAGGCCATCTGGGGTCGAGGCAATCCCAACAACCTCCCCAGGCACGTGGGAGCGGTCAGGCGCCTTGAACTTGCGGGCATCACCGAAGGCCATCACCTGGCCGGTGGCGCTGGCGAGCCAGTAACCCCGCCCGGCTGCGGCGGCGGCGATGCCGACTATTCGTTGGCTGGGACGTCCACCGGCCCTCCCGTAAAAACGGGCGCCACCGGATGCGAAAACAGCCCCGTTGGCACCCGCGAGCCAGTAACCACTGCCCGCCGGGGAAGGCGCGATCCCGACGATCTGCGCTTCAAGGGGCCGTGGAGCCGTGCCTCCAGCCTCACTGGCATCACCAAAGCCAAAAACATCGCCATTGGCTGAAGCAACAAGGTAACCCTCGGGCCTCGCTCGTGGTAATTCAGAGGAAGTCCTATGTCCCTTCCCGCCATGTGATGGCTTGCCCTGGGGCCCATAAGTGGCATGCGGCCGGCGGGCATACCGTGTCACCGCGGGGGCTGCAGCTGCGCTCGGCTGCAGGGCGGGCTGGGCCGCCAAGCCCGCGAATATGGCGACCGCGAGGAAACAAGCTGCGCCTCTCAGGCCTGCCATATCCGGCAAGTGTGACCCTCCTCACGCGGGCCTAACATCGGGGGAACCCCCCATGTTTAGCAACCGTAGGATTTGTCAAGACCCTAATCGGGCGCGGCGAGGCCTCGGCTGGCCGTAGTGCTTGACGTCCCTGGCGACGAGGGATGCGGCGGTCCCTTGCGGCGCACTCTGATGTACCGCGATCT
>JAJYMB010000079.1 GCA_021787365.1 Actinomycetes bacterium | reverse complement strand
TCGCATGGCGGTCGAGCGACACCCTTGCCCGGTCATAGCGCATCGTGGTGCGGGGGTCCGCGTGCGACGCCGCCTCCTGGACGTCGCGGAGGGGAACGCCCGCGTCCAGGGCAGCGGTGATGAAGGAGAACGTGCCTGAGGGTATGCGGCCCGATCGGTTTGTCGATCCCGGCACGGCGGGCCACCCGGCGCACGACCCGTGCGGCACCGTGGCGGTCCATGCGCTTGCCGTCGGCGCCCAAGAAGATTGGGCCAGCTAGGCGGTCGCCGATGGCCAGGTCGACCGCCCGGGCCGTGCGCGGTGCCAAGGGGACGGTCACGACCTTGCCGCCCTTGCGCACGACGGTCAGGGTGCGGTGGCCCCGCTCGAGACCCAGGGCCTCGATGTCGGCACCGAGGGCCTCCGACACCCGCAGTCCGTTCAGTTTTGTTGCCAGCAGCGAGATCAGGGCGTGCTCGGCCGCCGCTCCGAGCCCGGCCGCGACCAGGAGCGCACCGACCTCGTTGCGGTCAAGGCCTATGGCGTGGCTCTCGTAGTCGAGTCGGGGACGGCGGACATGCACCGCCGGCGAAGTGGGCACTAGGCCCTCCTCCTCGGCGTACCGGTAGAAACCGGCGACCGTGCACAATCTCCGAGCCACGGTGGCCCTGGCCCGGCCAGCCTCCTCCAGCGCCCGGGCGCACAGCTCGATGTCTGTACGCCGGACAGACAAGAGCCTGAGGCCGTGGCGCTCACAGAAAGAGAGGAACTGGCGTAGGTCGAGGGCGTAGGCGTCCCTGGTCAGGCCCCGGTAACCGGCCAAGAAGCCGGCTAGGGCCAATCGTTCGGGGTCGGTGAACACGGGGTCGGGGACGGCGGGGACAGTTGGTGATGTCGATGTCATGGCGTTGCCTCCTGAGCCAGTGGGGCTCGGGGGCTACTGCGTCCAAGCCCCACATCTTGAGGCTTCGAAGCTAAGGCCGTCTCTGTCAGCAGCGGCCGTGCTGACCTGCAATTATGTGCGGGCTACGGGTGAAGCGAGGGGAGCCTTCCCAGTGCTCGGGATCGCCGACTCGGTGCGCGTGCAGAGCTCTGGAGTTGACCCGTTCTTGGGAGCCAATCTGTGCGGTGTTTGGCTTCGAGCCGCGGCCGTCGGACCCGCCGCAAATGAGGCCCCGCATCGGCGTCGCCCAGGGCATTGACCTGGCACGCACGGGACGGCGGTTATCGCGTGCGCTTGTTGTCGTCCGGGAGCGAACAACGGCCTAGCGACCTGCGCAGCGCAGGGCGGAGAGAATGTACAGATGCCAACGAGCCCCGCCAGCCAGTACGCGACTGACCGGAACCTGCGCGCCCGGCAGAGGTTGTGGGAGCGGCAGGACCCAGCATTTGATGTCGTCGCATGGACGCTGGAACTTGCCGGCATCTCCCAAGGGGTTCGGGTCCTCGACGTTGGCTGTGGCAACGGCCGGTACCTGGAGGCAATGGGGTCGCTCGGTGCCGAAGCGGTCGGCTGCGACCTGTCCCTGGGGATGCTCAACGCTGGGACCGGACGGGCTGTGGCTGCTGCCGACGCCACCGCCCTCCCCTTCCGGGCAGGGCAGTTCGATGTCGTCTTGGCCGCTCACATGCTCTACCACGTTGCCGACCGGACCGCGGCGGCACTCGAGTTCCGCCGCGTTCTCGTCGACGGTGGCCGCTGCGTGGCGGTAGCCAACGGCGCCGGCCACCTGGCGTCGCTGCGGGCCGCAGTACAGGACGCAGCGGCTCCCTTCCAACCTGGTTGGAGTTGGGTGGACCGGCTCGGCGAGGTGTTCTCGCTCGAGAACGGGCGCGACCAGCTCTCGGTGGCTTTTCACGCGGTCCGCTGCGTCCGCCCGGACATGGCCGGACGGGCCGTGGTCACTGACCCCGACGTGATCGCCCGCTATGTCGCAAGTGTCGGTGACATCTACGGACAAGAGCTGGCCGGCTCCTGGGACCGCTTGGTTGAGGAAGTGCGCGCCAAGGCAACGGAGGTCATCATCCGAGAGGGCTCCTTCGTGGTCGAGGGCGATGTGGGCGCCTTCGTCTGCTCGTAAGGTCACCATTGTCCTGCGCCAGGACCACAGAGAAGCTCTGACCAGTGATGTGTGCGGCCCTCTGACCGCCGCGAGAAAACAGCTGCCGGCCGGGGCTTCTGCGTGGCACCATCCCTTAGCTTGCGATTTAACGACCAGGTGGCGTTGGGAGTGGTTGCGGGGCACCCCCGGTTGTTCGGTGTACCGCTGGGCTCGGCGCCCGGGTGCGCATGCGGCAGGTGAACCGGTCCCCGCTTGTGGTCTATGCGGTCGCTAACGTCGGTCCATGCCGGCGACATTGCAGGACGGGGAGGTCCGCCGGGTCCGGCGGGGCCTGGTCGAGTTGTTGCGCGACAACGGGGGAGCTGAGGATCCCGCGGTGGCCGAGCGTCTCGGGGCAGGTTTCTTGGCCATGGGCCAGGTGCCCGGCGCTGGTCCCGACCTGGTAAACGCGGCCTTGGCGTCCTTGGAGGAGGCGGGTAACGCCCATGCGGCTGGCGTGCTGGCGGCGATGGCGGTGCTGGGCCGGGGTCCACTGGCCGAGCAGGCCGGCGCTGTGCTGGGCCGCCTGCACGAGGCGGGGGCCCGCTCGCCAGTCGAGGACGCGGTCGGCACCTTACGCGTCGAAGAGGCCCGACGCCTCGACCTCGGTGGAGCTGAGGTGCTGATGGCGATGCTCGCTCGCGCCTCTTCTCGCCAGGTGCAGGTGGCCGTGGTGATGGTCGAGCACGACGAGACGGACGGGGCGGCGGTCGGTGGGGACCTCTCGCCCCCCGGGAAGCGACGGGTGTTCGCGAAGTTCCTTCGCGAGATGGAAGGCGCCACGGGCACGCAAGGCAGCCCGCTGTCACCGACTGCGCTCACCGAGGCACTTCGGGGCGCTTTCTCACGTTCGGCGGAGGCCGGCTTGGCCGTGCCGTTCGACCTCGGCGTGGCCGCTCCGGTCCTGGCCCGGGCGCTCACCGGGGACCCCGGCGCGTTCGCCCCGGTGGCGGTGGACGGCGGTCATGAGCTCCCCCTCGACCCCGAAGACGACGACGAGTTCGAGTTGGCCTCAGAGGAGCTGGCCGGGCACCTTTTCGAGGTCTGCGCAGGCGACCCGGTCGTCGAGCGCTCCGGCCCGTTCGTGGCGGGCACCATGCTCGACTACAAGTGGCGCTATGGGGACCGCCGCCTGGGGGCTTGGACGACCGAAGATCTCGACGAGTACCTGCTCGGTTACTTCCCTCGCAAGGTCTCCGCCGACCACGAGCTGGTGGCTGACACGCCCGCCTGCGTGGTGGCGTTCCTCACGATGCTCGATGACCACGGTGCCCTCCAGGGACCGCCGCTGCAGGTGCTCGGCGCACACGTGGAGGCGATGAACGCGAGGTTCCGTCGGGCCGCCGAGGACCGCCGGCGGTGGGGGCCGGCCAAGTCGGCGATGATGGCGATGCTCGCCGAGGGGGTCGATCCCGACGACCCGGGCGCGGTGGCCGACTGGATCGACGCGGTGAACGCCCGACCTGGTCTGTTGGGCCCCGAGGCGTCCCAGTGGGCCAGCGGCGGCCCGCGTCCCCACTACGGGCCCTGTCATGGGACGCCGAGTGCCGCTCGGGCCAAGCAACAACGCAAGACGGCGCGGGCTGCTCGCCGGCGCAACCGGCGCTGAACCGGTCGCCTCATCCCGGCCAACAAGGCCCTTGGGCCGCGCTTGCTCGAACGCCGGCATGGCTCGGTGTTGCCTCACGGTGAGCGTCTGGCCTCTTCCCCGTCGGCGGCGAGGATGAGCTCACGGGCCTCGCCGGCAACGCTTCGCATCTGTTCGATGACCGCCCGGAGCTGGCGGTCGTTGGCGATCTGCTCCTGGTAAACAGCGGCTTCAGCGGCCGACAGCCGCTTGGTCACGGTCCGCCCGGCGACCTTGGCGGTCCATTGCCAGTAGGGCCCGTGCAGCGCTGGCGGGTCCGCCCCGCAGCGGCAGCCCGGGCGGTTGCAGTGCGTGTAGCGCTGGGTGACGCTGCCCGAGGCGATGAAGCCGGTCCCGGAGAGGGCCTGGCACAGCTCCCGGTAGCGGCGGGAGATATCGGCAAGGGCAGCCGCTGGGTCTTTTCGGGCCATCGCCCTACCGTCCTCGGCCAATCCACCACCCGTGGGCTCCACTCGGACAGTATATATACAGTCCGACAAGGGAGCAGGCACCATGACCACGCGAGCAGGCCAGGCAGGGCGCGAGGCAGAGCTGAAGCGCTACCGCGAGGAGCTGTACGGCTGTTTCCCCCGCCGCAGGGACGCACTGTTCGAGCTGTGCGACGCCCTGGCCACGAGCGGCCACCTCGCCTCGCCGCCGCCGTGCCACCTGAGCCTGGGGCCGAGCTTCACCCGGGGCTGGGGCAGCGCCTACGGGGCGCTCGCCCGGGGCAGGGTGGACGAAGCTCCCCTGCGGCGCCTGCTCGTCGGGCACCGGCCGAGGCACTGGCCGAAGGTCTTCGCCGTCGACACCTCCTCCTGGCCCCGCTGCGACGCGGAGTGCAGCCCCGAGCGGGGCTTTTACCACCACCCCTCCCGGCACTCCGCGGGCAAGCCGGTCGTGGCCGGCTGGAACTACTCGTGGGTGTCGCAACTGTGCTTCGACACGAGCTCTTGGAGCGCGCCCGTGGACGTGCGGCGCTTCCCACCTACCGCCGGCACCACCACGGCTACTGCCTCCCAGGTGCGCGACCTCGTCCAGCTGCTGGAGGAGCAGGAAGCCCAGGACGACGACCACGACGGTGGTGGTAGCGAAAGGCCCGAGGTCCCCCTGTTCGTCCTCGACGGCGGCTACGACCCCGCCGGCCTGACCGACGAGCTGGGCACGACCAGGGCCCAGGTCCTGGTCCGGGTGCGCGCGGACCGGGTCTTCTACCGGGACCCGCCGCCGCCCATCAAAGGTGCCGACGGCCGCCCCCGGCGCCACGGCAAGCGCTTCTGCTGCGCCGGGCCGGGGACCTGGGGGGAACCCGACGCCACCTTGTCCACCACCGACCCCCGTTACGGGCAGGTCGAAGTCCAGTCCTGGGCTGGCCTACACCCGCGCCTCAGCCGGCAGGGGCGCTGGGCCAAGTACAAAGTCGCCCCGGTCGTGAGGGGGACGGTGCTGCGCGTACGGGTGGAGCACTTGCCGAAGTCGGTCGCTTCCTCTGGGGTGACGAAGGAGCTTTGGCTTTGGTGGGCCGGCCCGGGCTCGCCCGACCTCGACCTGTGCTGGCAGGCCTACGTCCACCGCTTCGACATCGAGCACACCTTGCGCTTCGGGAAGAACACCCTCGGCTGGACCACCCCGCGGGTGCGCAGCCCCGAGCAGGCCGACCGCTGGAGCCTCCTGGTCGCCGCCGTCTACAACGAGCTACGCCTGGCCCGGGGCTTGGTCGTCGATAACCGCCTGCCCTGGGAGCCGCCGCGTGACCCAGCCAAGCTCACCCCCGTCCGGGTACGGAGGGGTTTTTGGCAACTCGTGCACAACCTCGGCACACCGGCGAAGCCACCAAAACCCACCAAAGCAGGCCCTGGGCGCCCGAAGGGCAGCACCCGAGGCCCCGCCACCCGCTACCCGCCCATCAAGAAGGCCGCTTAGCCCGCGACGACATTCGTTAAATCGCAAGCTAAAAGTGCCCCTGCCCTATC
>JAJYMB010000032.1 GCA_021787365.1 Actinomycetes bacterium | reverse complement strand
CTTCTCGGGTGCCCGCCGTTGCGGGTGGGGCAAGCCCTGAAAAGACCAAAGCCGCACCGGCCACCAGCGCCGTTGCCTTGACCAGGCAAGGACGCAGTGAGATAGCCATCGATGACACGACGCCAAGCCGGCGCGCCCGTTACAGTCTGCAACCGCCTTTGTCGGCGGCGGGCGCCGAGTGCCGCCCTTGGCTGAAATGGGACGGCGCCTCGTTGCTGTTTTCTCAAATTTCTTCGGCATGCAATGTCAATACCCAACTACCACACCCACGAGCGAGAGACGGACCTGGGGCCCCCGTAATGCGCCATTTCGTGCCGCCGACCCGAAAAGGAAGCACCCCTCGAGCGCGCATGTCCAGATGTGCGTACCCGACCTGGTAATATCGGGCCAGCTGCAGCCAATTGGAGGCTATTGCAGGAGGGCCAGGGGCAAGGTTCGGAGAGGGGGCAAGTCCCGGCTCGCTCGGCCGTCAATACGACCCGGGGAGCCCGAGGGGACCCCGGGCGAGGGAACCGGCAACGGCCGGCTCGCCCGGGCTGGACGAAGCCGCTCTCTTGGAAGGCTCGCACGACCCTTTACATCACGCCGGGTGAAGCCGGGGAAAGTTGGGGAGGCAAGAAGTGCGCACCAGTTTTAGGTTCGCTTCAGCTCTCGTGGCCAGCACGTTTCTCCTCGCCAGCGCGCAGGCTGGGACAGCCCGAGCGGCTGAGAGGCCGCCGCTTTGGCCCTACACGGCGACGGTGAGCTCGACGAGCGCCTCGGGCCTCACCACCGGGAAGACCTACGACCTCATCCACCTCCTCAACCTCACCATGGAGGACATCGGGACCATGGCCGGCCAGGCCACGCTGCACGTGAACCTGGCGGGCTCGCCCTACGCGTGCCTCAACGGGGCCAGCATCGACGTCTTTTCCTTCGATGGCGAGTTCTTCTTGCACGACGGGCTCCAGGGCCCCGAGTGCGCCTACGGGACCTGGGAGCTCGCGCCTCGGTCGGTCCTCCAGCCGGGCCAGGCGCCCGTGATCACGAGCGCCCACGTCAGTGCCGGCCCGAGCACCTCGCTTGCACCGAGGCTCCTTGCGCTCGGTAGGGACTTCGGCACGTTGGCCGGCTCGGTCACGCTCATCGGCTACGGCTCCACCTCCTCGGGCCCGGTCATAGGCGCGAAAGCCACGCGCTGGGCGCCAACTGGCGTGGCAGCCGAAGCCAGCAGCGGCCTCGTCGAAGGGCACCTCTACTACGTGCTCCTCCTCACCGGGTCAGGTGCTGCCGCCAGCGCCCTGGCGCGGGTGCAGGCGGGGGCCACCGCCCGCGTGAAGTACGCGGGAGCCCCGCCCGGCACGACCGTAGAGCTCACCGTGGGCTCGCGGCTCGCCGAAATCGGCAAGCACGCCGTGCGATTGAGTGCCGCCCCGGTCCTCGTCGACGGGACAGTGCTCGCGCCGGTCGGCGTCCTCGAGTTCCTCACCGGGGCGCGCGGCCGGTGGGACGCTTCGACCCACCAACTGCGCCTGGCGACGGCGCGAAGCGAAGTGACGTTGCAGCTCCGCAACCGTCGCTACGCCGTGAACGGCCGTACCGAGGCGGGCGGGGCGGCGCCGGTTTTCGCGGGGCGCGTCCTCCTCGTGCCGGTAAAAGCCTTTTCCCAGGCGTTCGGGCTGTCGGTCCGCCAGGGCCCCGGCCACACCTTGGTCCTCGGCGGCGCCATCCCCATGGTGATCTGCGGCCCCAACTGTGGTGGCAACGGCGGCGGTGGCGGCGGTGGCACCGGGGGCAACAGCGGGTCGGGAGGTTCGGGCACTGCCCAGCCTGTATCGGAGACCATCACCACCGTCTACGGGGTGAGGGGGCAGGGCCTCGCCGGCGGGATGAACACCTCAACCTGGTGCAACGTCCCCCACGCCCCGAGCTATCTCGGCGGCTTCCCCCTCGGCTCGTGCACCGCCGGCCCCCAGCAGGACAACAACCCCGGTGGCGGCATCGCCTCGGTCGGCACCACCGTGTTCGGCAACGCCGGCGGGGAGGCGGACCAGCCGACGGAGCTGTCCTACACCTCGCAAGCGCCGAGCGGGGTGGCGTCGACGGTCTCCGTCAAGGCCATCGTGGACAGCGTCGACATGACCTATGGGATCTCTGGGGTGGGCGGCTCCTGCGCTCCTTCCGATGTCAACTCCTCGATGCAGCCGGGCACCGACACCCTGAGCACGTGCCTCTCCACCTTCCAGTCCGTCGTACCGCTGGGCGACGCCGGCACCGTGACCTCGGCCGTCCTTTCCTACGCCAACCAGCTCTGGTCGGGGTTGAACGGGGCCCAGCAGAACTGCATCGACACGCCCCAGTACGGGCCCGCTGGTGCCGGCTGTGCCCTCGCCGCAGCCAACGCGCTCATGAGCGTGGAGGGCACGGGCCTGTCGGTGACCCTCCATCAGTCGGTCTTCACCTGGAACGGGGCCACCACGGGCGGCACCGCCTCTTATTTCTCCGTCGACCCCGAGGTGCAGGTCTCCGACGTAGGCCTCGGCACCGAGGTCAACTTCATGACCTCCTACGTCCTGTTCGTCGTGACCGAGCAGTACACCGAGAACCAGTACACCTGGTCCTTCCCGGTCGCGGAGGTGGGCCAGCCCCTCTTGGCGCCGGACCTCGAGCAGTGCGACGGCCCGAGCATCCTCGACTGCCAACTGGTCCCGGGGGCCCACGCCAAGGTGACCTCCGGCAGCTTCCCAAACGGCATGAGCCCGCAGTCAGTAGGCGGGTACATCGAACTTGCCGGCTCACCGGCGAGCGGGTCGGAGGGCGTCTACCAGTTCACGCTGCAGGTCGTCGGCGGCAACGCCTTCGACTGCACGATCGACGTGGCGCCACCTCTATTGTTGGGGGAGCAGGGGCGCACCTCCACCTTCTACTACGAGAGCGGGGTGGGGTTCGCCGAAGAGAAGGCCTTCTTGCTGCCTTTCTTCACGACCGGCGGCGTGGGCGCGGTGACCTGGGACCTGCAGGGCAATTCGCAGGCGACCGAGTGGTTGGGGGTCTCCTACAGCCCGCCGACGAGCACGAGCCCCGGTAGCCCGCCCACCTTGTACACCTTCGGGCCGGTGCCCTCTAGCGGCTCGTACCCCTTCGAGCTCCAGGCTTGGGACGACTACACCTCGGAAAGCTCGGGGCCGCTCTCGGTCGACATCGTGCCGAGGCTCGCGCTCGCCAACCAGACGGCGCAAGAAGCCATCAGTGGTGAGCAGTTCCACTGGGACCTCTCGACATGGCGGAGCGGAGGGGCCGCCCCCTATTCCTGGGAAGTGGACCACTGCCAAGGGTGCGGCGCGCTCCCACCCGGGCTCTCCCTGGACCGAACGAGCGGGGTGATCTCGGGCGCCCCGAGCAGCGCCGGGACGTACCACTTCGTGGTGGTGGTGACCGACGCCCTGGGGGCCACGGCCAGCACCGGGATGTCGGTCACGGTGCAAGCCCAGGAGCCGCTCACTGTCGAGCCCGCGAGCCTGCCGGCCGCGACGGTCGGCTCGTCCTATTCGGCGCAGCTGTACGAAAGCGGTACGGGGTCCCCGTCTTTTCGCTGGGAGGTCAGCGCAGGCAAGCTGCCACCAGGCCTCGGCCTCGCCGTCTACTCGCAAAAGCCCTGGTACGGGGCCAAAGCTACGATCGCCGGCAAGCCGACCGAGGCCGGCTCTTTCTCCTTCACGGTGCACTTGACCGACTCGAAGGGGAGGGTGGCGACAAGGTCCTTCACTCTGAAGGTTGGGCTAAAGAGCAGCACGACCACAGGGACGACAACCTGCACTTCGAAGACCTGCACGCCACCCAAGGTCTAAAGGCCGGCGAACTCGGGAGGTACGGCGCAAGCCGTGGAGGCCCCCATCCGACAAAGAGGGGCCCGGCACGCTGGTCGGGTATTGTCGCTCAGACAGATGGTGGCAAGGTGGCCACTTAGGGCCGGTCGCACCGACTCGCCCGTGGGTGACCCTGAGCATGGGAGGGAAGCCCATGGAGGTGCTCGTTGCCTATGAGAGCCGTAGTGGCCGGACTCGCCGTGCCGCTGAGGCGGTAGCCTCGGCGGTGCGCGAACGGGGCTCGAACGCCACGCTCAAAGCCCTGGCCGAGACCACCGCACAGGACATCGAGAAGCACGACGCGCTAGCTATCGGGACCTGGGTGGAGGGCTTTATCGTCGTGAAGGTCGGGCCGGCCAAGGCCGCTCTCGAGGCAGTCGGGCGGCTGCCGGCCATGGGAGGCAAGCCGGCCGCTGTGTTCTGTACCTACGGGGTAAACCCCCGCGGCACGCTCGCCACCTTGCGCCGGTCGCTCGAGGCCAAGGGCGCCACGGTCGTAGCCGAGAACGCGAGCCCGCGCTCACACCCCGAGCGGGGCGCCACGGAGCTGGCAGAGCGTCTTTGCGCGTCCCCTCGACCGACGTGAGCGTGCCAGCACAGGCGAGGTGCGCCCCAGCCGGCCCGGCCCGACAGCATCGGGCAGCAGCTGTACCGGCCGCGCAGCCAAGGATCTCGGACGCGGTACATCATCCCAAACGGACCGGTCCCGTAGACGCTTTCGCCCGGAGCCTCACCCCCAGATGGAGAAACATCTCCGATCGACCCCCTCCCCAGAGGATCCTTTCCCGCAAGTTCCGGCTGCCGACCGCACCGGCTCAGCCGACGGGGTAATCCGACCATACGGCAAATGTGCTGACGCCCAGGACCTCGGCAATGTGCAACGGAGCATCTCACCCCCGGTGGGGAACCCGTCGCCATGCCCGCTCCAGTCCTAGGATGAGTGAGCGGTCCACGACGGCGTCCTGCCCCGGGGCGGACCCCCCCGCACAACTGTCGAGGCACGAACGGCACTGAGCGTCTCACCTCGGCCGCTACCCCTTCAGCGAGGCCAACCGCCTGGCCGATGCCCCCCGAGTACGACCAGCTCGGGCTCGACCACCACGAGGTCAGCTCCGACGCAGGCTACGTCTTCGGCTTGGACGTGGGCCGCCAGGACAAAAGCCGTCGGTGCCAGGCGCCCGCTCCGCATGCACCCTAACCCGCTATGCTGCCCTTGCCGTTTGTCTCAGGATACGTCACTGTCCCGTCGGCCCAGTCTTCCCCGCGAGGGGCACGGCAAGTGCGGGGTTCTCCGTTAGCAAGCGGACGTCATAGACATTCCGGCTCACTACCTCACCCTTGTACTCGAGAGCCATTTCGACCCTGCAAGGGCCAGAGGGCCAATGGGGAGGGGACAGCCTCGTCGACGGTAAATCGACGACCGAGTCCCCTGGGAGGACGACGCCGTTGACCTGAGCGAGCATGATGGCATCACCGCTTTCGGGGACCAGTCGCATATACAGAGTTACGTCTGCAAAGGTGGTCCAGGTGTCGTTTATGAGCCACGGCGCGATGACAATCGGCCGCCAATGGGAGCCTAGGTCAGTATATGTGATCCACGTTTCCCCGGGCTCGATATCGGCACCGACGAGCACCGGTTGGTAGGCTTGTTGGAGCGCATAGTAGCCTTTCTTCGGGCGTCTGGCATAACTGACCGTCGACCAAGTGACGGACGGCCAGCAGTCCATGAACATAAACTGAAAGACCCCGCCTACCGGACGGTAACGGAACCGGCGCATGCTCTCAATTGCAGCCTTCAGGACCTTGGCCTGGTACTCTTGTGACGAGGACACGAAGTCGTCCCAGCTACTACCGAGGGCTACATGGGCTACGTGGAACGTCTGGTGGTACTGGAAGTCGTGGTAGGCTAGCCGTTCCCAGTCGGGAGGCCACTTCTCACCGAATATCTCGACCATTTCATCAGCGGCAGGCAGAGCTTGGGCACCGAACTCGGTGATTATAGCAGATCTAGGCGTCTGCTTATAGTCGTGCAGATCGCCGCGGTACCAGCCGAAGTACGGGTGCTCGCTGAACTCCGAAGTCGGACGCACGTAACGGGACGAGTCCTCCTCTCTCGCTGCCTGCGCCAACAGGGGGTCCAAGACCTCGCGGTTGTAAGATGTGGACTCGTTCTGGCAGCACCAGACGGCGATACAGGTGTGGTTGCGGAACTGGCGGACCATGTCACGTGTCTGGCGGGTGGCTTCAGCGATGAACTCGTCGGATTGTATGTAGCCCCACTGGAGCGGGAAGTCCTGCCAAACGAGGATGCCGGCCTCGTCGAGGGCACTGTACAACTCGTGACGGTTGACGTGCACGCAAACCCTGACAGCGTTGACGTTGGCCGCTCGGAGAAGCTGGATGTCGGACTGGATCGTGGCCATGTCGTACTCGCCCAGCCACAACGTAGGCACGACGTTCGTGCCACGGACGAACATGCGCCTGCCGTTCAGCATCCACTCGCCAGAGGATGGGTCCAGGTCTACTTGACGAAGGCCGACCAAGAGTTCTTGCTGGTCTGCCACCTCATCACGGAGGTACAACGCAGCTGTGCACGAGTACAGGTACGGTTCGCCGTGGTCCCAGGTCCACCATAGCCGTGGCTCGGGGATCGTCACCGCCAGATCGACTGGGCTGGAGCGGTCCCACCCCGTTAGGGAGCGAGATGCCACGTGCTCGCCGATAGCAAGCTCGACTCGGTCCGGAAGTTCCGCCTCCGCAGCAGTGAGCGACAAGTCTATCGATGCTGTGACGCGGGCGACCGAAACTGGCGGGACTGTCACTTCTCCTGGCCCATGTTCCTTGTTGAGGTCTTCGTTCGCTGGTGTCAGCCGAGTAGCCAGCCGGATAGCCCTGAAGAACATGGCGGGCCGCACCTCGAGCACGACGTCGTTCCATATGCCTCCGGAGTGCATGTCCTGCCCAGTCGAGGGATCCCAACTCCCGGGCCGGCAGTCCCAGTGGGTTAGTACCCCTTTGATCACCCGCTTGCGGTCCGGCCAGGCTGTGCCAGGTTCCTCCTTCGGGCTCGTAACCTCGACAACAAGACGGTTGTCGCCCGGCAACAGGTACTTCGTTATCTCGAGGTCCCAGGCTTGGAAGTACCCCTCATGGCGCCCAACCTCTTGACCGTTCACATACACAGTGGCGAAATAATCGACGCCCTTGAAGAAAAGCCAAACCGATTCTCCGGGGCCGTACCGCGGGGCCTCGAACTCTCGCTCGAAGCGGACCGTCCCGAAAAACGACTTGAGGCCCTCACGCTCCCAGTGGGAGGGGACCCTCATCTCACGGGCAGGAGGCAGGCTAGTTCGGTCCTGTTCCCATGTGCCGTCAGCGCGGAGCGTGACGCGTGAGAGGGGAGTGCAAGTCCAAATGCCCCCGAGGGACCGGGCCCGCCGCATATCAGCCAGTTACCTCCACCACGTAAACTACTCCGGCAGTGCTGCTGGGTTGGCTAGCGGGGAGCACGCCCAGCCGCCAGCGGTTGCCCACGGTTTGCTCGCTTACAGTTTGCCTCCCGTAGCCGGGAGGCAAACTGTAGGACTGTCCCTTCTGCGCCAAAGGAGTTTTGACGACGACCTTCAGCCCCTAGGGGCCAGGTGCAACATCTCGACCTCGTTCGTAGGCTCAGCAGGCTGGCACGATTCGTAAGGGTTGCTAGGGCTCGACCAGCCCACGAAGTGCGTCGAATTGTACTCGCACCACGCAGCGGACGTTACGAGCGGGATCACCGGCAGCTGCTGTGCCACGAACTTCTCCATGGGGGCGAGCGCCGCCGTTTGCTCGGGCACCGTCGCCGCCGTCGCCAGCTTGGCAAGGTCGTTGTCCATGGCAGCTGAGTGGAGCCCCTCGTAGTCTCCCGTCGCCGACTTGCCACCGAGGGCACTGTTCAACCAGCCGTTGTACTCGTTGTAGGGAGATATGCCTCCGTTGGACCAGTGGATGACCGACTGGAAATCCCCGTCCGCCACGTCCGCGTTCCACGCACTGACGGTCTGGCCCACAAAAGTCGCGTCGATCCCCGCCTTTCGCAGGTCGTTCGCGATGATGGAAGCATCCTCGGCATAGTCCGTGTAAGCGCTTGGGTCGGTGATCTCGAAGGAGATCACTTTGCCCGACTTCGTTTCGAAGTACCCGTTCTTGCCCATGACGAACCCGGCCTGCTCGAGGACCCTTTTCGCTCCGCTGACATCGGATACAGGGCTGAGCTTCATCGAAGCAACCGACGGCGCCAGCCAGTCCTTGTAAGTGGGCAGCGTGAGGCCGCTGGCGTTGGGCAGCGGCGTCTCGTAGCCCGACTCCCCTTCCACTGATATCAAATTGCGGTTGACGGCCAAGCTAACAGCCTTCCGAACGGCCAGCACGCTCAACGGCCACGTGGTCAAGTTTGGCTCGAGCGAGACGCTGCCGGTCGCTGCCATCCAGTAATGGCGGTACTTGGGGTCCTTGGCCACCCATTTCTGTTGGAGTCCAGGGATGTAGTTGCCAGCCCACACGAGCTGGCCCGAAAATAGTTGCTCGGTGTCCACCGTGTTCGAGGTGTTCACTGGGAAGTAGACGTTACTTACCTTGGGCTCGCCCTTTTGCCAGAAGTACGGGTTCGGCTTGAGGCTGAAGCCTTGCGGCGTGAAGACATTGAGCATGTAAGGGCCGGTCGCCACAGGGTGCGGGTCTGCGAAGGTCGCGGGGTTCACTCCGCTCCAAAGCGCCTTGGGCACGATCGGCACGTTCGCGATCTGCTGCAGGTTGGTGTACTGAGGCGTTGCAAAGCTCAGCGTCACCTCGTCACCAGAAGTGCTGATCCCGGTCATAGCCAAGCCCCCGGTGTTGATAGCCGGGTACTTCTTCACGAGCTCATAAGTAAAGGCCACGTCTGCCGGTGTCAGCGGGCTGCCGTTGTCCCATTTCACGCCCCGGCGGATCGTGAAGGTGATCTTACGCCCTCCGTCCGACCATTTGTAGGCGGTGGCCAGCCACGGGTAGTACTTGGGCGGCGCCACCACATCGAACTGGATCAGCGGTTCGTAGATCAAGCCCGTCGCGCCCATCCCATATGGCCCTCCGGTGGCTAGGAAGGGGTTGAACGTATCCGTGATAGAGTTCTCGGGCGAGCTCTCCACCGTCAAGGTGTAAGATGAGGCAGCGTTCGCCGCAGCGACAGGCCCAATCCCTTGGGTTACGGCGCTCAGGAGCCCGCCACAAAGAAGGCCGGCAACAAGGGTACCGAGAACGTTCTTGCTGGTCACGATATGAGGAGTTTTCATGGGCTTACCCCCTTTTCATTTGTATTTGGTAACGTCTAGTCAAAAAAAGGTTCTGATGTCAACTCTTTGATGGTGCCTGTCGTATCTAAATGAAGGGCTATCCTAGCGTCGCTGGGTGTGGGATTAGAAAGTGTTCTTTCATGTCGTCATGCGCGCCACCCTCTCTTATGTAGTGCGGGTATGTCGATGGTCCACACTCGCGTCTGGTCGTGCTGTGCCAGGAGACGCGCTCAGGTTAGCCGGGGCCGGGCCTAGACGCCAGCACGATGCCACGCGCGCCGGAGAGAGCGTCGTTGGCAACGGGTGCTCCTCGCGACAACGCTCGTCAGCGAAGGGGCAGCGGGGGCTGAAGAGGCAGCCAGTGACGTCACCGTTAGAGCGCGGCTCCGCGTCGTGGCGAGCACGGTCGGCCCCGCGCCGTAGCGTGCTGCCCAGGTTGTTGGGGTCCGGCGAGCAGGCCATGAGGAGCTGGGTGTAGGGGTGCGCAGGTTGTTGCGTGAGCACCTCGGCGGGGCCTCGCTCGACGACCTCGCCGGCGTACATCACGAGCACCTCGTCGGCGAAGTAGCGAGCCGAGGCGATGTCGTGCGTGATGTAGAGCAGCGCGAGATGAAGGCTCTGGCATAGCTCGCTCAGGAGGTTGAGCATGTCCAGGCGTATAGAGACATCCAGCATTGAGACTGGCTCGTCAGCGAGCAGCACGGTCGGGCGCGCTGCCAAGGCACGGGCAAAGGAGACTCGCTGTCGTTGGCCGCCCGATAGCTCGTGGGGGTACTTGGCAAGGAACTGTTCCCCAGGGGTCAGGTGGACCTGTTCCAGCAGGTCGATGACTGCGGAACGTACCTCTGCCCTGGACCGGCGCCCTTGGTGCAACTTGACGGGCTGCGCGAGAGTGTACTGAACAGTGTGAACCGGGTTGAGCGAAGCGAAGGGATCCTGGAATACATACTGTACTTCCCGCTTGTAGCGCCTGAAGGCGCGGCGCGTGGCAAGCTTTACAGGCTCGTTACGGAGCCGAACACTGCCGGAGCTGAGCCGCTCTTGGCCAGCGAGGCACTTGGCCACGGTCGATTTGCCAGAGCCGCTCTCCCCGACCAGAGCGACCACGGCACTCGCGTAAAGGCCAAACGAGACGTTTTTCACCGCGTGCACCACTCCGCCTCCGTGCCGGAGCCGGAAGTCCTTGTTCAGCGAGAGCGCTTCCATCACCAGAGGCCCACGCTCGGCCGCGGATGATAGGTACTGCCCACCGGGCGTTCCTTCGCCAGTTGCCGTCACGCTCACCGCTACGACCCCGCAGCCGGGTAATCGGGAGCCGGAAAACCAGTGTCGTCGTGCGAGCCGCCACCGCTGCCGGTGCCTCCGGGGCCTATCCCTATGGCCTCGAGCGGCCCGGCGGAGGGCTGATCGCCTGGGCCACGGGGCACTTGCACGCCACGGCTAGTGGCGCCTGTGTTCTGCGTCGGGGGAGGCGTCAGCTCGGCCCCACCCTTCCGCCACCCAGGCCCCTCGGCCCGCACAAACGGACAGGCACTAAAGTGCGTAGAGCTCGAGGGCGATACCCTCGCGAGGTGCATGTCTACACCCTCGCAAGAAGGGGTCCCTAGGTCGCAACGTGGAAGGAACGGGCACCCAGGCGGGAGGCTGCGCAGGTCGGGCGGCCAGCCTCGGATGCCTGTCAATCGCCTACGGGGGCCGTGGAGCGCTGGAAATGAGCTCAGCAGGCCGTTCGTATAGGGGTGCGACGCGTTATGGTAAATCTCCTTCGAGCTACCGGTCTCCACAATGCGGCCTGCGTACATCACCGCGATCCGGTCAGCGAACTCGAGCAAGAGCGACAGGTCGTGGGTGATGAAGATGATGGAGAAGCGGAGACGCTCCTGTAGCTCCACGACCTGGGCAAGGATGTCGCGCTGTACCACCACGTCCAGGGCGGTGGTCGGCTCGTCCATGATCACGACTTCAGGGTCTGCCGCGAGCGCCATGGCGATCATCACGCGCTGGCGTTGGCCCCCTGACAGTTCGTGGGGGTAACTGCGGAGCCGTGAACGGTCGATGCCGACAAGATCCGACAGGGATGCGACCTTTTCCAACGCCTCGGCTTTTGCGAGATCCAGATGGGCCGTGACGGCGTCAAGAAGCTGGTCTCGGACACTCAGCACAGGGTTCAGCGCGTTCATTGCGCTCTGAAAGACAATGGCTATCTCGCGCCACCGCAGCCTCCGGAGGCCTTCTGGGCTCTCACGGAGCACCTCGACGGGCGCTCTTGCTCGCCGCCCTCGGTAGGTCACGCTCCCAGACGTGATCAGCGCTGGGGGGCGCAGCAACCGGCAGGCACCGTATGCCAATGTGGACTTCCCCGAACCGCTCTCGCCGGCCAGGCCCACCACCTCGGCGGTCCGGAGGGCCAGGTTAACGTTGCTCACGGCTTTTACGTCACCGGCAAAGCCGCGGTAGATGATCGAGAGGTTCGCGATCTCGAGCACCGGTTCGGCCTCCGGCGAGGCGTGCATCGGGCCAACTTCGTTAGTGTTAGCGCCTGGCCCCGCTATCGGCGAGGCGTCATTGCTACTCTCTGCCCACCCCCCACCGGGCCCCAGGGACGAACCTGCGCGTCGCTCTTTGGACAGTGGCGCTCTCGAAAGGCGTCGCGGGAGCCTCATGCCTCTGCTCCTTGGCGCCCGTTGAGGCCCTGTAGCAGGACCGGCGTAGGGTCCGTCAAACGGACCTTACGCCCCACAAAGCGCTTGGTGTCGACGGCGTTGCGGAGCCTAGGGTTCCCAAGTTCGTCGATCCCCGAGTTCAACAGGACAAGGCTGACGCCTATCAGTGCCACCGCTAGCCCAGGGGGCAGGAACCACCACCAAGCGCCGAGCTGCAGGGCCTGCTGGCTTTCCGCCCAATAGAGCATGGTGCCAAGGCTCCAAGACGAAAGGTCGGCAAGCCCCAAGAAGGCGAGGGCCACGGACGCGCCTATCGCATAAAGGACGGTATTGACGAAGTTCGCAGCGATGAGGCCAACCTCATTCGGCACGATCTCGAAGGCGATGATCCGCAAGGTGCTTTGTCCCGACTCCCGCGCTGCAGCCACGAAATCCCGGCCGCGGACAGCAAGCGTTTGAGCACGGATCAGACGTGCACCCCAAGGCCAACTTAGCGCGCTGAGCACGAGGATCGTCGCAGCTTGCCCCTTTTGGGGGAGGTAACCAAGCAGCACGATGAGGAGCGGCAGCTGAGGTACCACCAAGAAGACGTTCGAGACCAGGGAAAGCGACTCGTCCCAAGCCCCTCCGAGGAAGGCCGCTGATATCCCGACGAGGACGGACAGTACCCCCGCCACCACGCCTACGACGACCGCAAGCTCCAACGTGAGCCGTATACCCGTGAACAGCTGAGAGAAGACGTCCTGACCTGACTGGGTCGTGCCGAGCCAATGCGCCCCGTCAGGGGCATGCATCGAAAGGCTCACCGAAGGGCTCTGGTACGAGGGGTTGTAGGGGGCCAGATACGGCCCAACGATGGCAGCCATAACGAAGATCCCCAGCAGGACCGCTCCCACCTTGGCCTTCAACGGCAGGCGCCCCCACGGCGACGGGGGGTGGCGCCCTGTTCGGGCAACAGCCGTCTGCGCCGTGACGGGTACGGTGACAGCCATCAGGCTCTCTCCTGTGCCTGGGCACGAGGGTCGACGACCACGATGACGAGGTCGACTATCAAGTTCGCCAGCAGCACGGCAAAGGTGATCAACAGGAAAACTGCCTGCATCAAGGGGAAGTCGTGAGACGTCACGGCGTTGAACAGAAGAAGGCCGACGCCAGGGTACGAGAACACGATCTCCATGACAATTGCCCCTGACACCACGAACCCGAGGGCGAGGCCGAACCCTTGCAGTTGGGGCAGGATGGCGTTGCGGGCAGCGTAGGTCAGTATTACGCGTTGCCTCGACAGTCCTTTGGCCTGTGCCGCGAGAACGTAATCTTCGCCGGCGGTGGTGATCATGACGTTGCGCATTTGTAGTAACCAGCCAGCCATCGAGGTGAGTACTATCGTAAATGCGGGTAAGAGAGAATGGTAGACAGCGCTCCCGATGAAGGAAAGGTTCCAGCCGGGCACCAAACCCTCTGCGTAGCCCTGGCTCTGTGGGAATAGAGGGATCTCGATGCCGAAGAGGTAGATCAGGATCAGCGCTAGGAAGAAGTAGGGGATCGCCTGGAAGAACATCAACCCTGGGAGAAAGCGGTCAAACCACCCACCTGGGTTCCAGCCCGCCATTATCCCTAAGCTTGTACCTATCACAAAGGCTATTACTGTTGCCGTGCCTACCAATATCAGGGTCCACGGGATGGACTCGGCAAGCAGCGTCGATACTTTGGCAGGATATTCCATAACGTCAGTACCGAAGTTGAAATGGAACACGTCGACTAGGTACGTACCGTACTGGTGCCATATGGAACCGGCGTGGCCCACCCCAAGCATTGCCTCGAGAGCCTTGTAGGCCGATGGCTGGAGGTTTGGGAACTTGGACATGATGTCCTGGACCTCGCTGCCAGGCATGGCGCGCGGGATCAAGAAATTGAGCGTAAGGGCGGCCCAAGCGGCCACGACATAAAAGAGCAGTCGTCTTGCGAGGAACCGCGACTGGCTTTTTGCTCGCGTGAGCCGACGCGTACCCCTCCCGACGCTTGCCAACAACGACACGGTCATATCCCTATCATGGCGAGGACGTCCTCGTTGATGCATCAGGACGACGCCGCACGTCGTCGTGGAGTTCAGTCCCGAGGCCAGGGCCTTCTGGCGGCCTGATACGGCCGCCTAGGATCGGCGGGAGCTTGGTAACTAGCTCGCCGTACCAGGCATAGTGCGCTCTCACGGTTTCTTGGATGAAGGCGTTCGGCACGTTGATCGACAAATGGGTCGACGCGACAAGGCTGACCGGTCCCGTGCAGTCGTGCAGTGCTACCGGCTTCAGGTAGGCTTCTGCCAGGGTCGCTACTTTCTTCGCCTCACCGACGCCGCCGCACCACGCGAGGTCCACGAGTACGACCCCGACGAGCCCTTGCTCGAGGAGGGGGAGGTAGGCACCGCGCCCGGCTAGCGTCTCGCTCAGCGCAAGCACCGAGGAGGTGACGGAGGCGACTTCGCGGAGTGTGACGGGTTGGTAGCCAGGCCGCAAAGGATCCTCGATCCACATCGGCCTGAACTCCTCGAGCCCCTGAACTATCCGGCGTGCCGCGGGCGAGTTCCACAAGCCGTGCATCTCGACCAGGATGTCCATGTCTTCGCCCACCGCTTCGCGGATCTTGCGGAACGGCTCCAGGGCAGCGCGGAGCTCTTCGGGCCTGATGTACTGACCGTCCCAGCGTTCCGCGTAGGGGTCAAAGGGCCATATCTTCATTGCCCGCACGCCGCTGTTGAGTAGCTCTCGAGCCAGCTCATCGGCGCGGTACAGGAACCCGTCGAGGTCCTCGTAAGGCCCGCGGTCCACGCCGTCCGGCAACCCCCAGTTGTCCACCGCTTGGCCACTGGGCATGCGGACGTACTGTGGTCCGGCACAGGTGTTGTAGATGGGTAGGCTCTCGCGGCTTGCGCCACCGAGCAACTGGTAGAGGGGTTGGTCGCAGACCTTCCCAAGGATGTCCCAGAGGGCCATGTCCACGGCGGAGTTCCCTCTCACTTCGGTGCCTGTGCTGGTGGCGCCAACGTACGGTTTGAGGTCTTGGGCTATGCGCTCGACTTGGAGCGGGTCCGAGCCGAGCAGGCGAGGCGCGACAGTCCCGTGAAGGTACGACTCGACCTCCGCTGCCCCGAAGAAAGTCTCACCGAGGCCCGAGACACCCTCGTCGGTGTGGACCTGGACGAAGCAAAGGTTCGGGTAGGCAGCCACTCGGACCGTTTCGACCCCCGAGATCTTCATTTGAGGAGGTCCTCTCGGGGCGTTGGGGCGGGCACTTGCTTCAAAGACCTTTCAGTACAGAGGAAAGGACCTCGTCGACAGTTGGCGTTTCTCGGCCGCCTGTCCGCGCTCCCCCGAGCCGGTAACTCGCCAACAGCTCGAGCTCCACGTCGAAATCGGGTCCGTACGTCCGCTGGCTCACCTCTAGGTGGTCGCGGCTTGCCCTGGCTGCGGCGGTGCTGTCGCGATCCCGGATAGCGACGTAGAGGCGTTCGTGGTAAGGGAGCCCCTCGCGCGAAACGTGAGGGTCGCTCAAACTCCAGAGCATCATCTCTGCGGTGGGGCGCAAGATAGCTGAGAACATGGTCTCGATCACTGAGTTGTGGGCGGCGCGCACGACGCCTAGATGGAACTCGATATCGTTCCTGACCCGCGCCAGCACAGTGGGTGGCTGCGGTTTGACAACAACAAGCTCGCGCAGATGGTCTAACTCGGCCGGGGTCACCCGGGCGCACGCCAACAGGGATGCTTCGCCTTCGAGCATCGAGCGGGCCTCGACGAGTTGGCGGGGAGTGATGGCCTGCCGACGGAGGAGATTGTCGACAGGTCGGGCGGCGTCGCTGGGCAGCACACGACGCACGAAGATACCCCTCCCAACCTGCACCTCGATGACCCTCCGTTCGACCAGCGTGCGTAGGGCTTCTCGGACGAGCGGCCGGCCTACCTCGAAGTGCTCAGCGAGTTGGCGCTCTGACGGAAGCTTCTGACCCGGGGCGCCGGTGACGAACTTGGTCTCGATGAGGTCAGCGAGGGTAGCCCCGGAAACTGGTATGACCGGTAAGGTCATCGCCCTGATTATAGGTTCATCTAAGTACCTGTCAAGTCGCCTCTCGGCAGAGCGAGTATGTCCGCGCCCCAGCTTCTTGGGTGTGGCCGGCGTGGGGGACTCGGTCCCCCCTCGGTAGTGGGCCATGAGCGAGCGTGCGTTCGTCCATGTCAGCGAGCTCTAGCGTCCTGTCGTCACCTATCCCCTCACCGCGCCAGCCGTGAGCCCGTTCACGACAAGGCGCTGAGCCGCGAAGAAGAAGACGACCGCCGGCACCGCCGAGATCAGCGCAGCAGCCATCAGCTCGTTCCACAGGACGGCGCCGCTCCCACTGCCATTCGATATCACGTACTCTTCGAGGCCGATCGCGACGGTCCGGGTGGAGTCGGAGGTCAGCACACTGGCGAAGAGCACGTCGTTCCAGGCAGCAAGGAAGCTGAAGATGCCGACTACCGCTATGCCCGGGAGTATGACGGGGACAAGGACCTGCAGCAAGACACGCGCCCGACTTGCCCCATCGACGACCGCTGCCTCATCAAGTTCGCGTGGCACGCCCTCCAGGTGGGACATCAGGAGCCACACGGCCAACGGGATCGCCGTTGCCGCATCGATAAGGATCAGCCCTAGAAGGCCTCCGATCAGCTGGAAGTGAAGCGTCGACTGAGCGTCTGCATAGAGCACGTAAATGGGCAAGAGCACGGTCACACCCGGGATCAGTTGTCCTACCAGCATGCCCAACGCGATCGCCGAGCGAAGCTTGAATGTGAAGCGTGCCAACACATAGGCCATGCCCACGGCTACGACGAGCACGATGCCAACGCAGCTCACGGCCACGGCGAGGCTGTGGAGGAGGAAGGACCCTAGACCGATGGAACTCCACACCTGTAAGTAGTTGTTGAGGTGGAGCCCGCTCAGGACGTCACCATTGTCAACCTGAGCCAAGCTCTCCAGCGAGACACCGGCTATCGCGACAACCGGTACGCCTATAACGACGACAAACGCGGACACTACCAGCCGCCAGAACCAGTCGCTAGCGCGACGGCGCCACCGGTAGCTCGGGACAGACACCCGTCGAAGTAGACGGCCAGGCCCAACTTGACGTCGGGGTCTCGCTGCGGCAACCTCGGACGTGGGAAGGGCTGTCATCGGCGTGCCAGGTCCCTGGAGGGCCGGGACGAGCGCAGGTAGAACAGCACCGGGACCATGAGGACGACCATGCTCAGCACGGACATGGCTGTCGCCACCCCGAAGTTCTCCAGGTTGAAGCCATAGAGGTAGATGCTGAGTGGCAGCGTGTCGGCCGACGACGGCGGCGTCGTGCCGAACATCACGAACGGTGTAGTGAAGTTGTTGAAGTGGAAGATGAACGAGAGGATGATGGCGATGACCATGGGCCGCTTTATAAGAGGCTGCAGCGTGATGCGGGCGAAGCTGGCCACACCTCCCGCCCCGTCCATGGCCGCCGCCTCATAGATCTCGGTCGGGACGCCCTGCATCGATGCCAGGGCGAACAAGTAGAAGAACGGCCACGACGCCCAGACGTTGGCCATGACGATCGCCCAGATGGCGTTCGGGCCAATCAGCCAGTAGGTCCCAGAGCCGCCGACGACCGACGCAATGTGGTCGACCAGGCCGGTCTTCTGGATGAGCATGAAGCGCCAGATGAGGGCGCTCACGTATATGGGGATGGCGTATGGCAGGATGAACAGCACCCGGAAAACGGCTCGGCCCCTCATCTTGCGGTTCAGCGCCACGGCGGCCAGCAAGCCGAGAGGGACCCCGAACCCTATGGCGCAGCCAGTGAATATGCCCGCTGCCTCGAGGCTGCCCAGGAAGTCATGGCCGAACGGCGTCTCGGGGTTGAACAGCGAGGTAAAGTTCCCCAACCCCACAAAGGGTGCCGAGAGCCAGTTCGCCAGGTAGAAGACGTTCAACTTGGTGAGCGAGATGTAGATGCTCACCACCGCCGGCCAGGCGTAGAAGACGACCAGCACGAAGAGGCCAGGCGCCGCTAGTGCCCATGGCACGCGTCGGTGCCATGGACCTCGACGGACCCTGGCGCGGGAGAGGACCCGATGTACCCCGCCTCTAGGCGAAGCCTGAGGCATAGGTGACGGCCCAGGCCGCGCTAGCCCCGGGCTGGGGGGTGCGGGAATGGCGTGCTCACGGGCTGCTACCTTCGTCCGTCCCCCCTCTGGCCCGCGGTCACGGCTATGCCACCCACTCGGGAGTGCTCGGCAAGGCCATTGCACTAACCCCCTCTAGAGGCTGGCGACCGTGGTGTCGATCTGCTGGTCGGAAGAGCTCTCTGTCGTCGCCAGCTCACTTGGGTTGTAGTGGCCGAGCGAAACGCTATCGAACACCTTGGCCAGGGCTGGTGCCCACACGGCTGCCAAGTCCAGCCACCCAGCTACGAGCGGGGTGGGCGCCGACTTTTCCTCTGCTATCTCGAAGGTCTTCCATACCGGCGTCTGGAGGTAGCGGGCAGCGTACGCGTTCTTGTTTATGGGAAGGGTGCGGAAGAGTTTGGGGAGTTGTTCCTGGACGGGCGCACTAGTGTAGAAACGCAGCCAACGCAGCGCCGCCTGCACCTGGGCAGCAGACGAAGTGTACTTGAAAATAACCTGCTCCTGCCCGGACACGAAGCTCGGCGCTGGCATCCCACGCGGTGGCGTCGTCGAGTCACCGTAGGGTATGACGGGGTTCAGGGCAACACCGAGGTCGTTCTTCACGAACGAGGCTGATGCTGTGTCGTAGAACTGCGCCATGTCGTAGAGCCCTCCTACCGGGAACATGGCAGCCTTGCCGTCAATGAAGGCGGCGACGGCGTCGCTCTCGGTGTACTGGGAGTCAGTAGGCGAGACGATGTGGTACTTGGCCATCCAGTCCACGTAGAACTGGACCTCCTGTGCCACTGCCTTTCTCGCGAAGAGCGCCCCGTGGGGGCCGATAAATTGGCCCCCGTTCTGCTCGGCCAAAAGCCAGGTGATGTGGTTGTTGTAGTAGGTGTCCCCTGGCGCGATGACCGCCCCGTAAACACTGGCCGAAGCGTTCGTCAGCTTCTCGGCATCGGTGAGGAACTGCGACCAGGTCTTCGGCGGCCCTGCTATGCCCGCCTTGGCGAACATGGCCTTGTTGTAGAAGAGGGCGAACGGCTGGGCGCTGTCTGGTACCCCAACAGGTTCCTTCCCTGTGACGCCGTCCATCCTTGTGGCGGCGGGCACGAGGGCACTGATGTTGACCTCTTTCAGCATCTTCTTGGTGTAAGGCACGAAGGCCCCGGTGCTTGTCACCGTGGGGATGAAGGTTGTGCCAAGTTCGACCACGTTCGGGCCAGAGTGGCTTGCGACCATGGTGTTGATCAGAGGCGACGCCGACCCGGTGTACGTGCTGATGTTTACCGTTATCCCCGGGTTTTGCTTGTCGAACTTTGCAGATATCTGCTTGAAAAATGCAGCCTGTTTCTTGGCCACTGCTGGCGAGGACTGTCCCTCCATCTTGACGTTCAGGGTGACGTGGGGAGCCGCCATTGCGGCCGGGGCCACGTACGCCAAGCCTGAGGAAGCAGCGCCGATGGTGGCGACTGCGGCTACTGTCCTCACGGCACGTCCGACGCGCCGGGGATTCCCGGCCCCGCATATGTTCGTGTTTGCACTGGCAGTAAGTGGGTTTTGGTTTTCATGTTCAAGGTCATGTGACCCCCTTTATTTTGTTGGAGCTGCTTGTGTTGTTGCTGTGCCGAGGAACTGCTTCGAGTGGCTCATCCGTACCCCCTTCTTGGGGCGCTGGCGCGTCGGGTCCCCGTTGCCGGCGAGGCAAGGCCACTTTGGGCAAGGAAGGCCATACTTCGAGCCGCACGCTCAGTCCAAGTACCTGGCCAGGCCGAAGACTCCTGTGGGTAAAGAGGGTCCGGCTCAAGCTCGACGATGCCCCAGTCGACCGCTGGCGCACAAACTGTTACCCAGCGGGCGAGCGGAAGCTCTCCCTCGCCGAGCACGGGCGCCCACATGTTGTTGGCCGCGTCGCGCAGGTGGAGGTACCTGACTTGCTGGCCCCACTCGACAAGCCTTGCCTCTACGTCCTGGCCGGCCCGCCAAAGGTGCGCCACGTCGACAGCGAGCAAGAGACCCGCCGAGAGCGTCTCGAAGATGCCTTCGCGTACGAACTCCCAGGCATGGTTGTGGAGGCACAAAGTCACCCCGTGCTCCTGTGCAAGGGTGCCGGCCGACCTGAGGCGGTGGTTGGCCTTTGTCGCCACCGCCAGAGCGTCCTCACCGTCGAGCCCGCGCGGCTGGGTGCTCGCAAGTATATAGGAGGCCCCGAGCGCGGCCGCCATCAGAGCCGCCCCGCCAGCGAGTTCGCGCACCTCGTCGTCGGACGCGTTTGCCCAGTCGAGGCCCAGGTGCAATGCAGCTGCCGAGAGCCCGTTGGCCCCGAGCATTTTCGCCACCGTGCCGGCGCCGAGGGGCTTGGCGAAGTGGTAACCGAACTCCGCAGCCTCGAAGCCAGCTGCAACTGCTTGGGCGCAGGCCTCGTCGAGCGAGCTGCCCTCTACCAGCCAGGGCCTAAGCTGTACACCGGTACGCAAGATGGTCCTCCTCTAGAGGTACGGACGCAAGAAGCCGGCAGCTCGGTCGAGGCCGTCGATGACCGCCTCGTCGCTCCCGCCGAACACAGGGTCCTCGTGCTCGATGCTCACGGCGCCGGCGTAGCCGGCCCCCCTCAGGGCGGTGAAGAACCCGGCCCAAGGGACTTGGCCGTAGCCAGGGGTTCGGTAGCGCCACCACCCCTCCCCGAGCGTGGTCGTGCGGGCGAGCCGCGAGGGCATCACCTCGGCGTCCTTGGCCTGGACATGGAGGATTCTCGGACCGAACTCTTCAGTTGCGGACACGACATCGGCCCCCATCCACTGCAGGTGCGAGGGGTCGAGGTTCAACCCGAGACAGGGGGCGGGGAGGGCGTCGAACATCGCCTCCCATATGGCCGGCGAGTAAGCGATGTTGGTAGCCGGCATGAACCCTTTCGTCATGGCACAGTTCTCGAAGGCGAGGCGGACCCCGGCCCGCTCTGCCACTTCAGCGAGCGGGGAAAAGACTTCGGCGAAGAGCTTGATGTTGCCCTCCAGGTCGTGCTCCAGCGAACGCCCGGCGAAGGTGGAGACGACCGGCACTCCCAGCTGTTTCGCAGCGCGGACCAACATGGTCAGGTAGTCGGCGGCTTCCGCCCTCCGGTCGGGGTTGGGGTCCAGGTAGGGCAGGTTGCCGAACATGATGCCCGAACAGCGCACCCCCTTGGCCTCCAGAGACCCGGTGATCGCAGCGACCGCCTTCCTGTCCCCTTTGGCGACCTCGGGCCATTCGGCTGCTTTGTAGCGTGGGCCTCCGTGAAGCTCGATCACGGAGAAACCCTTGCGAGCGGCCAGGTCGACCACTCGCTCAGGCGGCCAGTCCATTAGGCAGGCGTTCAAGAACCCAAGCTCCATCCTCACGCCTCCCTCGCGCTCGCATTCGCCTTCATGACGACCGCCAGCGAATTCCTGGCGTCTTTTACAGTCGAGCGGACAGCCAAGGGGTCATCAGCCAGGCAGGCCGAGAGGAACGCCTTGTCCAGCTCCGCCATCGGGTTCCCGGCCTCGTAAAAGATGGCCGTCTCGCCGGCCCGGTGGACCTCGGTCCACTTGGGGGTGACGCGCACCAGGACCTCGTTGCCTATGAAGTCAATGGTCGGCTGCTCGCTGACCTGTGAGAAGAGGGCATAAGTTACGGCGACATCGAGGAGCGCCCCAGAGATGAAGCGCCCGTGGAGCACTTGGGCGTCCCAGTTGGGGAACCCCTGGCTGGCACGGGCAGCCAGGGTGTAGCGAGCCGTCGCCTCATTGACCTCGCCTGCCACGTGGCGGGCGAGGTCGAGCAGGTGGATACCCTGGTCGAGCATCTGGCCACCGCCCGTCGCCCTCTCGGCGATCCAGCCGACCAGGGGCCAGGTCCAGTAGTACCAAGCATGCACAAGTGCTAACGGCGAGCCATCAAGCGCTTCCCGTGCCCGTTCGGCCCCTTTCAGGTATCGCCACTGATGGCCGACCGCGGCGACCTTCCCGGAGCGTTCGGCTGCCTCGACGAGGCGGTCCGCGTCCTCCAGGTTCGCAGCCAAGGGCTTCTCCACCATCAAATGGCGGCCAGAGCTGAGCACGGCAGCACCCAGCTCCCCATGGGTCGGGGTAGGCGTGAGCACATAGACGACGTCCATCTCGACAGCCTCGAGCATGGCCACCGGGTCGGTGAACACCTCTGCCGATGTAGGCTCGGCAGCCCGTTTGGCCGCCTCGGGCCTTACGTCACAGACGGCGACGACCGACGCTGCGGGAGAAGAGCGGAGGTTGGACAAATGGGGTTGCGCTATGCGGCCGCAGCCGATGACGCCCACCCTGAGGGTGCGTTCACTCATCTGTCGCCGCCTTTTCTGCCCCGAGGGCCGAGGCCTCCCCGACCGAGTGCCGCAGCTCGTGGGACCCGTCAGGGCGGGCCCACTCGTAGTAGAAATCGACCTTCCCATCAAAGGCCAACGTGCTCATGTAGCGGAGCGACCCCCTGCCTTGGGAGGACACGAGCCAAGGCGCGCTGCGGCTGAGCCTGGTCAAGGACGCCGGCCCGTTAAGGACGGCGACCCCCGTCTTTTCCTCGTAGTTCTGGTCGACGTGCGCGCCGCCGTCGTAGAAGGCCAAAGTGACGGCCGGTAGCCGCAGTATGCACGAAACCCGGGCCGCGTAGGCGTCCCAAGCACCCTCCCGCACTCCCAGGACCGTCCCGAGCCACTCGTAGCTAAAACCGTCGCGGCTCACGGCGAGGCCAGTCTCCGAAACGACGACGCCAGTCGTATAAACATCGTCGGACGCATGAAGCTCTGCGTCGCTCATCTCCTCGGCCGCCGGCGTCCGTGCCGCACAGCTCACGTACATCCAATAGAGCCCGCCGGCACGCACGACTACCGGGTCCTTCACGGCCTCCAGCCCTAAGGGGGCCGCCCGCAGGGTGGGTACCCTCATTGGGACCGCCTTTTCCAGGCCTTCGGGCGTGGCCGCCGTCACGGTGTCTATGCACCAGCGGTGGTCTTCGGGGTCGACGTAGCTCAGGTACAGCAGGAGGCCGTCGCCGCCGTCGGCCAGCGCACAGCGCTCTATCGAACTTGTGCCGAGCACCTCCTTGCCGACCCCCCACAGTTCGCTGAAGGAGCTGCCGTCCTTCGAAACCGCGAGGTAGGTGGCATGACCGCGGCCCTCGCCGAGTGGACGTCGCCGCCGGTAGCTCAGGTAAGTTAGCCCGTCCCGGCGATATGCAGAGGGGGCCCCCACCCATGAGCCAGCTCTGTTCGACTCTGGCTCCATGACCATCTCGCCGAGGTCGGGGTCGAATGGGTAAATGTCGCTCACGTCGTGTGCTCCTCCTGTTCTTCGCTGTTACGGGTCTTCACGTGCAATCACAGGTTTTCTTGGCCGTGTTTGCACCGGCTCACTTCGCCGCGGCCCGGACGGCGCGGTCTGCAGGCGTCGCGAGGCCGACGCCTTCGTGGAACACAAGGGCCACACCCCCCAGGGCCTCGGCGCGTTCTCCGAGCTGGCTCGGCACGACCTCGACACTCGTTGCTGCCAGGTGGAGCGCGAACGTGTTGATGGCCTCTCGCACCGGCCCACTTACGAGGTCGAACGCCGGCGCGAACTCCCCGCCGAGGACGATGGCCTCCGGGTTGATTATGTTGCAGACATTCGCGAGCGCCTTCCCCAAGGTCGTGCCCACATCGGCGAGGACTCGACGGCACCGGCGGTCGCCGCCTTGGGCCAGGGCAAGCAGCTCCGCTTGGTCGAGGCGGCCGCCTAGCACAGGACGGAGCGCCCCCAACTGCGCCCACAGGCCGACGTAGACCTCCAGGCACCCCCGGTTGCCGCACCGGCACATTGGCCCGGTCTCGTCGACCGTCATGTGGCCAAGCTCACCGCTCATGCCGGTGGCCCCTCTCCACAACTGGCCCCCGAGCACGATCCCACCGCCAACGCCTGGGCCGACCTTCACGTAGATGACATCGGTGAAGTCTCGGGCTGCACCCCAGACGACCTCTGCCAGCGCGCCCAAGTTGGCGTTGTTGTCGACGAGGACCGGCATGCCGACGCGCTCGGAGAACTCCCCGGCTACGTCTAAGCCCACCCAGCTCGGTGAAATGCTCGAAGGCGTCGGGCGCCCGCTCCGATGGTCCACCGCTCCCGGGACGCCGACACCGACACCGAGCACTCCCGAGGGCTGAAGGCCTGAACGGCCCAGCAACTCCCCCACTAAGGCCGCCGCCAGGTCCATCGCCTCGCGAGCGTCATGGTCCAGGGCGAGCTCCCGCGAGTCTTCTGCTAGGACCTTGTGGGCGAGGTCGGCGATGACCACCCTCAGGCTTTGGTGGGCGAAGTCGACGCCCACAGCCCCGCCTGCCAGAGGGTTGAGGGTGAGCGGCACACCGAGCACACTCTGGTCCCTCGCCGCTGCCTCCGTGCTCTCGACGACCAAGCCGTCGCCGATCAAGCGCGTGACCGTCATGGACACCGCGGCACGCGAGACACCGATGCGCCGTGCCAGCTCGGCCCTCGTCAAAAGGCCGTTCTCGGCCAGCAGTTGGACCACCGCTTCACGGCTGAGCCTAAGCGCCGGTCGTCGTGCCTGGTAAGCCACTAACCGTTAGTATCTCCAAACACCCCGCCAATGTCAAGTCCCTGAACACATGCCCCATCAGGCCACCGTAAGTATGTCAGTTAGCTTGCCAAAGACTCATGAGCCGCTTCTGTAGCTAGACCTGCGAGCACTCCTCGCCCCGTCACTCGGGCTCCCACCGAGCGCGATGACCCGAGGCCGCATGAGCGACCGGCTGCGCCGGCTCCGCCTGCACGGCCTCATCGAACGCGTCCCCCGCCGCTCGATCAGGCCTCGCCGCCTGAATGCCCACGATAAATAACCCAGCGTTCTTAGCCCTTGCTCCTCAAGCTTGACCCATCTACAACAAGCTTGGGAGGCCAAGGGGGTTAGCGAGCGACCTCAGACCGCCAAGAACGGGCCGCGACACACGCACCGGCGGGTCTCGTGACAGGGGCGGTCTGAGCTCGCTCGCGAAGGGGGCCGGCCGTCCCAGTTACAAGCACGTGCCGGGCCGGCAAAGCCGGCCCTGTGCCCCCTCGTCGGTGCCCACCTGGCAAAAGGAGGCGGTCCCGCATAACGTCCTGTTGACCAACCAAAGCTGGTGCCGGCCGGGCCAACGGCCGGGGAGGAGGACGTTATGGGGACCAAGGCGAGCATACTTGCCGACCATGTGAGCTTGAGGCTTACCTGCGTGGACCGCATCGGCATCGCCGGTTATGTCCGGGCCCTCCAACACGAGGGCGGCTTGGTGCAGTTTTCTTGCACCGCGCCGGCCAGGTCGGCAAGGCCAACGTCCCTCCCCCCGCCCTGCTCGCCCACAACCGGGACCGCATGGCCGCCGACCTGGAGCGCTTCGTGGCAGACCACGCCCTCGAGGTCCTGCGCTTCAAGCGTGGCGAGCCCAAGGAGCAGCTGGCCCGGCCCTACCAGCTGGCGGCGGCAGGGGAGGGGCGCCCGGGGGTGGTCCTCGTCGGCAAGGCCAAGAACGCATGGAGGCCTGGCGGGGCTGGGTGGACAAGTCCTCCCCCCGCTCCAAGCCCGAGCACCCCCACATCTGCTTCTCCCGCCAGTCCGCCGTGCCCGACCAGTGGTACTTCTACATCTGGGACGCCGACTTCGGGCCCGTGCTTTTCAAGATGAGCACGTACGCGCCCTATGGGCTCTGGGTCATGGCCAACGGCCACGAGTGGGCCAAGCGCCGCCTGGCAAGCAAAGGGGTGGGCTTTCCCGAGCTCGACAACGGCCTATGGAAGGTGGACGACCCCGCGGCAGCACGCCGCGCCTGCTCGGCCCTCGGCGCCGGGCACCTCCGGGGCCTCCTGTCCCGCTGGCTCACGGTCCTGCCGAGCCCGCTCACCCTGGCCGACCGCAGGGCGGGCTTCGACTGGTCCTTCTCGGTCCGCCAGCTCGAGGTCTCCGACACGGCCGTGTTCGACCGGCCCGCGGCGGGCAGGGCCTTCTTCGAGGCCGCCATCCGCGACAACATCGACCTCGGGCGCCCCGACAGGGTGAAGGTGGTCTTCGGCCGCCAGGTCGTGCTCGGCCCGAAGCACCGCACCCCTGGTGCCTTTGCCACCCAGGTCATCACCCCCGGCACCCGGGCCAGGGTCGACGTCAGCTACAAGACCTCCCACGTCAAGGCCTACTTCAAGGAAGGCAAGGCGCTGCGGGTGGAGACGACGGTCAACAACCCTGCCCACTTCGGGCTGAAAAAGACCCTGAACGCCGACAACTGGCACGCGTTGCGCCGGCTGGGCGAGGAGGTGAACGCCCGGTTCATGGCCGCCCTCGGGGAGGGGCAGGGGGCCTTGCCCGACGTCGCCACCCTGGAAGGCATCGTGCTCCCGAGCACCCACGACGGCCAGCGTGCCCCAGGGCTACGCTTCGGCGACCCACGGGCCATGGCCCTGCTCGCGTCGGTGGCCTCGTTCAAGCACGTAGTGCCAGGCCTCGACAACAAGTCCCTCCGCCGCCACATGGCCGAGCTGTACGACCCCGCTTACGGGCCCCGTCAGGCGACCTACGACCTGCGCCGGCTCCGGCTGAAGGGCCTTGTCGAGCGCGTGCCCGGCACCCACACCTACCCCGTCACCACCTCGGGCCGCGCCATCGCCACCTTTTTCACCAACCTCGCTGCCCGCGCCGTCGTGCCCGTGCTCACCGAACTGGCCCGGCCGACCAAGCCCCCGCGGTCGGCGCCCTCGGCCCTCGCCGCCGCCTGGCGAGACTACGACCGCCATCTCCGCGAGCTCGTAGCCAACCTCGCCCGCGCCGCCTGAAGGCCTGGGCCGATGGCGCCGGCCCGCCTCCTCTCACCAGGCGCTGACATCCGAGCTTCCCCCGGCCCAAGCAGAGCCAGTCACGCCCCTGCTCGGCTGTTTTCCCTGTGGTCACGCCGTTTTTACCCCCGAACAACGCCGCCCGAGCAGTTGCCGCAAAACTTGCCTCATTCGCGCGGGCGTCGGTTGCCAAGCTGAGTTGCTAGCCGCCCTAGCCGCAGTAGGCGTTACCCAACCGCCCCGTGGGGGACGGCCGAAAACTAAAACCACGCCCGCCGGTCCCGATGTCGCCTCGAGTGCTCAGCGCTGGCCGAAGCGAGGCCCACCTGCCTCCTTCCGTCTCCAGGGCTTCCACCACGGCCTGGCCCCACGCTCGACCTCTTTCACGATCTCGGCCTCGTCCGCGGTCACGATGAGCTCGGCAGCCTCCAAGACGCTGGCCGCCTCGCCTTCGGGGGCATCGGGCTCGGCCTCGACCTCCGGGCGAGCCAGGGACCCGACGACCGAGGTGACGTCCGTCAGGCCCTTCTCGTAGCGGGCGCAGTTCGCAGGGCAGCGCCACGGGGCCTCGGGTGCCAGGTCGAGGACGCAAAAGCGCGCCACTTCGCCATCCGAGTAGGTCCTGCTCTGAAAGTGCCTGCAATCCTCGCGCATCGCCACGCGCCCAGTTTGGCAGGCATCTATCTCCGAGGGCTACTTTCGGGCCATCGCTCGCGGTTTTGTGACGGCAAAAGGGGCCTGGTGTTGGTGCCAAAGAGGCAAGAAACCAGGCCCCTTCCTCCGGGCTCGGGGTTGTCACCAGCCGCCGGAACTGCCCGACTTGGCACCCGAACTGCCCGACTTGGTGCCGTAGCCCGACGTGCTGCCGTAGCTCGACTTGCTGCCGTAGCCCGACTTCGAGGCGGCGGCCTTCGTCGGCATGATCAAGTTGGACACGTGGAGCATGCCCCAGGTGCCCCCGAACTTCACGATCCCTTCACCGCTGACCTGGCCGGGTTTTGTGTCCTTTACGAAGGTATACAGCGGGTAGCCGTCGAAGGTGACCTGCTTGGTGGTGGAGTTCAACTTCACGAACCCTATCGTCCCCGCGATGCCCGGCCCGAGGGAGACCGCATTCGCGCTGGCGGTCGCGCCGACGAGCAGTGGAGGCCAGAACTTCAAGCACGTGGCTGTGCACGTGATCTTGCCCGCACCTTCGGAGGACAGGCTATAGAGCGTAAAGCCCTGGCTGTTGACAAGGACTTGCCCGTACCCAGGAACGGTGCGGGCTTTCAAGAGGACATGGCTGGTCGTAGCGGCATAGCTTGGGATGGGCATCGCCACTAGGCCGGCGGAAGCCGCTGCGGCTATCGCCGGGATGACCAGGGCGCGGCCACGCAGGCGTCGGCGCCAGTCCCTCGGGCGTTGCCCGAGATCGTTGTAGGTGGCTGGTAGCTTTTCTGTCTTCTCCGTCATGTCGCCTCCCGTTGTCGTAGGCCCAAGGTGTACGGCCCCTTTTACGGCGGGCCCGCGGGCCTGGCCACGGGGACCCCCGGGGACCATAAAGTGCTACGGGCGAGGCGGCCATACGGATTCTTGTTCTTGCCAGGCCGCCGCCGCTGGGAGATCCAAAGCTCCCGCTTGCGACGTATACCTCGTTGTGCGAAAGCTCCCCCTCGTTGGCCCCACCGACGTTGTCGGCGAGGCGCCGCCCGCGCTGCTGGCGACGCTTGGCAGAGAGCCTGGGTGGCAGCTGAGGCCAACCTGGCGCTGACCCGGTGGGCATGACCAAGGCCCGTTTGCACGCTGGCCGGACGGGGGACGGCGCCCTGGCCACTGGTGCTGGCGCCTTCGGCGGTGCGCTCGTCGTCGCTTCCGGCGCAGTGCACTTGTACCTCTACTTCAACGGCTACGGGTCCATCCCCACGATCGGGCCACTGTTCGTCCTCCAAGGGGTGGTCGCGTGGCTGCTCGGCGGGGCCGTGCTGGCCACTGGGATGTCGCGGGTCCTCCGCAGAGGGCTACTGCCGGGCGCGCCCAGGGTGCACTACGCCGTCTTGGCCGGGGCCGCCGCCTTGTTCGCCCTGGCCACCCTGGGCGGTTACGTGCTCAGCTTGGAGGTGGGCCTCTTGGGGTTCCGGGAGGTGCCGACCACTCCTGGGGCGCTGGCAGGCGCGCTGGAGGTGGCCGCGGTTGCCATGCTCGGAGAGGCGTGCGCCCTTGGCCTGCGGGCGAGATGGCGCAAGCTCCTAGCCCCCCTCGTGGCTCCTGCCACTGGCGCTGCCGCACTGGCCCTGGCCTTGGGGCTGGTGCTGGCACAACCAGGCGTCGCCGCTGGCTCACCTGGCGGCGCCGGCCAAAGCGTGGTCGCCATAGATGTCCCCGGCTATGGCCAGGTTCTCGCGACGCCCAAGCACTGGAGCCTGTACCTCTTGTCCGACGAAGGCCCGGGCCACGTCACTTGTACTGGGGGCTGCTTGTCCCTCTGGCCGCCCCTGCTCATGAGCAGGGCCCACGGAGGGCCCCACCTGGAGGCCGGGCCCGGGGTGGCAGGAAAGCTGGGCCTGATCAGGACAGGGAGCTCGGAGCAGGTGACCTACAACGGCTTCCCCCTCTACACCTACTCGGGCGACCCCGGCCCGGCGGCGTCTGCGGGCCAGGGCATCGAGTCGTTTGGTGGCACTTGGCACCTGGTGCGGGCATCCGCCCGGTCCCGGGCTGCGACGCCAGTGACCGGCTAGGCAGCTCATTACGACTAGCTCGTAAATATGTACGAGGACTAACGACAACTGCGCTGGCAGCAGTTGGTAGCCCTCACCACCCGAGGGCCGTCGGCACCAACTTCCCGCGCCGGGCGAAGGCCAGGTAGGCGCGCTCGAAGGCCATCTTGGCGACGAGCCACGGACGTCCTTCGGAGACCGTCGGGATGCGGTTGCGCGGCGGGCGGACGGGGGCGACGGCGAGGTAGGCGGCGCGGTCGCCCATGTCGAGGATGCAGCGGGCCGACAGCTCGGCGCTGGGGCCTTCGTGGCCTTGGAGGCGCGCCGCCAGGTCGGCGGCGGCGATCTTCGCCATCTGCTCGGTCATGTGGCCGGTCTTCGGGAAGTTGACCGGCACTGCGGTGGCGTCGACCGGGGGCAGGGCGACGGCGACACCGACGGCGTAGACGCCGTCCGCGTGAAGGTGGCGGTAGTGGTCGTCGACGGGCACGAAGCCCTTGGGGTTCGACAAGCCCTCGCTCGCAGCCACCGCCTCGACGCCGGCGAGGGGCGGGACGATGATCGAGCACACCGAGGGAGCCGGGGCTGCATCGGCCGTCTCGACGGCCTCCCCGGTGACCCTCGTGATCGCCACCGAGGTGCGATAGGCGATGTCTC
>JAJYMB010000126.1 GCA_021787365.1 Actinomycetes bacterium | reverse complement strand
TGGATCGCCAACGACCGGCAGCTACGACGCATCCTCCAGCAGATGCGCCAGATGGCCGTCAAGGCTGCCGAGCTGAAGCTCAAACAGGCTGCGAAACCCTAGGCCCTAGGTTTAAACGCAAGCTAAGTTCGCGAGCATCCGCCGAAGCGCCCGTCGGTTGCCGCCTCACATCGCTGTGAGTGGGTCGTCCCCGTAAAGGCAGTAGAGACCGACGAAACATGTCTCAAGCGCCGTTCGAGCGAGGAGAGCGGCGGCCTCGCCGTGCCAGGCGGTGCGTCGTGTCTCCCGCTGGAGCCACATCGCCCGGATGAGAGCCAGTTGGGCCAGCTCAGCCCGCGTGGCGTCGTTCCCGGGCCACGGGTCACAGGTAACAAGCTTGCGAGCTTCCCCCCTGACCCGCCGGCGCCGGCGGGGGTCCGAGTACGGCAGCGTGCCGCTGAGAGCGGGGACGAAGATCGAATTCCAGACGGTCTTCGCCGCCTCCCATCGTGAGCTCACTGGACGATGATGCCAGAGGGGTGGTGTCAGGGGCCGTCTGGGCATCTGGCGAAGTCATGCATAATGAGACTTCTCTGGAGCGGACCTCTTATGCAGCATTTGTCGAGAGCCAGGTGTGCCCAGGCCACCGGCTGCCCAACACTCCAGTGCCACATCGGCAAGACTGCCTGCGATGGCGTTCGGTCAACAACCAGGCCCACCCGCGTCGACGAGACAGATAAAAAAAAAAGAGCTCCTCGCACTTCTGAACGACGCCGGCCATACGGACTTCCGCGACGTGCGCGGGCCGATGGGGTTCACGCAACGTCAGGCCGCCGGCAAGTTCACCCAGGACGAAGCAGCAGCTTTCATCGCCCAGCTCCAGGGCAATGAGCTGGAAGCCACTCCCCCAGCCGATGTCCCAGCGGAGAGGCTCTCCGCGCAAGAGCAGCTACTGCGCCACTTGCCTGCCGAGCAGCTCGCTGCCGAGCTCCGGCGCCGCGGTTGGGCCGTCACCGAGCCCGTAGACAGCTTGAGCCTGCCCGACCAGGACGCGACCTCGGTCCCTGAACCACGGAGATGGCCAACCGGCACGCGGGCAGCGAACTTGGGCTCGTGTCGCAGTGACATCCAGCCGTTGACGTGCTGCCGACGACGAACGTACGTGTGTATGACGTGGGGAGCAACAACCTAACCGAGGAACGGCTGGGCAGCATCGAATGTAGTGCGAGGCTTTGCGTGAATGGTGGCAACGTCAGCCTGAGCGGGAAAGGCTAGAGCCACTCGTGCCGAAACAATAGGGAAGTCTTTTGATATGGATCCCCCAGTGACCAGATGGAGCTATCGACGCCATGGTGGGCACCGTCGGCCACCTTGACCTTTGGTGGGCCGACATCAGCCCCTGGCCGTCGCTGGGGGCGAGCGGGAAATGACGCGCCCAGCGGCACAACCCGCGCTACGCCGAGGCCATATCCCAACAGTCCTCATGACGGTCGACGAGGCTCGCGTGCATTTCGGGAGATCCGCCTTGGCATGCTTGCAGTCCGCCAGCTGCGGGCCAGGCGATCTCTGGGCCATGCTGGCCGGCCTACCTGTCCGAGGCTTGGGGCTCTCCGACCGTAGGCTTGCCGCCGCTCACCGGTGGGTGCTCGCGGACATAGAGGCCGCTGGTCATGGCGACGTCGTAGACGTCGGGTTGGAAGCAGATCTCCACGAGCCCCACGCGCAGTTCCCTGCCGCGCCAGCCGCCTTTACCCACACGACCTCTCCCCGGCAGAAGAAGCCGACCTCCATTGTGCCTGTGCGTGGCGGGCGAGCGACGGTGCCCCCCGGCTGTTGGGAGGAAGACCGCGCGCCGGTTGTCGGCGAGCTGGTCCTTGTCGCCGACAGTGGAGCGGGACCGTTCGAGGCGACAGTCACGGGCGTCGAGGCCGACGGCACCTTTGTGCTCGTTGTACACGCCTTCGTGCCGGCCCACGCCTGACCGAACGGGTTCTTTCCGCTTTAGGCGCCGGCCCACGGCTGCACGAGCAACCCTTGCACCCTCGTCTACCTTGCGGCTCCCTCTGTGTCAGGCTGGACTGAGACAGCAGTAACCCCCCCGCCCTGGAGCCCTTGCGGGAGAGCAACCTCGATTTCAGTCGCCAACGAGATGATGTTCTCCGAACGCGTCCATTATAGCTCGAGCCCTGGGCGAGGTGCTCGTCTTCATCGCCGGGTGCCCAAGGCGTCGGACGAGAGGTCTCTGCCCTTGGGCAAGCATTGGCAAGGGCGCCTGGACCAGCCTGCCCTTAGTGCTGGACGCAACATCGGCCCCTCGCGACCAAAGGGTCGTCGTTGGCGAGTGCCAAGGGGGCCCGGACCTCGCCCGGCAGCACGTCGTGATCCGCCAGGGCGGCTGGGCCGTCCAAGGTCCGCCGCCCACCGAGCTCATGGCCCCGTTCCCGGCGATGTCGTCCTCGACGCCCTCCGAGGGGGCCGGAAAGGCGGGCCGATGGCCTATGCAGTCCTAGACAAGGCCGACGCCCTGTGCTACCCCGTCCAGTACACCCTCTGCCCGAAGCCTCGACCGTGGGCTTCTGCAATCGCCTAAGTGAGCCGGCCGACACCCTTTGACCTGCGCTCGCCAGCAGTGAACCGGGGTCTGTCACTTGCCAGGCCCACCGCGGCCCAGGACGCCTCGATCGACAAGATCACGAGGTTCATACGGGTAATCCGACCAGTAAGGGCGCCGCGGCCTACGTCTGTCGTTTGCCCCCGCGAGCTACCAGGTGGCGATGACCGGGTCCATCGAGTAATGGGCGTCTCTGGCGGTCACCGCAACACGGCAAGGGGTCCAGAGTGCTCGCCGAGGCAGCCAGCCGAGGGCCCGCCTTGGAGCGCTTGTGTCCCTTGGCGCCGGTCTCGGTCATGGATGAGGTGGTCTCGGTCATGGATGAGGTGGTGTCGCCGGCGCCTGCTTTTATGACCTGCGCAAAGCCAGGCACCACGGCTACGAGGAACTAGACCTCCTCGGCTATAGCGGCACACTTAGATCCCGGCGAGTAGTGTCGCTGCTCTGAGCCGGTCGACCTGTCGAGGCGGAGGTTAGCCATGAGGAAGTACGTCAGTGCGTTGGTGGCCGCGTTGTTGGTAGCGCCGGCAGGCCTCGTCGCGCAGCCAGGCACCCCCACTGCCTCGGCCGAGGACAATGGGGTGGGGCTCACCCCGGCAATGGGGTGGAGTAGCTGGAGCTTCCTTCGCAGTAGGCCCACGGCGGCCAAAATCGAAGCCGAAGCGAGGGCCCTAGTGAAGAGCGGCTTGGCGAAGGTCGGCTACAGGTACGTCAACCTGGACGACTTCTGGTACGTCTGCCCCAGAGGCGATGGGTCCGTGACGACGGGCAACAGCCCGGTAGGCCCAGAGGTTGACCGCTACGGGCGGTGGGTGACCAATTCCAACTTCCCGCCGGGGCCGAACGGAGAGAACGGGATTGAGGTCGTAGCCAAGTATGTCCACAGCCTGGGTCTCAAGTTCGGCATCTACGTAACTCCGGGCATTTCCATCCAGGCCGTGAAGAAAAATACTGTCGTCCTGGGTAAGAATGGAAAACCGTCAGGCTATACGGCCAAGGAGATCGCCAACACTTCCCTCTACGAGACTAACTACAACTGCGGCTACGACCCCAACAATGGAGGCGGCAACGGCGCTATGGTCGGGTTGAACTACAAGTCGCCGGGCGCCCAGGACTTCATAGACTCTTGGGCTGACGAGTTCGCCTCCTGGGGGGTCGACTACCTGAAGTTAGACGGGGTGTCCAACTTCGACATCCCCGACGTCAAGGCTTGGTCCAAAGCGCTGCGCCAAACAGGGCGCCCCATCCACTTGGAATTGTCGAACAGCCTCAACATCAATTTCGCCTCTACGTGGGAAAAGTACTCGAATGGGTGGCGTACCGGTAGCGACATAGAGTGCTATTCCTGCGAGCAGGCCGGCTCGAGCTACCCGCTCACGAGCTGGGCTAATGTGGAGCTTCGTTTCGACCAGGTGGCCGTGTGGCAGCCTTATGGGAGACCGGGTGCCTTCAATGACTACGACTCGATCGAGGTCGGCAACGGCAATAACGACGGCCTCACCGTCCCCGAACGGAAAACGCAGCTTAGCTTGTGGTCGTTGGCATCCTCGCCCCTCATCCTCGGCACCGACTTGACCCACTTGGACCGTACAGACCTGGCCCTGCTCAAGAACACGGCCGTCATATCGGTTGACCAGGACGCTGTCGATGCGTCGAGGATTGCTGAAGGCCCTAATTGGCAGATCTTCGCAAAGAACGACAAAGAGGGGGTCGTCGTTGGCCTCTTCGACACGGGCTCGAGGCCTGAGAGGATCACCACTACCGGCTCGCAATTGCGCCTGAAAAGTAGTAGGGCCTACGAGCTCGACAACCTCTGGTCACACCGGTCCAGTCGCATCGGGGGCATTATCGCGGCCCGGGTACCATCGCACGGCGTAGCGCTGTACCGGGTCACCGCGCTCCACTGATGGGTCGCGGGAGCACCACCCGGGCGGCGAGCCGGGGCGAGCTGGTTCCAGGCGGCACTGCGGGCCTCGCACCTCCACCAGGTCCCTACGGGGGCCCGGTGGACGCGTGACGGTTTTCTGATCTCCACCCTCGTAGCGGCAAGCAGAACTCAACAGTCTCGGTCCGGGTTTGGCAAGTCATCTCCAACTGCATCAGTGGTGCTCAACTGGGTCGTGGCACGCCTGAACTGTCACATTTTGGGGGGCCAAAGGCTGGCGAACGTGCTGCCGAGTTACGTGCCCTTTCCGGCCGCCCACCGAAGGGGCTCAGTTCACCATGAGCCGTTCTCCGCCGTGCTTGTTGGTTGGGTCGATTTGGGGAGAGGCACGGCAGCCCAGATGAGCCCTGTGCGTTTGGCGAGCTGACCCGTGCGGGAGCGCAGCGTGTCGCTTGCGGAGGCTCTCACAACCACCTCAGGAGGCCCCTTGTACCGCGACTACTGGCTGTGCTCGACTTCTGGGAACGGCTCGTAGAAGTGGTGCAGCAACCTGCGCCACTCTTGGTACGCGGGCGCGCCACGGAACCCGACCGTATGGTGTTCGAGGCTGTCCCACTCGACGAGCAGAAGGTACCTGTGCCGGCACTCCGCACAGCGGCTGAGCCGTAACGACCGAAAACCCTTCGCTGCACTTATGATCCTTCGCCTCCGCGAAGGCTTCCTCGAAGGCAGCCTCCCCGCCAGGGATGATGTCCAGCAGGGCGTGCTCGAGCACCATGTCCTCATAATGCTCGGACAGGCAGCCTGTGGCAATGGCACAAGGCCCGCCAAAAGTCGTTCTGGTGTCGGTTGGCTCGGGATCGCCGGCCAAGCGCGTCCGCGTCGTGTAGCCCAGGCCCTTCACCTAAAGTTGCCGCGCCGTTCGACAGACGGGACCCGTCATCGCCGCTCCTTTAGGGCGCTCGAAAGAACGTCCTCGACGTACTCGAGAAGTTCGTCGACCTGAGGTGCCGGGAGGTCGGCAGGTTGCCCGTGCCGCAGTGCAACTGCAGAATCGATGAGCCCGGGGTTGGCCCATCGCGGTCTTGCCCACGCTGCACCTTCGAGCTTGGAACCGAGCGCATCCTCAGCCGCGAAGCGCCAAGCTCGGCTCGCGTTGAGCACCGAATAAAGCGTCGCCCCCTCGTGTTCGCGATGCCAGCGCATCGAGTCCTTCATGGCGGTCAACTGATGGCGCCAGCGGTTTTCGTACACCGGTTCCGGTCGAATCCGTACAGCGTGCTGGTGTTTTCGTACACCCGAGGAGGCCGTGTAGCGCTGGCGCCCGGTAGCTGAGCGGGGCACGGCACCCTGACTCGGAAAGTCCACCAAGACAACCGAGGAGGAGGTGCCGGTGCCCCGGCCCCACACTGCCATGCGCAGGA
>JAJYMB010000137.1 GCA_021787365.1 Actinomycetes bacterium | reverse complement strand
CAGACGAGCGGTCCGGCGGGACCTTGGGAACGCACGCACCTGCCCCGCCCTGGGCAACAAGCTTCAGGTGGTCACACCCAAATGTAAAGATGGTTCGAGGTCAAATGTGAAGACCTCGTCGTGGAGCTGACGGGAATTGAACCCGTGGCCTTCGCCATGCCATGGCGACGCTCTACCAACTGAGCTACAGCCCCGCTTGGACCCACTGACACTATCACCCAAACGGCCGTACACGCTGAGGCAGACGCACGCGCAAGACGGCGCCGTCGAGGTCAAGGACTCCCGAGGGCGCTCAACACACACCTTATGGTCGAAGTGGCAGGGATGGTCGAAGTGGCAGGGATGGTCGAGGTGGCAGGGATGGTCGAGGTGGCGGGGCTGGGCCGGCGCCGGCGCAGCGGGTAGGCCAGGCGCCCCTCTCAGCGCGGCGGCAGCAGGGAGAGGTCGTCCCGGCTGATCAGGCCGGTCGCGAGGGCCCACTCGGCGAGGTGCGGGAGGGCGTTGTCGCCGAGCAGGTTGGGCACGCCGGCGTTGGTGAGGCGCGTCCGGAGGTACTCGACCCGCTTGACAAGCGTGGTCCTGGGCCAAGAGAGGCGGGCGGCCGCCTCGGCATAGCTCTTCGGGTGAGGGTCATAGCGGGGGAAGGCCTCGAGGTACCCGGAAAAGAGAGCGACGAGGGCCAGCTTGTCTGCTGGCGTAATGGACACGTCGGAGGCCGCCTGCGTCGGGTTGCCTTCGACCTGCAGCACGGGGAAAGGGCCGGTGGAGAGGCTCTCCTGGGCGTCTTCGGGCAGGTCCACGGTGAGGGCATGGCGCCGGGTCGAGCCTTCCACGATGACCGTGATCGGCGCGGTGACGGCGATGCGCCGGCCGGGGGGGAGCACGGTGCGGATGCCTACGTCATCGACCACCTCGAGTGGCCGTACGTTGCTCTTGTTGACGAGCCACCACACCCCGGTGTCTGACTCGAGCGACCCGGCGATCCTGGATATCCCGAGGTCGGAGGGGTCGAGGCAGATGGTGGCGCGCTGCGAGCGGCCAAAGGTGAGGCCCTCTCCCTCACCGACCTCATAGCGCCGGTCGCCGAGCCCCACCGTCAAGGTGCCGGTCGCCTCTGCCACACCAGGCAACGTACAACAGCCGGCGGCCCCACGGGGAGTGCCCGGCAGGTTCACTACCCTGGTGGGATGAACTACGCGTACGACGCGCAGGAGGTCGAGAGGCGCTGGCAGGAGCGCTGGGAGGCCGAGCACGCGTTCTGGGCCAGCAACGACGACCCTCGCCCCCCCTTCTACGTGCTTTCCATGTACCCCTACCCGAGCGGGCCCGCCCATCAGGGCCACGTGCGCAATTACACCTTCGGCGACTTGAACATGCGTTGGCGGACCATGCAGGGCTACTCCGTGCTGTCCCCGTTCGGTTTCGACAGCTTCGGCCTGCCGGCGGAAAACGCGGCCATCAAGACCGGCACCCATCCCCGGGTCTTTACCGAGGCCCGCATCGCCGAACTGACGAGCTCGGTCCGCCGGCTCGGCGCTGGCTACGACTGGCGACGCGTGCTGCGCAGTCACGACCCCATCTACATGCGCTTCAACCAGGTCATCTTCCTGCGCCTGCTGGAGGCCGGCCTCGCGTACCGCAAAAAGGCCCCGGTCAACTGGTGCCCCGGCTGCAACACGGTGCTGGCCAACGAGCAGGTGCTCGCTGACGGCACGTGCGAGCGCAGCGGCGACGTGGTCGTAAAGCGCGACCTGGAGCAGTGGTTTTACCGCATCACCTCCTACGCAGACGAACTGCTCGCCGGCTTGGACGACCTCGAGTGGCCCGAACGCGTGAAGACGATGCAGCGCAACTGGATCGGCCGGAGCGAGGGCGCCCGTTTTACCATGCAGGTCGCCGGTTCAGAGCACCGGATCGAGGTGTTCACGACGCGCCCCGACACCGCGTTCGGCATGACTTTCGTGGTGCTGGCCCCTGAGCACCCCCTCGTGCCGGCGCTGGTGACGCCCGATCGGCGCGAGGACGTCGAAGCGTTCATAGAAAGGGTGCGCCAGGAGCCAGAGATCGAACGGCAGTCCTCCGAGGGGCCGCTCGAAAAGCGAGGCATTTTCACAGGGGCCCACGCCATAAACCCCTTCAACGCCAAACAGGTACCTATATACCTCGCGGACTACGTCCTCATGAGCTATGGAACAGGCGCGATCATGGCAGTGCCGGCCGAGGACCAGCGCGACTGGGAATTTGCGAAAACCTACGGGCTGCCGGTAATACGCACCGTCGAGCCACCCGAGGGCTGGGAGGGAGAAGCCTACACAGGTGACGGCCGGCGCATAAACAGCGAGTGGCTCGACGGCATAACGAGCACGGCCGAGGCCAAGCAAAAGGCCACAGCCTGGCTCGAACAAAACGGCTTCGGCCAGCAGGCCGTGCACTACCGCCTGCGCGACTGGCTGGTGTCCCGCCAGCGCTACTGGGGCTGCCCGATCCCGGTCGTCTATTGCCTCGTTGACGGCATGGTGCCCGTACCAGAGGAAGAACTGCCGGTGCTATTGCCAGACGACGTCGAGTTCTTGCCTACGGGGCAGTCACCGCTCCGTTACCACGAGGGGTTCCTCCGGGCCAAGTGCCCTCGGTGCGGCGGGCCCGCCGAACGCGAGACGGACACGATGGACACATTTGTCGATTCTTCCTGGTATTTCCTGCGCTTTTGCGACCCCTGGGACGAGGCCGTCCCCATCGACATAGAGGCGGCCCGGCGCTGGATGCCGGTGGACCAGTACATCGGGGGCATCGAGCACGCTATTTTGCACTTGCTCTACGCCAGGTTTTTCACCCGGGCGCTCTCCGACCTCGGGCTTTCCCCGAAGGAGGTGCGCGAGCCTTTCAAGCGCTTGTTCACCCAGGGCATGATCCGCATGGAAGGCACGAAGATGTCGAAGTCCAAGGGCAACCTGGTCGCACCCGAGGACATATACGACACGGTGGGCGCCGACGCGCTCAGGGTTTTCCACCTATTCGTCGGCCCGCCGGCGGACGACTTCGACTGGACCGCGCAGACCGAGGAGGTGATCGAAGGCTGCCGGCGCTTCCTCGACCGTGTGTGGCGGCTGGCGGACGACGAGGCCGAGGGTTGCCCCGGCGGCGAGAGGGAGCGCCGCCGCGAAGACGACGAGTTGGCGCGCGCCACGGCCAAGGTGGTGGAAAGGGTCACCAGGGACTTCGAGCGCTGGTCCTACAACACCGCGGTGGCGGCTCTCCGCGAGCACACCAACCTGCTGTACCGCTACGCCCAGGGCGGCGCCCGCCGGGAGGACCTGGCCGCTTCGGTCGACACGCTCCTGAAGCTCCTGGCGCCGATGGCACCCCACGTCGCCGCTGAGCTGTGGGAACGCCGCCACGGCCCAGGGTCTCGGGTCCACGCCGAGGCCTGGCCCGAGGCCGACCCCGCCCTTTTGGCCGAGGACACCGCCGTGCTCGTCGTCCAGGTGAACGGCAAGCTGCGGGACCGCGTCGAGGTACCCTCATCGGCAACCGAGGCCGAGGTCATCGCGGCGGCCCTGGCCAGCCCCAAGGTGGCCGGCCAGCTGGACGGCCGCCAACCGAGGCGCGTGGTGGCCCGCCCGCCCACGCTCGTCAACATCGTCCCCTGACGAGAGTGCGCCCTTCGCGCTCGCGCATGTCCTCAGCCCTCGTGGCCCTAGCGCCGGGCCCGGTCCTCAGCCCTCCGGGTGGCCCTCGCCCCGCAGGAACTTCTCGAGCTCGGCTGCGATCTCGTCCCCGGTCGGCACTTCGGTGAACGGGGATGCCGCCGGGCCTAGCTCCGAGTCGTGCTCGGCTTCCAGTTTGCGCACCATGGCCCGGTGCTCTCCGCTCCGCTCGATGAGCGTCTGGATGTTGTCGCGAGTAACCCGCCCGGCGTCGTGGAGGAGGGAGGTGTCGATGTGGAGCCCGGAGAGCTCGGCCAGCTTGTCGAGGAGCACGGCCGCCGCCTCCGGGTAGGCAGTGCCGGAAACGTAGTGCGGCACACGCGCCCAGATCCCGACAGAGGGCACACCGACCTGGTCGAAGGCCACTTCCAGGACGGCTTGCGCGCCCGCCGGCACGTCGATGGTGGCGGGCAGGAACCCTATGCTGCCCGCGAGTTGCTCGCTCCCGGCCGAAGCAGCGAGGCGGACGGGCCTCGTATGGGGCACGGGGGCGGGGAACGCGCCGAGGCCCACCACGAGTTCGACACCAAGGCGCTGGCCGATCGACACGACCTCGGCGCTCCACTCGTGCCAGCGCAGGTCAGGCTCGGGGCCGGCGAGGATGAGGAGGCTCCGTCCGCCCGTCTCGGTAGCTGCGTAGAGGCGCAGCTCGGGCCAGGCGAGAGGGCCGTGGATGCCGTGCGAGATGCGGATTATGGGCCGGCGGGAGCGGTGGTCGATAAGCGCGTCGGAGTCGAACGTGGCGACGACCTCGCGCGGGAACGTCTCCATCAATGTGCTCACGGCCTGGCTCCCCGCGCCTCCGGCGTCGACCCAACCCTCCATCCCGAGCACAAGGACGGGATGGTCGAGCTCGGGCCAGTTGGTGATCTGGGCAAGGCTCATCGTTGTTCGGCTAGGCAGACTAGTTGGATGGCGGCCCGGGAATGCGCTCGTTGCCGCAGGCGTTACCCTGGCCCGGAGGATAACAATGAGTGTAGCCATAGATGTGACAGATGCCACCTTCGAGGCAGAGATCCTCGAGCGTTCGATGCAGGTGCCGGTTGTGGTCGACCTCTGGGCGGCCTGGTGCGGGCCGTGCCGCGTACTCGGGCCGATATTGGAGAAAGTGGTGGCCGAGCGCCAAGGGGAGGTGGCGCTGGCGAAGGTCGACGTCGACAACAACCCGCGCGCGGCCGCGACCTTCCAGGTGCAGTCCATACCCGCGGTGTACGCCCTGCGCAACAGGCGGGTCGTGAGCGGGTTCATAGGCGCCCAGCCCGAGCCGGCAGTAAGGGACTGGTTGGCCGGGGTGGCACCCGCGCCGACCGAAGTGGACGAAATGGTCGCCGCGGGCGACGAGGCCTCACTGCGCAGCGCCTTGGAGCGGGAGCCCGGCAACGAGACGGCCATCATTTCCCTTGCTACCCTCCTCGTCGAGCGGGGGACGGACGAGTCGCGAAACGAGGCACTCCAGCTGCTCTCGCGCATACCGGAGACTTCCGAGGTCCGGCACCTCTTGGCGCTGGCGCGAGTCGGCGGGGAGGCCACTGACGGCGCCGGCACCATCACGGCGAGGCTCGACGCGCTGTTGGACAGGGTGAAGGGCGACCCCGCCGCCAAGCAGGAGTACCTAGACCTCCTGGAGGTCATGGGGCCCGAGGACGCCCGGGTCGGCGAGTACCGCAAAGCGCTGACGGCCAGGCTGTTCTGACCCGGGGCTCACCCCTCGGCGAGCTAGTCTTCGACGCGCCATGCCAGCTGCCCGTGCCAGTTCTTCCCCGGTTGCGCCCGGAGATGTCGGATCTCTCTGAGGGGCTTGTCCCCCCGGGCAACGGGGCGAAAGTCCCTGGAGGAGGTGCTCGAGCGGAGGTGCTCGACTTGGGCGGCCGGCGCCTTGACATTTCCACTCGGGCCCTAGTCATGGGCATCATCAACAGGACCCCGGACTCCTTCTACGACCACGGCGTCACGTGGGAGTGGGGCGCTTTTTGGCGGCGCGCAGCCGAGATCGTGGAGGAGGGCGCCGACATAATCGACGTCGGGGCGGTGAAGGCAGGCGTCGGGCCCGAGGTGGGCGAGGCCGAGGAGATGGACCGGTTACTGCCGGCGGTCGAGGGCCTCGTGGACCGCTTCGACGTGGCCGTGTCGGTCGACACCTGGCGTGCGCCTGTGGCGGCCGAGGCTTTCCGGCTCGGGGCAGTGCTCGGCAACGACATAAGCGGTTTCGCCGACCCCGGGTACCTGCCGGCCGCTGCAGCCGCGGGCGCGAGCGTGGTCGCCACCCACATCCGCCTGGCGCCTCGGGTCTTGGACCCCCACCCCGTCTACGACGACGTCGTGGGGGAGGTGTACACGTACCTCCGCCACCGGGCCGCCCGCGCCGAAGCCGCCGGCATACCGCGCGAGCGCATAGTCATCGACCCGGGCCTCGACCTCGGCAAGGACACCGACCAGTCGCTGGCTTTGCTCGGAACCTCGGAGACCTTTGCCGGACTCGGCTACCCGCTCTTGCTCGCCGCGTCCAACAAGGACTTCCTGTGTGGACTGCTCGGCCTAGGCATCAACGAACGTCGGGAGGCGACCCTCGCGGCCCAAGCTCTCGGCGTGACCCTCGGTTGCCGGGTGCTGCGCACCCATTTCGTCGAAGCGACTCGCCGGGTGAGGGACATGATCGCAGCTGTCCTGGAGGCGGCGTGAGCTGCGTCGTGGGAGCGACGCCCGGAGAGGGGTGAGCAGGGGCGTGGCAGCAAGCCGGGGAGGTGGGGCGGACAGGGCGCCGGGCCCCGCGAGCGGGCCGGCGGGCCCAGCGAGCGGGCCGGCGGGCCCAGCGAGCGGGCCGGCGGCGACTCTCGCCTGGCTCATCACCGGCGACGAACCGACCCTCGTGTCCGAGGCCGTGGGGGAGGTCGTGAAAGAACTGGTGGGGGACACCGACCGCTCGCTCGTGGTCGAGGACTACTCGGGCGACGACGTGGACCTGCGGGCGGTGGCCGATGCCTGCTTGACACCCCCGTTCCTTTCGGACCGCCGGGTCGTGGTCGTACGCGACGCCGGGCGTTTCCCCGCCGATCAGCTCCAGGCGCTTGTGTCCTACCTCGAGCACCCTCTCCCGACGAGCAGGTTGGTGGTGGCGGGTGGAGGAGGGCAGCTGCCGGCCAAGTTCGTCAATGGTTTCAAGCAGTCGCCGGCGGCGAGGGTCGTCGCCACGGACGTCGGGGCCAGGGAGGCGCACGGTTGGCTGACGGAGCGCCTGGGGCGCGCGCCGGTGAAGCTCGACCGGGAGGCGGCGGCTCTCCTGGAGGCACACCTCGGCGAGGACTTCTCCCGCCTCGGGGCACTCCTCGCGGTGCTCGAAGCCGCGTATGGGAGAGGTGCCCGGGTCGGGCGGGCAGAGCTGGCTCCTTACCTCGGCCAGCCCGGTGCCGTCCCGCCCTGGGACCTGACCGACGCCATCGACAGGGGCGACACCGAGCTCGCTCTCAGGCTCCTCCACCGCCTCTCCGACGCCGGAGGGCGCCACCCGCTGGTCGTCCTGGCGATCTTGCACCGCCACTTCGGCAACATCTTGCGGGTGCAGTCGCCTACGGTAGCGTCGGAGGCAGATGCCGCTGCGGCCCTCGGCATCGCCAAAGGGCGGAGCACGTTCCCGGCCAAAAAGGCCCTCGATGCCGCTCGCCGGCTCGGCCCCGCCGGCGCCGGCGACGCCATCACGGCGCTGGCCGACGCCGAGCTGGCGCTCAAGGGAAAGCTCGACTGGGAGCCGCTCTGGGTGCTCGAAGTGCTGATAGCCCGCCTGTGCCGACTGTCACGTGCCGCCCGGTCCTCGGCCGGAGCAAGGGGACGGGCTGGGGCGCGCAGGGCTGCGCCGGCGGGGCGGGCGGGGCGGACGGTGGTGCCACGAGAGCGCTGAGGCGCGGCGATCGCAGGTCCGGCGCTAAGTGCTAAGGCGCTCTCGGGCGCTCGGGCCGGTGCCGGCTCCTCGCCGACGTCGTTAGCCAGCCAGAGTGGCGAAAAATGTCCACTTCGCTAAAAAATGTCGCGTTCGTCGCCAAATACGCCCCGAACGCGTCAGAGGTGGACGAAGGAGACAGAAGTAATCGGCCAGAAGGCGCCGACGGTGGTCACCGGCCGCCAAAAAGCTGCCGACGGTGGTCGCCGGCCCTGCCGGAAGTCCGCCGGCCGGAAGCTCGCCGGCGGAGCCAGAAGCTCGCCGGCGGGTTTCGAGCGGGACTTTATTAGCCCTGCTCGTCCTCCGCCGAACTGGCGGGGACGGCCACGTGCACGCCCACGTCTTCGGCGTCCTCGGCCTGGCCTGCGTCCGCCTCGCCGGCCGCGTCGACGCCCTCCTCTTCGGCAAGAACATCCTCGCCGGCCTCGGTCCCTTCGCCGGCCTCGGTCCCTTCGCCGGCCTCGGTCCCTTCGCCGGCCTCGGTCTCTTCGCCGGCCTCGGTCTCTTCGCCGGCCTCGGTCTCTTCGCCGGCCTCGGTCTCTTCGCCGGCCTCGGTCTCTTCGCCGGCCTCGGTCTCTTCGCCGGCCTCGGTCTCTTCGCCGGCCTCGGTCCCTTCGCCGGCCTCGGTCCCTTCGCCGGCCCCGATCTGGGCCTTAGCCCGCCTTCCCCTTCTCGGGAGGCGCGGCCGAAGGACGGTGCGCTCTTGCCTGGCACGCTGGCTGCTGGCCGCTGGGGTAACGGTCTCCGTGGCCACTTCGTCACCCAGGGTGGTCCCTACCTCCTCTTCGCCCGAGCGCGCTTCGAGGGAGGCCTGCAGACGGGCGGCATAGTGCATGAGGGCAGATTTGCGGTTGGCGGCCTGGTTGGCGTGGATGATGCCTCGCGCCGCAGCCTTGTCCAGCTTCTTTGCTGCTTGGCGCAGGTGCTCGCCGGCGGCCTCGTCACCCGTCTCGGCGGCGCGCAAGGCGACCTTTATGCGGGTCTTGATCTCCGACTTGGCAGCCTTGTTGCGCAACCGGTGCTTCTCGTTGGTCCTGTTACGCTTGATCTGGCTCTTGATGTTGGCCACAGGGTGGCACATACTAGCAGCTCCCGCCGCCATGGCGTCCTCGCCGGCGGTCCGAGCGCGTTGCAACTCGTGCGGCCGGCGGGCCCGGCCTAGCTGCGCGGCCGGCCGGGCGCGGCCAAGCTGTTCCTCCCAACTGGTCGGCCGGACTGGTCGGCCGGACTGGTCGGCCAAACTGGTAACCGAGCCGAGACGCGCCCATGAACAACTCCCTGACCCCCACCACGCCCGAGCACATCCGCAACTTGTCGATCGTGGCCCACATCGACCACGGAAAGTCCACACTTTCGGACCGGATCCTCGAGCTCACCGGGGCCGTCAGCCCCCGTGAGATGCGCGACCAGTTCCTCGACTCGATGGATATCGAGCGCGAGCGGGGCATAACGATCAAGGCCCAAAACGTCCGGGTCAGCTGGAAGGGCTACACGGTCCACCTGATCGACACGCCCGGGCACGTCGACTTCAGCTACGAGGTGAGCCGTAGCCTCGCCGCCTGCGAGGGGGTGGTCCTGCTCGTCGACGCCGCCCAAGGGATCGAAGCCCAGACGTTGGCTCACGCCTACCTGGCCCTGGAGCACGACCTCGAGATCGTCGCCGTCCTCAACAAGATCGACCTCCCAGCCGCCGACCCCGACCGCTGCGCCGGCGAGATCGAATCGGTGCTCGGGGTACCCGCCAAGGAGATCCTGCGGGTCTCCGCCAAGACCGGCCAGGGCGTGCCCGAACTGCTGGACGCGGTCTGCGAGCGCATCCCCGCCCCGAAGGGCGACCCGAAGGCGCCGCTCGAAGCGCTCATTTTCGACTCCTACTATGACCAGTACCGGGGGGTGGTGAGCGCCGTACGCGTCGTCAACGGCGTGATCTCGGCCGGGGCCAAGCTCCGGTTCATGCAGACAGGGCGCACCCACGAGGTCGAGGAGATCGGCGTCCGCCTGCCGGCGGCCCACGAGGTGAAGGCGCTCGGCCCCGGCGAAGTCGGCTACCTGGTCGCCGGCATCAAGGACGTGGCCGAAGCCCGGGTGGGCGAGACCGTCACCGAGGCGGCGCGCCCCACTGACAAGGCGCTCCCCGGTTACGAAGAGCCGAAGCCCATGGTGTTCTGCGGTATTTACCCCGTCGACGGCGACGAGTTCGAGGCGCTTCGCGACGCCCTGGAGAAATTGCGGCTCTCCGACTCCTCTGTGTCATACCAGCCGGAGACTTCGCCTGCGCTCGGGTTCGGTTTTCGTTGCGGGTTCCTCGGCCTGCTCCATATGGACATAGTCCGTGAGCGCCTGGAAAGGGAGTTCGGGCTGTCCCTCATCGCCACAGCCCCGAGCGTCGAGTACGTGGCGAAGCTGACCGACGGGGGTGAGGCACGCATGCACAGCCCGGCCGAGATGCCGCCCCCCCAGCAGATCCAGGTGATCGAAGAACCCTTTATCCAAGCTACTATGTTGCTCCCCGTCGACTACACCGGGACGGTCATGGACCTCTGCCAGGGCCGGCGAGGCGACCTCGTGAGGATGGAGTACCTCTCCCCGGAGCGGGTCGAGCTCGTCTACCGGCTCCCCCTCGCGGAAGTCGTGATGGACTTCTTTGACGCCTTGAAGAGCCGCACCAAGGGCTACGCGAGCTTGGACTACGAGCCGGACGGCTTTTCCCCGGGCGACCTCGTGAAGATCGACATCTTGCTCAACGGGGTCCCCGTCGACGCCTTCAGCGCGATCGTGCACAGGAGCGACATGGTTTCCTACGGCCGGCGGATGACCGAGAAGCTGCGTGAGCTGATACCGCGCCAGCTGTTCGACGTGCCCATCCAGGCCGCTGCCGGCGGGAAGATCATCGCGCGCGAGACGGTGAAGGCCAAACGCAAAGACGTGCTCGCCAAGTGCTACGGCGGCGACATAACCCGCAAACGCAAGCTGCTCGAGCGCCAGCGGGAGGGGAAAAAGCGTATGAAAGCGATCGGCCGTGTGGAAGTCCCCCAGGAGGCGTTCATCCAGGCGCTGCGGATTGAGAGCTAACCGGGGCCGGCAGGAGGGCCCAGCACCTTGTCGAACTGGCCCTCGGCTGCGCCCGGCGAGGATATCGGCGGGAGGGCCGTGCACTGGAGGCGGGTACGTCTTTTGGCGGGCCCGCCCGGCACGCGCCGGACTTCTCGCCGGCACAGTCAGCTAGCCGTTACGCGCGGGTAGCGGGATGCTCTGGGCGAAGTGCCACACGTCGTCGGGGTCCCACTTGGCCTTCACCTCTTGGAGCCGGGGCAGGTTTTCCCCGTAGTAAGCATGGGCCCAGTTGGGGAGGCTCGGGTCGATGTAGTTTTGGTAAGCCTCGCCGCTCGCGTAGGGCCGGAGCGCCTTGTACCACTCGTCGAGCCAGCTCCGGGCACTGCGGACGGTCCCGTTGCCCACTATCGCCGGCAGCATGGCGATGTACTGGGCCGAAGCAAGGGCCCGGCGGTGGACAAAGGCCGTTTCAGACGGGGCCACGCGGTTGATGGCGCCGCCCCAGGAGTCGAAGAGGACCCCTCCCATGGCCCTTTCTGCCTGACGGTGCTCGATGCCCACGATCACGGCCTGCACGCCGGCGTCGCCGAGCGGCCTGTCGAAGATGTCGGACTTCGCCACCTCGACCGTCCTTGGCAAGGCCCCGCCGGGGTACTGGCCGGCGATGTGGCAGGCTGCCTCGGAGAGCCCTTGGCAGCCCGCCTCTACGTACATAGCTAGCTCGAACCCGCTGGCCCCGAGGTACCGGCTGCCCGGCTGGTGACGGCCTACGGCGGCGCTCAGGTGGGCCAGTTCCTGGCCAGCGCCCGCGGGCGTGCCAGCCCATACCCCAGCGACCCGCAAGGAGGGGGAAAGGCCACGGGGGCCCGCGGTGAGCTGGCACGTCGACCACATCTCGTCGGGCGCGCGGCTGGCCCAGTCCATCCACGCCGGCAGGACCTGGCTGGCCGCAGCCCAGGGCCAACTGAGCACGAACAGCGACAGCTCGCTCACCGGGAACGTCTCGAACGTGAGCTCCGTCACGACCCCGAAGTTGCCCCCGCCGCCGCCCCGACAGGCCCAGAAGAGGTCAGGGTGGGAAGCGGCGCTGGCCCGCACCACCTCACCGGCGGCGGTCACGAGCTCGAGGCTCGCGAGCTTGTCGCAGGTGAGCCCGTACAGGCGGTCCATCACTCCGATGCCGCCGCCGAGGGTGAGCCCGGCGATGCCGACGGTCGCGCACGAGCCAGCCGGTATGGACACGCCGTGCTGGGCGAGGCCCGAGTAGATATCGATGAGCTGGGCCCCGGCACCGACGACTGCCCGTCCTTTCCCCGCCACCTGCACCCGGGACATGGTGCTCACGTCGACCACGAGCCCATTGGTGGTCGAGTACCCCCCATAGCTGTGGCGGCCGCCCCGAATGGCGAGCGGGAGCCCGTGCCGGCGGGCGAAGCCGATGCAACGGGCGACGTCGGTCGGGCTGGCGCAGAAGGCGATGGCGGCCGGGTGCACCCCGTCGAAGAGGGGGTTGTAAAGCTGGTGGTCGTTGGCGTAGCCGGGGTTCCCGGGCCTGGAGAGGTGCCCGGAGAGCTTGGAGGCCAGAGCCTTCCAGGCGGCACCTGGGAGCGCCGGCGAGTTGCCGCCGCGCACGCCGAGGGCAACGAGCGCTCCCGCCGCCCCCGCCTGGAGCAGCCGGCGGCGGCTCAGGGTCGGGGCCGGCACCCGGCCACCGTACTGGTGAAGGCCACTCTCCGCGGCCGGGCGCCCCGGCCGGCGGGACATACCGACGGCTAACGGCTGCTTTCGAGTGCGCCGAGGTAGCCCTCTGTCTGGAGGTGCACCATGATCACCTGGGCCGCCTCCTCGGGCGAGAGCTCGGTGGTGTCGATCGTGACCTCGGCGTCCTCGGGCACCTCGTAGGGGTCGGAGATCCCGGTGAACTCCTTCACGATCCCGGCCCGGGCCTTAGCGTAGAGGCCCTTGCGGTCGCGGGCTTCGCAGACCTCCAGGGGGGTGGAGACGTGCACGAGCACGAAGCCCCCCGCCTGCTCGATCATGTCGCGCACCTCTTGGCGGACCGACTGGTAGGGGGCGATCGGGGCGCAGATGGCGATGCCCCCGTTTTTGGTTATCTCGGAGGCCACCCAGCCGATGCGGCGGATGTTTATGTCCCTGTGCTCCTTGGAGAAGCCGAGCTCGCTCGAGAGGTGTTTCCTCACGATGTCGCCGTCCAGGAGCGTGACCGGCCGGCCCCCCTCCTCCAAGAGCTTGGTCAAAAGGACCGAGGCGATGGTGGACTTGCCCGAGCCCGACAGGCCGGTGAAGAACACCGTGAAGCCCTGGCGGGCCCTCGGGGGGTAGCTCTTCCGGAGCTCGGCCGCCACCTCGGGGAAGGTGAACCAGGTGGGGAGGTCCCTGCCCTCGGCCAGGCGCCTCCGCAGCTCGGTGCCGGAGATGTCCAAGGCCCTGGTGCCCTCGGGGACCTCGTCTGCGGGCATGTACTCGTCGCGCTCTTCGACATAGACCATCTGGGAGAAGGGCACGACGCCCATGCCAAGCTCGCCTTGGTGCTCGGCCAAGAGCGACTGGGCGTCGTAGGGCCCGTAGAAGGGCACCCCGTCGGAGCCCTTGCCCGGCCCGGCGTGGTCCCGGCCCACTATGAAGTGGCTCGCCCCGTAGTTCTTCCTGATGATGGCGTGCCAGAGGGCCTCTTTCGGCCCGCCCATCCTCATGGCCAGGGGGAGTAGGGCCAAAGTGGCGGTCGAGTGCGGGTAGCCCTTCATCACTGCCTGGTAGCAGCGCACCCGGGTGTGGTGGTCGACGTCGCCGGGCTTGGTCATGCCGACCGAGGGGTGGACCAACAAGTTGGCCTCGGCCTGCTTGGCGGCGCGGAGGGTGAGCTCGACGTGGGCGCGGTGCATGGGGTTCCTCGTCTGGAAGGCGACCACGCGCGACCAGCCGAGGTGGGAAAAGCGCGCCCGCAGCTCGGCCGGGGTGAGCCGGAGGGCCTTGTAGTCGTAGTGGTGGGGGAGCGAGAGCACCTCGAGGCGCCCCGAGGCATAGACCGGGCCGGAGCGATCGAGCAGGTAGGCGACGCCCGGGTGGGACTTGTCGGTGGTCCCGAAGGCGAGCTTGGCCTCGCGCTGCTTGTCGGGACGGTAGAGCTCGGCTATGTGGAGGGCGGCCAACATCACCCCCTCCTGGTCCCTCAGCGCCAGGCTCGCCCCCGGGCCGAGGCGGCCCGCTGCCTCCTCGGACAAGTCGAGGTTCACTGGCAGCGGCCAGAGCGTGCCGTCCGCCAGGCGCATGCGCTCCAGGACCGACTCGTAGTCCTCCTCGGAGAGGAAACCCCTTAGCGGCGAGAAGCCGCCGTTGGCCAGCAGCTCGAGGTCGCAGAGCTGGCGGGGGGTGAGGTCCCAGCTCGGCCACTGCTTGGACTCGGCCTTCAGCTCAGCCGCCCGGCTCTCTGGCACCACAAGGTCGACCAGGGCCCCGCCGTGAGGCCTGATTAGGTGCTCTGCCACTATGTCCATCTCCTCCATGGGCTCACTATGCGAAACAAAACATGATCAATCTAGTCAGGATTTCGGCTCTTCGACAAGCGCCAAGCCGAAGGCCAGCGTAGCCAGGGGCTCCCCTGGCGTCGGTAAGCCTAGGCGGGTCGACGGTGGCATGGCGAAGTGCATGCGCTGGCGCTCGGTAGGCTTGATTGCTAACCATGTTGGACGAACGCAAGGCCGCTATCCTGCGCGCCGTCGTCGAGTGCCATATCCGCACGGCACAGCCCGTGAGCTCTGCTCACGTGGCCGAGATGTCGGGCCTTGGCGTGTCACCGGCGACGGTCCGAAACGAGATGGTCGTCCTCGAGCAGGAGGGCTATCTCCTCCAGCCCCACTCGAGCGCCGGGCGGGTGCCCACCGACAAGGGGTACCGGTTTTTCGTGGACTCGCTGACCGGTCCCTCCCCACTGGAGCCGAGGCAGGCCGAACTGGTCAGGCTGTTCTTCGCCCGCACGCATGGTGAGATCGAGCGCCTGCTGGCGGAGACGAGCGGGCTCTTGTCGAGCCTCACCGACTACGCCGCCGTGGTCGTGGCGCCGAACGCCCCCGAGCCCGGCCGGGTGCGTTCGCTCCACTTGGTCAAGTTGGCCCCCCATCTCGTGCTGGCGGTCGCAGTGCTCGGGAGCGGGGCGGTCGAGCGGCGGGCCATCGAGACGCCCGCGGAGGTGAGCGATGACGAAGTCGACCGAGCTTCGGGCGCCGTCGCCACGTGGTTTGCCGGCGGCCCGCTCGACAAGGTCGGTTCGCCGGCCCCGACTGGGGAGCCCACGGTGGACGCGCTCGCCAGCGCGGCGGTGGAGGCCCTCCGCCACCCTGAGTCACCCGAGGGCGGCCACGTCTTTGTGGGGGGAGCGGCGCGCATGGCCGCGGCGTTCGAGGCGGTGGGCACGATAAGGACCGTGCTCGGCATCTTGGAGGAGCAGTACGTGTTGGTGAGCCTGCTCCGCGACGTCATAGACCGGGGCCTCACCGTGGCCATCGGGGCGGAGCACGGGTTGCAGCCCCTGGCTGATTGCTCGGTGGTGGTGGCGCCGTACGAGGTCGATGGCGAGCGGGCGGGCACTGTCGGCGTGCTCGGCCCGACGAGGATGCATTACGACCAGGCGCTTGCCGCGGTCGCCGTCGTGTCGACCAAGCTCAGCCAGGCGCTGTCCGAGAGTGGTTTTGCCCCAGCGAGCAGCCCGGGAGGTGACCTCTGATGGCGGAGGACTACTACGAGATCCTCGGGGTCAGCCGTAACGCCACCGAGGACGAGATCAAGAAGGCCTACCTCAGGCTGGCGCGCCAGTTGCACCCCGACCGCCACGGTGGCTCCAAAGAGGAGGCGGCAGCCAACGAGGAGCGCTTCAAGGTCGTCAACCAGGCCTACGAGGTGCTGAAGGACCCTGAGCGGCGGCGCCAGTACGACATGTTCGGGGCGGAGGGCGAGCGGGTCGGGGCGGGCGACCCCTTCGGCGGCTTCGCGGGAGCCGGCCTCGGGGACATCTTCGACGCCTTTTTCGGGGGCGCGAGCCCCTTCGGTGGTGGGATGGGCACCCAAAGGCGGGGTCCCCGCCAGGGCGAAAACGTCGAAGCCGTGCTCGACCTTGACTTCGCCGAAGCCGTGCTGGGCGCCTCGAAGGAGGTGGAGGTCAGGGAGGCTGTCACGTGCGAGAAGTGCTCGGGGAGCGGGGCTCGTCCCGGCACGACACCGGTCACCTGCCGGACCTGCAACGGCACGGGAGAACTGCGCCGGGTCCGCCAGTCGCTCCTCGGCCAGATGGTCACGTCGAGCCCCTGCACTCGCTGCGGGGGGACGGGAGAGGAGATCGACTCCCCCTGCCCGGCCTGCCGCGGCCAGGGACGGCGCCTGGAGGAGCGTTCGTACACCGTCGAGGTGCCCGCTGGCGTCGACGACGGTTCGACCCTGCGGCTCTCGGGCAGAGGCTCAGCGGGCCCGCGCGGAGGTCCGCCTGGTGACCTCTACCTCCACTTGAGGGTGAGACCGCACCCGTTCCTCAGCAGGGACGGCTACGACTTGCGCGAGACGGTGCACGCCAGCATGGCCCAGGCTGCACTGGGCGCGGAGCTCAGCGTCGAGACGCTCGAGGGGCCCGAAGTGGTCTCGCTCGAGCCTGGCATCAGCAATGGTTCTGAACTGCGCCTGCGGGGGAGGGGCGTGCCACATTTGCAGCGGCGCGGCCGGGGTGACCTGATCGTGACGATCGCCGTGGACACCCCCACCGACCTCACTCCTTCCCAGGAACAGTTCCTCCGGCGTTTTGCCGCCGAGAGGGGAGAAGTGGTGGCGCCTCCGGAGGCGGGGCTGTTGTCACGTATAAGGAGCGCGTTCAAGTAGGGCCGCGGGAGGGTGTGCGTCGGGTAGCGGCGCACGTGTTCGTCGAGGACGTCGCGGCGCCGGCGGTCGAGGTCGGCGAAGCCGATTTCCACCACCTCTCACGGGTGTTACGGCTGCGCCCGGGTGAGGCGGTCTCCGCCTCCGACGGAGCAGGCTGGTCGAGGCTCTGCAGCTGGGCTGGCGCGCCCCTGCTGGAGCCGGCCGGAGATGCCGTTTTCGAGCGCAGGCCCGAGCCCGAGGTCGCGGTTGGCTTTGCGCTCACCAAGGGGGCCCACCCCGAGTGGGCAGTCCAGAGGCTGACCGAGGCCGGGGTCGACCGGGTGGTGCTCATGACGACGGCTCACTGCGTCGCGCGCTGGACGCCGGCAGACGTCCCCCGCCGGCTTGGGCGCCTGCGCGAGGTGGCGCGCCAGGCCGCGATGCAGAGCCGGCGGTCGTGGTTGCCCGCGGTTGAGGGTCCGCTCGCCTTTTCCGAACTGGTCGGGGCGGGCCCCGCTGGCGTGGCCCTGGCCGTGCCGAACGGCGCTGCCCTCAGCCTGGCGACCCCGACGGTGCTCGTCGGGCCCGAGGGTGGCTGGGCCGGCGAGGAGCTCGACGCTGTCCGCACCCACGTCGCCCTCGGCCCTCATGTACTGCGCGCCGAGACTGCCGCCCTGGCCGCTGGGCTGCTCTTGGTGGCGCTGCGGGCAGGTTTGATGGGCGAGGTGCCGGCAGGGCGCGCCGGCGAGCCCTGACGGGTGCTCGGGTGCGAGGCCCGCCGGGGCGACGTCGCGAGCGGGCCTGGCTGCCGGGAAGTTCCTGGGTCGGCGCGGGCTCGGCGAGGAGTTTGCCCATCTCGATGGTCATGAGCAGCGAAAGGTCATGGCGGCGCGGGGCTGGGCCTCGCCGGCGAGTAAGGCCAGGTCAGGCGCCTCGCCCTCGTGGCGAGCCCGTGCTACGGCGCCGGCGTTGCCCGGTCCTTGGCTGGTGGTAGAGCGACCTCCTCGCCTGGCGGAGCGAGACCCGCCGCGGGGAGAGCGCTCGTGCTGTCAGCTTGGGAGCCGGTCTGTCTGTTTTGTACGGTATAGTTGTACCCAGCTGGTCGAGCAGGACGGGTTGCGGGTGAGGAGGCCCGTGATGTAAAACGCGAAGTCGTCGCATGCTTTGGGCCGGCGAGGGGTACAGATAGTTACACGAGTACGATTTTTATGTGCCTTGGGCCACAGCAAGGCATGGGCTGGAACATTCCTCGCCTCTGAAGCGTTACCTTGAGTACAATGACCGACTTCGCACGCCGCACATCTCCACGGGGCGCCATGGGCGCCGGACCTGACCTGCTTGGTCTTTACCTGGACGAGGCGGGTAGCTTCCCCTTGCTCACCAAGGCCGACGAGATGCGCCTTGGCCAGGTCATCCAGGCTGCTCAGGCTGCCCGTGAGGAGTTGGAGAAGGGGTCCAACCTTACCGCTCGCCGCAAGAGGGAGCTGCGTAAGGCCATCACCGCGGGGGAGGAAGCCACTCGGCAGTTCATCAACTCCAACCTGCGCCTGGTGGTGTCGGTGGCGCGCAAGTACCAGTGGTCTGGCCTGCCGCTGTCCGACCTCATCCAGGAGGGCAACCTGGGCCTTATCCATGCGGTGGAGAAGTTCGATTGGCGCAAGGGCTTCAAGTTCTCTACGTACGCGACCTGGTGGATCCGCCAGTCGATCGGCCGGGCGATAGAAAATACTGCCCACACGGTGCGGATCCCGGCACACGTCGGTGACGAGATCCGTCGTGCCCGGAGGGTCCAGAGCGAGCTCGAAGCCAAAAACGGCCGACCGCCCACCTTGGCCGAGCTGGCTGAGGCCCTCGAGCTAGAAGAGGGCGCCTTGGCCGAACTGCTCCACTACGACAGCGACCCGGTCAGCCTTGACGCCGCAGTCGGTGAAGATGGTGACACGAGCCTGGGCGACCTGGTGGTCAACCACTCGGCGCAGTCACCGTTCGAGACCGTCGCCCAAGCGCTACTCGCCGGCCACATCGACGAGTTCCTCTCCAGGCTTTCGGAAGACGAGCGCAAGGTGCTCTCCCTGCGCTACGGCCTCGACCGCGGTGAGCCGCGCACTCAGGGAGAGGTCGGCGAGCTGCTCGACCTCACTGCCGAGCGGGTCAGGCGCATCGAGCGCGATGCCCTCACCAAGCTTCGGCGTGCCCTCGCCGGCAGCGACGCTCGCGACCTCCTCGCCAGCTGAGCCTCTTGTGGTGTGCCGACCGTGGCGTCGGCGCATGGCCGTCGGGATTCGCTGGCGTTCGTGCTGCTGTTCCGTGCGCGCGGTGCTCGAGGGCTGCCCTGCGTACAGGCACCGGCACCGCGAGCGCGAGCCCGGTGGTCACCGGCTCGAGCCGGTAGCTTGTGCCGGTGAGATCGGTGCGAGTCCGGATGGCGCCTTCGCCGACTGGCTACTTCCACGTTGGCAGCGCGCGTACCTCCCTTTTCAACTGGCTGTTCGCCCGCCAGCAGGGAGGTACGTTCGTGCTGCGTATCGAGGACACCGACATCGTCCGCAACCGGCCCGAGCACGCGGAGGGCATCGAGCGGGCTCTGCGCTGGCTCGGCCTCGAGTGGGACGAAGGACCTTACTTCCAGTCGCAACGCGGCGAGCTGTACCGGGACGCTCTTGACCGGCTCGCCGCCAAGGGCCTGGTGTACGCCTGCGACTGCACACCCGAGCAGGTGGCGGCGCGCAACAAGGTTGCGGGGCGGCCCCCGGGCTACGACGGCTACTGCCGCGAGCGCGGGCTAGACCCTGCCCCGGGCCGCCTGCTGCGCTTCCGCACCCCCGACGAAGGCACGACCTCCTGGGACGACATAGTGCGGGGCAAGGTCGTCTACGACAACGCCTCCATCGAGGACTTCAGCGTGCGAAAGTCGAGCGGCCAGCCCTTGTTCATCCTGGCGAACGTGGTCGACGATGCCGCGATGGCCATCTCCCACGTGGTGCGGGGCGAAGACCATGTGCCCAATACCCCCAAGCACCTCCTCTTGTGGGAGGCGCTCGGTTACGGCGAGCCGCCCGCCTTCGCCCACCTCCCTCTCCTCGTCAACGCCTCGCGCCAGAAGCTCTCCAAGCGCCGCGACAAGGTGGCGGTCGAGGACTACCGAGAGGACGGCTACCTCCCCGAGGCCATGGTCAACTACTTGGCCCTGCTTGGCTGGTCGCCCAAAGGTGGGAGGGAGATCCTGTCCAGGGACGAGCTCACCGCCGAGTTCCGCCTAGAGGACGTGAAGTCATCGCCGGCGTTCTTCGACGAGCGCAAGCTCTCCGACGTCAACGCCATCTACCTCCGTTGCCTGACGGGGGACGAACTGCTGGCCCGGTCGGCGAGGTGGCTGGAGGAGCGCTGGGCCCCGATCGCGCCCCTGGTCCAGGAGCGGGCGCGCACACTGGGCGACGTCTATGCCATGACCGACTTCTTGTACCTGGGCGACGTGCAGGTGGTCGAAGCCGAGTGGCAGAAGGTGCGGCGCCAGCAGCCGGCCTTCGTTGCCCTCCTGAAGGGAGTAGAGGCTCGCTTGGCGGAGTGCGAATGGGAGGCCTCAGCGCTTCGCGACGCCGTGGCCGAGGCGGGTGCGGCCGCCGGCGTGACGAGCCTCGCCAAAGCCCAAGCGCCCGTACGCTTGGCAGTGACGGGGCGGACGGTCGGCCCTCCACTGTTCGAGTCGCTTGCCCTGCTCGGCCGGCGGCGGGCGTTGGCGCGGGTTGTCGCCGCCCGGGAGCGGGCTGTCCACGAGGACCAGGAGGGCGGCGAGCGTAGTGCTCCCTAGCTCGGGATCTCCCAGTCCAGTGAGTGCTGGCGCGTGCCACTTTGGCGCTTAGAAGGTAGCGGCTGGACAGCGCCGGCGCCGGGCCCGCTAGAATGATTTTGCCCGTTCGGGGGTGGTGTAATCGGCAACACTACAGGTTCTGGCCCTGTCATTGGGGGTTCGAGTCCTCCCCCCCGAGCCACTACTTCGTCCGAACGTTTTGCCTGTTCGGGGGGCTAACGAGGCCAGTCGGTAGCTCTTCGAGCGTTGCTTTTGATCACAACTTGATCACAACGGCCGGCGAAAAGGCGGTTTTCGCGGGTCTTCACGCGACGAGCTGACTGCCTCCTACCTCGCTCCCTGCAGCCCTGAGGCGGCGTCAGCCGCTTCGTTCGAGGCCTTCGTCGCAGTGTTCTTTAGAACTCTCGGCGCTGAAACTCTGGTTTCGAGGAGGCCACGCCGTACTCACTTGTCTGCATTGCCCCCTTCTCGGTGTCGGGCTGGTTCTTTCAGTGAATCAGTCAGCTCGCGGACAGCCTCGACGAGTGCCAAGGTCGCATAAACCTGGGCCACCTGAGAGTCAGTCTTCCCGAAAGGCAGATCCCCCCTTTTGACCTGATTGGCATCGACAGTGGAGGCGCTGTCGTTGCCCAAGTAGTGAGAGGCAAGAAGCGCTAGCGCCTCCGCGTCGAGCTCGTTGATAAGGCCAGCCAATACCAGGTACCTCCCATGTCGTCGCGATGTCCGCAACTCTACGCCGCTCATCAGCGGCCTCTCTATACCCCGCCAGGATCAACCGAGCGGGCCTCGGCGTCCTATGGCTCCTGAGCCGTAGGGCGCTTCTCGCGCCTAACTACTTCCTTGGTCGGGAGGCCTGGAGGGTCACCGCCGATCCCAGTTCCCGTCGAGGGGCTCGGCGTCGACCAGGCTCGAGTGGTGCTGATCGCAGGACTCCACGACGTAGATGTCGCGCCCGACATGAAGCATTCCCCTCCACGTGGCTTCGAGCGGGCATTGATCGCGAACTTCCCCTTTGCCGGTCACTCGTTGACAACGGGGCTTTATCTCGTTCACAACGTTTTATCCGGCCGCAGTGTGAGGACCTTGTAAGCGGCGCTGCGGCGGGCCTGACTGGCGCTCGTCTGAGCTTTGCTCGCGCCGAGCTCGTGGGGGACCGGGTTCGCCGTGGCTAGGCAAGTCGGGCCGCCCTTGCCTGTAGCCCCTTCGTGGTCTCTAACCGACCTTCTGGCCCTCTGCCAGGCCAGGACTGTTGAGCCCGGCTAGCGCAGCGCAGAGAGGAGCGACGTGTCCTCGGGTAGCCAGATAGGGCAGCGCCGCGGAAAAAGACCAATGCTACCGAGCATAGCAGAAGCCGCACGGTTACACTGACGAGTGTGCCGCGAGAACGGCGACAAGTAGGCGCGGGTGTCCCGTCAGGTCGATCGCAAGTGCCCTTGGCGGTCGTCTACTGGGAACCAGCCGACGGTCGGTGCCCCGCGCTCGAGTACGATGCCTCATCTCGACCCGCCCACGACGACGCCCGCGTTCAGTTCGCCCGGCTGGGCTGGTGCGGCACCCGCATCCGTGACCGTCTGTACTGGAGGATTCAATGACGCTCATATCGAACCGTTCGGCGGTCCATGAGGCGTTGGCCGCTTACGCCAAGCCTCGTCTCGGTCGCGGGTTGCTCGACATAGCGACCTCCGCCGTCCCGTACCTGGCGCTATGCGTGGCGATGTACTTCATGCTGCGCGTCTCGCCCTTGATCGTGGTTGCGCTCGTGATCCCGACGGCCGGGTTCTTGGTCCGGGTGTTCGTGGTGTTTCATGACTGCGCGCACGGCTCGCTGCTTCCGTCCCGACGCGCGAACACATGGGTCGGCAGTGTCCTTGGGATCCTCGTGCTCTCGCCATTTCGGCGCTGGCGCCACGGTCACGCCGCGCACCACGCCACCTCAGGGAACCTTGACCGCCGCGGGATAGGGGATGTACAGACGTTGACGGTCGCTGAGTACCAGGCTCGCTCGTGGCGGGGCCAGCTTGGCTACCGGCTCTTTCGTAACCCCCTCGTGATGTTCGGCCTCGGGCCCGTGTTCGCGATGATTATCCTACCCCGGCTCGTGCCGCGCGGCACACGACCGCGTATGCGCAACAGCGTGCTCGGGACCGATGCTGCGTTGGTGGTGATCGTCGGCGCGTTGTGCTGGTTGATCGGCTGGGAGGACTTTCTGATCGTGTGGGCGCCAGCGGCGTTGTTGGCAGGTTCTGTCGGCATCTGGCTGTTTTACGTACAGCACCAGTTTGAGGATGCCTACTGGCAGCGCCAGGGTGAGTGGAGCTATGCGGAGGCCGCGCTACGTGGCAGCTCGTACCTGAAGCTCCCCAAGCTGCTGCAGTTCTTCACGGGCAATATCGGTCTGCATCACGTCCATCACCTCAACGCGCGGATCCCGAACTACAACTTGCAGCGCGCCCACGACGATAACGCCATCTTCGCTAGCGTACCGACGGTCTCAGTCCTAGACGGTGTTCGTGCCGTCAAGTTCAAGCTCTGGGATGAGGAGGCTGGCCAACTCGTGACATTCGCCCAGGCCAACCTTCACCCGGTGCTCAAGGTGACCTCGCTCGAGCGCGAGAGTAACGCCATGGCGTAGACCCCGACAGGGCGGATCGACAGATGCTTGAAAGGGGCCTCCCACCTGGCTGACGGAGGTGCTCTGCGAAGCATCAGCCCACGCGGCCAAAGACGCCGCGAGCGCCACACTGCGGAGCCTATCCGCTGAACAGTTCGTGGGGGTTCAATTCGTTTGCCGGGTGCCGCAACTTGGACATGGCTTGAGCTTCGATCTGACGTATCCGCTCCCGAGTCAGGTTGAAATGGGCGCCAACTTCTTCGAGGGTCTGCGGCTCACCGCGGTCGAGCCCGAAACGAAGCCGGAGGATGGCCCGCTCTCGGTCGTCGAGAATGGCCAGCAACTTGGCGACCTCCCCGGAGAGCAGCGACGCGGCGGCAGCTTCGAATGGCGGTACGGCCGAGCAATCTTCGACGACGTCACCGAGCTCGGAGCGGCTGTCGGATCGCAGGGGCTCGGAAAGTGACATCGGCTCCCGGACGTAGCGGATGATCTCCACCACCTTGCGCTCGTTCAATCCAAGGTCTTCGGCAAGCTCGGGGATGGTCGGGCACCGACCCAGTTTCGCCTCGAGGCCTTCGCGCGCCTTGGTCACCCTTCTCAGCAGGTCACCGGCGTGGATGGGGAGCCGCACGGTCCGCCCGGTGTTGGCGATCCCACGGGTTATGGCTTGGCGTATCCACCAGGTCGCATAGGTAGAGAACTTGAAACCCCTACGCCAGTCGAACTTCTCCACCGCATGCATCAGACCTAGGTTCCCTTCTTGAACGAGGTCGAGCAGAGGAAGCTCCGCGGCCCGGTACCTCTTGGCGATGGAGACCACTAGCCGGAGGTTGGCCTTGACGAACGTTTCGGTCGCCTCCTCTCCGTCGCGGACGAGGCGCCGCAACTCGCGTTGGCGCGAGGGCGTCAGCGCTCCGCTCCCGGCCAGCTCAGCGCGCGCGTCGCGGCCTGTTTCGAGGCTCTGAGACAGCCGGGCCTCCTCAGCTCTGGTGAGCACCGCGTACCTGCCGACCTCGTCCAAGTAGAGACGAACGAGATCTTCTCCGGGCTGGACAACACGCTTGTTGCGCACTCGTCCTCGTCTCTGCTGTTGTCGAGACACGGCCCATCCAAGAGCGACGCGTCCCGCACCAGCACGCTACTTGATGCACTCGCCCTCGAGAGGGGCGGGCGCGCGCGTTCTCGGTGGGGCCCCGACCCTCGCATTCTCGACGAGGCCCGCAGCTTGCCAGGCTGCCTCTAGAGGTGTTGGGCCCGGGCGGCTTGCATGAGCGCGTTCGCGCCCCTGCTCCCGAGTGGGGGCCTACTCGCTAGCCGGGACCGGCGACCGAGCCGTCAGATACCTCATTGCCGACAGCGTCTTCTGTCTCGTCGGCTTCCGGCGAGGGCTCGGATGCAGATGCGGGCTTGTCCCCTACCGGGGGAGCAGCGCCGTTGCTGTACCGGTCCCCGCCGCGCCCGCGGCGCGGCTCGCTGGCAACGGTCCGCACCACGTATGGCAGCAAGGCCACTTCACGAGCCGTCTTGACCGCCGCGGCGACGTCTCGTTGGTGCCGGGCGCAGGTGCCCGTCGTCCCGCGGGCCTTGATCCGGCCTCGATCGCTTATGAACCGCCTGAGCAGGGCCACGTCCTTGTAGTCGACCCAGCTGACGTGCTCTTTGCAAAAGATGCAGACCTTCGGCCGGCCCCGTCTGCCGCCAAGGTGGCGCTTCGGCCGGTTCTCCTGGCCCTTCTTGTTGGTTGCCTTCGGGTTACGCGCCATGCGGCTCCTTGGGGTCGGCCGGTACGGGTAGCACACCTCGGAACGGATGGGGAGCGGCCGATACAATGCCCACAAGCGCCCATCACCACCCTACTCGCGCAGGCGACACCAGCGGGCGGAAGCCACCGGTCAGGCCCAAGACCGGCTACACTGGCCGCCGAGGGTAGCTACAAAGACGAGGTTTCCCTCCGGCCCGTCCAGGGCCAAGCCGTGGCTCGTATGATCCTCGAGCCTAATCAGGCCAGGAAAGGAGGGATCGCCAATGGCAACCGGCACGGTGAAATGGTTCAACTCCGATAAGGGCTTCGGTTTTATCTCCCAGGATGATGGTGGCCCTGACGTGTTCGTGCACTTCAGCGCCATCACCGGGAACGGTTACCGCAGCCTCGAAGAGAATCAGAAGGTTGAGTTCGAGACCACACAAGGCCCCAAAGGCCCCCAAGCCAGCAACGTCACAGTCCACTGAAATGCCCAGCCACGCTGGCGAGGTCGATGAGGAACCCCCCGGCCTCGGCGGCGGCCTCGTAGGGCCAACTTGGAACAAGTGTGCCCTGCCCACGGCGAAGCGGCGTCAAGCGCTCGCCGCGCCTCGAAGACCTGACGAGAGCCGGCGACGCGATGCTAGCTGGAGCAAGCCGCACTAGTGCCGAACCCCCGGACGACGACAGCGGCGGCAGCCAGGCCAGATGAAACCTCGCCCCCAACGGTCTACAGCTGCATAACGCCGCTCGGCCGTGGCAAGCAGCGGCAAAGCCGCGGCTTACGATTGGTGACGCCGCCCGGCAGCCGGATCGCGCAGAGCTTGAACAGCCGTTCCCGTCAGACGCTCGGATTTATGCCTGTCACGCGGTCATGACGACCGAGCCCTACGCAAGCGGCCGGCGGGTGTTCTGGTAGTCGACGACGGCAGCAGCTACGACTCTAATGTCGCCGGCCTTCTCCCCGCCGTGAGCCTTCAAAGAGGGTCGAGGATGACTACCGGGATCTCTCGGTCGGTCTTGGCCTCGTAGTCGGCAAATCCGGGATAGTCGCGCTTTTGTTTTTCCCAGATGTGGTCTCGTTCGTCACCCGCCGCGACCCGGGCGCGAAAACGGCGGGTCTCGCTCCCGATTTCGGCCGAGACCTCGGGGTTGGCAAGCAGGTTGTGGTACCAGTCGGGGTTCGAGGGTGCGCCGGCCTTGGAGGCGAAGACAGCCACGGGTCCTCCGAGGTCCTGGTACATGAGCGGGTTGACGTGTGGGTGGCCTGACCGGGCGCCGACGGTGTGGAGCAAAAGGAGGGGCGCTCCGGCAAAGTTGCCGCCGACCTTGCCGGCGTTGGCACGGAACTCCTCGATGATCTTCCGGTTCCAGTCGTTTACTTCGCTCATTGGCTTCCTCCCGCGTCTAGGTGCCGCCGCAGTAAGGGTACCAGCCGCCTGAGGCCGCAGACCTCGGGCATTGGGCTGGTGGTACTGGGTAGGCAGGACGGGGGAGCGGGTTGGCCGGCGGTATGGTCGTGGGGTGCGAGTCCTATTTATCGGTGGCACCGGCCTTATAAGTTCAGCCTGCTCAGAAGCCTCTTTGGCCGAAGGCCACGAGCTCTGGCTCCTCAACCGAGGCCGGTCGGTGTACGCACCAGCGGAGGGTGCGCGCGTCCTCCACGCGAACGCCCGGGACGAGGAAGCCCTCGCCAAAGCGGTCGGGGAGCACGAGTGGGACAGCGTCGTCGAGTGGATCGCCTATACGCCGGCGGACGTCGTCCGCGACCTGAGGGTGTTCGAGGGCCGCACGCGCCAGTACATATTCATAAGTTCGGCAAGCGTCTACCAAAAGCCGCCGTCGCATTGGCTGATCACCGAGTCAACGCCCCTCCGCAACCCTTTTTGGAAGTACTCGCAAGACAAAATCTCCTGCGAGCACCTCCTAGCCGGCCAGTCGCGCGTCCCCTGGACCGTTGTGCGCCCGTCGCATACCTACGGGCCGAGCCAGGTCCCGATCGGCGTGGGCAGTTGGGAGAAGCCTTATACGGTGATCGACCGGATGCGCCGCGGGGCTCCCGTCATCGTGCCTGGCGACGGTACGTCCCTTTGGACGGTGACCCACAACAGCGACTTCGCCCGGGGGTTTGTCGGGCTGCTCGGGCGGGAGGAGGCCCTCGGTGAGGCCTTCCACATCACCTCGGACGAGGCGCTCAGTTGGGGCCAGATCTACAGGGCCGTTGCCGGCGCGGCTGGCGCCGAGGCCAACCTCCTGGCCGTCCCTACCGACGCCATCGCGGCCGCCGACCCAGCCAGCCTGGGGGGCCTCTGGGGGGATAAGTCCCACAGCGCCGTCTTCGACAACGCTAAAATCCGCTCGCTCGTGCCCGGGTTCAGGGCAACCGTGCCGTTGGCAGACGGCATCCGGGCCACCATCGCGTGGTTCGACGCCGACCCCGCTCGCCGGGCCATAGATGAGGCAGCGAACGCGCTCTGGGACCGTCTCGCCGCCGTATACCAAGGCGCACTGAGGGACGCCGGCGCGCTCGCGGCCCAGGGCTAGGCCCTGGGCTGGGCCGTCGCCCCCGCCAGGGCAGCGCCCAGGCCAGGGAATATTTTGCTGCTTGCGCATGTTTGCACCCTACGCAAGGATATAGTGAGTGCAACATGACTGAGGTGGACCATGAGACGCTGGACGAGCACCCGGGGCTGCGGGAACGCAAGAAGGCCGCCACTCGTCGCGCCATCCGTTTGCACGCCCTGGAGCTGTTCGCAGCCAAGGGTTTCTCGAAGGTCACCGTCGAGGACATCGCCGAAGCGGCTGAGGTTTCCCCCCGGACCTTCTTCAACTACTTCCCGTCCAAGGAGGCGACGATCTTCGGCAAGGAGCCAGAGGCTACCGAGGTGCTCCGTCGCCGGCTGGTCGCCGAGCCGCCCTCCCTTGGGCCCCTCGAGGCCTTGCGTTCCGTGCTCGTCGACTGGGTGCGGTCCATGGCGGACGATACCGAAGTGCTCGGGTGCGACGCGGGCGAGGTCATGGAGCTCATGAAGGAGGCGGCGGCCGACCCCGCCTTCAGGGCAGCGCGGGCTGCCGAAATGGCCGCCATGGAGCGAGCCTTGGCGGAAGGCCTGGCCGAGAGGCTCGGGACCGACAAAGACCGCGATCCCTACCCGGCGCTGCTCGCGACCTCAGCGGTGGGCGCCCTCAAAGTTGCCAGCTTCTTCTGGGCCAACCTGGGCGGCAAGGTACCTGTCGAAGACCTCGTGGGTGCGGGCCTGCAAGCGATTTTCGACGGCCTCCCAGAGCAGTGCGGCCTCCGGCGGATCGTTTCTGATGGTTTTGAGAGAGGAGAAATTACCAAATGAGCAACGCCAGCCCGGTGACTCATAACGATGGGGCCGTGGGTGCGACGACCGTTCCCATGGCGTCGTCGTCGCCCCGCGCCATAAGCCACCGGCGCGTGCTGTTGATCATGGGCGCCTTGATGCTCGGCATGCTGCTCGCCGCCCTCGACCAGACCATCGTCTGGACGGCGTTGCCCACCATAGTGGGCGACCTGAAGGGCGGTTCCCATATTGCCTGGGTGGTCACTGCTTACCTGCTCGCGTCCACGGTGTCGACGCCGCTTTGGGGGAAGCTGGGCGACCAGTACGGCAGGAAGATGTTCTTCCAAGCCTCGATCGTGATCTTCCTGGTGGGGTCGGTATTTTCAGGGCTCAGCCACTCGATGTTAGAACTGATCGCCTTCAGGGCCCTGCAGGGCTTGGGCGCCGGTGGGCTGATGGTAGGAGCGCAGGCGATAATAGGCGACATCGTCTCACCCCGGGAGCGAGGTCGTTACGTGGGCCTTTTCGGTGCGATGTTCGCCGTCGCCAGCGTCGTCGGGCCGCTCCTCGGTGGCTTCTTCGTGGACAACCTCTCCTGGCGGTGGATCTTCTACATCAACCTGCCGATCGGCGTCATCGCGCTTTTCGTAGTGGCCAGCCAGGTGCCCGGGCATTTGAGCCGGACGCACCACGTGATCGACTACCTCGGCGCCGCGGTGATCACCTTGGCGTCTTCAGCCCTTGTCCTCGTGGCGAGCCTCGGCGGTACGACCTACGCGTGGGGCTCGGCGCCGATAATTCTCATGGCGGTGGCCGGGGTCGCCCTTATCGGCGTGTTGGTGGTGGTCGAGCGCCGCGCCCGTGAGCCCGTGCTCCCGCTCCACCTTTTCCGAGACCGCACTTTTTCGGTGACGAGCCTGGTTGGTTTCATTATCGGGTTCGCGATGTTCGGCGCGATCACCTACCTGCCGGCCTTCTTCCAGGTCGTGAAGGGGATCTCGCCGACACTGTCGGGCGTGCAATTGTTGCCGCTCATGGGTGGGCTCCTCGTAATGACGACCGGCTCGGGGATGGTGATCTCCAAGACCGGCAAGTACCGCCTCTTCCCGATCGGAGGCGCGGCGGTCACTACCTGCGGGCTCTACCTCCTTTCACGGATGGGGGTGGGGTCTTCTGACGCCCTCAACGCTCTTTACATGGTGGTGCTGGGCATCGGGATCGGCTCTGTCATGCAAGTGCTCGTGATCCTGGTGCAAAACGCGGTGCCCCAGCGCGAGCTCGGTGTGGCCACGTCCGGAGCGACGTTTTTCCGTTCGATGGGGAGCTCGTTTGGTACGGCCGTCTTCGGGGCGATCTTTTCCAACCTGCTCGTGGGCGACCTGCGCAGCCACTTGCACGGGCTGTCGCTACCGGCCGGCTTCTCGGCCGCGGATGTCACGCCGGCCGCCCTCGCGCACCTGCCGGCAGCGTTCCGTCACGGGTTCGTGGGCGGGTACGCGGCGAGTATCCAATCCGTGTTCCTCTATGCCGTGCCGATAGCGGCTCTCGCGTTCTTGGCGACTTGGTTCATCCCCCACTTGGAACTGAAGCGCTGGGACGCGGGCGCGCCTCCAGCCGGCGGCGCCCTGCCGGCGCCGGCCGATGCCGAGGTCCTGGCAAATGGCCCCACGGCCAGTGCCGGCTCGCCGGGAGTCGTACCCTCGGGTTTGGCTCGCACCGAGCCCAAGGACGTACCTCCTGACTGGCTCGGCGGCGCCTCGCCGGCCCATGCAGCGGGTTGTTAGGGTTTGGCCCGAGGTTTGGCCGTTGGCCGTGTCCTGTACGTACCCCTCCGCCCCGCTGGGCACGGCCGGACGGTGGTGCACAGCGCGCACGCCATTCGGCTCACCGGGCATGCCGTATGCGGGCGTGCCGTATGCGGGCGTGCCGTATGCGGGCGTGCCGTATGCGGGCGTGCCGTATGCGGGCGGTTTCTCCCAGGCCGCGGCTCACGGTAGATGGGGCGCCGGGCCAACTGGGCGCACTTTGTGTTAGCGGGCGCGACCGGCGTCCCTTGGGGCCAGGACAGCGCACCCGGTTGGCAAAGTTGCACCCAGGTGACAGCCAAACGGCCGTTCCGGGCGCGCACGGTGTCGTTTTGCCGGCGTGGGACTGCTCCTTCGCCCGGGTGCGTGGTATCTGTGGTCACTTCGAGGCGGGGGCGTCCGGCTGGCCGAGAGCCGGGCCGCCGAGTTGTGACTTCGCGGTGGCCGGAGGTGGCGCAAGGGGTGGGGTCGCGACGCTTGATAGTCCCGCGGTGCTCATGGCCCCCCGGGGCACAGTTGGCGTGGGCCGGTGCCGGCGGGCCGACCGGCTGGCTGCTAGCCTGGACTCCCACGTAGGGGGGCGGCGGTAACGGGAGACCTCCTTTTCAGGCCGTTAGGGCGCTCACTGTGGCGGCTAGCTGTTAGGCGTCGTCTGAACCGTTGACCCGGCTGCCACACTGTTAGGTCGCTGGGCCCCGTACCGGGCACAGGTGCAGGTCCCTTGTAATTACACAGTTGTCTTTCGCCATCGAGGGGATCCACCAGTCCGAAGGGGGGACCTGACATAGTGGAGT
>JAJYMB010000092.1 GCA_021787365.1 Actinomycetes bacterium | reverse complement strand
TGACCGTCTTGCCGCCGACCGACCGAGTGAAGTTGTACTGCGGCCCGTGGCCGGGATGGGCGGGATCTGCGCAGGCACAGTTCGCCTTGCCGCACTTACGGCGGACCGCGTGCAGGGCGCCACGGCGCAAATCACCCACTCGGCTCAACTCACCGTAGAGCCGGGAGCGGTCCTGCTCCAAGTCGGCCAGTTCCACAGGTGGGTCTGACATGGCGGGCCTCCTCTGAGTACGCATCCCACTCAGACTATCCCATAGAACAGCCATGCATGTGGACCTCCCTACTTTCCTGTCGCACACCCGGACGAAGGCGACTGGAGCACCGGTGGCCAACTCCGTCAACGGCAACGCTCGGAGCGATCTCAGGGAGAGGTGTGGTGGGTATTGACGCGGTGTCCCAAGGCGCCGCGACGGTGCACGCCGACTGTGCGACGGCAGACGTAGGTCGGGAGACTGCGCTCACCGCCGAGATGGGACGGGCCTGGGCATGCGAGGTGCGCCCTAGCCGGCATGGCACGGGCCACCCTACGTCAGTTGATGTGACGCAGCCGGCAAGGTACTCAGCGTGGTGAAGAGCGTGAGCGTCGGGCAGAGCGGTCATGCCGAGTGGCTAGATCCCTACGTGTCGGGGTTGTGGGGGGCAATAGGCTGGATGACCGGTGGGGACACCGGCCCGGTTGAGGGGTCCTTGGACGGTTGGACAGCGGGCGCTGCAAGGGCTGCTCATGGCGTTCTTGGTGCTCTTCATGGCCTGCGTCGGCGCCTTCGAGCTCTGGCCACTGCCGGACGCGCTGGCCGGTGGGCACCGGATCGCCAACTCGGTTCCCCTGCTGGGCAAGGCGCTCGGGGTAGTGGACAAAGCCGCCGGTGGGCCGATCGGCAAGGTCGACACGCCACCGCCGGGGTACACCGACCCCGATAGCTGCGCTTTCTTGCGCTCTTCGTCGGGGGTGTTCCTCGACCGGTTGGCTTGCGGAGGAGCCGTCAACCCAGACCCCGGCTCGCTCGGGCGCGTCTAGAACTACCTCTGGGAAGTCCCCTTCAAGGTGGAGCGCTCGAATGACAACTACGTGGGGGTGCTCGCGGGACCGCCTTTCAAAGCCGCTCATGCGCCCGAGGTCGAGTTCGGCTACGAGCTCTGGCGCCCCGACGGGGCCGACGGCAAACTGGTGCCGATCAACGGCAGGGGGCTTGGGACGACCTTCTCTTCTGCGGTGGTCGGGGCCTCGGTACAGCAGGACTCCGCGCTCCTCGGCTGGTTGATGTTGTTATGCGCCGGGGCGGCCGGGCTGTGGCTGCTCCAGTCCAGGCGACGCTCGGCGCGCCAGGTGCCGAGGACCCTCGCGGCATCGGCCTGGCAGTCTCTCGGGGCACTCGCCTTCGCCCCGCCGCTCGAGCCGCCGACTGTCGCCTTGGTCTCGCCGAGGGCCGGCCTCGCCGCTCCCTCCACTGCTCGCCCGCAGCCAGCTGAAGGGCACCCGGCCCAGGAGCAAGCGGTACTACCGGGCCAGCCGTTGGCCCCGGCAGCCGAGGAGGCAACCAAGGAGGGGGCGCTCGCCGGGGGCGGGAAGCTTGTGGCACAAGTCAAGGCTCCCAGAGTGTTCGTGAGGGTGCTCGGGCCGGACGAGGTGGAGGAATGGGCGGTCCCCCCGACGAGGCAGAAGACGACAGAGCTCCTCGTCTACTTGGCGCTGCATCGCGACAGGCCCATCGGCACCGACAGGCTTCGCACCGCCCTCTGGCCCTATCAGCCGGGTAGGCCCGACGTCTCTGCCGACACGGTCCACCAGGAGCTTTCACGCCTCCGGCGCTGCCTCGGCGCCGAGCACTTCCCGGAATCGAAAGGTGGCTACCAGCTCGGGGAGGGCGTCGAGACCGACTGGCAACGCTTCCAGGCCCTTGCCGAAGCCGCTGCCACCCTCGGCGAGGAACGGAGCATCGAACTACTGAAGGAGGCACTCGCGCTCGTGCGGGGCCAGCCGTTCGAGGGCGCGGGCAAGGGCTACAGCTGGGCCTTCGACGAGGTGCTGGTCGCCAAGATCGAGATGGCGGTCGCCAAGGCCGCCCACCTGATGTCGGCCCGGTGCCTCAACCTCGGGCGCCTGGACGAGGCCGTGTGGGCCGTGCGCCAGGGCCTCTTGGCAGGGCCGGGCGACGAACAGGTCTGGGAGGACGCGCTCGCCGTGGCGGCGGCGAGGGGCGGATGGTCGGCACTCGATCGGACATGGAGGGAAGCGGAGAGGGCGACCGGCCCCCAGCCCCCTGGCACCCCTCTCTACGAGGCCTACAAGCGCCTCCGCGACGGCCGCTAGCGACCGGTGGCGGCCGAAATCACCCCTCGCCAGGGCTCCTGCCAAGCGGGGACGAGGGCCACGAGCGCAGGGCCTTGGCCGGGGCCGGCGACGAGCGCAGTGCCGGGCGGGAGCGCGGAGGCCTCGTTCACCGGAAGCGCCGGCACCCTCTGGCTGTAGGTGCTGTAGCTCCTCGATACCTGCGGGTTGAACGGCAGGCCGCCCGACGTGACCGTGGAGCCCGAGCGCTGTACCCAGCGCTCGCCGGCGAGGGCCGAGAAGAGCTGGAGGGTCCGGAGGTCGGCGACGCCGGGGAGGAGCACCTTCCAGCCGAAGAGGGTGAGGAACCCCTCGGCTGCCTCGCCCCAGCGCGCCCGTGCCTGGGAGAGGTCCTGCAGGCAGGCAAGCGTGACGACGCCCTGGCCCGCACCTTCCGAGACCAGTTGGGGCAAGCCGGGGAGAGGGGCGATGTTCGCCACCTCGTCGAGGGCGAAGAGGACCGGCGGCCAACCCCGGCCCCGCGCGTAAGCAGCGCGCCGGAGCGCCTCCAAGAAGGCGACGACGATGGGGGCGAGCTGGGCCTGTTCTGTCGCCGGGGCACAGACGTAAACAGTGCCCGAGCTGCGGACGAAGGCCTCGGGGTCGAAGTTGTGGCCGTTGGCCTGCTCCAGCGCAGTGGGGTTGCGGTAGGCGGCGAGCACGCCGGCCGCGGTCGAAAAGATGCCGGAGCGTTCGCGTTCGTCGGTGGCGAGTATGCCTTCGAGGCTGTAAGCCGCGAGCTCGTGGCCCCCGGCCCGCTTGGCTACCTCGACCGCCTCGTCAACGTCGCGCCGGAGCACCCAGGCCATCAACTTGCCCATCGACACGTGCCCGAGGGCGGCGGCGTGGAGGAGCGGGCCTATGAGCGCTTCGGCACGCTCGCGCCAGTGGTCGGCGCGCGCCAGGCCGGCACCGGGTTGGGCCGCCGCGCAGAGCGAGTGCGCCCGGTCGGAGGCGACCCGCCAGGACTCGCAGCCAAATAGCGGGGACCAGCAGAGCCGGGTCGCCCAGGAGGCAGGTGTCGTGCCCGAGGGGTCGAATAGCCAGACCTGGCCCCGCCTCGCCCTTGGGGCTGCGCTCCAGGTGCAGAGGTCCGTCTTGGTGGAGGTGGCGACCACTGCTCCGGGGGCGACCAGGATGTTTGGCACAACGAGCGAGGACGTCTTGCCCGAGCGGGGCGGGCCGAGCGCCAATAGTGCTTGTTCGGGGCCGGCGCAGACCGGCCCGCCCCCACCCCAGGTGGCGGCCCCGACGAAGAGCCCCGGCCAGGCCGGCGCCACGGGGCGTGCCACCTCCGCCTTTAGCTTCGGCACTGCTACAGATCCTCGCATATCTCGCGGCCGGTGCTGCGCTCTTTGGCCAACGCCGAACATCGAGCGACGTCGTCCCACGGGTTGGTCTGGGCGAGGGCGAGCTGCTTCGCGGCCGAGCGCGAGAGCCCCTTCGTCAAGCGTTCGAGCGGCGCCTGCTCGGGCTCGAGGTCCAAGTGGCTGTCTGCTTCGAGGGCGGCGGCGCCGACCACGAAGGCGACGTTGTACTCCCGGCCACGGGAGAGCCCGGTGTAGCCGGCTTCTCGGTAGAGGCCCTCGCCCCCGAGAAGGAACGCCCGGCCCACGGTCGAGCCCTGGCCCTTGTGGAGGGTCGTGGCGTAGCCCCAGCCGAGCTGTCCTGCTTCCAGGTACTCGGCCGGCACCGTGACCTCACGGCCGGTGCGGTCGGTGAAGCTGAGCGAGCCTTGGGTGAAGTCGACAGCGCTCACGCGGCCCCTCGTGCCGTTGACCACGCCGAGGCGGCGGTCGCCCCGGAGCGCTATCACCTCGTCACCGACGGCGAAGGGTCTCCCGGCAGCCTCTAGCTCCGGGCCGCTCACTTCTCCGGAGTCTTTTGCCAAAGAGCGGGCCAAACGGTTCAGCGCCTCTACGTCGGAGCGGGCGAGGGCGAACATGGCCGCGTCGGCACCGTCGCTCCTCGCCGCCCACCAGGCTTCCACCATCGCCTTTCGCGCCTCGGGAGCGGTCGCTGCGACCACGACCCTGCCGTGGGAGGAGTAGGCCTCTACCGCGAGAGCCGGTGAGCCGGCGCGCAGCTCGGCGAGCGCTTCCCTCTCCCACTCCTCGGCCTGGCGGCGGTTCTCGGTCAGCTCGGGTGCGGAGAGCGCCTTCGCGAGCGCCGCGAAAGCCCCGCCTGCTTCCACCTCGGGCACTTGGCGGTTGTCGCCCGCCAGCACAAGCTTCGCTCCGGCAGCTTCGGCCGCCGCCCAGAGCCTCCCGAGGGCGCGGGTGCCGACCATGGCGGCCTCGTCGACGAGCACGACGCCGCTTCGGGGGAGACCTGTCGCCTCCGCGTCCATGAGGAGCCTGGCCAAGGTGAAGCCCGGCGCCCCGGTCGCCTCGGAGAGGGCCAGGGCGGCACGTCCGGCGAGCGCGGTGGCGACGACCGGGTGCCCCGAAGCCTCCCAGGCGGCGCGGGAGGCCTCCAGCACGAAGCTCTTGCCCGTGCCGGCCGGGCCCACCAGTACCGAGAGCTCTTCTCCTCCTCTCACCAGGCGTTCCACGGCGACCAGTTGTTCCTCGGATAGGCCCGGGCGCGCGTCGAGCACTGCCGCGAGCGTCGCCTCAGAGACGATGCCGCGGCCCGCTTGCTTGGCGGCGACTGCCGAGGAGATGAGCGCTCGCTCGGCCGAGAGGAGGTCGTCTGTCGTGAAGGCGGCCTCGCCCCTCACCGGCCGGAGCGGCACGGCGCGGGGGTCGGTAAGCAGCTCGCCGGCGATCGCTTGGAGCTCGTCAACTCGAGCACCCTCCCTCGCCGCGGACGCGAGCGAGCGGAGCACGTCTTGGCGGCCGAAGGTGGAAGCGCGCTCCGTCAAGCCCTCTGGCCCGAGGAGACGCGCGGCCTGCTCGGTGAGGTCAAGAGCCTCGGGTGTGCGAGGCTCCTGTACGAGCCCGGCGAGGTGCTCGGGCCCGAAGCCGATGCTCTCGGCCCGGACTTGCCAGGAGGTGCGGAGGGCTTCGGCGGATATATCGTGGTCCTTGGGCCGGCGCGTCCTGTGGGCGGCGATGTTGGCCGCCGCCGCCGAGTTCTGCCCCGCGAGCCCCAACGCCTCTTCTATCTCGGCCCGCCGACGCGAGAAGTGGGAGAGGACCTCTTTCGGGATGCCGGCAGGCTCGGCCATGCCCCGCTCGACCGGCCGCCAGGAGAGGCCGAGGGCCTCGGTGAGCCCGGCGCGGAGCGATGCTTGGTACAAGAAGCCGGCCGTGCGGGCGTGGCGGTAAAGCGCCCGGGCGTCGAGGGCCGACCAGGCGCCGTCTAGCCCCTTGGCAAGATTCGGCGTCACCAGGTGCGTGTGGAGCTGGGGGTCGCCCAGCCGGCTCGTCGTGTGCACGAAGGCCGCGCCGACAAAGCCTTCGGCCGGGAGCCGCACCAAACCGTCCTTCCCGCGGCGGACGAACGCCGCCTCGGCCTCCAGGTACCCGAGCGCGTCTGCCACCGCTGCCTCGTGGGCCGAGACCACCTTCTCCCTCAGGTCCGCTCCGCCCAGGAGGGCAATGAGGCTCACGCCCTTGGGCGCACTGAAGGTCAGGTCGAAGCCCGCACGGCTGCGCCGGGCTGCCGCCTGAGGCGAGTACATAGGAGACCTATCTGCCGGCGAGAGGCCCTGGAGCAGCGCGCCGAGGCCCTCCGCCCCGACCTTGCCTTCGAGGCCGAGCGCCTTCGTGCCTCCGCCCACCCAGCGGCCTTCGGATTCGCCGCCGGTGTAGTACTCGTCGATGTGGCGGAGGGCCTCTTTTAGGTAATAGCCCTCCGAGGAGATGGCCGCGATAGTGAGCATCACGCCACCTCCTCGCCGAACTCCCGGCGCAGTGCCCGCTCCGCCCTGAGCCGTGCCATCGAGGCCGCCTCGGGCCCGGCGCCGGCGAGGCGTGCAAGCTCTGCCGGCGTGCGCCCTTCCACTCGCGCGGCCCAGACGAGGCGTGCCGTGAGCGGGGCGACCCGGCCGCTGGCGACAGCGCGCTCCAAGACAACGCGGGCGAGGACGGTGCCGAGGCCATCGTCCTCTTGAGCGGTGAGCTCGGTCCTGGCCGGCCACCCGACCGCGCGGTTGCGCCGCCGGGACTCCGCCACGAGCCGGGCGCGGGCGAAGTCTCGCGCCCGGCAGACGACCGCCCGGTCGGGCCAGGCTCTCGCCGTACCACCGAGCGCGGAGACCGCCTCCCAGGCGCCGGCGGCCACGAGCGCGTCGACCTCGTCGGCCTCGGCCGGAGACCAGTGGCAGAGCTCGACGGCGACCGAGCGGAGCGCGGGCACGAGGGCAGCGAGGAACACCTCGGAAGCCAACGTGTCGGCGGGGGCGAGGCTGAGGAGGGCCGTTAGGACGGGCCGGCGCTCGGCCGGCGGGCGGGCCGTCCTGGTCGCCTGGAACACGCCGTCTACGGTCGTGAACGGTGCGAGGGCCGGGGTTGCGCGCCACGCCGGCGGCGTCGGGAGGCGGGCGAGGTGGCGCTCCGCCGAGCGGGAGAGAGAGGAGAAGAGGGTTGTCGCATAGGCCATGGGCCGAAGCGTCGGGGGCGCGCATTGACGGCGACCTTGACCAAGACCTTGACGGCCGAAGTTTTTCTTTCGGTGCCCAGTGGGGCGTTGCCCCAGCTAGTGGCGCTGTGTCAAGGTCCCTGTCAAGGTCCTCCGCCGCCGTGCCAAACCTGTCACCGGCGCCGGAGGGCGTGTTGGCGTCACGCCCTGCGCCCCAGCGGGCATCGGCACGACAGCTCGAGGCCGGTCAGAGGACAGAGCGCTCAGTAAGCAGCGGTCCGCCGGGCACGGCGCCCTCGTCGGCATATGCCCGCGTTCGTCGTGCGCGCTGGACTGCTGCCGGCTACGTGGCGTTAGCGAACCGAGGCGGCGTGACCGCACCCCAGGCGCTGAAGCCGAGCGACTTGTAGCCGCCCTACAGCCTCTCGGCCACCGGCCCGGTGAGGGGCATGAGCGGGCCAGTCGAAGCGGTTTCCCGTTCGCCCGAGCGGGCTCGTTGCTCGCTTGAGAACGAGGAGTCGGCGACGTGGCCGTCGTCGGCCGGCTCGACGGTCAAGATGACATCGGTGACTTCACTCACCCGGTGCCCTCCTGTCGCGTGGCCCGCCGGCCGGGACACGAGCCCGAGCGCAGCAACTCCCTTGTCGTCTCCCTTGTCGCCCACCCAGGTCGCCGACAGGCTCCTTCACTGTCGGCCGTGCGGTCGTAGCAACGACCGAGGCTCCGTCCTCGGTCGGCTGGGCGCCACCTACCGCCCCCCGGGACTGTCAAGCTGGGCCGGCCAGGAGGGCCGGCGGCGGTGCGGAGCCACGGAGGGCGGAGCACTGCCTTCTCCGGCTTGACAGGCCGCAAAAGGGGGGCGGTAGAGGGGGCTGCGGGGGTCTCCCCCGCAGCCGCCGGAGGCGGCTAGAAAGGCTCGGCTGCGGTGCGCTCGCCTCAGGCCACGACGGCCCGGTGGTGCCTTGCATCGAAGATGCAAATGTGTCCGAGGCTCCTGGCCCGCTTGCGGGACAGGAGCCGCCCCCCTCCCTTGGCGGCTTGTCAGCACGGCCGTGGACCCTGGGAGGACCCGACTGGGTGCGCGGCACGAAGAGCGCCGAGTGGGCCGGTCAGACGGCGGGGCTCCCTTTTGGCTGCGGGCTAAGGCTTTGGGGTGGTGTAGCGACGGTCCCCGCTCGGCTCAGCGGCTTGGTGAACCGGCTCGTGGCGAGCCCATGTCGGCGACGGCTTCACGTATCTCGCGCAGGATCGCCTTGACGCTCCTGGAGTGGCGGACGTTGCCATTGAGAGGCACGTGGACCACGAAGCTGCCGTCGGCGAAGCTTCGCGACGGTGCGCCTCTTTCGTTCTCCTTCGTCCTGTCGACCACGGAAGTCTCCTCCTGTCTGGTCCCCATGGTAGTGCGCGGTAACACGCTACGGCTCGGCCAGGAGCACAGCCTCGCCGGCCCGCTTGAGAGCGTCACGTATCCTGGCGGAGTTCGCTGGGTCCAACCTCCCTTCTGCGTCCCGGCTAGGAAGGAGCGTCGCGCCAGCGGGGGCTCGAGTGGAGAGCACTGCGGCGCCCACGGGGATGCGCTCGGAGGAGGAGGTGAAGATCGGCTCGGCCCATACATAACGCCACCGGCTCGCGTACACGTGCTTTTCCTCCGCTCTCCCAACGCCGGCGCACATCGCCTTCACTGCGGTCCACTGAGAACCGGCGTCGAGGGCGAGTGGCTCGATCGTCGCTGGAGTGGTCATGGCCCGGTCTGAGGTCACCCAGTTGACGGGGCGCTCCTGTCCTGCTGGCCTGTGGGGCGGGAGCAGGGCACAGATGCCGAGGGACATCACCTCGCCCTGGGCTCCTAGCTCGGCCTGGAGCCCCGATAGGAGCTCAGCCAGCAAGTCAGACAAACGGAGCTGGTTGGAGCGGTACTGGGCGCGGCCCTCCGACAGCACCCCCATTGCAGCGCGGTCGTACCAGGCCTGGAACCGGGCCGCAAGCGGCGGCAGTGACCGGTCCTCCCGCAAGGCAGCGAGCTCGAACGCGAACTGGGCCACGTCGGCATAGTTGTCGCAGTACAGAGGCTGAAGGCTGAGCCCGCGCCAGCGCTGGCGTTCGACGTCCTCCCAGGCGAGGCGCGCCAGGCGGTCAAACCCGGAAGTGGCGGGAGGGCGGACGAACAGCGCCCGGTGCAGAGGCGCCCCGCCAGACCTTCGCTGGCCATAGAGGGGCCGGAGCATGTTGAGGTCGTCGAGGCTCGCCCCGACAAACAGGCAAGGTTTGGCGAGCGCCTCCTCCATGAAGTCGGCTCGCCAACCGGCGGCGACCGGGGCGAGGTAGTCCCGTTGAGTAAGCACGACGATGTTCCTACCGTCGGCCGGGCCCTCGTAGCCGAGCACCCCGTGGAGGTGGATGACCCCAGGCCGCCTGCTGTTGACGCAGTAGCTGTGGGCCTCCGCTCCTCTACGGCGGAGCGCTGTCAGCAGGAGCTGGTCGTAGTTGGTGGTGGCCACCCTGAGCCCTTCGCCCCAGGCAAGCTTCATCGCCGCTACGCCATCAGCGAGCGGCCCTGGCTCAAGATCGGCCGGGTCATCCTGGCCATAGAGGAGCCGTTCGATCTCCTGGCGCAGACGAGCCTGGCCCAATACGACCTCGACCCGCTCCGCGGCGGCTAGTAGGTCGCCGTCGGCTATCTGGTGGCGAAGCTGGTCGGCGAAGGCCGACCACGAGCGCTTGGACCCGACGGCCCGGTTGGCCAGCGCGTCCACCAGCTCCGACCAGGTCGGGAGGCCCACTTCCTTGGAGGCCCCCGCACCGACGAGCACCGTCAGCTCAGGCTCTGCCGCGAGGCTGGATAGAGCGTCTTGTACGTCGGGCTGCTCGAAGAAGGCCAACACAGCTCACGATCATGGCGCAACTGATGGCCCGGGACCTTCTCTTGGCCCGCCGGACCGCTGGGCACCTACTGAGGCGCAACACCAAAGGGCCTCCGCTCACCCGGCCAGGACCGAAACCGGCGCACGGGTAGTCCCTTCGCCTAGCTCGCACCGGTGGGCCCATACGGCTGGGTGCCGGCCTTGTCGATAGATGGGAATGACGACCTCCCCGAGTGGCGACATCACGAGCCATCCGAGGACTGGCCGACCACCCCCACCGAGCCGGGACGAAGTTTTTGGATTTGCGAGGTTTGTGTGTTAGTTCCGGGGTGCTGGCGACCCAAAGAGGTAGTACGGCGGGCGGCCGGAGGGCCGCCCGGACTGAGGAGGTGCCTGGAAGGATGGCGAACAACCGGTCAGTGATGAGCGTTACTGAGGCGGCAGAGCTTCTCGGGATTTCGCGTGCCTTGGCGTACGAGCTCGCGCGTTCACAGCGCTTGCCGGTGGTGCGCCTTGGGCGCCGGCTCGTGGTGCCCCGTAAGGCGCTGGTCTTCTGGTTGGAACAATCCTGCGGGCTCGCAGGCACGGGAGCGTTGGAGGACTTGGCCCGATGACCTCGGCTTGGTGGGAGCACCTGGGTGAAGCGCTCAAGGAGGCTGCGGAGTACGTGGCCGACCAAGAGCCCACGACCGCCGACTACTTGTCGCGTGCCGCCTGGATGGTGCGTGCGGTAGCGGAGGAACAAGGAGCCGAGGAATTGCGGTGCCGCGACGGTGGCTCAGGGTCTCGGCGCGTCGGCTCAAGGCCTCGCTCCGGCTGTTGGCGTGCCCCTTGGTGAGGGGACCAACCCCACCGGAGGCTACGGATGGCCGGGGGCGGGGGCGATCGCAACAGAGGCCATGGAGGGCTCCGCGGAGGCGCTGGGTGACGGGTCCCAAAACGAGACGGTGTCTGATCTCAGGGACAACAGCATCGCCCTCACAGTGACTTCTCCTCCGTAGCGCGTTGGCAGGACTACGACTCCAACGCCACCCTTGAGGAGTATGTCGGCCTACCCGAAAGGATCTTCGCCGAGACGTACCGGGTGGGCCCAACCACGGACCGCTCCGTCGTCCAATGTGACCCAACCTCGCCGGCGTCTCAACCTCCCACTGTCGCACGAGGTGGCTCCGGAGCGGTTGCCTGCCCCCACTACGCACCCGTCCACCTCACCTGTCTCGTCCAGAAGTCTCCGACACCAGTGTCGTCGGTTTTGCCTTCCGCGTACAGGGCCTTTATGGCGGCGCGAACGTGTTTAGCTCCGGCTCGTCCCAGCATCTCACCGTACACGTCCTCGACGGCCTCTACGGGCCGCACGCGACCACGGCTCTCCAATAGTGCCGAAAGATGTCGCGGTAGATAGCCAGACGCATCTTCTTGAAGTCGCTTTTCTATGTCCTCCACTGATGGAGGGGCGTCCTCGAAGAGCGAAAGCACACCAAAACTCTCGTTCCGGCGCAAATTGGCCTGATAATCTTGGGCACTGCAGTGAAGGAGCCAGTCCACGTGCGCTTTTGCCGCGTGGTCGGCAAAGTCCCAGTGAGCGCGCTCATCGGCAGTGAACAGCATGAGTAGGTACTTTGGCAACTGTTCAGGGCGCTGTCGTACAGGGACAGCCGTGCTGCGCCGGCCCGTAGCCGCCCTGACCGATCCTCCGAACCGCTTCGCCACCTCTATGGCCGCAGCCGTCGGCCTCTGGGGTCCCTCGGCCTCCTCGAAGTCACGCCGCCAGCCGCCCGGGCCGAGCGCGTCGTCCAGCTTCTTGGCGTTGAGCTCGGCGCCCGGCCCCTCGAGGACTCCGGCGCGCCCCATCCGCGCGACCGAGCTCAAGCTGAAGTGGTAGAGGACGTCGATTGGCTGGCGGGGCGATGACCTCCGAAGGGCCCGCTCGAGAGTGGACCGGCGAACGGCGAGCCCGAACGGGTCGACGAAGAGCAGGACGGCATGGTGCTCGTAGCGATCGAGCAAGCTGTCCATCACGTCCTCCAAGTCTCCACCCAGGAGCTGGTCAGGCACGACGCCGTTTTCGGCGAGCGAGACCTTCAGCCTTTGGCGGCGGCCGTCGTCCTGCTCGATGAAGGCAAGCTTGACATTTCTCCCGAGGATGTCCGCCCGTTTCGCTTGCGAGGCCAACAATAACGGGGACCCGGGGTTCCCGTCTTCGTAGCGTCCTTCCCCGGCATAGCCGTCGATGAAGGCTACGAGCCCGTGCGTTGCGCGCCCGGCACGTCCGGCGAAGTAATAGGCATACCTCGTGAGGACTCCGTGTTTGAGGACGGCCTGTGCGTTTCGTTGACCGAAGAAGTCGGAACTGGCCGGCACTTCCGGTGAGACCCTTACCCCACCGCCCTGGCCGGGAGTTGGTCCCAGGTCCGGCCGTCCAGCTCTCGACCACCGGCTTTCGGCGTACGACCACCCCACTGCTTGAAGAAGAACTTCACTCTCGCTCCCAGGCATTGGTCCCGAAGATCTCGGCCCCAAGAGATATCCATTGGCCGAGCGTTCGGGCCCGACTCGCCTCCAGCGATCACCCAGTCGATGCCACTCAGGTCCAGTTCGCCGAGCGGGCCGAGCAGCGGTTCGGCAGACACGAACCGTACTGCAGCTGGCACCTCGCGAAGATGGTCGATCCGGAAGCGGTACTTGGTGCTTTCGACGCTTACTCCCACCCAAATGTTAGCCGGCCAATCCAGTTTCGGCGCAACCTGGCGCAAACGACGCGAGCGCTTGGTGAGAAGTTGGTAGGTGTGCCTCGGTGTTTTGGACATGACCTCGAAGACGGCCTCGATGAACTCGGTTGGCACTTCCTCGTGGAAGAGGTCGCTCATCGAGTTCACGAACACGAGCCTCGGTTGTTTCCAACCGTAGGGGATGGCCAGGGCGTCAAGGTGCGTGGTGATCTTGAACCCCGGGCCACTCGTCCGGGGGTCGCCGTCGTTTTGGTACTTGTCGACGCCCATTGCCTTGAGGCGCTTGGCGAGAGCAAGCGCATAGCAGTGGTCACAGCCCGGTGAGGTCCGATCACAGCCGGTTGTCGGGTTCCAGGTTGCCTCGGTCCATTCGATAGCGCTCCGGTCCCCCATTGGCCCCTCCAGTAACGACAGTCACTTTAAGCTCACAATCAACGAGCCCAGCCTAACTCTGGTTGAACCGGCCTTTGCTCAACCGATTTGCAGCAGGTCTTCGCCGTCGCCGTGGAGACCGGGCCTTCGGCCGAGGGCCGGTGAAGGGCAGCGCGTGGAGCTACGAGCACCCCTCAGGCGCCGTCGGCAGTTGCCTCGGCTTGGGCGAGCTCCTGGGCCAGGAGCAACAGAGCGGCGGTGCGCTCAACCACCGAGAGGTGGCCCCAGTCGTCGAGGAGGCGCTGCGCCAGGTCGGCGACCGGGCCGGCCAGCCGAGAGAGCACGCCCCTGACCAGCTCGAGCTCATCTGCGTCAAAGTCGGAAGCGGCCTCGAGCCGGGCTTGGACGGCTGCCGGGGCGGTCTCCACGGCAGTGAGCAGGCGGGCAGCGTCGTCGGTGACGTGGGCCATCGGTCCTCCTTGGGTTAGGCACCGGCCATAGCCGGCAGGGTGAGAAAAGGGGGTAGGGCGCCTGGTCGCCGAGGCTCAACCGTCACGAAGGAGCAGCCGAAGCTCCCAAGAGACTACAAATGGGCTGTGACAGTCTTCGGGGAAGAGGCCGAGGCGGTGCCGGCGCCGCTGCTTGAGACCGGCCAGGCCGTGCGCTGGAGGGGGGCGCGTTGGCGGGTGCTCGGCGAAGAGGAGGGCGGGCTGCTCCGCCTCGTGGGGCTTGACCAGGAGTTCAGGGACGTGGAGCTCACGCCGCTGCTCGACTTGGAGCGCGACGAGTTACTGCCCGACGTCCAGCCCCTCCCGAAGTTGGACGTCGAAGGGAGCGACCGAAGCCGTTGGCGAGCTCTCCACCACGCTTACCTCACGACCATGGCCGGCGGGCGCGAGCAGCTCGTAGGGCTCGACTGGGGGGCGATCGCCGTGGAGCCCTACCAGCTCGTGCCGCTCCTCCGGGTAGCCAGGACCATGCGGCCGCGCCTACTGGTCGCCGACGACACCGGTCTCGGCAAGACCGCCGAGGCGGGGATCGTGCTCCGCTGGCTCGCCCAGCGCCACCAGGCCAACCGGGTGCTGGTCGTGACCCGGGCCTCCCCCGAGCCCGAGCGCTGGAAAAAGGAGCTGTGGACGAAGTTCGGCTTCCGCTTCGACATCCTGGCCGACGGGGCCGATTTCAACGACCGCCGGCGGCGCAACCCCAACCTCAACGTCTTCGCGCACCAGAACCAAAAGCTGATCGTCTCGATGACGCTCGCGGCCCGAGCCGCGCTCCGGGACGAACTGCGGGCTTGCCCGCTGCCTTGGGACGTCGTGATCGTGGACGAGGCCGGGCACCTGGCGCTCCGGGGGAACCGCACCAAACAGCTCGCGCGCCTCGGCCAGGTCCTCTCGGCCAAGTCCGAAGGGGGCGCGCTGCTGCTCCTCACCGCCACGCCACACGACGGCAAGACCGAAAGCTTCCTCTCGCTTTTGCGGCTCCTCGAACCCTTCGTCGAGGTCGCGCCCGGTGAGGTCCCCCTCGACGTGGCCAGCCGCCTCGTCGTCCGCCGGCTCAAGCCCGAGGTCACCTTGGCCGGGGGGAAGAAGTTCCTGGAGCCGAGGATCCACGTTGTTTCCACCCTCACTGTCGCGTCCCGGGAAGAGCGGGCCGTCGACGGGCCGCTCGACGCCTACCTCGCCTGGCTGGCCGGGGAGGAACAACGCTACGAGGCGAGCGGGTCACGCCAGAAGGCGACGGGGTGCCAGTTCCTGGCCGGTGTCCTGCGCAAGCGCTTCGGCTCCTCGGTGGCAGCCCTGCGCGCCACCTTGCGCCGGCGCCTGGGAGCGCCACCGGCCCCCGAAGACCTCGACGACGAGGTGCCTTACGTCGACACCGACGAGTCAGACCCCGAAGACGACGTGGTCGACCCGGGTGAGGCGGCGGCGACGCCGCCCCCGGAGCTGGCGCCCGAAGAAGCGCGGCTCGCTCGAGCGCTCCTTGATGCTGCTGAAGCGGTGCCCCAAGGCCGCGACGCCAAGCTGGAGGCGCTTTCCCGCCTGCTGGCCGAGGAACTGGCGGGCGAAAAGGTCGTGGTCTTCACCGAGTACCGCGACACCCTCCGGGCGGCGGAGCGGCGGCTGCGCGCAGAAGGGGTGAGCTTCGTGACTTTCCACGGCGCCACGCCTGAAGCCGAGCGCGACCGGGCCATAACCAGCTTCCTTCGCGACCCAACGGTCCGGGTCTTCCTGGCGACCGACGCCGCCAGCGAGGGCATCAACCTGCACCACGGCGCCCACCATCTCGTCCACCTGGACGTCCCGTGGAACCCCAACCGCTACGCCCAGCGCAACGGGCGTATCGACCGCTACGGGCAGGGCCAGACGCCCCATATCTGGTGCCTCGTGGCGGCGGACGGCTCCCGGCGCCAGGGCCGCCCCGAGGCGCGGGCCTTGGAGGTGGTGGTCGACAAGCTGCAAAAGATCGCCCGTGAGCTCGGCTCCGTAGGCGCCGTGCTGCCCGGCTACTCGTCGGGGTCGGTGCGCCGGCTCCTCCAGCAGGCCAAGGACGACACCCCCGAACGGGTCGGCGAGCTACTGGAGACGCCGGAGGCCCGCCAGGTCGCCGAGGACCTCTCCCGGCTCTCCGCCCACAACCGAACAGAGATCGAGCAGGCCGAGCGCTACGTGGCCGGGCTCGGTACGGTCCACGACTTCGAGGCCCAACTGGGCGAACTACTGCGCACGGCGTTCCGGGGGTGGGACGACGGCGGCGCTATTGAGGACTTGGGGAAAGGGGTGGCCCGGGTGCGGGTACCGGAGCGGCTGCGGCCCCAGCTCGGTACCGCGGCGATCGAGCGTTCCACCTTCCGCCGGGAGGTCGCGCTGGCGGACGAGGACGAGGACAGCGCCCCCGAGCTGCTCTCGCCGGCCCACCCGCTGGTGGAAGCGACGCTGCGGGCGCTCAGGGACGAAGCCACCGTCCCCGACTTCCCGCACCGCTTCGATGTCGTCGCCGGCGAGCCCGAGGGCCTCGTGGTCTCCTTCGCCGTGCGCTTCGTGGACGGGGAGGGGCGCACCGCCGAGGAGTCGCTGCTCGCCGTCGAGGTGGCCCTGGACGCGTCGGTGAGCCGGAGCCCCGGGGCAGACATGGCCCGGCTCGGCATAGACGCGCCGGGACCGGCCGCCCTCCCCGACAAGGCCCGCATTGCCGTTTGGCAGGACGCGTTCGCGAGGCTGTACGAGGCTGCCCGAAAAGAGGCAGAACGGCGGGCGGAGGCGCGCCGCGTGTCCCTCGTCGAGCTGGCCCAAGAGCTGGTGGCGAGCGAGCGGGAAGCGCTCGGGCTCTGGCGCGGCGAAGAGGAGCACCGGGTCGAGCTGCTCGCGCTGGGGCGCGACCCGCAGCTCTCCTTCGAGTCGGGACAGGAGTACGAGCGGCTCATGGGCAAGCTGGAAGAGGAGTACGAGCGGCGCCGGGCCGGCATCAGGGACCGCGCCAAGGTGAAGCTGGCCGGGACCGACCCGGTGGGCGGGAGGCTCATCGTGAGGGCAGCGCAGTGGAGAGCAGCGCCGTGAGCGCGGTCCGCAACGTCGGCGGGCTCGCCTCCCCCTACTACTTGGTCGAGGTGTGGGCGCGCCGGGGCGAGATCGACATCGACCCCGAGACCTACGCCACCTTGAAGCGCAAAGCCCGGGCGCTCGTACGGGACTCCCGCGGCTTCGAGGTCCGTGGCGAGGAGCCAGACGCCGACTGGCAGGCCCGCCGGCTCGACCTGTTGGGCTTGGACGGTACTGCCCCACTGGAGCTGGCGCTCGACGACGGGGCACAGCTGCCGTTGATGGTGTGGCGCCAGGACGGTCGCGACGCCCTGGTGGTGGCCGACCTCCCCGGCGCTCCCGACCCCGACCGCCGGCCTCCCGACGCCGCGGACCCCCTCTCCACCCAGTTCGAGCTGGCGGTGGAGTCCTACGAGGGCGAGGCGGACTGGGGCATGCTGCTCGCAGGCACCAACGTGCGGATCTACCGGCGCTCGAGCGGTATCAGCCGCCAGTACCTGGAGCTCTCGCTCGAAGAGCTGGTCGAGCTGGACGACGAGTACACCTGGCGGGCCTTCGCCGCCATCTTCCGGGCGCCGGCCTTCGCCGCCGGCCCGGACGAGATACCGCTCATCGTGCGGGTGGTGGACGAGAGCCGCTTGCACGCCACCGCGCTCGCCAAGGACATGCGGGCGGACGTGACCTACGCCGCCGAAACGGTCCTGCAGGCCGCTCTTGCCCACCCCGCCAACAAGGCTGTCATCGGCGAGCCCACCCGCGCCAGGCTCCAAGGCCTCTTCGAAGAGGCACTCTATTACCTGTACCGGCTCCTGTTCGTCTTCTACGCCGAATCCCGCGCGGTGCTGCCGGTCAGGGGCGGCGGCCCCTACGCGACCACCTATTCGCTCCAGCACATGGTGGAGCTGGCCCGCACGGGCAAGGCCAAGGCCGGCGGCATGTACTACATGGCTGCGCTGCGGCGTCTGTTCTCCCTCCTCTGGGCCGGGCCGGCGGAGCTGGCGCGCGCCCTTGGGGTGCAGCCGGTGGGGGGCGACCTCTTCGACCCGGCGAACACCCCGCTCCTCGACGCCTGTGCCATCGACGACGCCGCCTGGGCCCGTGCGCTCACGTCACTGGCGGTCGGTTCCCCCGGGAGCAAGCGCCACGCCCAGGGCCAGCACGCCAACTTCGCCGAACTGGGCGTGGACCAGCTGGGCTCGATCTACGAGGGCCTCTTGGTGCTCGAGCCCTTCCTTGCCCCCGGGCCGCGGGTGGTAGTGCTGATCGACGGGGAACGGCGGGTGCTGGAAGAAGAGGTCGCGTCCGGCTACCAGGTCGCCCGGCAGCTCGAGGCGGGCGACTTCGTGCTGGAGTCGGCCTCGGGGCGGCGGAAGGGCTCGGGCTCGTTTTACACGCCCCAGGAGATAACCGAGTTCTTGGTCCACGCAGTGCTCGACCCGCTCACCGACCCCCTCTTAGAACTGGCTGCGAGCGAGCCGGAAGAAGCGGCCCGGCGCCTGCTCGCGCTCAGGGTCTGCGACCCCGCCATGGGCTCGGGTGCTTTCCTCGTCCAAGCCGCCAGGGTGCTCGGGCTCGCGCTGGCGCGCGTCCGGGCAGCGTCGAGGGACGGGCGGGTGACGCCCGAAGCCGTGCACCACGCCGAGCGGGAAGTGGTCCGGCACTGCCTCTACGGCGTCGACCTCAACCCATTGGCCGTCGTGCTGGCCAAGGTCTCGCTGTGGCTGGAAACCCTGGAGCCCGGCCGGCCGCTCAGCTTCCTGGACGCCCACCTCCGTTGCGGTGACTCGCTCGTGGGCGTCAACTTCACCGTGAACGGGGGCACGCTGTCCGCCAAGGAGCTTTCCACCTGGCCCGCCCTCGCCCATCAGGGGCTAGACAAGTACCTGAAGCAAGAAGCCGGCGTCGAGGGCGAGGCTGTGGCCGAACGCCTGAAGGCCCGCAAGGCCCCGAAGGCGCCTATGCAAGCACAGCTGCCCGGCATCGACTCAGGGGCCATAGAGCAAGCGCTCGCCAGGCTCGCGGAAGAACGCGCCGGCCTCGTCGCGTTCGAGGGCGAGGCCGAAACCTTGGAGGACGCTGCAGCTGCCCGGCTTGGTTTCCAGCGGATCGAGGGGGCCGAGGAGTCCCTACGCAACCGGCTCCGGGAGGCGGCCGACTTCTGGTGCGCGCAGTGGTTCTCGGACGGGGAGGACGCGCTGCCCGACAACCACGGACCGGTCACCCCGGCCACGATCGACGACTTCCAAACGGTGATGGCGTGCCTGGTCGAGGGGACGCCAGTGCCCGAACGGCTCCGGCTCCAGGTCAAAACGGCCGAGATAATAAAGGAGAAGCGGCGCTTCTTCCACTGGGCGCTCGAGTTCCCCGAGGTCATGGTGGGCCGCAGCGGCTTCGACGCAGTGGCGGGCAACCCGCCCTGGAACACCTTGAGCCCCGACGTGAAGGAGTTCTTCTCCACCTACGACCCACAGGTGTTCCGCAAGGGCGTCGCCAAGGCCCGCCAGGAAGAACGGAAGGCGGAGCTGCGCGAGGACCCCGACATAGACGACGCCTGGCGCGCGGAGGCGCGCTACCTCTTGGAGCTCGGCCACTACGCCAAGCCCGAGGCGGGCCGCTTCACCTGGGCGGCACCGGACGGCCAGCTCCGAAAAGGAGACGCCAACGTCTTCCGGCTGTTCGTCGAGCGCGCCTATAAGCTCTTGCGCCCGGGCGGCCGGCTCGCCCAGGTCCTGCCGGACTCTGTCTACGTCTCGTCGCCGGCGACCGGCGTGCGCCAACACCTGCTCACCGATGGCCGTCTTGAGCGCTGCTACGTGTTCGAGAACCGCAGGCAGATTTTCCCGATCGACTCTCGCATCAAGGTCGTGCTGCTGACCGCCCAGCGGGGCGAGGGGCCGACCAAGCGCTTCCGCGCCGCTTTTTACGTGGGTAGGGACGCCGCCGGCCGGGACCGGGCGGTCGGGCTCGACACCCTGCCCGCCGTACTGGCAGACCTGGAGCAGGCTTCACCGGAGCTGTCGGTAGAGCAGGTACGGGCGCTCGCCCCCGAGACGTGGTCGTTCCCCGAGCTGCAGACCGCCCTCGACGCCGAGATCGCCGCTCATTGCGCCGCGGCCGTGCCGGCGCTCAACCTGGACAAGTCTGGTTGGGGCCTCACGTACTGCCGTGAGCTCGATGCCGACAAGGACGCCTGGCGGTTCAAGGACGCCGAGTGGCTCGCCGAGCACGGCGCGGTGCGGGAGGGGCTGCGCTGGCGGGGCCCTGACGGCACGGAGTGGTGGCCGCTCGTAGAGGGTTACCTCTTCTACCACCTGGAGTTCCTCGCCGAGGGCAAGGAGCCGCAGTATTGGGTGAACGGCCGCGAAGTCCGCTCGATCGAGGCCCGCCAAAACGCCGACGGCACCTCGGTCATGGAGCACTACCGGGTCGCCTGGCGCGACGTCGCTTCAGCCACGAACGAGCGCAGCGCGATAGCGGCCGTCCTCCTGCCCCGCACCGCCGCAAAACATACGTCCCCGGCCACGTGGGGCGGATCCATTGACGCCGAGAAAGTCTTGGCCCTAGCCGGTCTTGTCTCGTCCTTGTGCTTCGACTACCTGGTTCGGTTCTCGGGGCGCACCCACCTGACGCATGCCGCGTTGAGCTCGATCCCCGCGCCCCCGGCCCAGTCTCTGAGCGGCGCTACTGGGGTGCTCGCCGAAGTGATTTGCCGCACCGACGAGTACGACGAACTATGGAAAACTCTTTACCCAAAGCGGCCACGCCCGAAGCTGGACTGGTGGGAGATCGGGGAGCGTCGTGGAACTATCGATGCCGAAGTGGCCCTCGCTTACGGGTTATCGCTCGAACAGTTCGCCGCCGTGCTTTCTACTTTCCCCAACCTGGACACCGTGCAACCGATGCTCCCGGGTGAGCCGAAGTCGTTCGTCACCCGGGACCTGGCACTGCTTTCCTATTGCCGCATAACCGGTACCGAACCGTCGGACGTCTCCAAACTGCTCCGCGACATCGGAGTGGACCTGCCCGAGCCGCAAAAGGAGTACCGGATGCTCGACGCCCGGGTGGCGGCCGCCCGGGCCTTGGGAGCCGTCCCCTACCGCCCCACCCCCCGGGGCGGGCGCGCACCCACCGACCCGGCGCTGGTGGAGGCGGTACAGGGCTTGCTCGGCATAGACGCCCTCTCCGCCGCCGAGGTTGCCGAGCAGCTCGAAGAAGAAGAGAAAACTGTGGCGCAGGTGCTGAAACAACTGGAGAAGGACGGCGTCGTTTTCTCTGAAGGCAGGGGTAAGGGCCGGCGCTACTACGTGGTCGAGGAGGGCTAGGTGCTCCAGCCGTTCACCGTCGCCGATGCCACGCTCAACTGGTTCCGCCGCTACGTACGGGCCAGCTTCCCGCTTCGGGACCCAGAGCTCGACCGCCAGCGCGAGCGGCTGGTGGACGAGGGGTTGCTCTGGGCTGAGCCCTACGTGTCGCTCGCCCGGCCCGGCAGCTCGGGGCCCAAGCTCTCGGGGCTCTCGGGGCTCCTCTTGCCAGCCACACTGGCGCTCCCCTGGGGGTTCGACCGCCTCTACGAGCACCAGCACCGGGCGATCGAGCGCCTGGCGGTCGCTTCAGGCGAGGCGCCGCGCAACACCTTGGTGCTCTCGGGCACCGGGTCGGGGAAGACCGAGGCGTTCTTGGTGCCGGTCGTGGACGCATGCCTGCGCGACCCCTCACCCGGGATCAAGGCGGTCGTCGTCTACCCGATGAACGCCCTGGCCAACGACCAGCTCCAGCGTCTCCGCCACCTGCTCGCCGACAGCCAGGTGAGCTTCGGCCGCTACACCGGCGACACCCCCGAGACCGACGCCGGCGACTCACGCCGGCCGGCCCGGCCCGCCGGCTCGCCCGACAACCTGCGCTGGTCCCGCAAGGCCATGAGAGAGGAACCCCCGAAGATCCTCCTCACCAACTACACGATGCTCGAGTACCTGCTCCTGCGGGGAAGGGACGAGGAGCTGTTCCGCCACGGCGCCCCCAGCTACCTCGTCGTGGACGAGATCCACCTCTTCAACGGGGTCCTCGGTGCCGAGGTGGGCGCCCTGCTCCGGCGCTTCCGCCAGCACACCGTCTCGGGGGAGCACAGCATCTGCATGGTGGGCACCAGCGCCACCGCGGGGGCCGAGGAGACGACCGAGCTGCGGCTTTTCGCCGAGCGGTTCTTCGGCGCCCACTTCGAGCCCGAGGCCCTCGTCGCAGAGACGCCCACGCCCTTCGCCGAGCCCGGCGCGATCGTGCCCGCGCCGCCCAGTCTCACCCCCGACCTCTTGGCCGAGGCCATCGACGAAGCAGGCTTGGCTGCCCTGGCCAAGGCGACGCTCGGCTTGGACCTACCCGGAGACGAGAGCTTCGCTGGTGCGCTCGGCAAGGTGATAGACGGGTACACCACGGTCTCGGTCGTCGAGCGGGCGCTCGCTCGCCCCTCCCCGGTCGCCAGGGCCGCGGAGGCGTTGGCAGCCCTGCCCGAGCGGGCCGGGCAGAGCGAGGAAGCCTGTCGCCTGGAGGCACAGGCGCTCGTCCTCCTCGGGGCCGCCGCCAGGGTGGCGACCGTGGGCGAGGAGGAGCCCGAGGCCCGCTTCCGGCCCCGGGTGCACCAGGTCCTGCGCAGCCTTTCGGGGCTGTGGCGCTGCACCGACCCCGCTTGTGGCTCGCTCCGGGGCCCAGAGGGGAGCAGGTGCCGCTGCGGCGCGCTGGCCCTCCCGCTGGCAACCTGCCGCACTTGTGGTGAGGCCTACTGGTCGAGCCCCGCACCCACCGCTGACCTCGGCGGAGTGACGCTGGCGTTGCCGCTCGACTTCGAGCGGGACCGGCCAACCCTGTTCATGGCCGAGCCCGCGCGGCTCGTGGACCCGGTGAACGAAGACGAGGACGGCAACAAGGTCACCTGGGCCGCCTCCCGGCTCTGCTCCTACTGTGGCGGCTTTGCCAGCGGCGCCCGCCCGGTGGCTCATCTGCGCAATTGCCCGCGAGCGAACTTCGACGGGGTAGAGGTGCTCGCCTCGACCGACAACGTGCACTGCCCCGCTTGCGGCAGCCAGGGTGCTCGCAACCGGCCCGTCCTGCTGGCCCTGAAAGGCTCAGCCGCGGCGAGCGTGGCAGTGATCACCCAAGGTTTGTCGGACGAACTGAGGGCCCGCTCGGGTGAGGCCGCCGGGCGGCTGCTCGTGTTCGCGGACAGCCGCCAGAACGCCGCCCAACAGGCGGGCTACAGCGACGACCAAGGGGCCAGGGTGGCGGTGCGCCAGCTGATGGCGTCCTCTGTCGCCGAGCAGGGCAGGCTCTCGCTCCCTGCTCTTGTACGTCAGGTGACGTCGCTCGTCACCGAGGGCCCGGCCACGCTCCGGAGGTGGCTCGTGGGCGAGGCGAGCCGGGACTTTGCCGAAGTCTCCGACCCGGACTACCTCCCCTCCCAAGAAGACAGGGACCGCATCGCCCGCCAGCTCGAGTGGGAGGTCGCCTTGGAGCTGACCGAGCGGGCCCGGCGGCGGTTCTCCCTCGAGCAAGAGGGGGTCGTCGTGGTAAGCATCGACGGCCTCGACGAGATCGCGGCCGGGGTAGCGGCGAAATGGCCGTCGCAGCCTTTCGGGCCGCACCTCGCCGAGATCGTGGCCGCGGTCGCCGACGTGCTGCGCTACGGGCGGGCGGCGTCGCACTGGATGCTTCTTCGCGACCCGCGGGCCCTCGTGCGCAACCACGGCGTCCGTATCGGCGATGCTGCCGTGAACGCCACTCGGGGTTACGCCGACAAGAAGTTCAGCAGCAGGAAAGACGGCGTCGACATCCGAGCCTGGAGCGACAAGCGGTACACGACGCGGCTCACCGAGCTGGTGGGAAGGGTGCTCGGGAAAAAGCCGGTAGAGGTCGCGGACACGGTTGACGCGCTGGTTTCCCGGCTCCAGTCGTCAGGGCTCCTCGCCAACCACAAGATCGAGGGCCGGAACCGCTACGTGTTGGACCACAACCGGTTGCTGGTGGCGCCACGTGACGAGGAGCCTCTTTGGCGCTGCGACCGTTGCGGGAGCGTCAGGGCGTCGCTGCTCGTCGCGTTGGACGGGAGGCCGACATGTCCCAACTGGTACTGCCGCGGGATGCCCCAGGCCTTCTCGCCTTCGCCGGAGCGCAACTTCTACCGCGGCCAGTACCAGGCGCCGCCAAGGCGGACGATCGTGAGGGAACACTCGGCGCAGGTCCAAGGCGAGACCCGCCTCGCCCTGGAGGCGGCGTTCAACGACCGCAAGCTCGCGCTGGTCGACGCCCTTGCCTGCACGCCGACCCTGGAGGTGGGCGTGAGCCTCGACGACCTGAACGCCGTCATCTTGCGCAACCTCCCCCCAACCCCCGCCAACTACGCGCAGCGGGTCGGCCGCGCTGGCAGGCGGAGCAAGGTGGCGTTGGCGATAGCGCACGCCGGGCACGGCCCGCACGACACCTACTACTTCGAGCGCCCCGACGAGATGATCGCAGGGGAGGTCCGCGCCCCGGCCATCTCCCTCGACAACCAACCGCTGCTACGACGGCACGTCAACTCCCTCGTGATCGAAGTCCTCGGCCTCGGCCTGCCCGAGCGCTGGGTACCAGACCCTGACGACCCTGGTGCGGCCGAGGGGGGGACGATCGCCGATGCCGACGGGGTGCTGCGCGAGAGCGCTTTGGCGCCTTTTGCCGAAAAGCTGAGCGACCCGGCGGTGCGGGCCAAGGTGGAGCTCTCCGTACTGGGGGCGTTCTCCTCGCCGTCGGACCCCCATCCTCCAGAGGGTGCCGAGGCATTTTGCCTGGAGCAGGTGGGCCGGTTCCTCCCCGAGCTGCGCCAGGCGCTCAACCGCTGGTGCGACCGCTACCGGGCACTGCTCGACGAGTACAACAAGGCGCGCCGTGCCCCCGGGATCCCGTCAAAGGCGGAAAAGGACTTCCAGGACCGCCTCTACCGAGAGATCCTCCGCCTGGCGAAGCCCTCCACTCCCGAGTACCAACCGCTTGGGTTCTTGGGCCTGGTCGGGTTCCTGCCCCGTTACGGTTTCACGGCCGAAAGCGTTCTCCTCCACACGCCCGGCTCCGAGGAGCCGATAGTGCAGGCCGCCCCCGTAGCCGCGACGGAGTTCGCGCCCGGCAACGTCGTCTACGCCCGAGGACGCCGCCTCAAGGTCCTCCGGTTGGACCCGCCCCCGGTAGAGGAGTCCTCGGCTGGTCCTGAGCACCGCGACAACGTGGTGAGCTCGGGGCGACGTTGCGACGCATGCGAGTACTTCACCACCAACCCGCTGCAAAAGACGTGCCCGACCTGCGGGTCCGACCTGGTCGCCCAGGCCGTCGTGTCCCTGACGGGCGTGTACGCCAGTGGTGGTGCCATCTCCACCGAGGACGAGTTCCGGCGCCGTTCCGACTACGAGGTCCGGCACATGTTGGGCGAGCCGCAGGCGCCGCCCGCCGTGGCCGAACTCGGCGGGCTCCACATCGAGTGGAGCCGAGGTCGGGCCATAACCGTCGCCAACCTGGGGCCGCTCCGCCCAGAGGGGCAAGGGCCGGCAGGCTTCGAGCTTTGCACCGGGTGCGGTTACTCGGCCGAGGCGGCTGACACCGACGAAGGGCCGGACAGCGCGTCCGGCGAACTGACCGGCCACAAGCCCTACTGCCCGGCCCGGAAGGACCCGGCGAGCGAACTGGTGAGGCGGGGTATCTGGCTCACGGCCCGTCTGCAGGGAGACGCGATCGAGGTCGTCCTGCCGCCGGCCACGCGAGGGGACGGGTACGTGTCTTGGCGGGTGACCCTCGCCGAGGCACTGTTGCTCGGCATAAGGGAGACCATGGAGGCGGGGCGCCGCGACCTCGGCTGGTTCGAGCGCCACCAAAACGGCGAGCCGATATCGCTCGTCCTCTACGACACCCAACCGGGCGGCACGGGGTACGTCCCCAAGCTCTTTGCCAATAGCGCCGCCGGCTTCAAGGAGGCGGCGGCGGAGGCCGCCAGACGGCTGGGCACCTGCATGTGCTCGGGCTCCTGTCACCGTTGCCTCCGCGACTTCTGGAACCAGCGCCACCACGGCCTTCTCAACCGCTTCGAGGTGCTCGCCACGTTGCGCCGCCTAGCCGGCTCCGAGGTGGTCGAGGGCCTCGACCCCGAGGACGACCGGTTGGAGTCGTTCCTGGAGCAGGAGTTCTTCGCCCGGCTCCAGGCGGCGGGGCTGCCGCTGCCGGCCCTCCAGGTGGTAAGGGAGCTAGGTGGACGGCGCGCGGTCCGCGTCGACTGCGAGTACCGCGAGCCCGATATCTCGATCTTCCTCGACGGGAGGGCCTGGCATGCTCAGTCCGTGGAGAAGGTCGCCGACGACCTCGATGCCCGTAACCGGCTGGAGGCCCAAGGCGTGTGCGTGCTCGAGTACAGCTACCGAGATGTGATGGACGACTTCGACCGGGTGGCCGAGGAGCTCCGTAGCGTTCTCGGCGGCGGGAAGGAAGACCCAACGCTAGATCTGGCAGCACTGCCCGGTTGGGCGTTGAAGGAGGAAGATCCTGTTAGCCGTAAGGCCGTGGTGGTGGTCGACCCGGGCGAGTGGGTACGTAGCGAAGCCAAGCGGCATGAGTCGCTTCGTAGCGCCAACCGGGCGCGGCTGGCCCGCTGGCGGCTACGACGCCTAGCGGGCTGAGCAGACATGCTGATGACCGTCGTTGGCGCCGGAGCCTCCTATGACTCGGTTGACCTTGCGCTCCACCCCAAAGTGGACGATTTGGTTGGTGGCAGAATAGATGAGGTAAACATGCACGTCAGCTCCTTGAGTGCCGCTGAGCCGCCGCGTGTTGTCCGGGGCTTGGGGTTGCGCACGGATTCGACCACCGTGCAGCCAAGTGTCGGACCGGGTGGCTGATGCGTCTACGGCATCTCTCCGTAGAACGCTTCCGGGGCATTGAGCGGCTCGACTGGAGCCCGGCTGGTCGGGTCGTTGCGCTGATCGGCCCCGGGGACGCCACAAAGACCACAATCCTCGACGCGATCGGCCTGCTTGTTACTCCGCGAGTCGCCGTCACATTCTCTGACGCAGATTTCTACCGTGCAGATCCATCGGCCGGCTTCCGCATCGAGGGGACCATCAGTGAGCTGCCGCGGGCCATCCTCGCGGACGACCGGCTTGGCCTTGAGCTGCGTGGAGTCGATGAGGATGGCGTGATCCACGATGAGCCAGGTGACTTTGAACCCGCCGTGACCATGCGCCTAGATGTCAATGACTCGCTCGAGCCGACGTGGTCGGTGGTCAGCGAGCGCAACCCGGATGGCCGGGTCCTCACTGCCCGGGACCGGGCGCTCCTGGGCGTCAGCCGTGTTGGCGACTCGGTTGAGCGCCAGTTCACGTTTGGCCGCGGTACGGCGCTTACCCGGCTTGCCACGTCTACCGACCAGCTCAAACACACAATGGCCGCCGCGCACCGACTTGCTCGAGACGCTGTCGCGAGTGCAGACCTGGGTGATCTAAGCCGCGTGATAGAGCAGGCTGAGAGAGCGGCGGCAGAACTCGGGGCAGGACCCGTCACGGAAGATTTGGAAGTGCGACTAGACGCTTCCCCCAATGGCACGAGCGCTCTCGGGCTCCACAGCAATGACATACCCCTAAGCGCAGCAGGTCTCGGGACCCGCCGATTGGTGGCACTCGGGCTCGAACTCCTCGGGACCGAGCACGGCGCAGTGCTGTGTGTCGATGAAATTGAAGGCGGCCTTGAACCTCACCGGGTACGGCACCTTCTTCGGACCCTACGGCAGAAAGTCGCAGGGAAAGAGCCGGGACAAGGGCAGGCCATCTTCACTACTCACTCGGCAGTCGCTCTCGAGGAGTTACATGCCGATGAAATCTCGGTAGTGCGGACGTCCAACGGAGTCACGCGAGTCCGGTCCGTGCCCTCTGATTTGGCCGCGATGGTGCGCTCCGTTCCTGAGGCGTTCCTCGCTCGTCGCGTGCTCGTCTGTGAGGGGAAGTCCGAGATCGGAGTGGTGCGTGCTCTTGACCGAGTGTGGACTGCCCGTCACGAGGGAAGGTCCCTCGCTCACAGGGGTGTTGTCCCAGCCCTCGGTGGGGGTTCAGAAACGGGCAAACGGGCACAGGCCTTTGCCCAATTGGGGTACCCCACTGCCGTACTGGCTGACTCCGATGCGTCCTTCGAACCCGATCACGAGGCGCTGGCCGCCATGGGGGTCGAGGTTGTCCGTTGGGACGAGAACTGCTGCATAGAGGAGCGTGCTGCGAAGGATCTCTCGTGGGACTCCATCTGTGCGCTCTTCGAGATCCTCGTTGCTGAGGGTTACCTGCCTGATCAGCTCGTTGACATAATAGCGGCGACGCCCGTTTCGGTGGCAGCGTGTGAGCGTGTCGGAGTCGGTCGTACTTCGCTCGGTCTGTCTTTGTGCGATATGGTGAAGGCTGGTTTCTCCGAGACCGAGGTGCGCTTGTCCTTTGCGCAGGCCTCTAAAGGAAAGGCTGCCTGGTTCAAGCGCATCGATAGAGGCGAAAAACTGGGCGAAGTCATCGCCGACGACCCGACGGCCGGCAAGAAGGACCTCGGCAGGAAGCTCGCGGACGTTGAACGGTGGTGCTTCGCGGGGTGACAGGCCCGGCGGAACTTGCACTGGCGCCTCGGGCGTATGTGATCGCTCCGGCCGGGTGTGGCAAGACGGAGCTGATAGCTTCTGCGGTAGCGGAGGTACCGGGTCGTCGAGAACTGGTCCTGACTCACACCCACGCCGGGGTTGGCGCTCTCCGCGCTCGTCTGTGCCGCCGAGAAGTGCACGCGGCGCAGTTTAGGGTGGAGACGATCGCCGGTTTCGCGCTGCGAGTCGCCTGCGCCTATCCAATGACATCGGGCTTCTCTATAGGCCGACCACGCGAATCCGAGTGGGCAGATGTCTATGCTGCTGCCACTCGCGTCCTTTCGACGCGAAGCGGTAAGGAGATATTGCGGGCTTCGTATAGTGGAGTCTACGTTGACGAGTACCAAGATTGTGTCACCGACCAGCACGCGCTGGTACTCACACTTGCGGAGGTTCTGCCGACGAGGGTCCTGGGCGACCCGCTGCAGGGCATCTTCGGGTTCAAGGGCCAGAAGATCGTCGACTGGGACCGTGATGTTGATTCGAAGCTCCTATGTCAAGCCCGAAACTGACATTCGATGGGTCATGCGGCTCTTGCTCGGGCATTCACCGCTCCTTTCTTAGATGTTGAAGAGCCGGTAGCTGTTTTCCTCTCTAGGTCGGCCATCATGCGGCGGTAGACCACGTTCGAGAGGTGCCGTTTCAGTACGCGCCTGGCTTCGGCTTTTGTATGGCCGCGTTTGCGCACGGACTCGAAGAGGTGCTGGGCTCGCGGGTCGCAGCGCAACTGGGTTACGGCCATGCGATGGAGGACGGCGTTTATGTGGCGGTTGCCGCCTCGGTTCAAGCGGTGGCGCTTGGGCTCGTCGTCGCCTTCGGCCGAGGAAGCCGCGAGCGGCGCTGTGCCGTTGAAGCGGGCAAAGGAGCCCTCGTCGGCGAAGCGGCGGGGGTCGCCGCTCTGGACGAGAAGCTCCGCAGCCGAGCGGGTGGAGATGCCGCAGAGCTCGTCGAGGGTCGACCCGGCTTCCTTGGTGAGGCGGGCGAGCTCGCGTGTGGCCTCCCTCTCCTGGGCGTCCAGGGCGTCGACCTGGGCGGCCATGGAGCGGAGCAGCCGTACCCGCAGTGCGGCGGGTGCGTCGAGGCCAGCCGGTTCTGTCAGCTTCACCAGGGCGTGCAGCCGGGCGCGGACGTCGGAGGTGTCGGGCAGCGCCGAGCGGACCTGCTCTGGCAGGGCGTAGAGCAACGACTCGGCTCGGTTCAGCAGGACCCGTGTCGTGTTGCGGTTCCAGCGCCTTGCGTTGTGCCAGATGCCGAGCAGCTCAGTGCCCTCGTCGGGCCCGGCCGAGCCGTCGGTGCGCTTGAACGCCGCCGGGGTGCCGGGGTTGGCGAGCACCTCCCGGGCGATGCGCAAGCTGTCCTCAGCGTCGCTCTTGGCGCCCTGGCGCGCTCTCCGGCGCTCGTTCGTGCGGTTGGGGCAGACGTCGCGCACGTCGTGGCCCTGGGCTGCCAGGTAGGCGGCTGTGTGCCGTCCCACGCCAGAAGCACCCTCGACCCCCCAGCGCCCGACGGGGCCGAAGCCCAAGGCCCAGGCCTCCATCGCCTGGTGGCCCTCTTCGGAGACCGGGAAGGCACGGGTCCCGAGGTTGCCGCCACGCCAGTCGAGCACGGTGGCGGTGAGGGTGCGCTTGTGGGGGTCTATGCCGACCACGCCGGGGCCGGCCGGCGCCAACGAGGCCTTCGCCTTGGCCCTCGGCCTGGCCGGGGCCTTGGCATTGGCGGCTACCGCGTGCTGCTTCTTGCCCCTGGCCGGTTGCGCGCCTGGCTCGGTCCGCGCTGGGGCCTTGGGTTGCACCACGTGCTCGTTCACCGGCGCTGGCTTGACCTCGCTGGCTTTTCTTCCGACCAGCGGGCGCTGCGCCTTGGCCAGGGCAGCTCGCGCTGCTGCTATGCCCTTCGCTGCGTCCATGCCACCCGCAGTGGCCTCTAGCTGCTCGCTCACCGGCACTGGCTTTGCCACCTCAGCCCCTCCTTGTGGAGTAACTTGTAATGGGGCCGGCCGACATATCCCCGTTGAGTTATCAACGCTCCTATTAGGTCAGGCCGGCCTTTTAATTGCAGGCCGGGGGCGACACTTCGAATCAAAGACACTCGCTCCGGCGAGGTCAGATTCAACAATGAGTCAGCCCCCGGCCAGACTTGAAAGGCTACGCTCCTCGGCGAGCCCCCACCAGCGCCTGTGCCGCCACCAGCGACGACGTCGGCGAGCTCGCCACCGCCACCAAGCCCGGCGCCTCGGGCCAGGTCCTGGGCACCTCTCGTCTCCTCGCACCCGGTCATGCTGAGCCAGCCCTCGACTGGGTCCCCCGATCGCCGCCACGGCCCGGGACGACGCCGGCGATGACCTCGGCGAGGCGGCTCGCCAAGTTGCTCAGCGTTGGAGCGGCTGAGGCCCCATGTGACCACCACCGAGGCTTCGCCGTTCCGCACCCTCACGAACCACGAGCTCTCGGGCCGCCGGCCTCGAGATGACGCCGACCCGAGGTCGGCCTCGATCACCAGGCGCCCGAGACGGAAGTAGCCGGGAACCGGGTTATGCACATATCCACAGGCATCCACACCCCTTCCCCCGGACCCCCATCCCCAACTACTGCCACCACTTGTCAACACCCTTCGGGTGTAACACGGGGATGTTGATTCGACATTCGAGCGTCTTGACGATCTCAATACGCCTTGGAGATGGAAGCGAACTAACCCTGAATTGGGGGAGTGGCTGCTTGCCGTACGCTCAGACCTCTCGAAAGGAGACGTCCCGGACTTCCGAGCTGGA
>JAJYMB010000128.1 GCA_021787365.1 Actinomycetes bacterium | reverse complement strand
GACCTCACTCTGACCGCCCGCGCCGGCGGCATAGCCCGTCGCGCCTATCAACTCGAAAGAAGGAGCCAACGACAATGGCAAAAAGTTATCCACAAGCCCTTGACACTTGCGACCGTAGGGTGTCTGGGTAGGCCAATGCGCCAGGCGCTCTTCTGCCACCCGCTTGGGCACGACCATCTGCCAGGCCCCGAGGACCAGCTCCTGCATCTCGTCGAAATCGAGGGCTGACAGGCGCGACCGCGCCCAGTTGTAACCCATGTCGGAGGCGACAGGCATCAAAAACTTGCCCGGGTCAGAGGCGACCAGCAGCTCGCGCTCCTCTTTCGGGAAGGCGAAGCCCATGAGGGTCTCGTCCCGTGAGAACGCCAGGTAGACCAACCGCCCGACCCGGAACTTCACCCTGTCCCGGACGAGGACCTCGTACGAACGCGGCAGCCCTCCCGCTATGGCGCGGACGTCGTCGACAGTGACCACTCGGGCCACCATAAACCTGGGCCCGGGGCGAGCGGCCGCAAGCGAGATGGGGAACAATAGAGGTGTGCAGCTGGGTGCCGGGCGACCCGGCCAGGCTATGGGGGGCCACCGGTACTTGGCGCGCCGCACAGGTCGGGAGCGCCCCCCGCTCGACTTGGCCGGCATCGACCCCGTCCAAGCATCGGAGATAGAGGCCATGCTGAGCACGGTCAGCGCCGGCATGAACGACCTCGCGCTCCGCCTATGGTGCCGGCTCAACCCGCTGGTCCGACGTTGCGTGCCAGCCAGGGCGATCGAGGCGGCACCGGTGCCACGGGCGGCCCGGCTGCGCTTCGCGGACGGGACGGCCGTAATCGTAAGGAGCGCCGTACCCGGTGACGTCGGGGCCTTGGCCCTGGCGATGCGGCGCGGTTCGGTGAAAGCGACCGCGTGCAGCACGAGTCCCGACGGTGCCACACGCTTGGTCTTCACCTTCCCGGGGGGGCACCGGGAGCTGTCGCTTCGCGTGCTCGGCCTCGACCAACCAGATTGAGCCCGACGGCTCAGCCGGCGGCTCGACGACCCCTGGCTTTGTCTGTGCCCCGCTCCGCGGTCTCCCGGACGACGACGGCGTCGATGCGGAGCCTCTCCCCACTGGGTGTGGCCGGTGCCTGGTCGCGGTCGTAGAAGTGCAGGATGCGCAGCCTGTACCAGATGGCGGCCGTGTCGAGCAGCGTCCGGTACACGGCGTGCCACGAGACGGTGCTCGTGAACTGGTGGCGGAGCCGGATGGGCGCCTCCAAGAAGCGCGTGTAGCCGAGGCGCCTGGCGATGACGAACAGCTCGAGGTCGAAGGCGAAGCGTTTCTCGACCATGCGGGGCAGCACCGCGGCCAGGACGTCGCGGCGGACGAGCTTGATGCCGGTCTGGGTGTCCCGGATGTCGAGGCGGAACCCGAGGCGGACCAGCTGCTGGTAGCCCCACGAGTAGAGGCGCCGTAGGGGTGGGTACTCCACCTCGGAAAGGGGGTGGCGCTTGCTGCCCAAGATGACGTCGGGGCCATAGAGGCGCACCATGGCTTGGAACGACTCCAAGAGGACCGGGTCCAAGTCGCCGTCGGCGTCGATGAAGCCGAGGTAGCGGCCTCTCCCCCTGGCCAGGCCGACCCGGAGCGCAGCCCCCTTGCCCTGGTTGTTGGCGAGCACGACATTGGACAGCTCTGTCCTGGTGGCGGCCAGTTCCTCGAGCTCCTGGTCGCTTCCGTCGGTCGAGCCGTCGGACACAGCGATCACCTCGTAGCTCGTCCCCGAGCCGTCGAGCACGGAGAGGAGACGCTCTATGGTGGGCACGAGCAGCTTGCCCGGGTTGTAGTAGGGGACGACGACGGTGAGGTCGAGCTCGGCGTCGAGCAGGGCCAGGTGGGCACGTTCGGTGACCGCTCGGCGGCCCGCCCCGATGTGAGCGTGCTGCGCCCTTTTTGCCATAGCGCTACCTCTCGCCGTCTGGTGGCGAGTTCCCACCTACTACTAGTCGGCTCGCCGGCTCAACTGCTTCAGTACCGAGGCTACCGTTGGCTGTGCGTGCCGCACAGTAGCCCCCTCCCCCCACCAGTGCATGTGGGCGGCCAGCCCGTCGTGCCCGTAGATATGGCGCGGCTCACGGCCACCGTGCGCTTCGACCTGGCAGCCCAGCTCGCCGAGGTGTCGGCCGTGGTGGACCTGACGCTGGAGCAGCACGCAGGGTGGCCCGCGTTCGACCTGCGCCAGGACATCGACAGCGCCTCGTTCGACGGGACAGAGGTCCCGGGCGAGGCCCTCGAGCACCGTGACATGGGCGCCGGCTACGAGGCGCGCATGCGGTGCGTGGAGGTGGCTTGCGACCCTGGCAGCAGGCACCGCCTGGAGCTCCGCTACCGGCTCGGCACTCCCCAGGCGACGGGTGCCCAGGCCCTCGAGTGGCCCGACCAGGGCGTCCGCTGGGACCTTTGGATGTCCGACCTCGAGCCTGGCCGTTACCTCGAGATGTGGCTACCTGCCAACCTGTGCCACGACCGGCTCGCCATCGAGCTGTCGGTCGAGGTCGCCGGGGCTGGAAGGCGCCACGTCCTGCTTGCCAACGGCGAAATCAACGAAGCAGTGCCGGGCCGCCGGTGGTCGGTCCGCTACCCGCCCAGCTACACCGCTCTGTCGCCCCTGCTCGTGCTCGCCCCCGCCGAGGAGGTGGTCCTCCGCCGCCGCGAAACATCGGTCGCAGGGCTACCCATGTCGGTTACGGTGGCCTGTCTGGCGGGAGCGGGAGCGGCGGCCGACCCCGCCTCCGCCGACTCGGCAGCCGCTGACGTCACCGCCTGGCTCTCGTACTTCGCCGCCCGCTACGGGCGCTGGGCCCACAGCAGCCGTTTCGTGGCTGTCGTCTGGGGCTCCGACCGGGGCATGGAGTATGACGGGGCCACTACGTCCTCGCCCCATGCCCTGGAGCACGAGGTTTTCCACAGCTGGTTCGGGCGGGGAGTGAAGCCCGCCCGGGCTTCGGACGGTTGGATCGACGAGGCGATGGCGACTTGGGCCACGGCGAGCCGACGGGCTGTCGGCAGGTACGGAGCCGAGGAGCTCGGGCTGGACGAACCGCCCACCCTGCTCTGCCCGCCGCACCCCTGGAGCCGGCACACCCCTCGGGAGGCTTACCTGGGGGGGAGCAGGCTGCTGGCTGGGTTGGCGTACATGGCTGGCGGCGCGCCGCAGCTCCGCTCGGCGTTGGCGGACTGGTACGGCACGTACAGGGGCAGGGCTGCGAGCTCGGAGGACCTGGCCAACCATATGGCGCGCTGGTGTGGACGGGACGTGGGGCCCTGGTTCGACCGCTACGTCCATGGGAGAGGGTGACCTATGGCCTACTCCGCAGCGCCTGAGCGCGGAGGGCCGGGAGCGAGAGCTGGTTTGCACTTGCGGCAGCTCTGGCTATACTGTCCAAGCCGTCTAACCGACGTCCGTGGTCGCCTGTAGCCAGCAGCGGTTGGAGCAGGGACACCACGGCACAAAGTTAAGCGAGCTCCGCCCGGGTAGGTCCCGAGCGGAGCGTGCCGCGTCAGGACCCTTTTGAACGAGGACAGATGCCCGCCAAGGCCCCGAAGAAAGCGATCGTAGGCGAGAAGCTCGGCATGACCCAGGTTTGGGACGCCAAGCAGCGTCTCGTCGCGGTCACCGTGCTCCGGGTCGCACCCGTGAGGGTCGTCCAGGTAAAGGCGCCTGAGCCCGACGGCTACTCCGCCCTCCAGGTGACCTACGGCGCCCGCCAGGCCAGCCGCCTCAACAAGCCGCTGGCCGGCCACTACGCGAAGGTCAACGTGGAGCCGGGCCGCCGCCTGGTCGAGCTCCGGGTCGACGACGCCGGTGAGTACAGCGTGGGCCAGGAGATCGGAGTCGATATTTACTCCGCTGGCGACAAGGTGGACGTGACCGCCTCCAGCAAGGGCCGTGGGTTTGCCGGCGGCATGGAGCGGCACAACTTCAAGGGCCAAGGCGCGAGCCATGGAAACCACAAGCACCACCGCGCGCCGGGCTCGATCGGGGCCTGTGCCACGCCCGCTCGCGTCTTCAAGGGGAGCCGCATGGCGGGCCGCTTGGGGAACGAGCGGGTCACGACCCTGAGCCTCGAAGTGGTCTCGGCTGACGCCGAGCGCAACCTGTTGCTCGTGAAGGGCTCCGTGCCCGGTCCCCGTGGGGGTCTCGTGCTGGTGCGTGAAGCCGTGAAGGGCGGTACGAAGTGACGGTGCGCTCGGACGTGAGGTCCCAGAGCGGAGCGGTGAGGGGGAGCGCCGAGCTCGACCCGGCCTGGTTTTCGGTCGAGGCCAAGGGCGCCCTCATCCATCAGGTGGTCACGGCGCAGCTGGCTGCTGCCCGCTCCGGTACCCACAACACGAGGACGAGGGCCGAGGTGGCCGGCGGCGGCGCCAAGCCCTACAGGCAAAAGGGCACGGGACGTGCCCGCCAGGGAAGCCTCCGCGCGCCGCACTACAAAGGCGGAGGCATCGCTCTCGGGCCCAAGCCACGCAGCTACCGGCAGCACACACCGAAAAAGATGGTCCGCCAAGCCCTCTGCGGCGCCCTGTCCGACCGGGCGGCTTCGGGGCGTGTCGCCCTTGTGGACGCTTGGTCCTTCGAGGCTCCGAGTACCAAGCAAGCCCAGGCAGCCCTGGAAGCGCTCGGGGTGACGGGCCGGGCCATGGTCGTCCTCTCGCGCCAGGACGAGAAGGCCTACAAGTCTTTCCGCAACATCCCCTGGGTGGACGTCGTCCTCACGGGCGAGCTGGCCGCTTATGACGTGCTGTGCGCCGACTGGCTCGTGTTCACTCGGGAAACCCTGCCCGGCGACAGCACATGGACAGAAGTGCCGGCGGAGGAGCCGGCTCTCGCCGCTGCACCGGCAGCGCCCACGGCCAAGGCCCAGGTTGTGGCCGAGGCGGGCGAGGGTACAAGGGCGGGCGAAAGTGGCGAGGCCGGCGAGACCGCTGATGCCGAGGCCGGCGAGGCTGCTGATGCCGAGGCCGGCGAGGCTGATGATGCCGAGGCCGGCGAGGCTGATGATGCCGAGGCAGGAGACGCCGGCACCGGAGACGGTGACGGCGAGGTTCGCGAGGAGGCCTGATGGAAAACCCTCGTGATGTCGTCATCAAGCCGGTGGTGTCCGAGAAGTCCTACACCCTCTCCGAAAAGGGGGTCTATACCTTCGTCGTACCGGCGGCCGCGAACAAGATCGAGGTGCGGCGCTCGGTTGAGAAGGTGTTCAACGTGAGGGTCGTCAAGGTCAACACGCTCAACCGCCCCGGCAAGCGCAAGCGCAACCGCCAGCGGGCCACGTGGGGCAAGAGGCCCGACACCAAGCGCGCCTTCGTGACCCTGGCGTCCGGGCACACGATTCCGGTTTTCGAGACCAAGTAGAGGCCAGAGCATGCTCCGTTCCCGCAAGCCGACCAGCGCCGGGCGTCGCTTCCAGACGGTTTCGGCGTTCACCGAGATCACCGTCGAACGCCCCCAACGGTCCCTCGTCGTAGCGAAGCCGGCGACAGGGGGCCGCAACAACTACGGCCGCAAGACCGCCCGCCACCGCGGAGGCGGCCACAAACGCCAGTACCGGGTCATCGACTTCAAGCGCAACAAGGACGGCGTCCCGGCGACGGTAGCCACGATCGAGTACGACCCCAACCGCAACGCGCGCATAGCGCTGCTCCACTACCACGACGGCGAGAAGCGCTACATCCTGGCCCCCGCTCGCGTGGCGGTGGGAGACGTGCTGCGGAGCGGCCATGGTGCCGAGATCCGGCCCGGCAACTCCCTGCCCATGCGCTACATTCCAGTGGGTTCCGTCGTCCACAACGTGGAGCTCAAGCCTGGAGGGGGAGGCAGGCTCGCCCGCAGCGCCGGCTCGAGCGTCCAGTTGGTCGCCAAGGAGGGTGACTTCGCCACCTTGCGCCTCCCCTCGACCGAGATGCGACGGGTGTCGATCGACTGCCGGGCGACGATCGGCGAGGTTGGCAACGCCGAGGCAGAGCTGGTGAAGATCGGCAAGGCGGGCCGCAACCGCTGGAAGGGGGTCAGGCCGCAGACTCGCGGCGTGGCTATGAACCCCGTCGACCACCCCCTTGGTGGCGGAGAGGGCAAGTCTTCGGGGGGCCGCCACCCTGTTTCGCCCTGGGGCAAGCCCGAGGGCCGGACCCGTCACTCGCACCGCCCGAGCGACCGCCTCATCATCCGTCGCCGGCGGGGCCGCGGAGCCAGGAGGTAAGCGGTGGCGCGCAGCCTGAAAAAAGGCCCCTTCGTAGATGGCCACCTGCTTCGGAAGGTGGACGACCTGAACAGCCGCAACGAGAAACGGGTCATAAGGACCTGGTCCAGGCGGTCCACGATCATCCCCGACATGGTCGGGCACACCATCGCGGTCCACGACGGGCGCAAGCACGTGCCCGTGTACGTAACCGAGTCCATGGTGGGCCACAAGCTCGGGGAGTTCGCCCCGACGCGCACCTTCCGCTACCACGCCGGCCAGGAACGGCAGGCGAGGCGCTGATGCCAGGGCCCAAGACCAACGAGCGGCCCGGCACCCGCGCCGTGTTGCGCTACGCGGGGACGAGCGCCTACAAGGTGCGCCAGGTCGTCGACCTGGTCCGGGGAAAGCCCGTGGCCGAGGCGGAAGACGTCTTGCGCACCGTGGGCCGCGGCGCGGCCCTTATGGTGGCCAAGCTCGTCCACTCGGCGGCTTCCAACGCCGTCAACAACGACCACATGGACCCCGACGAGCTCTACGTCTCGGCCTGCTATGTCGACGAGGGGCCGACCGCCAAGCGTTGGCGCCCCCGAGCGAGGGGACGGGCGACTCGCATCCGCAAGCGGTCCTGCCATGTCACGGTCATAGTGAGCCGGATGCCGGAGAACGAGCTGGCGAGGCTCCAGGCGCGCCGCCGGGCAGAAAACCTCGCCATGCGCGCACGTCGCGTCGAGGCCACCCGCCGGGCGAGGTCACAGGCCGATGGCGCCAGCCGGCGCGAGCGCCGCCACCCCGAGGCCTACCCGGTGCCAGAGGGAGCGGGCGCAGAAGAAGTGGCCGAGACGGAGCAAGAGGCACCGTCGGGCCAGGAAGCGGCGCCCGAGCAGGAAGCGGCGACCGATCAGGAGGCGCTCCCCGAGGAGGCGTTGCCCGAGGAGGCGTTGCCCGAGGCCGCTGCCGGCGGTACCGCCGAGGGCGCTGGAGAGGGGCCCGGAGAGGAAGAGGACAGCTGATGGGCCAGAAGGTCAACCCCTACGGGTTCCGCTTGGGGATCACGACGGACTGGAAGTCGCGGTGGTTCACTGAGCGCGATTACCAGGACTACCTGATAGAGGACCTGCGCATCCGTGAGTACCTGGACAAGGAACTGGAGCGCGCGGCGGTGAGCCGGGTGGAGATCGAGCGGACCCGCGACAGGTTGCGCATCGACGTCCATACGGCTCGCCCCGGCATCGTGATCGGCCGGCGCGGCGCCGAGGCGGACCGGCTGCGGACCAAGCTGGCCGAGATAACCAAAAACCCCAAAGTGCAGCTCAACATCCAAGAGATCAAGCAGCCCGAGCTCGACGCCGCCCTGATGGCCCAGGGCATCGCCGACCAGCTGGCAGGCCGAGTGAGCTTCCGCCGCGCCATGAAGCGGACCGTCCAGACCGTGCAGAAGGCGGGGGCCCTCGGCGTCAGGGTGCAGTGCTCCGGGCGGTTGGGCGGTGCCGAGATGTCCCGGCGCGAGTCCTACCGTGAGGGCCGGGTCCCGCTGCACACGCTCAGGGCGGACATCGACTACGGGTTTAGGGAGGCGAGGACCACCTACGGCCGCATCGGGGTCAAGGTGTGGATATACAAGGGCGACATACTTCCCTACCGCACGTCGGCCGAGGACAAGATCCATCGCGAGGCCGCCATGGCCGTGGGGGAGGCCTCGGGCCTGGCCGGCACCCGCCGGGTCGTGAGCGCCGGCGGTGGCCGGCGCCGGCCGGAGATGGGCGCGCCCGGCACTCTCGTCCCCCCGCCCGCCCCGGCAGTGGCAGAAGCCCCGCCGGCGCCGGCCGAAGGCGAGATAGTCCCCGTCGACCCCGAGCTGGAGCGGCTCTTGCAGGAAGAGGAAGAGATCGAGCGGCGCACCCGTGGGGAGCACCACGAGACACCCCATTTCCCGAGGGATTAGTGCCATGTTGATGCCGCGCAAGGTAAAGCACCGCAAGCAACAAAGGGGCCGCCTCAACGGCCTGGCCAAAGGAGGCACCGAGGTCACCTTCGGCGAGTACGGGATCCAGGCCCTGGAGCCCGGGTGGATAACCGCTCGCCAGATCGAGGCAGCCCGTATCGCGATGACCCGCCACGTCCGTCGTGGCGGCAAGGTCTGGATCCGCGTTTTTCCCGACAAGCCCGTGACGAACAAGCCGGCGGAGACCCGAATGGGTTCGGGCAAGGGCAACCCGGAGTACTGGGTGGCCGTGGTGCGGCCGGGGCGCATGATGTTCGAACTGGCCGGCGTGCCCGAGCAACTGGCCCGCTCGGCGATGGAAAGAGCGATACAGAAGCTGCCCATAAAGGCGCGCTTCGTCACCCGTACCCAGCAAGAGCACTTCGAGGTGTAGATGGCCAAGCCTGGAGAACTGAGGGAAATGAACGACGACGAGTTGGCGAGGCACCTGGCCGAGACCAGGGAGGAACTGTTCCACCTGCGCTTCCAGCTCGCCATGGGCAAGCAGGACAACTCGGCCCGCCTCGGCCAGGTGCGCCGCGACGTGGCGCGGGCGCTCACCCTCCAGCGAGAGCGCGAAAGTGGCCGCCAGCAGGCGGCGACGAGCGCCCGGGCCGGTCGTAGTGGCAGGGAGGCGAGGGCCTGATGGCAGAAGAAGGGCACGAGGGGAGCGGGGAGGCCCGCGGTCGCCGCAAGGTCCGTGAGGGCATAGTCGCCTCCACGGCCATGGACAAGACCGCGGTAGTGGTCGTCACCGAACGCGTCCGTCACGCCCGCTACGTGAAGACAGTCCAGCGGACCAAGCGGCTCTACGCCGACGACCCGCAAAACGACGTGAGGGTCGGCGACCGCGTCCGGGTGGCCGAGACCCGTCCGCTGTCCAAGTTGAAGCGTTGGCGGGTCGAAAAGGTCCTCGAGCGAGCGCGGTAGGAGGGTAGCTTGATCCAGCAAGAGTCCAGGCTGCGCATCGCCGACAACTCCGGCGCGCGCGAGGTGCTGTGCATCAAGGTGCTCGGTGGCTCGCGGAGGCGCTATGCGTCGATCGGCGACGTGTTCGTGGCCACGGTGAAGGATGCCATGCCAGGAGCCAACGTGAAGAAAGGTGACGTCGTGAAGTGTGTGGTCGTCAGGACCCGCAAAGAAAAGCGCAGGCCCGACGGCAGTTACATACGCTTCGACGAAAATGCGGCCGTTCTCATCAACGACCAGATGCAGCCGCGCGGCACGCGCATCTTCGGCCCGGTCGGGAGAGAACTGCGCGACAAGCGTTTCATGCGGATTATCTCGCTCGCCCCGGAGGTGCTCTAGCCATGAAGATCCACCGGGGTGACAACGTGATCGTGCTTTCGGGCAAGGACAAGGGCCGGCGGGGCGAAGTGGTGCGCGCACTGCCCAAAGAGGGCCGAGTGATAGTCGAAGGCGTCAACCGGGTGAAGCGCCACCAGCGCACCACCCAGGTGCGCAAACGCGCCGGCATCATCGACAAGGACCTGGCGGTGCCCGTGTCCAAAGTCGCGCTCGTCTGCCCGAAGGAGCACGCGCCAACTCGCGTGCGCTACAGCTTCGGCGCGGACGGGGCCAAGCAACGCGTATGTGCCCGTTGCGGGGAGGCGCTCTGATGCCGGGCGGCAAGGGCTCACCGGGCAAGGGCGGCAAGGCGCCGGCAGGCAAGGCCTCCAAGCGGGCCTCCAAGTCGGCCGCCCCCCGCCGTTCGGCCACCCCCTCCCCGGCGCCGGCGGCGCGCGGGGCCACGGGGCGTCCCGCAGCTGCGGTCAAGGCCGCACCGGGCAGGCCCGTAAGGCCTGGCGAGCCGCCGCGGCTCCGCACGCGTTACTTGGCGGAGGTGCGCGCCGGGTTGCAACGGGATCTCGGTCTGCCCAACCCCATGCTCGTGCCCAAGATAGAGAAGATCGTCATCAACATGGGTGTGGGCCGGGCGGTGGCGCAACCCTCGCTCCTAGAGGGGGCGGTCCGTGACCTCACGCTGATCAGCGGCCAGAAGCCGGTCGTCACCAGGGCGAAGAAGTCGATCGCCGCGTTCAAGCTCCGCCAGGGCAATGCCATCGGCGCCAAGGTGACGCTGCGAGGCGACCGCATGTGGGAGTTCTTCGACAGGTTGATCTCGCTCGCGATCCCGCGGGTCCGGGACTTCCGAGGTATGTCCCCGAAGGGTTTCGACGGCCGCGGCAATTACACCTTCGGCCTGACCGAGCAGCTCATATTCCCAGAGATCGAGTACGACAAGGTGGACGCTCCGAGGGGCATGGACATCACGATCGTCACGACGGCCCGGGACGACCGGGAGGGCCGTGCCCTTTTGGACGCCTTCGGTTTTCCTTTCCGCAGAGAGGGTGTGGCCTAGCCCATGGCAAAAAAAGCTCTCGTGATAAAAGCTCAGCGCAAGCCCAAGTACAAGGTGCGCGCTTACTCCCGCTGCCGGCGCTGCGGGCGGCCGCACTCGGTGTTCCGCAAGTTCGGCCTCTGCCGCATCTGCCTGCGCGAGCTCGTCCACGCCGGCGAGGTGCCGGGCGTCACGAAGGCCAGTTGGTAGGAGGCTGCCCATGGCAATGACCGACCCCATAGCGGACATGCTGACCCGCTTGCGCAACGCCAACGTGGCTCGCCACGAAACCGTCCGGATGCCTTCTTCCAAGCTGAAGGAGGCGCTGGCCGCCATCCTCCTGAAGGAAGGGTACATAGCCGCATTCAGAGTCGTGGCCGACGACAAGCGCCCGGGCCGGATTTTGGAGGTCACGATGAAGTACACGGCCGACCGCAGTACCACGATCTCGGGCCTGCGGCGCATTTCCAAGCCGGGACTGCGTGTCTACATGAGGGCCGACCGGATGCCGCGGGTGCTCGGTGGCCTCGGCGTGGCCGTCGTCTCCACCAGCCAGGGGCTGATGACGGACCGTGAGGCGAGGAAACGCCGGGTCGGCGGGGAGGTCCTTTGCTATGTCTGGTGAACCCCGGAGGGCCCCATGTCGCGTGTAGGCAGGGCTCCCATCGCCGTGCCGTCGGGGGTGAAGGTGGCCATAGACGGCCGTTCGGTGAGCGTGACCGGGCCGCGGGGGTCGCTCTCCCATGAGGTCGTGGGTGACATAACCGTGCGCCAGGAGGGCGACGTCTTGGTGGTGGAGCGCCCCGACGACCAGCGGCGCAACCGTGAGCTGCACGGCCTGACGCGCACCCTGGTCAACAACATGGTCGTGGGCGTCACGTCCGGCTTTGCCAAGGACCTCGAGATTTCCGGGGTCGGCTACCGGGCGACACAGAAGGGCCAGGACGCGATCGAACTGGCGCTCGGCTTCAGCCACACCGTGACGGTACAAGCCCCCGAGGGGGTTAGTTTCGAGGTGCCGGCGCCGACCCGGATCACCGTTCGCGGCAACGACAAACAGGTGGTCGGGGAGGTTGCCGCCAAAATCCGCAAGCTCCGCCCGCCCGAGCCCTACAAGGGCAAGGGCGTGCGCTATGCCGGCGAGGTGGTCCGCCGCAAGGCGGGCAAGGCAGCGAAATGAGCCCGCTGAGGACCTGCTGCACTGGAGTGAGGTCGAGATGAGCAACGCAAGCAACAAGCAAAAGGCGCGGGTGCATCGGCACCACCGTGTGCGCAAGAAGGTGAGCGGCACGCCGCTCCGGCCGCGTTTGGCCGTTTTCCGGTCCAACCGGCACATGGTCGCCCAGGTGATCGATGATGTCGCTGGCCGGACATTGGCCGCCGCGTCCTCGCTCGAGGCCGCCGTGCGCTCTGCGGGGCCGACGGGCAACCGTGGCGCAGCAGCGGCCGTGGGCAAGCTGGTGGCGGAGCGGGCTCTCGCTGCGGGCGTGACCAAGGTCGCCTTCGACCGGGGCGGGTACCTCTACCATGGACGGGTGGCGGCCCTGGCTGGTGCCGCCCGAGAAGCAGGGCTGGAGTTCTAGACAAGTGGCAGAACAGCAGCAATACCAGGACCGCACGATCAAGGTCAACCGCGTAGCCAAGGTGGTGAAGGGAGGCCGGCGCTTCTCCTTCGCCGCACTGATGGTGATCGGCGACGGTGCCGGCACCGTGGGCCTCGGCTACGGCAAGGCCAAGGAGGCCGGCTTGGCCGTGCAAAAAGGGATCGAAGAGGCAAAGAAGGGGCTGTTCAAGGTGCCCCTGGCCGGTTCGACCATAACCCACCCAGTGATCGGCGAGGCGGGGGCAGGCAAGGTGCTCTTGAAGCCGGCGGCCCCCGGCACGGGTGTAATTGCCGGCGGTGCCGCCCGCCCGATCCTCGAAATGGCCGGCGTCCACGACGTCGTGGCCAAGTCCCTTGGCTCGTCCAACAGCATCAACGTTGCCCAGGCGACGGTCGCCGGCCTGAAGATGCTCCTGCGCCCCGACGAGGTGGCCAAAAAGCGCGGGCTCTCACCGAGCGAAGTGGCGCCGGCCGGTGTGCTGCGTGCCTACCAGGAGACCGAACGCGGTCCCTACGTCCCGAGCGAGGTGGCGTAATGGCCGAGGCGGCGATCCGCGTGACCCAGGTGCGCTCCGCGATCGGTTCCAAGCCCAAGCACCGCGGCACCCTGCGGGCGCTCGGCCTCGGACGCATCGGTCGTACCGCCGTCTTGCCCGACCGGCCCGAGATCCGCGGGATGGTGGCCAGGGTCACCCACCTGGTCAAGGTGACTGCCGCGGAGGAGGCAAAGAAGTGAAGATCCACGAGCTGGCGCCGGCGCCGGGCTCCAAACGGGCGCGAAGAAGAGTCGGGCGCGGCATCGCCGGCAAGGGCGGCAAAACCGCGGGCCGGGGTACCAAGGGCGCGCTCGCTCGGGACAGTTCCAAGCTCGGTTTCGAGGGCGGCCAGATGCCCCTCACCCAGCGCGTTCCGAAGTTGCGCGGCTTCAAAAACCCCTTCCGGGTCGCCTACACGATCGTCAACCTCGATGCGCTCGAGCGGCTCGGCCGGACCGAGGTCGACCCGGACGTGCTCCGGGCGGCCGGCCTCGTCCACAAGAGGGGGCTGGTAAAGGTGCTGGGGGAGGGCGAGCTGACCACGCGTGTAAATGTCTCTGCCCACGCGTTCTCAGCCTCGGCCGCCTCCGCCATCCGGGCCGCGGGGGGTACGGTTGCGGTGCTGCCGCCGCCCTTCGGGCACGGTCGTCCTCCGGCCAAGGGCAACGCGCTCACCGCGAGGTAGTCATGGCTGCTAAGACTGGAGCCGACGTGGAGTGCGAGGCGTCGGGCTCGTTAGGGCCCGGGAAAAGGAGCTGAGGCCGTGGCAGTGCCCACCAGCCTGCGCAACCTGAAGGCGGCGGTCCTGATCGGGGACCTGCGCAACAAGATCCTGTTCACGCTCTTCATCATCGCGGCCTACCGTCTGGGCGACAACATCATCTGCCCCGGCATCGACTTCGGCGCGGTCCAGTCGCTCGCTTCGGCGGCCAACAAAGGCGGTGTGATCGCCTACCTCAACCTGTTCTCGGGCGGGGCGCTCACCAAGATGGCGGTGTTCGGCCTCGGGATCATGCCCTACATCACGAGCTCGATCATCATCCAGCTCCTCATGGTGGTGATCCCGAAGTTCGAGCAGTGGCGGGACGAGGGCCCGAGCGGGCAGCGCAAGCTCACCCAGGTGACCAGGTACATGACGATCGCCTTGGCGATTATGCAGTCCACCGGGCTCGCGTACGCCTTCCACAATGGCGGCGGCGGCCTGATCGGCGGCGCCCCGCTCAACGTCGACCTGATCCCGGACTTCTCCGTCCCGAGGGTCCTGCTGATAGTGCTGACCATGACCGCCGGGACCGTCGTGGTCATGTGGCTGGCCGAGCTCATCACCCAGCGGGGCATCGGCCAGGGCATGTCGGTCCTCATCTTCGTCAACGTGATCGCCGGCCTGCCTACCCAGGGTGACGCGCTGCTCAAGTCGGCTGGCTGGCCCAAGTTCGGCTTCCTCGTCGCGCTGTCACTTTTCTTCCTGGTCGTGATCGTCTTCGTAGAGCAGTGCCAGCGCCGCATCCCGGTCACGTTCGCGAAGAGGGTCGTGGGCCGGCGCACCTACGGGGGCCAGAGCACCTACATACCGATGAAGCTCGACAACGGCGGCGTGGTGGCCATCATCTTCGCCGCCTCGGTGCTGTACTTCCCCCTCCTCATCTCGAACGTGTTCCCGAGCACGGGCTGGGGCAAGCACGTGCAGTCCTGGATCAGCACCCACCTCGCCAACCCGAGCAACCTCGTCTACGTGGCGCTGTACGGGGCCTTGATCATCCTGTTCGACTTCTTCTACTCGAACATCACCTTCGACCCCCACCAGCAGTCCGACGTGATCCGCAAGCAGGGTGGGTACATCCCGGGCATCCGTCCGGGCTACCCGACCGAGCGCCACTTGCAAAACATCTTGACCCGGCTCACCTTGCCCGGCGCTCTCTTCATCGCGCTGATCGCCCTCCTACCCTCGTTCTTCCTGGCCTTCTGGAACATCCAGAACTACCCCTTCGCCGGCACCACCCTCCTGATCGCCGTGCTCGTCGCCTTGGAGACGGTGAGGCAGATCGACAGCCAGCTCATGTTGCGTAACTACGAGGGCTTCCTCCGCTAGTGACGGGCGCCGGCCCGGGACCCGTGGCCGACGGGGCTCTCCGTGTCGTGCTGTTGGGCCGCCAGGGCTCGGGAAAGGGCACCCAGGCGGACCGTCTGGCGTCTCTTTACGGCGTGGCCCATGTCTCGACCGGGGACGCGTTCCGGGCGGCTGTGAAGTCGGGGTCTTCCCTCGGCCGGACTGCCCAGGCCTACATGGAGCGGGGCGAACTGGTCCCCGACGAGGTGGTGGTGGCCGTGATCAGGGAGCACGTGTTCGGCCCGGCTTCGCCTCCGGGGTTCGTGCTGGACGGTTTCCCCCGCAACCTGGCCCAAGCCGAGGCGCTCGAGGACATGGCTGCGCCCCGGGGCATCGACGTGTGCATCGACCTCGAGGCGAGCGTGGACGAGGTGCTCCGGCGGTTGTCGAGCCGGCGGGTCTGCTCCAGCTGTGGGGCCACGTACAACCTGGTGAGCAGCCCTCCCAAGGTGCCGGGGCGCTGCGACGTGTGCGGAGGCACCCTGTACCAGCGCGACGACGACACCGAGGAGGCGATCCGCCGGCGCCTCGAGATCTACGAGGCCGAGACCGCCCCCCTCATCGCCTGGTACCGGGAGCGCGGGCTCCTTGCCAGCGTGGACGGCACGGGCAGCGCCGACGAGGTGACCGCGCGCGTGGTTTCTGCCGTGGAGGCCCACCGGGCACGCCCTGGTCCTGGCGCTGGCTAGTCGCGCGCCAGCTACTAGCTTGGGCGCCATGAGGCGACGCCCAGACGAGATCGCCAAAATGCGCAAAGCCGGGCGCGTGGTGGCCGAGATGCTGGCTGCCACCTCCGCCGCGGCGCGGCCGGGGGTCACGACGGCGCGACTCGACCGCGTGGCGCGCGACGTCCTCGAGAAGCGCTCGGCGCGCTCCAACTTCCTCGGCTACCACGGGTTCCCGGCAGTCATCTGCACGTCGCCCAACAACGTGATCGTGCATGGGATCCCCGGCAGCTACGTGCTCCGGGAGGGCGACATCATCTCTCTCGACTGCGGTGCGATCGTGGAGGGGTACCACGGCGACGCAGCCGTGACGGTGGCGGTGGGGGACATACCCCCTCTTACGGAGAAATTGTTGCGCGTCACCGAAGAGAGCCTGGCCGCCGGCATCGGGCAGCTCGTGGCCGGCAACCGTCTCCATGAGGTGGGGTACGCCGTGCAGACAGTGGCCGAAGGGGCGGGCTTCTCGGTGGTACGGGGTTACGTGGGCCACGCCATCGGGACCCAGATGCACGAAGAGCCCGCCGTGCCCAACTACTGGCCGGGCACCCCGGGGCCGAAGCTCCGCACCGGGATGGTCTTCGCGGTCGAGCCCATGGTCAACATGGGTGCAGCCGACACCGTGCTTCTCGAGGACGGCTGGACCGTGGTCACCGCCGACGGCAGCCTCTCGGCCCACTTCGAACACACGATCGCCATCACCGACGACGGCCCCGAAATCCTGACGCTCCCCGCCTGAACTGCTCGAGGGCTACGCTCGGGACGTCCAAAGTGTCCGGAGACCGAGAAAGGAAAGGTCCATTGAGCAAAGAACGAGGGGGAGCATTGCGGGCACGTGAGCTCGTCCGGCTCGCCAAGCCGCGTCCCAACCCCAGCAGATGGAGGAAGCCAGCTGCCGCACTTTCTGTGGTTGCATTCGCCGCCAGCGTGAGCGTGGCGGCCGGCCAGGCCACCAGTTACGCGGAAGCGTCCGGTGTGGCGCACGCCACCAAGACGGGTTTCCTTGCCTGCGAGGTGACCGACACGGGCGGCATCAACGACCGCTCGTTCAACGCCTCCGCCTACCAAGGCCTGAAGGTGGCCGCCAAGGCCATCCCCGGGCTCAGGTACACCTTTTTGTCGTCGACCTCGACGAGCGATTACGTACCCAACATAAACGACTTCATCCATGAGAAATGCGGCATCATCGTCACGGTCGGCTTCGACATGGCAAACGCCACTGCCGCGGCGGCCAAGGCCCACCCCACGCAGAAGTTCTCGATCGTCGACTACACCTACACGCCGAAGATAAAGAACGTGCTGGCGCTCCACTACGACACCAACCAGGACGCCTTCCTCGGTGGCTACCTCGCAGCCGCTATGAGCAAGACGGGCAAAGTCGGCACCTTCGGGGGCCAGGACATCCCGACCGTGACCATCTACATGGACGGGTGGGTGGCCGGCGTGCGCTACTACGACAAGGTCAACCATGCCCACGTCGTGGCCCTCGGGTGGACGCCGGCCAAGCACCGCAACTTCGCCTCGGGGAGCTTCGCGGGTAAGGGCCTGTTCACCAACGACTTCACCAACCAGTCCCTCGGCAAGACCGACGCCCAGACCCTCATGGCCGAGGGTGCAGACATCATCTTCCCGGTCGCAGGGGCGGTTGGCCTCGGGGCTGCCGCCGCGGTGAAACAGGCCGGGGCGGGGCACTGGATGGAGTGGGTGGACACCGACGGTTGCGTTTCGGCGCCCCAGTACTGCTCGATCTTCATCACGAGCGTCACCAAGGGCATCGTGGCTTCGGTGGCCCACGCGGTCGTGACGGCCGCCAAGGGGACCTTCCAGGGAGGGAACTACATCGGCACGCTGGCCAATGGAGGCGTCGCGCTGTCCCCGTTCCACACCTTTGCTTCGAAGATCCCCGTCAAAGTGAAGTCCGCCCTCAACAAGATCAGGGCTGGCATAATCGCCGGCAAGATCTCCCTCGACCCCAACTCCTACCCCGCCAGCTAGCCGAGCGCCATGCCCTTGTTTCCCGGCCCGGGAACTTTCTGGCCTGGGCCGGGGAGGCAGGCGGCTTTGCGGGCAGCCCGGGGGCGGCGGACATGAAGCTCGAGCTCGCCGGCATAACCAAGGCCTTCGGGCCGCTCGTGGCCAACGACCGGGTCGACCTCACGGTGGAGGAGGGCGAAGTGCACTGCCTCCTCGGGGAGAACGGCGCGGGCAAGACGACCTTGATGAACATTCTTTTCGGCCTCTTCCGTGCCGACGCGGGCGAGATCAGGGTCGACGGGGAGACCGTCCACTTCAGGGACCCGGGCGACGCTGTGCGCAAGGGGATCGGCATGGTGCACCAGCACTTCATGCTCGTGCCCGTCTTTACCGTGGCCGAAAACATCGTGCTCGGTTTCGAGCCGGTACGCCGCTTCGGCTTCCTCGACAGGCGCCGAGCGCGTGCCGATATCCGCCGCCTGTCCAAAGAGTTTGGCCTCGATGTCGACCCCGACGCACGCGTGGAAAACCTGCCGGTCGGGGCGCAGCAAAGGGTGGAAATCCTAAAGGCCCTGGTCCGCGACGCCCAGGTGCTCATCTTGGACGAACCGACCGCGGTCCTCACCCCGCAGGAGACCGAGGCCCTCTTCAAGATCATCCGCTCGCTCGCTGCCTCGGGCCGGTCGGTGCTCTTTATAACGCACAAGCTGAAGGAAGTGCTCGCCGTCGCCGATCGCATCACGGTCATGCGCCTCGGACGGGTGGCCGGCCGCACGACGCCGGCGGAAAGCGGGGAGGCCGAGCTCGCCTCGATGATGGTCGGGCGAGAGGTAGAGCTCGTGGTCAACAAGAAGCCAGCGGAGCCAGGCCCGCCGGTGCTCGAGGTCTCGGACCTCACCGTGGTGGACGAGCGGGGCCTCAAGGTGGTGGACCACGTCTCGCTCGACGTGCGGGCGGGGGAGATAGTTGCCGTTGCCGGCGTGCAGGGCAACGGGCAGACCGAGCTAGCCCAGGCAGTCACAGGTTTGACGGACCACGACCGGGTGTCCGGTTCGGTCCGCCTCGAGGGCCGCGAGATCACGCAGGCGTCGCCACGCCAGAGGCTCCGGGCCGGTATAGCCAACATCCCAGAAGACCGCCAGGCAGACGGGCTGGTGCTACCCATGACGATCGCGGACAACCTCGTCCTCGACGTCTACGACCAGGCGCCGTACGCGAGGCTGGGCGCGCGCAACCTCGCTCGGGTACGCGCCGGCGGCCAGGAAAAGCTGAAAGAGTTCGACATCAGGGCGTCGTCAGCGGAGCTGCCAGTGTCCACCCTCTCAGGTGGCAACCAGCAAAAAGTAGTGGTGGCCCGGGAGCTCTCGCGCCCGGTCAAGCTGCTGGTGGCGTCCCAGCCGACAAGGGGCTTGGACGTCGGTTCGATCGAGTACGTCCACCGGCGGATCGTGGCCGAGCGGGACCGGGGTTGCGCCGTGCTGGTCGTTTCCTCGGAGCTCGACGAGGTCCTCGCGCTGGGTGACCGGGTGGCCGTCATGTACCGGGGGCGCATCGTGGGCATCGTCCCGCCCACCACCTCGCGCGAGCAGATCGGCCTCATGATGGCCGGGGTGGACCAAGGCGCGAAAGACGGCGCCGGCGAAGCCCCCCCGGCTGGGGACGGCGAGCGGGCCGGGGACGGAGACCGGCCTTGACGACGGCCGCTGCCCCTCCCGAGGAGACGCTCTCCGAGCAGGGCGCACCCGGCGCCGCGCCTCCTCCGTGGTGGCTGCGCGCCCTTCGTTGGACGGCGGAGGCGAACGTCGCCGTGGTCAGCTTCTGCGCCATCGTGTTCGGGCTTTTCGTAGGAGCGATCTTGATCGTGGTCACGACGCCCGCGACCCTCACAGCTTGGGGCCAGATCGGGTCCGCTCCCGGCCACTCGCTTTCTGTCATATTCTCCACCTTGGGCAACGCTTTCGGCGCGCTCTTCACCGGCTCGATCTTCAGCCCCTCCGCTGTCGGGCACGCCATTTCCACCGGGCAGGGCTGGGCGGCGGCGTTCACGCCCATCTCCGAGACGATGGTCTCGGCGACGCCGCTCATCCTGGCCGGTACGGGGGTCGCGATCGGCTTTTCGACCGGGGTCTTCAACATCGGGGGGCAGGGCCAGTTGATCGCCGGTGCCATCGCTGCCACCTATGTCGGCTTCGGGGTCCACCTGCCGCTCGTCCCGCACCTCGTCCTGGTCGTCCTGGCCGGTGCTGCCGGCGGGGCCGTGGCCGGTTTCATCCCGGGGATACTGAAAGCCCGCACCGGCGCGCACGAGGTGATCGTCACGATCATGCTCAACTACATCTTTTTGAACCTGCTCAACTACCTGCTCGTCACGCCCCCTCTGCAGCAGCCCGGCCAGAGCAACGCCATCTCGCGCACCGTGCCGGCGAGCGCCCGGCTGCCCCACCTCTTCGGCGGAGGGCTCCGGGTCAACGTCGGGTTCCTCGTGGCTCTCGGAGTGGCGGCGGCAGCGGCGTGGTTCATGAAGAGGGGCACGCTCGGTTTCGAGTTCAAGGTGATCGGCGCCAACCCCTCGGCCGGCCGGACCGCCGGGATGGACGCCAGCAAGGCGACCATCCTCGTGCTCACGATCTCGGGCGCACTGGTCGGCCTCGCCGGCATGTCCACGCTGTCTGGCACCGACTTCTTCCTCTCCAGCGGCTACGGGGGCAACAACGGCTTCAACGCCATAACTGTCGCCCTGCTCGGGCGGAACCGCCCCCTCGGCGTGGTCCTCGGCTCGCTCCTTTTCGCCGCCCTCTCCACCGGGGGGCGCTACCTGCAGGCGAACACCAACATCCCCCTCGACCTCACCCAGGTGATCCAGGCCGTGATCGTGTTCCTGGTCGCGACGCCCGCGCTCGTGCGCGAGATCTTCCGTCTCCGAGAAGCGGGGGCGGGCAAGATCCTCCTCTTCACCAAGGGGTGGGGAGCGTGAGCGTCGTCGAACTAGCACCTTCCGACCTCGTGGCTGCCCCCGAAGGGCGGGTCGTCACCTCGGCCAGGGTGCGCGGGATGGGGGCATTCCTCTTGGCGCTGGCCGCCATCATGGTGCTCGCCTTCGGCGCCGGCGTCCCTTCTGACGCCAAGGCGACCTTCCTGCTGAGCGCGCCGCCGGCGATAGGTCTCGCCCCACTCGTGATGCCAGTCCGGTGGGTTTCGATCGCCCTGGCGGTCGTGTGCGCCGGTCTCGGCGCCGCCCTGCTCGTCCGGGCCCGCCCGCGCGGGAGCTACCTGACCTTCGGCGCCGGCGTAACGGTCTTCATCTGGGCGCTCCTCGCCTGGGCGGCGAGAGGAAACACGCTCAACTTCGAGCAGATGCTGGCGGAGACGCTGGTGTCGGCCACCCCGCTCGTCTACGGGGCGCTGTCGGGGGTCATGTGCGAGCGCTCGGGCGTGGTCAACATAGCGATCGAGGGCCAGTTCCTGGCCGGCGCCTTCTTGGGTGCGATGATCGGCAGCGCGACCGGTGTCCTCTGGGCGGGGGTGGTCGCCGGCGCCGTGGCCGGGGCCATCTTCGGCGCGCTGCTCGCCTTCCTGGCCCTGCGCTACGGCGCGGACCAGATCATCGTGGGTGTCGTGATAGTCGCTTTTTGCACCGGGCTCACCAACTTCCTCACCGAGCAGGTCCTCACGCCCTACCAGGCCACGCTCAACAGCCCCTCGACGTTCTCCCCGGCCGGGATCCCTCTGCTCGACAAGATCCCCATCCTCGGGCCGGTCCTGTTCTACCAAAACGTCTTCGTCTATGGCGCGGCCGTGCTGCTCGTCGTCGTCCAAGTGGCGCTGTTCCAGACCCGTTGGGGGCTCCGGGCGCGGGCCGTGAGCGAGCACCCCCGGGCCGCCGAGACCGTGGGCATCCACGTCCTCTCCGTCCGCTACCGCAACGTGATCCTGGGCGGCGTGATCGCCGGCATAGGCGGCGCCTCGTTTACCATCGGCTCGATCGGCGAGTTCTCGGCCGACATGACGGCCGGTCTCGGTTACGTGGCGCTGGCCGCGATGATCTTCGGCCGCTGGCGGCCCTTCGGGGCGCTCGGTGCGGCGCTCCTTTTCGGCTTCTCGATCTCGCTGCAGAGCTTTCTCGCCGTTTTGAACGTCGGCATCCCCTCGCCATTCCTGTCGATGACGCCCTATGTGATAACGATCGCGGTGGTGTCCGGCCTCGTGGGGCGGGTGCGCCCGCCGGCGGCCGACGGCGTACCCTACAGCCGGGAGTGACAGAGTGCTGCCTCCCGGGCTCCAGCGCGTCGCCGTGCCGCCAGGGCTCAGGGGGGCACAGAACTGGTGGACGCGATGGCCCAAGAGGCGCTTCCATCAGAAATAGGGCCAATTTTTGGTCCTAGATCTGACGGATCCACCCTTTTTGTTTCCACGTTCACCAGTTTCGTGGGCACGCCGGCTCGTGTAGTGTGCACGAAGATGCCTGCGCCTGCCGGTAGCCCAGGACACGCTGTGACACCCTCTGCGGCCAGCCCCGGGCGGGTCGGCGCACCGATCAGCTGGGACGCGTTGCGGGGTGCCGCCGGCGAAGCAGCGGCGCGTGCCTATGCCCCCTACTCGGGCCTGCAGGTTGGCGCCGCCGGGGTCTGCGAGGACGGGCAGGTGGTGACGGGCTGCAACGTGGAGAACGCTTCCTTCGGTCTCACGCTTTGCGCCGAGTGCGGCTTGGTGTCGGCCCTCGTTGCCGGCGGCCATAGCCACCTGGTGGCATTGAGCGTCCTCGCCGGGGACGGCAGGGCGCTCCCGCCCTGTGGCCGTTGCCGCCAAATCCTGATGGAGCACGCCGGCCCCGAGCTTCTCCTCGACGCTGGCGAGGGCAGGGCGCCGCAACGTCTCGGCGACCTGCTCCCTGGTGCCTTCGACAGTTCCGAGCTGGCGAAGGTCGCGGCCCGTAAGAGCGTCGCTCGCCGGCGCGCCGTCCCGGCCGGTACGGTTCGCTCCAGCGCCCGGGGCCGGCGGTAGTGCCCGGCGGGCCCGCCAGCTTCGACGCGGTCGACTTGATCCGGGCCAAGCGCGACGGCCGGGAACTCGCCGGCGACGAGCTCTCCTGGCTGGTCGCCTCGTACGTTGCCGGCGACATCCCTGACGAACAGATGGCCGCTTGGCTCATGGCCGTCTACTTCCGGGGGATGTCGGTCTCAGAGCTCACCGGGCTAGCCCGGGCCATGGTCGCCTCCGGCGAGGTCCTCGACCTCTCGGGGCTTTCCCGGCCCACAGTCGACAAGCACTCGACCGGGGGGGTGGGGGACAAGGTCTCGCTCGTCTTGGTGCCGCTCCTCGCCTCGCTCGGTGGGGCCGTCCCCCAGATGTCGGGACGTGGGCTCGGCCACACAGGAGGGACGCTCGACAAGATGGAGTCGGTCCCGGGGTGGCGTTCGGAGCTCGGGACCGAAGAGATCCGCGCTCAGCTCGAGTCGGTGGGCTGTGTCATCTGCGCGGCCGGCGCGTCGCTGGCACCGGCCGACCGCAAGCTCTACGCGCTCCGCGACGTGACCGGGACCGTCGAGTCGGTGCCCCTCATCGCTTCGTCGATCATGTCCAAGAAGATCGCCGAGGGCACGTCGGCGCTCGTGCTCGACGTGAAGACCGGTTCGGGGGCGTTCATGGCCGTACGGGACAGGGCCGCCGAACTGGCCCGGGCGATGGTCGACCTCGGCAAGAGCGCCGGCATGAAGGTCGCCGCCCTGGTCACCTCGATGGAAGCCCCCCTCGGCCGGGCTGTCGGCAACGCGCTCGAGGTCGCCGAGGCGGTCGAGGCACTGCAGGGCCGGGGCCCAGCCGACCTCATGGAAGTCACGCTCGCCCTGGCCAGGGCGATGCTCGAACTGTCCGGACTGGAGGGGGACCCGCGTGGCGCCCTCGAAGACGGTTCGGCCTTCGCCACCTGGAGGGCCATGGTCGAGGCCCAGGGCGGCGACCCCGACGCGCCGCTGCCGGCCGCCCGAGTCACCGAGCCCGTCCTGGCCGAGCGCTCCGGTTACCTCTCCCGCCTCGACGCCCGTTCGGTCGGCGTGGCCAGCTGGCGTCTGGGCGCCGGCAGAGCCCGGAAGGAAGATCCCGTGAGCGCCAGTGCCGGTGTCCGCTGCCTGGTGAAGCCGGGAGAACAGGTGGGAAAGGGCGAGCCGGTCCTGGAACTGCACACCGACGACCCCGCCCGACTGGCTCGCGCTCGCCAGGCCCTCCAAGGGGCGATCGAGGTGTCCGAGGAGCAGCCGGCTGTGCCGGCGCCGCTCGTCCTCGAACGCATTGGCTGAGCCCCGCGCCGCGCCCGTCCCTGGCCGTCGCGCCCGTCCCTGGCCGTCGCGCCCGGCCCGGAGCGCCGCCGTCGCCGGGGGCCGGACGAGGGCCTGGCTGGGTCCGCCGTGGCTGGGTCCGCCGTGGCTGGGTCCTCCCGGCGCGGACGGCCCTTTGTGGCTGTCGCTAAACGGGGCGGAAAGCTCCTTTTGCGAGCCGGCCGAACGGAGGGGAACTGCGGGCCGAGGTCGCCCGTGGCTACGCCAGCTTGGAGAAGAGTAACATCGGGCCTCGGTGGTGACCGAGGTATTTGCGCTCGGGCTTGCACAGGCGAGCCGGCCTGGGAGCACGGTCCACAGACCCGTCGAGCCTTGAAAGGACCCAACTTGTGCGCACTTTGATCTCTGGCGGCACCGTCGTCAGCGCAACCGGTACCCAAGCCGCCGAGGTGCTCGTGGAAGACGAGCGCATCGTCGCCCTAGTGGCGCCCGGGTCGGAGGCGGCGGCGGGCTTCGCAGAAGGAGCGCGACGCATCGACGCCACCGGGAAGCTCGTGGTGCCTGGAGCAGTCGACGCGCATACCCACATGGAGATGCCGTTCGGGGGGACGCAGGCGTCCGACACCTTCGAGACCGGGACCCGGGCCGCCGCCTGGGGCGGGACCACGACGATCGTGGACTTCGCCGTCCAGAGGAAAGGCCAGGCGCTCCGCGAGGGCCTCGACGCCTGGCACAAAAGAGCAGAGGGGAACTGCGCGGTGGACTACGGCTTCCACATGATCCTCTCCGACGTCAACGAGCAGACGATGAAGGAGATGGGCATCCTCATGGACGAGGGGGTGACCAGCTTCAAGCTCTTCATGGCCTACCCGGGGGTCTTCTATTCGACCGACGGCGAGATATTGAGGGCCATGCAGGAGGCACGCGGCTGCGGGGCCACCATAATGATGCACGCCGAAAACGGCATCGCGATCGATGTCCTGGTCGGTCAGGCCCTGGCTAGAGGCGAGACGGCGCCCCGCTTCCATGGGACAAGCCGTCCGGACGAGCTCGAGGCCGAGGCCACCGCACGCGCCTTAGCGCTCGCTCGAGTGGCGGGTTCTCCTGTCTACATAGTGCACCTGACCACCACCGGCGCCTTGGACGCGGTCGCCGAAGCTCGCGCCGCGGGCCAAAATGCCTTCGCCGAGACCTGCCCGCAGTACCTCTTCCTTTCCTCCGAGGACATGGCCCGTGAGGGCTTCGAGGGAGCCAAGTACGTCTGCTCGCCGCCGCTCCGGGCCAAGGACCACCATGCCAACTTGTGGCGCGGCCTGCGCACCAACGACTTGTCCGTCGTGTCGACGGACCACTGCCCGTTTTACTTCAAAGGGCAAAAGGAGTTGGGGCGCGACGATTTTTCCAAGATCCCAAACGGGATCCCCGGTGTCGAGCACCGCCTCGACCTGACCTACCAGGGCGTGGTGGCCGGCGAGCTGTCCCTAGCCCGTTGGGTCGAGGTCAATTCGACCACCCCGGCGCGCATGTTTGGCCTGTACCCGAAAAAGGGCGTGCTGGCGCCGGGTTCCGATGCTGACATTGTCATCTACGACCCGTCAGAGACCCAGACGATATCGGCGGCAACCCACCACATGAACGTCGACTACTCCACCTACGAGGGGATGTCCATAACCGGCCGAGCGAAGACGGTCCTCTCCCGGGGCCGGGTCTTGGTGGAGGACGGCAGGTTCACCGGCGAAAAAGGCTACGGGCGCTTCCTTCCCCGCGCCACGAACGGGTACCTCCAGTGAACTTCGGCGTCGTCCTCCAAACAGATCCGCCTGCCCGCCACGTCGTCGGCCTCGCCCAGCAGGCGGACTCGCTCGGCTTTGGCCATGTGTGGACCTTCGACTCGCCCGTGCTCTGGCAAGAGCCCTACGTGATCTACTCGCAGATCCTGGCCAGTACCCGCTCGGTTGTGGTCGGACCGATGGTCACCAACCCCCTGACGCGCGCCTGGGAAGTCACCGCGTCCGCCTTTGCCACGCTGAACGAGATGTACGGCAACCGGACTGTGTGCGGTATCGGGCGGGGCGACTCTGCGGTGCGCGTGCAAGGTGGCAAGCCGGCCAGCCTGGCCACCTTGGGCGAGGCGATCACCACGATAAAGGACCTCGCCGAGGGCCGCACGGTAATGCGGGGCGAGACGCCGGTGCGGCTGCCCTGGGTGGACGACGGCCACTTGGAAGTGATGATGGCGGCTTACGGGCCGCGCGCCCTCGAGCTTGCGGGCCAGAAGGCCGACGGGCTCATCTTGCAAGTCGGCGACCCCTTCATCGTCGGCTGGGCCGCCGGCGTGGCGCGGGCGGCGGCGGAAAAGGCCGGCCGTGACCCCGCCAGGTTCAAGATCTGCGTGGCGGCGCCGGCCTATGTGGGAGACGACCTGGCTTCCCAGCGCGACCAGTTGCGCTGGTTCGGCGGCATGGTCGGCAACCACGTCGCCGACATAGTCGAGCGGTACGGGGCCAGTGCGGGGGCCGTGCCCGAAGCCCTCACCTCCTACATTGCCGGGCGCAGGGGCTACGACTACAGCCACCACGGCAAGGCCGGCAACCCGACCACGGACTTCGTGCCCGACGAGGTGGTCGACCGCTTCTGCGTCCTCGGCCCGGTCGAGGCGCACCTGGAGCGCTTGAACGAGCTGCGTGCGCTCGGGGTGGACCAGTTCGCCATATACCTGATGCACGACGACCAGGAGGGCACCCTGCGCTCCTACGCCACGGAGATCCTGCCCGCCTTCGCTTCGTAGATGGTTGGCCCCCCTTTTGCCGTGGCCGAGAAGGCGGCGACGTACCTTTTGCGCGCCTTGCCGAAACCAGAAGTGGCCGTTGTCCTCGGGTCGGGGTGGAGGGCAGCCGCAGAGGAGCTCGGGCCCGCGGAGGTGACGATGCCCATGGCGTACCTCCCGGGTTTTGTGGCGCCGACGGCCGGGGGGCATGCCGGCGTGGTCTGCTCGGTCCGGGCCGGCGGCCGCTCCGTGCTCTTACTGGAGGGCCGGTCTCATCTCTACGAGGGCCGCACGCCGTCGGAGGTCGTTCATGCCGTCCGCACCGCCGTGATGGCCGGGGCGCGGACCGTAGTGCTCACCAACGCGGCGGGCAGCCTGCGCACCGACTTCCAACCGGGCCAGGTCGTCGTGGTGCGCGACCACATCAACCTGACGGGGGCGTCGCCGCTGTCGGGCGAGGAGCCGCCGGCGCCGTACGGGTCGCGCTTTGTCGACCTGACCGACCTTTACTGTGCCCGGCTCCGCGAGGTGGCTCGCCGAGCCGGCCCGGACTTGCCCGAGGGCATCTACGCGGCGTTGCCGGGCCCGCACTACGAGACGCCCGCAGAGGTCGCGATGCTTCGCGCCGTGGGTGCCGACCTGGTCGGTATGTCGACGGCGCTCGAAGCGATCGCAGCTCGTCACCTGGGCGCAGAAGTCCTTGCCCTGTCTCTTGTCACCAACCTGGCCGCCGGCGTTTCTCTCGAACCTCTCGACCACGCCGAAGTGCTGGCAGCCGGCGACAGGGCGGCGGCACGCCTCGGCCGGCTGCTCGCCGAGCTCCTGCCGCTCTTATGAGGACCGTTCCCCGAGAGCTGACCGACCGGGTCGAGGCGTGGCTCGCTCACGACCCCGACCCGGCTACGAGGGCCGAGATCTCGGGCCTCCTGGCCAGAGGCGACGAAGCCGGGCTGCGGGAGCGCTTCGAGCACCCCTTGGCCTTCGGCACGGCCGGCATCCGGGGCCCGCTCGGTGCCGGCCCGGCGCGCTTCAACCGGGCCGTCGTGCGCAGGGTCACGGCAGGGCTGGCCCGCTACCTCTCGGGGACGCCCTCCACTGGAGCGGCGACGGCCGGAGGTTCCTTGCCGGCGGCCTGGGCTGCGGTGGCAGAAGAGCTCGCTCACCGTCCTGGCCCGGTGGTCGTCGGCCACGACGCCCGCCATGGGTCGGAGGACTTTGCCTCCGACGCTGCTCGGGTGTTGGCTGCGTCGGGGCTGCGGGCGCTGCATTTCCGGAGCGCTTTGCCTACCCCCGTACTGGCCTTCGCCGTGCGCCACCTGGGCGCGGCCGCCGGTGTGATGGTGACCGCCAGCCACAACCCGGCCGCGGACAACGGCTACAAGGTGTACTTGGCCGACGGGGCGCAAATACTGCCGCCCCACGACGCCGCGGTCGCCGCCGCGGCGGAGACAGCCGACGTGCCCGCTGACCGAGAGCTGCTCGGGCCCTTCGGCGACGGCGTGGCCGAGGTGGACGAGGCGGGGGTGCTGGCCGCGTACCGCAGCGCCGCCCTTCGTGTCGTCAGCCCCTCGGCCCCGCGCCGGCTGAGGAGCGTCTACAGCCCCTTGCACGGGGTCGGGGCCGCCGTGCTGCCGGGGTTGATGGAGGAGGCCGGTTTCGAGCCGGCGGCGCTCGTGCCTTCCCAGGCCCAACCGGATCCCGACTTCCCGACTGCCTCTTTCCCCAACCCAGAAGAACCTGGCGTGATGGACCGCGCCGTGGCCGAAGCCGAGGACCTCGGTGCCGACATCGTGCTGGTAAACGACCCCGATGCCGACCGCCTGGCCGTCGCCGTGCCAACCGCGGGCGGGTTCAGGGTGCTGACGGGCGACGAGCTCGGCACCTTGATCGGGGCCCACCTGCTTGCCCGGAGCGAAGGCCCGGGCCGGCTGGTGGCGACCACCGTCGTCTCCTCCACCATGCTCTCGAAGCTGGCGAGGCGGGCCGGGGTGGCCTACGTGGAGACCCTGACGGGGTTCAAATGGCTGGCCCGGGCGGCCCGGGTACGGCCCGGGCACCGGTTGCTGTTCGCCTACGAAGAGGCGCTCGGGTATGCCGTATCGGACGCCGTCGCGGACAAGGACGGCCTGTCGGCGGCGCTCGTGGTGGCGGAGATGGCGGCGGAGGCGAAGGACGAGGGCGGTTCGCTGCTGGAGCAGCTCGACGAGCTGGAGGCCGCCCTCGGCGTGCACGCGACGGCCCAGTGGTCGCTGCGGCTCCGCGGCGCGGACGGGCCCGAGGCCCTGGTTGCCGTGATGGGCCGATGGCGTTGGGCGCCTCCCGAAACGCTCGCCGGCACGCCTGTGAGCTCCGTCCGTGACCTGGCCACGGGAGAGGGCGACCTACCGCCCTCGGACGTGGTGGTGCTCGAGCTCGGCGGAGCGGGCCGAGTCGTCCTGCGCCCGAGCGGCACCGAGCCCAAGTTGAAGGTCTACTTCGAGGTCACGACCGAGCCGTGCGGCCGAGACGGGCTGGCAGAGGCACGAGGCTCGGCCCGTTCCCGCCTCGAGCAGCTGCGGGGCGGCGTTGCTGCCCTAACCATGGGCTACCAAGGGGCTCTGTCGTGACGGTGCCGCCTCTCCGCCTCTCCGGCGAGGTCGAAGGGGCGCTCGGCGGGGGCCGGCCGGTCGTCGCGCTGGAGTCCACGATCATCTCCCACGGGCTGCCCCGGCCGCGCAACTTGGAGGTCGCCTGCGAGCTCGAGCAAACCGTGCGCGAACGAGGCGCTTGCCCGGCGACGGTCGCCGTGCTCGACGGGTCGGTGTGCGTGGGCCTCACGCCGGCGGAGCTCGAGCGCGTAGCCGGGGACGCCTCCCTCCGCAAGCTGGGCCGCCGTGATGTCGCGCCTGCCCTCGCCGCGGGCGCGAGCGGGGCGACCACCGTATCCTCCACGGCCTGGCTCTCCGCGCTGGCCGGGATCAGGGTCTTCGCCACCGGTGGGATCGGCGGCGTGCACCGGGGCTACGTCGAGTCCTTCGACGAGTCAGCCGACCTGGTGGCCCTCTCCGAGGCGCGGGTCACGGTCGTGTCGGCCGGGGTCAAGTCGATCCTGGACGTGCCCGCCACCCTGGAGCGGTTGGAGAGCCTGTCCGTCACGGTGCTCGGGTACCAGACGGAGTACTTCCCGGGGTTCTACCTGCACAGTTCGGGCCGGCGCCTCGACTGGAGCGTCCGTACGCCGGCGGAGGTGGCAGAGGTCATGCGCCGACAGGACGAGCTCGGCATCACCTCGGCCCTGCTCGTGGCCAACCCCGTCCCCGAGGCGGACCAGCTCGACCCCGAGCTGCACGACCGGGCTATTGCGGAAGCCTTGGCCAGCGCCGAGAGCGAAGGGGTGACGGGCCAGCGCCTCACGCCCTACTTGCTGGCCTCGCTCGTGAGGGCGACCGGAGGGGCCTCTCTCGAGGCCAACCTGGCGGCGGTGCGTGGCAATGCCCGTCTAGCCGCCGAGATAGCCGTGGCTTTCGCCTACAGTGTCCCGAACAGCCGGTCCCCGAAGTCGCCGAGCCCCGGGACGATGTAGGCGTGGTCGTCTAGGCCGTGGTCTATGGACACCGTGAAGACGTCGACGTCCGGGTGGGAGCGCTGGAGGCGGGCGATGCCCTCGGGTGCCGAGACGACCGACAGGAGCGTCACGTGCTCGGCGCCGGCCTTCGCGAGAGCGTCGCACGCTGCTGACGCCGAGCCCCCGGTCGCGAGCATCGGGTCGAGCAGGAGCGCCGTCCTGCCCTCGAGCGGGGGGAGCTTGGAGTAGTACATCGAGGCTTCGAAGGTGGCGTGGTCGCGTTCCAGGCCCACGTAGCCCACGGCCACCTCGGGGAACAGCTCGGTCACGGCCTCGAGCATGCCCAGCCCCGCACGCAGCACCGGGACTGCCACCAGCGCTTGCGCGATGCGGGTGCCCGAGGTCTTGGCGAGGGGGGTATCCACCTCGGTGGGTGCCGTCGGCACGCCGCGAGTGGCTTCCACGCAGAGGACCAGGGCCAGGCGTTTGGCCAGGAGGCGGAAAAGGGGTGGAGGCGTGTTACGGTCACGTAGCGCCGTGAGCATGGACCTGGCCAGCGGGTGGTCCACGACGGTTACGCCCAACTTGCTACCTCCTCTTGCCTGGGTGGGCGGTTGGCCCGCGCAATAGTAGCCAGGCGCGGCCCCGGGCCTCAGAGCCCGATCGGGTGCCAGACGGTCTTGGTCTCTACGAAATAGAGCATCCGTTCCGGGCCCGGTTCGCCGGCCCAGTCCGGCTCCGGCTTTCGCCGGCGGAGGACCCGCTTCACGTTGCCGGCGGCGGTCGCCTCGAGCTCGGCTTCCAGGCCCTCCGGTGCGCCGGCCAAGTCGAGGGCCTCGACGTCGCGGTGCGCCGCCAGCACCGGTGCCAGCTCGGCGGTGCGCCCCGTCAGCATGTTGACCACGCCGCCGGGAAGGTCCGAAGTGGCGAGGACCTCGGCCAGCTCCACCGCGGGCAGGGGCCTCTCCTGGCTGGCCACCACCACGGCCGCGTTGCCGCTCACCACCACCGGCGCCAGCACGCTCACGAGGCCGAGGAGGGAGGAAGCTTGCGGGGCCAGCACCCCGACCACGCCGGTCGGCTCGGGGACCGAGAAGTTGAAATAGGGCCCCGCGACGGGGTTGGCCGCGCCGGCCACCTGGGCCAGCTTGTCGGACCAGCCCGCGTACCAGACCATCCGGTCCACGGCGGCGCCCACGACCGAGGCGGCCTCGCCTGCCGCCAACCCCTCGGCGCCAGCGACCACCTCGGCGAACTGGCCCCGCCTCCCCTCCATCATCTCTGCCGCCCGGTAGAGGACCTGCCCGCGCAGGTACGCCGTGGCGGACGACCAGCCGGGCTGCGCCCTGCGGGCCGCGACGACGGCGTCGCGCACGTCCTTCCTGGAAGCGAGCGCCACATTGGCGAGGAACTCCCCGCCGGCGCCGGTCACCTCGTACGAGCGCCCCGACTCCGAGCGGGGGAACGCCCCTCCTATGTAGAGCTTGTAGGTCTTGCGGACTCCGAGGCGGCCCTCACCCATCGAGGGGGCCCTTCAGGTACGCCGCCAGGCCTTGGCGCCCGCCTTCGCGGCCGAAGCCGGACTCGCGGTAGCCGCCGAAGGGGCTCGCAGGGTCGAAGCGGTTGAAGGTGTTGGCCCACACCACCCCGGCCTTCAACCGTGAGGCCATGTAGAGGATCCGGCTCCCCTTTTCGGTCCAGACCCCGGCCGAGAGCCCGTAGGTGGTGTTGTTGGCCTTTTCTACGGCCTCTTCGGGCGTGCGGAAGGTGAGGACCGACAAGACGGGGCCGAAGATCTCCTCCCGGGCGATGCGCTGCGAGGGGGCCACGCCGGTGAACAGGGTCGGCGGGAACCAGTAGCCGCGCTCGGGCAGCGGGCATGCGGGCGTCCAGCGTTGCGCCCCCTCGGCCTCGCCCGAGGCCGACAGCTCACGGATCTTGTCGAGCTGCTGGGGGGAGTTTATGGCGCCGATGTCGGTGTTCTTGTCGAGGGGGTCGCCGAGGCGGAGCGTCGCCAGCCGGCGCTTCAAGGCCTCGACCACGCCCTCGGCGACGGGCTCCTGCACCAAAAGGCGCGACCCCGCGCAGCACACGTGGCCCTGGTTGAAGAAGATCCCGTTGACGATGCCTTCTATGGCCTGGGAGAGGGGGGCGTCGTCGAAGACGATGTTGGCCGCCTTGCCGCCGAGCTCGAGCGTGAGGTGCCTGCCGGTGCCGGCCACCGCCCGCTGGATCTGCTTGCCGACCTCGGTCGAACCGGTGAAGGCGACCTTGTCGACCCCGGGGTGGGCCACCAGGGCCGCACCCGTCGCCCCCGCACCGGTCACGATGTTGACCACCCCGGGCGGCAGGTCGGCTTGCTGGAAGATCTCCGCCAGGACGAGGGCGCTGAGCGGGGTCGTCTCTGCCGGCTTCAGCACGCAGGTGTTGCCCGCTGCGAGCGCCGGCGCCAGCTTCCAGGCCGCCATCAGGAGCGGGAAGTTCCAGGGGATGACCTGGCCCGCCACCCCGAGGGGCTCGGGGCTCGGCCCGAAGCCGGCGTAGGGGAGCTTGTCCGCCCAGCCGGCGTGGTAGAAGAAGTGGGCGGCGGCGAGCGGCACGTCCACGTCGCGCGACTCCCTGATGGGCTTGCCGTTGTCGAGGCTCTCCAAGACGGCGAGCTCGCGGCTGCGTTCTTGGACCAGGCGCGCCACCCTGAAGAGGTACTTGGCCCGCTCCTTGCCCGGCATGGGCGCCCACACCTCGTCGTAGGCGCGCCGGGCGGCCCGGACGGCCCGGTCGACGTCTTCGGGCCCGGCCGAGCTGACCTCGGCCAGGACCTCTTCCGAGGAGGGGCTCTCGGTCTTGAAGTGGTCCCCGTCCGCCGGCTCGGCCCACTGCCCCCCTATGAAAAGCCCGTAGGAGGGCCGGAGGTTGACGATGGAGCGCGACTCGGGCGCCGGCGCGTAGGGGAAGCGCGAAAAGGCCATGGCGCTACTCGATGCTGAAGTCCTGGGCGCCGGCATAGGCGCCGCTACGTTGCTTGGAACGCTGCATCAACAGGTCGTTCAGGAGGCTGGAGGCGCCGATGCGGAAGCGCGCCGGCTCGAGCCAGTCCTCGCCGGCGACCTCGTTGACGAGCACCAGGTACCTGATGGCGTCCTTGGCCGTGCGCACCCCGCCGGCGACCTTCACCCCCACCGCCCGCCCGGTCGCCTCGGTGAAGTCCCGGGCCGCTTCGAGCATCACGAGCGCCACGGGCAGCGTGGCAGCAGGGCTCACCTTGCCGGTCGATGTCTTGATGAAGTCGGCACCCCCGATCATGGCGACCCAGCTCGCCCGCCGCACGTTGTCGTAGGTGGCGAGCTCGCCCGTCTCCAGGATCACCTTGAGGCGGGCGGGGCCGCAGGCCTCCCTCACCGCCTGCACTTCCCCGAGCACCCGGCCGTAACGGCCGGCCAGGAAGGCCCCCCGGTCGATCACCATGTCCACTTCGTCTGCGCCCGCCTTCACCGCGTCGGCCACGTCGGCCAGCTTGACCGAGAGCGACGCCCGCCCCGAGGGGAAGGCCGTGGCCACCGAGGCCGTCTTCACCGTGCTCCCCTCGAGGGAGGCCTTGGCCACGGGCACGAGGTCGGGGTAGACGCACACGGCCGCGACCGGGGGGACGCTCGGGTCGGCCGGGTCGGGCCGGCGGGCCTTGCCGCAGAGGTCGAGCACCTTGCCGGGGGTGTCGGCGCCCTCGAGGGTGGTCAGGTCCACCATGGAAATGGCGGTGTCGATGGCCCAGAGCTTGGCCGTGGTCTTGACCGAACGCGTGGCGAGGGCGGCGGCCCTCGCCTCCACCCCCACCTGGTCCACCCCGGGGAGACCGTGGAGCAGCCGGCGGAGCGAAGCCTCGGAGCCGGCCAGCTCGGAGAGCCCAGCTGCCGGCATGCCCAGCACGTGGTGCTCGCCTGGCTGGGCCCCCGGGGCTGGCGGGGTAGCAGCCTGCCCCTGCCGGCGGAGGCCCGCTTCGGGCGGGGTGCCGGGCCGGCCCGCCGAAGCGGTCAGCTCACTCTCCTCTGCTCCTACCTGCACACGATCAATCTACGCTTCACCGGCTCGCCAGGGGCTGCCGGGGAGCCGTCGACCCGTGGCGCCCGGATGCGCTATCATGGCAACCCGTCCCTGACGGGGCTGGCGTGTGTGCGCGCTCGAAGAGCCGTTCGCACGTGCCCCGCCGGCAGAGCCCTGCGGCATCATCGGTGGGACCCGAGGGAGGCCGCGTGAGCCGAGGTGAAGATCTTGTGAAGGTGCGCCCCAGCGTCAAACCTATTTGCGAAAACTGCAAGGTGATCCGCCGGCACGGCCGGGTGCTCGTGATCTGCACTAACCCGCGCCACAAGCAGCGTCAGGGCTAGGGAGCCAAGGCCATGGCCCGCATAGCCGGCGTCGACATCCCCCGCGAGAAGCGTTTGGAGATCTCTCTCACCTACATCTATGGCATCGGCCGCACGACCTCCAACAAGGTGTGCACGGCGACCGGCATCAGCCGCGACACGAGGGTACGCGACCTGACCGACGAGGAGGTCGCCAAGCTGCGCAGCTGGATCGACGCCAACTTGAAGGTCGAGGGCGACCTGCGCCGTGACGTCTCGCAGGACATCAAGCGGAAGATCGAGATCGGCTCCTACCAGGGCCTGCGCCACCGCCGCGGGCTGCCCGTACGGGGCCAGCGCACCCACACCAACGCGAGGACCCGCAAAGGCCCGAAGAAGACGGTGGCGGGCAAGAAGAAGTTGAGGAAGCACTGATGAACCCGAGGAAGCACTGATGAAGCCGAGGACGCAACCCTAGATGCCCAAGCCCAAACCAGGTGGCCGGCGCCCGCGCCGGCGAGAGCGCAAAAATGTTGCCTACGGGGTGGCCCACATAAAGAGCTCGTTCAACAACACGATCGTGTCCATAAGCGACCAGGACGGCAACGTGCTCGCTTGGGCGTCCGCCGGCAACGTTGGCTTCAAGGGCTCCCGCAAGTCGACGCCCTTCGCCGCTCAGCTCGCCGCAGAGGCTTGTGCCAGGCGGGCCATGGAGCATGGCGTGCGCAAGGTGGACGTCCTCGTGAAGGGCCCGGGCTCGGGCCGGGAGACCGCCGTGCGCACGATCATGAACACCGGGATAGAGGTTTCTGGGATAAAAGACGTCACACCGGTCCCCCACAACGGCTGTCGGCCGAAGAAGAGGCGGAGGGTCTAGCCGATGGCGCGTTACACAGGCGCAGTCTGCCGGCTGTGCCGGCGGGAGAAGATGAAGCTGTTCTTGAAGGGGCCCAAGTGCGACACGACCAAGTGCCCGATCGAGCGCCGGCCCTACCCGCCGGGGGCCCACGGTCGCGACCGTGCCCGACAGGGTAGTGAGTACCTGGCTCAGCTGCGCGAGAAACAAAAGGCAAAGCGAATCTATGGAGTCCTCGAAAAGCAGTTCCGCAACTACTACGAAGAGGCCAACCGCCAGAGGGGCATTACTGGCGAAAACCTCCTCAGGATGCTCGAGCTCCGCCTGGACAACATTGTCTTCCGGGCCAACTGGGGGGCGAGCCGCTCGCAGGCCCGCCAGCTCGTCCGCCACGGCCACGTGCTCGTAAACGGCCGGAGAGTGACCATCCCTTCTTACCGGGCACGGCGTGGCGACGTGGTCACACTGAAAGACCGGGCCCGCACCATGATCGTGGTGCGCCACAACCTCGACACGCTGGGCCGCCAGGTCCCTCAGTGGCTCGGTACAGGCCAGGAGGGCTTCGAGGTGACGGTGCGCGACCTGCCGCTTCGCGACCAGATCGACATCCCGGTGCGCGAGTCGCTCATAGTCGAGCTCTTCTCGAAGTAAACGCAGTTCTAGGAGGCGACCACAACATGCTGATCATCCAGCGCCCGACCGTCGAAGCCTTGGGCGAAGAGGAAAACAACCGCCAGCGCTTCACCATCGGGCCGCTCGAGCCCGGCTTCGGCCACACCTTGGGGGTGTCGCTGCGCCGCACGCTCCTGTCTTCGATACCCGGCGCGGCTGTGACCCAGGTGCGTTTCGATGACGCGCTCCACGAGTTCACCACCCTTCCCGGCGTCAAGGAAGACGTCACCGACATCATTTTGAACTTGAAGGACATCGTGCTCCGGGTGGAAAGCGAAGAGCCCGTCACGCTGCGGCTCGATTCGCGAGGCCCCGGGGTGGTCACGGCGGGCGACATCCACACCACCGCAGACGTCGAGATCCTCAACCCTGAGCTGCTGCTGGCCACGCTCAACCCGAAGGGAAGGCTGGCCTGCGACATCACGGTCGAGCGGGGCCGGGGTTACGTACCGGCAGAACGCAACAAGCGTTCCTCGACCATCGGGGTGATACCGGTCGACTCGATCTTCTCGCCCATCCGGCTCGTCGCTTTCTCGGTGGAGCCGGCCCGAGTGGAGCAGTCGACGAATTACGACCGCCTGGTGATCGACATAACCACCGACGGCTCCCTCACGCCGAGGGACGCTCTCGCATCGGCGGGAGGCACGCTGCGTTCCTTGTTCAGCCTGGTGGCCGAGATGAGCGAAGCGCCCCAGGGCCTGGTGCTAGGCGAAGTCGCCGGCCCGGGCACAGGTTCGCCGGACCTCGACCTACCTATAGAGGAGCTCGACCTGTCGGAGCGGCCGCGCAACTGCCTGAAGCGGGCGCAGATCAACACCGTCGGCGAGCTGGTCTCCAAGACCGAGGACGACCTCTTGGCGATCACCAACTTCGGGCAGAAGTCCTTGGACGAGGTGCTCCAAAAGCTCGACGAGCGTGGTCTCACGCTCCGCGGCAAGGCGGGCCAGTAGCCGTGTCAGGCATCCCCGGACGGCCCAAGAAGGGCAGGCGCTTCGGCGGTGACGCCGCCCACCAGAAAGCCATGATGGGCAACCTCGTGGCTTCGCTCATCGCCGCCGAGGGCTTGGTCACGACCGAGGCCAAAGCCAAGGCGCTGCGCCCGGTGTTCGAGAAGTGCGTGACCAAGGCGAAGAAGGGCGGCGTGGACCACCACCGCCAAGTGGTCGCCTTCATCCGAGACAAGGACATGGCCCACAAGCTCTTTGCCGAGATCGCCCCGCGCTACAGCGACCGGCCCGGCGGTTATACGAGGATCCTGAAGCTCGGGCCGCGCCACGGCGACAACGCCCCCATGGCGCGCATCGAGCTCGTCTGAGAAGTACCGAGCACGCCGAGGCGCGTAGCTCATTGGAAGGCGGCGGGCAAGAGGCGCTCCGGCGCCGGCTCCGCCTGCTCGTCGCCTATCTCGGCACCCCTTTCCACGGTTTCGCCCGCCAGCGGGGCGTGCCCACCGTGGCCGGCGCTCTGAGCGAAGCCATCGAGCAAGTGCTCCGCCACCCGGTGGAGCTCACGTGTGCCGGGAGGACCGACGCCGGCGTGCACGCCTGGGGCCAGGTCGTGAGCCTCGACGTGGCGATCGGGGCCGACTTGGAGCGGCTCCAGCGTTCGCTCAACAAGATGCTCGGCCCCACCGTGGTGGTGCGCGACGCGGCTTGGGCGCCCGAGGGCTTCGACGCCCGCCGTTCGGCGCTCTCGCGCACCTACCGCTACAGCATCTCGTGCTCTCGCTGGCCGGATCCCTTCCGCGCCGCAACCACCTGGCACGTGGGCCACCCTCTCGACCTCCGTTCCATGCAGGCGGCCTCGGACCCTCTCCTCGGCGAGCACGACTTCGCCTCGTTCTGTCACGCCTCCAAGATCAGGGCCGCCGAGGTGGGGGCCCCGGAGAAGAGCGCACCGTCCCTGGTGCGCCACGTGCTGGGGGCCGAGTGGTCGGACTTGGGCGGGGACCAGCTGCTATTTGAGATCCGGGCGGCCTCGTTTTGCCAGCAAATGGTGCGTTCGGTTGTCGGGGCCCTGGTGGAGGTGGGGGCGGGCCGGAAGAAGGCCGGCGAGATGACGGGCATCCTGGCGGCCAAGGACCGGTCCGCTGCCGGCCCGGTGGCGCCCCCGCACGGCCTCTGCTTGTGGGAGGTCGAGTACCCGCACGACTAGCGCCATTTGGGTAGCACCTTGCGGCGCAGCAGCGAGGCGACGAGGCCGCCGGCCAGGACCAACCAGGCCTTGCCGACGAGCTGGCCCGGTAGCGCGACGGAGAGCGGGATGCCGGCAAGGGTGAGGAACACGGTCGAGTCCACGGCGTCGCTCACCAGCCCCGAGCCGACCACCGCGAGGGGGAAGTTCCTCGCCTGGAGGGGCGTGTAGACCAAGAAGTCGCAAGTCTCCGAGAGCAAGAAGGTCCCTCCCGATGCGAGCGCCAGCGAGGCGCTCGACACCCCCCACGACACGATGGCGCCGAGCACGATCGCAGCCAGCCCGGCCCGGGTGCCGGCGAGGCGCTGGAGGACGTCGCGGGCCACAAAGGTTAGGCCGGCCAGGTAGACCCCCGACGGCGCCTCCAAGCCGAAGAAGACCGGCAGCTCGTGCGCGCCCGGGACGGGCCGGCCCACGTGGGAGATCATCCAGTTGGCACCGGCGATCGAGGCTACGTACACGGTGAAGGCAACCACCGCCAGGCCCGAGCGCGCCAGGATGCTCGGGGCCGGGGCGGCGCCGGCGCCCGGCGCCGGCGCCGCCCGGCGCAGTACCGGGCTCGTGGCTTGGGGCCTACCGCCGGCTTGAGCCTGCACCGTCCGCCGGCTCCCCAGTGGGAGGCTCAAGACTGCGCCGGGGCTGCCACCCTGCCGCCGGCATCGGGGGAGGGGGCACTGCCGGGTAGCGCTCCGGCGGCGGGGGCGAACTGGCTGAGCAGAAGGAGGCAGCGCCGCTCCTCCTCGGCGGAGAGCCCGGGTGCCCGCCGCACGGCTAGTGGCCGGATCGCGATCCCGCCGCGGGGGTTGAAGTCGCCGTAGACGGAGAGGTAGCGGGGGGCCAGCCTGGCGGCCAAGTCGCTCGCGACCCGATTGACGCAGTCCTCGTGGAAGGCCCCGTGGTTGCGGTAGCGCATGAGGTAGAGCTTCAGGCTTTTCGACTCGACGCAGAGCGCGCCGGGCACGTAGCCGATGTGGAGGCGACCGAAGTCGGGCTGGCCCGTCACCGGGCAGAGGCTCGTGAACTCGTAACAGTAGAGCCACACCGCCCACTCCTGCCCGGGGTGGGGGTTGTCGAAGACCTCGAGCACGCCGGCGTCGGGTTGGTCGTAGTGGTACTCGGCCCGCTTGCCGAGTGCACGTAGCGCCGGCGTTTCGCCCACCTCCCAAAGCTACCGGCTTGGAGCCGGGGGGCCTGCTTAGCCCTGCCTGACCTGTCCCGATTGGGATTCCTAAGGCCCGGTTGTGTAGAAAGTAGGTGTCATGGCTGCTCTCAGCACGACCAGCACAGCGACACGGGTGAGGGCCACGGACTACCGGCCGGCCCTGGTCAACGTCGGCGTGATCGTGTGGTTGGCCTCGGAGCTCATGTTCTTCAGCGGGCTGTTCGCCACCTACCTGACGCTGCGGGCGGCGACGCCGGTATGGCCGCCTTTCCACGACAAGGTCGACATCCCGACCGTCGGAGTGGCCACCATAGTGCTGGTCGTCTCCTCGGGGACCATGCAGTTGGCGGTCCGCCACATCCAGCGCGCCAACCTGTGGGGTTTCCGCGCTTGGCTGGCGATGACCTGGGCGCTCGGGGCGATCTTCGAGGGCATGCAGATCGTCGACTACATGACCCGCAACTTCTCCATCGGGCAGAGCGCCTACAGCGGGGCGTTCTACGTGCTGACCGGCCTCCATTTCATGCACGTGGCTGGGGGGCTCATCGCCATGGTCTTCATGTTCTTCCGCTCCTTCAACCCCCATCGTCGCTTCGGCGGCCACCGGAGCATCCCCCACGTGGAGGTGCTCTCCTACTACTGGCACTTCGTGGACGTGGTCTGGATCGGCCTGTACGCCATGATCTTCCTCCTCCCCTCGACCAAATGACCTCTCACAGCACGAGCAGGCCGCGCATCTTGGCCGGCCCGGCGGCCCTCGTCGCGGTCGCGCTCGCCCTTTTCTCGGTCCTCGTTTGGGCCCTTCCGGCTCCCGCCCAGCCCAAGTCCCAGCTAAAGACGTCCCAGTCCGGGGCGTCCCAGTCCGGGGTGTCCAAGGTCGCCGCCGGCACCGTAGCCCGAGGCGCCAAGACGCTCGGCACGGTCAAGGTCAGCACCGACCCGGCGGTGATCACGGCCGGCCAGCAGCTCTACAACCTGCACTGCGAGTCCTGCCACGGGCCGGGAGGCGTAGGGGCAAAGGCCCCACAGCTTCTCGATGTCGGGCCGGCCGCAGTCGACTTCATGCTCACCACCGGGCGGATGCCGCTCAACTCGGTGACGCAGCAGCCGTTGCCCGGGACGCCGTACTTCAACAAGACCGAGATCGCCGAGATAGTTGCCTACATCAACTTCGTCGACGTCTCGCACGGCACGCCTGGCGTCGGGATCCCGACCGTACCGCCGTCGTGTACCAAGGAGAGCGCGACCTGCCCGACCCTGTCGGAGGGCAACGAGCTGTTCTTGATGAACTGCTCGCAGTGCCACGACGCCTCGGGAGCGGGAGGGATGCTGTCGCACGGCTACGTGGTCCCGAGCCTCCGCCAGGCGACGAAGCGGCAGATCGCCGAGGCCATCCGGGTGGGGCCCCGCCCCATGCCCGGCTTCGGCCCGGGGCAGCTGACCAACCAAGAGGTGGCGGCCATAGCGGACTACGTTTACTACCTGACCCACAGTGGCAACCGCGGCGGCTTTGGGATAGCCAACTTCGGCCCCGTGCCGGAGGGCTTCGTCGCCATCATCTTCGGGCTCGGCCTGCTCCTCCTCGTGGCCCGCGTGATAGGTAACAGAGGCTAGGTAAGAGGTACTGGGCGATGGAAACACTGCACGACGGGACTGAGACGCCGCACGAAGAGGCCTTCGAGTTGCCTCGGGTCATCACTGGCACCCACGGGCCCGAGGAAGGGGCAGGGGCCGGCACCCCCTGGCCGGACGACGTCCCTCCCGAGCAGGACGACTCGTGGTACCCGCTGAAGGACGACCCCCGGAAGGCGCGGCGCATGGAGTACCTGATCGCCGCGTTGTGGATGGTGACCGGTGGCTGCGGCGTCGGCCTCATGATCTGCTACTGGACCGGTGGCCAGGCCCAGGTGGAGGGGGCACTGCTCGCCTCGGCGTTCGGGTGCCTCGGTGCTGGCCTCGTGCTGTGGGCGCGCTACTTGCTCCCCGGGCAGGACGTCGTCGGCAGCCGGGGCGAGCACTACTCCGAACTGGAAGAGCGCGCCGCCGTGGTGGCATCCCTTTCGCGGGGCACCGACGCCATGATGTCGCGGCGCGGCTTCCTCGTGAAGAAGGTCCTCGTGCCGGTGGGGGGCATCTTCGGGATTGCGGCAGTGTGGCCGCTGGCCTCGCTCGGCCCGCGCTACGGCCGGGCGCTCTACCACACGGCTTGGTACCCCGGAGCGAGGCTGGTGGACCAGTTCGGCAGGCCGATAAAGGCGAGCGACGTGGAGGTCGACGGGGTGCTCACGGTCTTCCCCGAGGGCCACGCCGATCCCAACACGCCCCAAAATGCCATGTCGCCGGCGGTGCTGCTCAACATCGGCGGCGCCCTCATGCACGAACGCAAGATCAACCAGGGGTTCGAAGTCAAGTCCGGGGGCAACGGGCTCGTCTGCTTCTCGAAGATCTGCACCCACGCCGGCTGCGCGGTCACACTTTTCAACGTGCTCTCGATGCAGCTCGTCTGCCCGTGCCACCAGTCGACTTTCGACATCTTGGAAGACTGCAGGCCTGTTTTCGGGCCGGCCCCTCGGCCGCTGCCCCAGCTCCACCTCGGCGTGAGGCCCGACGGCTACCTTTTCGCGGTCAGCGACTTCGTCGAGCCTGTCGGGCCCGGCTTCTGGGACCGGGGAGGGCCGGCGTGAGCACCGTCGCCGAACGTTCTGCTGCCCGAAAGCGGGCCCTGCTCGAGGAAAAGGTCCTCGATGAGCTCGATGACCGCTTGGGTAGCTCCAAGTGGCTCCGATCGGCCCTGGACAAGGTCTTCCCCGACCACTGGTCGTTCATGGTCGGCGAGATCGCCATGTACAGCTTCGTGATCTTGATCGTGACCGGGGTGTACCTGGCCCTCTTCTACAGCCCGTCGAGCGCAGTGGTCGTGTACCACGGGCCCTACAGGCCCCTCGACGGCCAGAAGATGACCCAGGCCTTCGAGAGCGTGGTCAACCTGTCGTTCTCCGTGCGGGCCGGGCTCGTCATGCGCCAGGCGCACCACTGGGCGGCCAACATCTTCCTCGCAGCGGTCGCCTTCCACATGGGCCGGGTCTTCTTCACCGGCGCCTTCCGCAAGCCCCGCGAGCTCAACTGGACGATCGGGCTCACGCTCCTCATCGTGGCCATGCTCGAGGGCTTCTCGGGCTACTCGCTCCCCGACGACCTGCTCTCCGGCTCGGGGCTCAGGGTCGTGTTCTCGATCATCCAGTCCATCCCCTTCGTCGGCGTGTGGCTCGCCTTCACGCTCTGGGGTGGGGCCTTCCCGGGGACCTCGGTGTTTTTCACGAGGCTCTTCGTGATCCACGAGTTCTTGTTCCCCCTGATCCTGCTGGGCCTCCTCGGGGCGCACTTAGGGATGCTCTGGCACCAAAAGCACACCGACTTCCCCGGTCCGGGCAAGACAGAGCACAACATCGTGGGCAGCCGCTTGTGGCCGCAGTACGCGGTCAAGTCGGCCGCTCTTTTGACCTTCATCGCCGCGGTCATCTTCGGGTTGGGTGGTTTCGTCCAGATCAACCCGATCTGGGTCTACGGCCCCTACAACCCGGCGCGTGGCAGCGCAGGCACGCAGCCGGACTGGTACGTGGGGTGGCTGGACGGGGCCCTCAGGCTATGGCCCCACTGGGAGTTCCGGAGCTTCGGCCACGAGATCGCCAACCCCTTCTTCCCGGGGATACTGCTGCCGGGCATCGTCTTTACCGCCATGTACGCCTGGCCCGCCATCGACCGGAGGCTCTTTGCCGACTACGGCGAGCACAACCTCCTCGACCGGCCCCGTGACAAGCCGCTCCGCACGGCTGTCGGCGTGGCCGCGCTCTTTTTCTTCGCCGACCTCACCGTGGCGAGCGCCACTGACCTGATCGGCAACGCGCTCAACGTTTCCTTCGAGCTGCTGATCGAGATCCTCCAGTACGGCTCGTTCGTGGCCCCGATCGTCGCGGGGGTGGTCGCCTACAAGGTCTGCGTGCTCCTGCAGGTTCAAAACGCCCACCCGATCCAGCGGCCCGTGGGGGGCGTCATGGTGCGTGACGCGCGCGGGGCCTTCCACACGCTCGGGGCTGAGCACGCGCACGCCGCCCCGGAGGGCAACGGCCATGAGGCGGCGGCCGACTCGGAGGAGACGGCGCTCGAGGCCGCCGGCGGCGAACCAGCCCCGGGCTGAACGAGCCGCGTCCGGGGCCCCGGACCAAGGAGCCGCGCACTAGCTTGGTAATGTGCGCGCACTGTCAATTGTGCTTGCCGGGGGCGAGGGCAAGCGCCTTTTGCCGCTCACGCTCGACCGTGCCAAGCCGGCGGTCCCCTTCGGTGGCCACTACCGCCTCATAGACTTCGCCCTCTCCAACCTGGCCAACGCCGACCTGCTCAAGGTCATCGTGCTCACCCAGTACAAGAGCCACAGCCTCGACCTCCACGTGACCAGGACCTGGCGCCTCTCCAACCTGCTCGGCTACTACGTGACGCCCGTGCCCGCGCAGATGCGCCGGGGCCCGTGGTGGTTCGCCGGTTCCGCCGACGCGATCTACCAGAACTTGAACATCGTGAACGACGAACACCCCGACTACATCTTGGTCTTCGGTGCCGACCACATCTACCGGATGGACCCCCGCCAGATGCTTGACCAGCACATCCAAAGCGGCGCGGCGGCCACCGTGGCGGCGATCGGGGTACCGGCGGCGGAGGCCAGCGGTTTCGGCGTAGTCGAGCCGGGGGAGGGGACGCGCATCGCCCGTTTCGTGGAAAAGCCGCCCGACCCTCTCACCTTGGCCAACGGGCGTAAAGAACTGTTCGCCTCGATGGGCAACTACATCTTCACCGCCGACGCCCTCGTCGATGCCTTGCGCGAAGACGCCGAGGACTCGAGCAGCCGCCACGACATGGGCGGCGACATCGTGCCCCGGTTCGTGCAAGCGGGGGAAGCCCACTTCTACGACTTCGGCACCAACGTGGTGCCCGGCTGCGCCGAAAACGAGCGGGGCTACTGGCGGGACGTGGGCACCCTCGACTCCTACTACGAAGCGAGCATGGACCTGGTCGCCGTCCAGCCGGCCTTCAACCTGTACAACGAGGATTGGCCGATCCACACGAGCCCGCCTTCGCTACCGCCGGCCAAGTTCGTGTTCGAGGAGCCGTCGAGGCGCGGGCTGGCGTTCGACTCCATCGTCTCGTCCGGCACGATCGTCTCGGGGGGGATGCTGCGCCGCTCGGTCGTGTCGTCGGGGGTGTTCGTGGACCAAGGGGCGGTGGTGGAGGACTCGGTGATCATGGACCGGGTGCGCATCGGCGAGGGAGCCGTAGTGCGGCGGGCCATCGTGGACAAAAACGTCGTCATCGAGCCAGGCGCCCGCCTAGGGGTGGACCCCGAGATGGACGCCGACCATTTCACCGTCTCGGCTGGCGGAGTCGTCGTGATAGGCAAGGGCGAGAAAGTCGTCGCTTGAGGGTCGCCCTCCTCACCCGCGAGTACCCGCCCGAGACCTACGGCGGGGCGGGAGTCCACGTCGAGTACCTCTCGCGCGAACTTTCCAAACTCGTCGACGTCGGCGTCCACTGCTTCGGGGGGCCTCGGCAAGACCCCCTCGTGCAAGGCACGTACCGGCCCTGGGACGCCTTCGGGAAGGACGGGAAAGGGTCGGCCCTCGCCTCGTTGTCCGTGGACCTGCGCATGGCCGAGGGCGTGGCGGGAGCGGACCTGGTCCACAGCCACACCTGGTACGCCAACTTCGGCGGGTACCTGGCGCAGATCCTCTACGGCACCCCCCACGTGGTCACCTCCCACAGCCTCGAACCGCTCCGCCCCTGGAAGGCCGAGCAGTTGGGGCCGGGTTACCGGTTGTCGTCCTGGGCCGAACAGAGCGCCCTCGAGAGGGCGGACGCCGTCATCGGCGTCTCCCGGGCAATGGCAGCCGATATCGTACGCGTGTACCCCTCGGTGGACCCCGCCCGGGTGAAGGTAGTCCACAACGGCATCGACACCGAGGAGTTCTTCCCCGACCCTCGTGCGGACGCACTGGTGGCTCACGGCGTGGGCACCGAGGTGCCCTACGTGCTCTTCGTCGGGCGGGTGACCAGGCAGAAAGGGATAACGTACCTGCTCGAGGCCGCTCGGTCCTTTGCCCCCGAGGCTGGCCTCGTGCTCTGCGCGGGCGCGCCCGACACCCCCGAGGTAGCCGCCGAGGTGCGCGCCGACGTGGAGCAACTGGCGAGGGAGCGCAAGGGCGTGACGTGGATCCAAGAGATGCTCCCACGCCGGGAGGTGGTCCAGTTGATGAGCCACGCGGCCGTCTTTGTCTGCCCCTCGGTCTACGAGCCCTTCGGCTTCATAAACGTCGAGGCCATGGCGTGCGGGGCGCCCGTAGTGGCGAGCGCCGTGGGCGGCATCCCCGAGGTGGTCGTCGACGGCGTCACGGGCCTGCTCGTGCCCTTGGTGCCGAGCGGTGACCCCCTCGGCACCCCCGCCGACCCGGCGGCATTTGCCTCCGCCCTCGCCGAAGGGGTAAACCGCCTGCTCGAGGAGCCCGAACTGGCCCGCTCGTACGGCGCCGCCGGACGGGGGCGTGCTCTTGCCGAGTTCACCTGGAGTGCGGTGGCGGAGAGGACCGTGGCGGTCTACGAGGAGGCATTGGCGGGCCGGCCCGTCTAAGACCGCTATCATCGTGGGGGTGCCCTCGCTCGTCGTGGGGGCGCCGCGCATTGGCTATGATCCGCTTCGACCACGTCCACAAGACGTACAAAGGTTCCGTGGTTGCCCTGAAGGACGTCACGGTTGACATCAAGCGGGGAGAGTTCGTCTTCGTCGTCGGGCCGTCGGGTTCAGGGAAGACCACCTTCCTCTCGCTCGTGACCAAAGAAGAGCGCGCCGACTCGGGGGAGATCTGGGTGGCGGGCAAGGAGGTCGGTTCGCTGCCCCCGTGGAAGGTGCCCTACCTCCGGCGCAACATCGGCTGCATCTTCCAGGACTTCCGTTTGTTGCCCGAGCGCACCGTCTACGACAACGTCGCCTTTGCCCTAGAGGTGACGGGCCGGCCGCGCCACTTCGTGCGCAGCCAAGTGCCCCAGATCCTGGAGCTCGTGGGCTTGGGCAACAAGATGGGCCGCCGGCCGGGGGAGCTCTCGGGTGGCGAGCAACAGCGTGTGGCCGTCGCCCGCGCCTTTGTCAACCGGCCGCTCATCCTCTTGGCTGACGAGCCGACGGGCAACCTCGACCCCGCCACCACTGCTGGCATAATGCGCCTGCTCGAGCGGATCAACCAGTACGGGACGACCGTAGTCATGGCCACGCACCACCAAGAGATAGTCGATGCGATGCGAAAGCGCGTGATCGAGCTCGACCACGGCGTCGTCGTGCGTGACCAGGCGAGGGGCGTCTACGGGATGGTGGGTGCTTGAGGAGCGCCCGGTTTCGCCCGGCCGTCTGAAGGGAGCTGCCATTGGCTTTGCCGAGCTCGTACTTGCTGCGCGAGACAGGGGGCAACCTGGCCCGCAACATTGTGATGACGGTGGCTGCCGTCGTCACGATGGCCGTGTCGCTCACCGCCCTCGGGGGCGTGCTCATCATGCGCCAGGCGGTCAACAAGGCCACGGTGCAGTACCAGGGCGGGGTCGAGCTTGACATCTTCTTGAACCCCAACGCGAGCGCGCAAGAGGTCAACGGGATCCGCCAGGAGCTCGTTTCCATGACCCCGACCCAGATAAAGAAGTGCTCGTACGTCGACAAGACGGCCGCCTTCACCGAGTTCAGGCAGATGTTCAGCGGCCAGCCGGACATGCTGAAGGTGATGACGCCGTCCAGGATGCCCACGTCTTTTCGCTGCGTGCCGGCCAAGGCGCAAAATGTGGGCCAGCTTGCCGCGGAGTTCTCCAAACAGCCCGGGGTCTACAACGTCGGCTACCCGGGCCAGGAGATCAAGCAGTGGCTCGCCCACTTTGCCACGTTGCGCAACGTGACCTTGGTCGTGGCCGGCGGGGTGATGATCGGCGCGATCGCGCTAGTGGTAAACACGATCCAATTGGCGATATTCGCCCGCCGGCGGGAGGTGGCGGTCATGAAACTGGTCGGGGCGACCAACTGGTTCATCCGGGTGCCGTTCATGCTGGAGGGCCTGGTGGAGGGCCTCGTCGGCGCAGCTGTGGCCTTCGTGATCACCTTCACGGCCCGTAACACGTTCGCCTCCTTCACGGGCACGAACCCTCTCCTGCCGAGCGAGCCGCTCAATGTGAGCTCCCACGAGGCCCTCTTGACCGGGGTGCTCGTCGTCGTGGTGGGCGCCGCCGTGGGCGCCTTGGGCTCGGCCTTCGCAGTGCGGCGGCACCTTTCGGTATGAGCCAGCGGCTCGAAGATTACGCGCTCATCGGCGACACCCATACCGCCGCCCTGGTTGGGCGCGACGGCTCGCTCGACTGGCTCTGCGTCCCCCGCTTCGACTCGCCCGCTTGTTTCGCCGCCCTACTCGGCACGCCCGACCACGGACGCTGGCTGCTCGCGCCCCGAAGGGCGGGACGCGCCAACCGGCGCCACTACCGCGAGGGGTCCCTCGTCCTGGTGCAGGAGTGGGACACGCCGACCGGGCGGGCAAAGGTCACCGACTTCATGCCGCCCCGTGAAAACCGGCCGCAAGTGTTCCGCCGGGCCGAGTGCGTCGAGGGCAGTGTGGAGTTCGCGACCGAGTTGAGCGTCCGCTTCGAGTACGGCTCACAAGTGCCTTGGGTGACCCAGACGGGCAGTGGCATCCGCGCTACGGCTGGGCCCGACTCGGTGGTGGTGGAAAGCACCGTGCCCTTCGTGGCCAAGCACCTGCGCCACGGGGCGACCTTCACCCTGGCTGCGGGCGAGAGCCGCGACTTCAGCCTCCAGTGGGAACCCTCGTGGGAGGACGACGGTGCCCAGCCCGGCTTCGACCAGGCGCTCGCGGCGGCGCTCTCGTACTGGGACGACTGGTCGGGACGTTTTGTCGAGTGCCACGGCGAGTGGGAAGGCCTGGTCAAGACCTCCCTCGTCACCCTGAAGGCCCTCACTTTCGCCCCGACCGGAGGGATCGTGGCGGCGCCGACCACGTCCCTGCCCGAGGAGATCGGAGGCGTGCGCAATTGGGACTACCGCTACTGCTGGGTCCGCGACGCCGCCCTCACGATCGATGGCCTGGTGGCGGCGGGGCTCCGCGAGGAGGCGGAGAAGTGGCTCTGGTGGCTCGTCCGGGCCGCAGCCGGGAGCCCCGAGCAGCTGCAGATCATGTACGGGGTGGCTGGCGAGAGGCGCCTGCCCGAGGTCGAGCTCGACTGGTTGCCCGGGTACGAGGGATCCAAGCCGGTGCGGGCCGGCAACGCAGCGTCGATGCAGTTCCAGCTCGATGTCTACGGTGAGCTCCTTGACGCGGCCGACATGGCCCGCTCGCACGGCATAAAGCCCGGCGGGGCGGTCTGGGCCGTGCAGCGGGCCGTGCTCGATTTCGTGGAGAACCACTGGGACCAGCCCGACCAGGGGATCTGGGAGCTGCGGGGGCCGCCCCAGGACCTCGTCTACTCGCGGGTGATGGCGTGGGTGGCGCTCGACCGCGGTGTCAATGCCGTGGAGACCTACGGCCTCCACGGCCCCGTCGAGCGCTGGAAGAAAGTCCGCAACGCCATAAAGGACCAGGTGCTGGCGAAGGGCTACGACTCGGACGCCGGCACTTTTACCCAGGCCTACGGGTCCAAAGAGCTCGACGCCAGCCTGCTCATGATCCCCCTGGTCGGGTTCCTTCCTATCGACGACCCCCGCGTGGTCGGCACGATCGAAGCAGTCCAGCGCGAGCTGATGTCAGATGGCTTCGTGCTCCGCTACCGCAATAGCTCCGGTGTGGACGGCCTCGCCGGCGGGGAGGGCGCGTTCCTTCCTTGTTCGCTCTGGCTGGTGTCATGCCTCGCCCGCCTCGGCCGGCTGGGTGAAGCACGCGAACTGATGGAGCGCGTCGCTGGCACGGCCAACGACCTCGGGCTCTTCGCAGAGGAGTACGACACCAGCCGGCGAAGGCTGGTGGGCAACTTCCCCCAGGCCTTCACCCACGTCGCCTTCGTCAACGCCGCTCGGCAGCTGGCGGCCGCAACCGCAGGCCAGGGCCGGCGCTAGGCGCACCGCGCCGGCCGTTTTGGCCGGCGGCGTCTCCCGCATTGACGAGGTGGTTGGCGACGGCCTCGAAGTGGCCCCGGAGCTGTGCCCGCTCCAACGGCCCTGCGGGCGAGGCTTCGAGCGCCGCCACCATGTGCTCGAGCCAACGGTCCCGCTCGCGTAGCCCGATCTCCCAGCGCATGTGCCGGGCGCGTAGCTGCGGGTTCCCACGTTGCTCCTCGTAGAGCCGCGGACCGCCCCAGAACTGGACGAGGAAGAGGCACAGGCGCCGGCGGGGTGGCCCGAGGTCGTCAGGGTAGAGCGGCCGCAGTACCTCGTCGCTGGCGACGCGCTCGTAGAAGCGCTCGGTCAGTTGCTCGAAGAAGGCCATGCCTCCCAGGCGCTCGTATAGGCTTGCTACCCGCTCCAACGGGGGGCAGCTTATGATTCGCGCGTGGCGTCGCGTGTGGGGGTCTTGGCTGCTCTCTCCATGTTGGGCGTGTTGGCCGGGGGTTGTGGGAGCAGCGCTGCCAACCCAGCGGCAAGCGCCAAAGCCAAGCAGAGGTTCCTTGATTCCGTGTACGGCCAGGCGCCCGATGTCGGCACTTACCGGACGGGCACGCAGCTAGTAAGCATGGCCCAGGCCGTCTGCACGGACCTTTCGTCGGGTGCTTCCGTGCAAGAGGTCGCCGACCGCATGCCCCTGGTCGAGGGCAACAACCCGCTGCCGGCCACCGACCTCGGTGTCGTCATATTCAGTGCCGTCAAGGTCTTCTGCCCGAAGTACGACAAGTTGATCAGCGGGTGAGCCGGCGGGACCTCGTTGCTATCTTGCGGAGCTATCTTGCGGAGCTATCTTGCGGAGCTATCTTGCGGAGCTATCTTGCGGAGCTATCTTGCGGAGCTATCTTGCGGAGCTATCTTGCGGAGCTATCTTGTGGAGCTATCTTGCAGACGAAAGTGGTCAAATAAGCCGTTTTCGTCTACAGGAACGCAGCCAGGCCGGCTACGAGGAGCCCGGGGCGCCCGGGCCGCCCGGTGACCAGGCGGAGAGGTACGTGAGCACCCTGCCCCCGCAGGAGAGGTGGCAGCCGTCGGTGAGCTCGCGCTGCTCGTTACGGCCGAGTTGCACCCACCCCGACCCAGACCGTCCCTGCCAGTAAGTGCCCCCGTCGGCGCCCCGGTCGACGAGGAAGACGTTCCACCCGCTCACCCTCACTTCTGCCTGCACGGGGGCCATCGTGTGGTTGGCCCCGGCTCGCATCGAAATGGCGCGGGCGGTGCCCACCCGCACCTCGCCGGCCGAGGTGGGGTCGGCGCCTATCAGGTAGCTCTTGTCGAGCGTCCAGATCGACCCGTCGTCGGCGAGCAGGATCCCGACGGGTGGCCGGGGGCCGTTGACGGCTGGGCCTCCCGCTGGGACGGGCCGTCCGCACCGCGGGCACCGCGAGGACCCGGGGTGGTTGAAGTGGCCGCGCTCGCAGTAAACACCCGGGGCCTCGGGGCGGTCGAGCGCCGACCCAAGGCTCGAGGCCAGCGGTAGCGGGGGAGAGGCGGGAACGAGCACGTTTCGCAGGTCGAAGGTTGACCTGGAGGTCGCGCCACCCAAGCCGGTCCCCCCGAAGCTCTCGGCCGGTGCCGGCTGAACCGTGCCCCCAGGAGCGGCCGTGGCGCCCGGTGCACCGCCCAGCACCTGGCCGGCGTACTGTGGCCCGGCGCTCGGGGGCGCAGCACCAGGCGCGCCCACTTCCACTGGCATCGCTGCCGGTGCAGCGGCGGCGCCACCGCTCGCCGGGCCGCCTGCGGGCGACCCGGGGAAACCCTGCCCGCCGGCTGCCGGCCCGGGGAAGCCCTGCCCGCCGGCTGCCGGCCCGGCGAAGCCCTGCCCGAGGGGTTGCGGCCCCGGGCCTCCGCCGGCTCCTGCGGGGACCGCAACAGGGCCCCCCGCGGCGACGGCCGGCGCCGGAGCGCTGGGCGGCCTCAACATGACGAAGCCCGACCCGGGTACTACCCCGCTCAGCAGGTCGAAGGGGTTGCCCTGCTGGCTCTGAGGCGGAGGGCTCGCCCCGTAGGGGAGGACGATGAGCGGCCAGGGCCGCGCGATCGAAGCAGTCATCCATCCGGGCACAGGCTGGGGCGCAAGCCACCGGCCACTGTCCCAGGCCTGGACGGGGCCGTGGAGCAACAAGCTCAGCCCGCCGGGGCCCGGGCCAACGACCGCGAATGGGGCCTGGGGCTCAGGGTCACCTCGCTGCAGCACCGCGATCAGGGAGTTGGCCATCTGCTCTCCTCCGGCTGGCGCCTCGGCGGCCCGTTGGGCCTCGGCGACCAGGTGGGAGAGCAGGGCGGGGCTGCACTGAGGCCCCGCCCAGACCGCTATCTCGCCGAAGCGCACCACCATGCCCTGGCCAGCGAGGACCTCTAGCTTGTCGGCCACTTAGTTGACCTCCTCGAGTGGCGAGGACCTGCTTCGGCCGGCCTGCCGTCTATTTGTGTACCAGCCGCTCGGGCGGGCCCGGCAGCGCTCACCATTGGGAGGCCGCTCCTTCTAGCTGTTCGGCTACGTCCCTGGCGGTGGCTGGACGGTCGAGCGGGTCGGTCGACAGGCAAGCGTCCGTGAGGCCGGCCAGCTGCCTGGGCACCGGTCCCGGCGAAAGAGACGGGACCTCCAGGAGCTTGGCCAGGCCCTGCACGACCGGCAGTTCTTCGACCCCCTGGAAGGGAGGTGAGCCGGTCAGCACTTGGTGGAGAGTGGCGCCCAGGCCCCAGATGTCCGACCACCGTCCTCCCTCACCGCGAAGGAGCTGGGGGTCAGCGTACGATAGCGGCGGGTAGCCGACGTGTGCGACCAGTTGCTTGCCGTCGGCGAGCGACGGGGGGCCCAGGACGGCACCGGCACCCTGTGGCCGCAGCGCCACCGCCTGCGGGCAAATGGCGGCGTGCAGTTGGCCGCGCTCATGGAGTTCGTGGGCCGCTCGTGCGGCGGCGGCAAGCGCCCGCAGCTTGTCAGGTACGGCCAGTTCGGCAGGGGGCGAAGCGAGCGTACCGACGATCTCGGTCGAGGCGCTCACCCAGATGACCTGGCGATCGGCAAACTCGCCCGTGCCCGCCTCCAACCAGGCGGGGACGTTCTCGGAGCGCACCGCCGCGACGGCCTCGAGGCGCGCCCGGGCCGGCTCCCAGGGGACGCGGGCGAGGGGGCCTAGGACCCACACGGTGGCGACGCCCCCGCCGAGGCGCGAAGGGCAGCGGGCAGGGAGGCAGGGCAGGACGCGCTCGTCCAGCACGGGACGTGTGATCTCGTAGTCCGCCAGCTGGTTCGCCATCCGGGCAGCCTCCTTCCCTGTTGTATTTGTGAGGGACCCTAACAGGCTTCTCCGGTGGATGCCTAAGGAGGGGCTGAAAACTCCCGCTCAAGCGGCAAGGGTCAAGGTGGAGAGGACCCTTTCAGTGGTCGGCGAGGCGGGCATGGCGACCAGCCATACCTCTGAGCTGGTCTTGCGTGCCCAGGCCAGGATGCCGAGCGCCTTCTCGTGGCTGGGGAGGCTGAAGCGGTACTCCCAGCACCGCCCGGCATTATGGAGCCTGTAAGGGGCCACGGAGGTGACGGTGTAGCTACCACCGAGGTAGTTGGCCACCACGGCGGGCACCGTGCGCCCTGGCGCGGGTGGCCGGCGCGCCTCCGTCACCGACTGCGCTGCGGCGCCACCGGGTCCGGAGTAGTAGACGTCACCTTGCGAGTCGCTCAAGCTTTGCTGGAACGACCAGCTCTTCGGCACCGAGAAACTGGCATACACGCCTGGCACGGCTTGCCACCCGTGAGGCACGGGGGCCGCTACGGTCGGGTAGCTGCCGTTCCAGGCCAGGGCTGCCCAGGTGGCCACACCGACGCAAGCTGGGCTGAAGGCAAGGAGGGCTACCCAGAGCCATACCCTCCTTCGGCCGCGGCTCGTAGGTGCACCGTCTCGAGGTCCGCCGTCCTCCGGCTTCGCTCGGGCCTGACTGCCGGCCTCTGCCGGCGCCTCGTTGCCGACACCTGCCGGCATCAGGTTGCCGAGCCCGGCCCGTGCAGCCGGCACCCCCGAGCTCATGTGCGCTGGCGCACGGCGCCGGCGAGGGCTTCCCCCCGGCACCTGGCGCACGCCCCCATGAAGTCGAGACGGTGGTCACTGCTCAAGAACCCGTTGGATGCGAGCAGGTCATCGAGGTAGCTGGTCATCGCCTTCTCGAACGCCGGCGTGGGCGTCACGTCGGTCACCTTGCCGCACAGGGTGCACATGAGGTGGTGATGGTGCTCGGTGATGTCCTCGGCCAGTTCGAAGCGGAAGTAGTCGTCATTGGCCGCCACTCTGCGCACCACGCCGCACTGCTGGAGGTCCACCAAGTGGCGGTAAGCGGAACTACGGGGCAGGTGCGGTGCGAGCTCACCGATGTCTTCGATGCTCACGGGGCGCCCAGCCCTCGCCAGCACCTCGACCACCGCCTTGCGCCCGCTCGTGTAGCGCTGTGACACCTGGTTCAGCCGTATCTCGACCAGCCTGTGAAGCGCTTCGTCCACTGCCATGACCCTACCGTTGCCTTTCTTCCGCCTGGGCCCCGGGCCCAGGCTCCTGCCCCGGGCCGGCGCCAAGGCGGCCCGGGGCCCCGCCCGGGGCCCTCACCCGCTCCCCCGCCCGGGGCCCTCACCCGCTCCCCCGCCTGGGCCCCGGGCCCAGGCTCCTCCCCGAGGCCGGGCCCCCAGCCCCGCCCGGGGCCGTTGCAAGCGATCTGGCTGCGCGCAGCTGTACGCCGCGGCCGAGCAGGTACCAGAAGACCCCGAGAGTTCCTACGAAAAAACCGAGCGGCCAGTTGGAATAAAAGGCCGCCACGATCGAAGCCCACACCGTGAGGAGGGCGAGCCCCACCGAGAGAGCCACCGCCGACAGCGGCTGCCGGGCCAGGGAACGTGCCGCAGAAGCTGGGCCTATCATCAGGCTGAAAACCAAGAGGGCGCCCACGACCGGCAGTGCCAGGGTCGTGGCCGCCCCGAGCGACAGCAGGAACCAGCTCTCGACTCGTTCCGGGCTGACGCCGCGCGCGGCCACCAGTTCAGGGGCTACGGAGGCGAGCAGGAGCCGCCGGTAGATGGTGGCGACCAGGACGAGGCAGGCAACGCCGATCGAGGCGCTCGGGATGACCTGTGCCGTGCTGACGGCCAAGGGTTCGCCGAACAACAACGAAAAAGTCTGCTCGGAGTACTGGGAGCTCATGCTCAAGAACAAAGAGCCCAGGCCGAGCAGGCCGACGAGGATGAGGGCCGTTACCACGTCGTGGCGGGCGCGCCTCCCCCACCTCGCCATGGCAGCCACGGCGAGCAGCGAGAACGTACCGACGCCGGCGAGCGTGCTGACGCCGGCCAGGGCCGCCCCCGCCGCCCCGGTGAACGCGCCCTGAGGGATGGCGTGGGCGGCGAAGGCGGCTCCCCGGACCACCACAAAAAAGCCCACCACGCCCGCGACCACCGCTACCACGGTCGCCTCGAGCCAGGTGCCGGTCATAAAAGAGGAAAAAGGCCCCAGGCCCACGTCAACCCCTCCCCGGGCCGCGCCGGCGCAGGCTGCCCACGCCAGAGAGGGCCGTGCCGCCTTGGCCGGTGCCAGGGCGCCGGCGAGAGCCCGCCCGGCCGAACAACTGGGCTACCACGTAAATGGCCAGTACCAGGAAGACTACGAAGAAGCTGACGGGCCAGCCCTGGTGGGCCGGCGGCCAGTCGTAGCTGTCGTACGCCAGCACTATCCCTGTCCAAACGGCAACCAGGCCGATCACCGCCGCCCAGGCGCAGGCCCGGCCGGGGCTCTTGGCCAGGCGAAGGGCAGCTGCAGCGGGGCCGATCAGCAGGGCCGTGCTCAAGATGGCCCCGACGGTCATGGCCGCCAGCGCCACGGACAGCGCCACGGAGGCCAGGTAGGCGCTCTCCAATAACCGGAGGCGCACACCACGCGCCGCAGCCAACTCGGGGCTCACCGAGCTGAGGAGCAGGGGGCGCCAGGTGACAGTGACCACGCCGAGCGCAGCGCCACCGAGCGCAACGGCTGCCAACCAGTCCCCGCTGCTCACGCTGAACAACGACCCGAACAGCACGGTCACTGCGGCACCCGTCGTCGAGTGGGACACGGTGGTGAGGTAGAGCAGTAGTGCCGTGAGCCCCAGGGTGGCACCGAGCACTATGCCGGCGACGAGGTCGCGGTTCCTGGCACGCTGCACTCCGAGCCCTCCCATGGCGCCGGCGCCGACCAGGCTGCCCACGACGTAGCCGAGCAGCGGGGCGACACCGGCCAGGTAGGCAGCGCTACCACCGGTCGCGGTCACTTCCGAGAAGGCATGGCCTGCGAAGGACTGGCTCCTCATTACCGTGAGGACACCGGCCGGCGCCGAGACGAGCGCCACGACGGCACCGATAACGAGGGCGGCCGTGACCGGGCCGGTGGTGAAAAAGCCGGGTGCGAAGATGCTGTGGAGCACGCTCGCCCCGGCGAGGCCCACCACGGGCACGCTCAACGCTGTCGCGTTCACGGCTGCCACGCTTGTGGCGCATCGTCGGTGCAGTCGTCGGGCGCCAAGTCGCAGCCCTCTGGGGCCTGTTGTTCGCCCGGGGCCTCTTGCCCGCCTGGGCCCCCGACCAGGGCTTCTCCCCGAGGCTCGGGCCCCCAGCCCTGCCCGGGCCCGTCGTGGTGCTGGTCGCTCACGGAGACGATCACCCGACCGTGGGCGTGGAGGACGTCCACGTGGTGCCCGTACAGGGCGGAGAGCACGTCGCTGCGGACAACCTCGTCGGTTGTGCCGCTCGCTGCCCGCCCCTCGGCCAGGTACACGACGCGTCCCATGAACGGCAGGAGCGGGTTGATGTCATGGGTCGCCACCAGTACGGCCATGCCCCGCGACCGGGCGAGCGTGGCGAGCAGGGTGACGGTTTCCTGCGTGCTCCGCAAGTCGAGGTTTGCGAGGGGCTCGTCGAGGAGGAGCAACTTCGGCGACGAGGCGAGCGCGTGGGCGATGAGGACCCTTTGCTGCTCGCCCCCCGAAAGGGCACCCACGCGGGCATCTGCCAGGTGGGACGCGCCGACCGATTGGAGAAGCGCCTCCACCCGCTCCCGCCGCGCGGCCGAACGTAGCCCGACCCCGAGGCGTTGCCCGTCTATGCCGAGGGCCACCAGATCCCTCGCCCGCACCGGCAAGTCGGGGTCGAGGCCCACCTTTTGGGGGACATAGCCGACCGCAGCGCGCTCGCGCCGGCCCGACAGGGTGACCGTACCGGCCGATACGGCCTGCAACCCGAGGAGCGCCCGCAGCAGGGTGGTCTTGCCGGCGCCGTTGCTGCCGATCAACCCGGTGAGCTCGCCCGCACCGAGCTCGAAGGACACGTCGTGGAGCACCTCGCGCCCTCCGAGCTGCACGGACAAGCCCCGCACGGAGAGCACCGACGAAGACCCGGCGCCGAGGCGGACGGCCTCGTCCTGGCTGGCGCGAAGGGAGCGCAGTGCGGTCACGATGGCCGGCATCAGAGCGACTCCGTCGACTTGCCGGTGGCGACGGCTCTTTGCAGGGCGTCGGTCTCGGTCAGCATCCAGGACTGGTAGTCGTAGCCCGGTGTCGGCATGGTCTCGTAAACCGCGACTACGGGCACGTGGGCCTTTTTGGCGATAGCCAAGAAGGTGGCTGTGAGGCTGTCGGTGACCTGGCGGTTGTACACGAACGCTTTTACCTGGCGCCGCCGCAGCAACGTCTCCTCGGTCGAAACGTCCTGTGGAGAGGGGTCAGTGCCGTTCATGATGGCCGATTGGAGGGACTTGGGGGTCTTGATGTCCGCCCCGGCCGCTTGCAACATGTAGTCGGCCACCGGTTCGGTCACTGCCACCGGCGCTCCCTTGTAGGAGGACTTGAAGCGGGCGATCGCGTCGAACCAGGGCCGCAGGGAACGCTCGAAGCGCTGCTCGTTGGCCCGGAAGTACGAGGCGTGTGATGGCACGAGCTGGGAGAGGTCGCGAGCCACGGCCTTGGCGACCAACGGCATGGTCCTAGGGTCGTACCAGAGGTGGGGGTCAAACGCTCCCCTTTTCATCCGGAGCAGGTGCTGGGCCACGATCACTCGGGCCCCCCGGTGCTTGTCCGCAGCCTCGATCTTGCTCATGAAGGTGTCGTAGCCCATGCCGTTTTGCACGAGCAGCTGCGCTCGGGCCACTTCGGCAACGACGCTGGCGTTGGCCTCGAAGTCATGAGGGTCGGTGTTCGGGTTGCTTATGACCGCCTCGACCCGCACGTAGCGCCCGCCGACCTGGGAGACAACGTCTGCGTACTCGTTCTCGGCCGCCACCACCTGCACAATGCTGGGACGTGCGCTCGCACCTGCCGCGGGTGGAGCGCCGAGAGCGAGGCTTGATGCCACCGCGGGGCCAATCAACCAAGGAGCAACTGAGCGCAAGCGCATGACTTGATCTTACACTGAGACTTAGTCTCAGTGTAAGCGCCCTCTGGCACCCTGACGTCGGGCCCCTCTAACCTCCTGGTAGTGCTTGCTCCAGGGGCCTTCACCCCGCTGCGTCGCTGAGAGCGGTCCTTGTCCCGCCAAGAAGCGGTCGCAACCTGGCCAGGGTTACCTGTCGGTACTAGGAGGCGGCTTTGAGGCGAGCCCTCTTTGTCATAAGCCCGGCCGGCATCCGCCATCTCCATGTCCTCGAAAGGCACTGCCGCGAAGCATCCGAGGCGTACGGGTGGGCCGCCGAGCTGCTCGTGACCGAGGAGGGCGAGCGGAGCGCCGAACTGCACCACGACCTGTCCTCGTACGCGGGAGAAGAAGGGGAAAGGTTGGTGTTCGCGGTGGGCGGGGACGGCACCGTGCGGGCTTGCGCGCACGACCTGGCTAGGAGTGGCGTGCCGTTGTCCATAGTCCCCCGGGGTACCGCCAACTTGTTTTCCCGGTCGCTTGACCTGCCCGTCGACCTCGAACAAGCGCTGCGCATAGGCTTCACCGGCGACGAGCGCCTGGTCGACGTGGCCTTCGCCTGTGGCCAGCCCTTCGTGGCTATGGCCGGCATCGGGATAGATGCCGCAGTCGTGGAATCCACTCCCCGGTTTTTCAAGCAGCACCTCGGGTGGCTCGGCTACGGGACCACGGGGCTCGCCCACCTAGCCGGCCCGGGGCATGAGGTGACGCTGCGCCTAGATGGTGGCGAACCGCTGACGCGCTGGGCACATGCGGTGGTGGTCGGGAACGTTGGCATCCTGCCGGGGGGCTTCACTATCCTGCCAGGGGCCGCGCTCGACGACGGCCTCCTTGACGTAGGTGTCCTCGAGCCGAAGGGCCTTTCCGGTTGGCTGCGAATCGCGAGGCTGGCCGTCACGGGCATCGAGACCCGAGACCACTTTGAACATTTCCGCGCAGCCAAGGTGGAGGTGGAAGTGGGGGAGGAGCTCCCGCGCCAGTTGGACGGGGACCTCCTGCCGCCGGCGCGCTCGCTGTCGGTCGAAGTGCAGGAGAGGGCATTGTTGGTGAAGGTGCGCCGAAGGGGTGGGGGAATAGCGGGTGGGCCGGGTACGTTCAACCACGCATGCCTGCTGTAACCGTCGAAGACATCCTTGTACTGCCTCGGATCGGGGCCCCCTCGCCTGACAGCCGCTCGCGGCCGGTGCGTTCGGTGACGACCGCCCCTGGAGGCCTCGAGGGTGAGGGCTTCCCCGTGCGTCGGGCTTTTGCTGGCGTGGCGCTCTCCGACCTCGACCCGTTCGTGCATATGGACCAGATGGGTGAGGTGGACTACGCGCCAGGCGAGCCCAAGGGGACCCCGTGGCACCCCCACAGAGGTTTCGAGACCGTCACGTACATGATCGACGGCACCTTCGAGCACCAGGACTCCAACGGTGGCGGCGGCCGCATAACCGACGGTGACACCCAGTGGATGACCGCTGGTGCCGGCATACTCCACATAGAGGCGCCGCCGGAAGCCCTGGTCGTTTCGGGCGGCCTTTTCCACGGCGTTCAGCTGTGGGTCAACCTGCCCCGCTCCGACAAGTGGGCCCCGCCGCGCTACCAGGACATCCGAGGCAACCAAGCCGTGCTCCTGTCCAGCCCCGATGGCGGGGCCCTGCTCCGGGTGATCGCAGGCGAACTGGACGGCCACCCCGGCCCCGGCGTGACCTACACGCCGATCACGATGGCCCACGCCACGGTCTCCCCGGGGGCACGCGTGCGGCTTCCTTGGAGGGCAGATTTCAACGCCCTCGCCTACGTGTTGGCGGGCGACGCCACAGCCGGCGAAGAGCTCCGGCCCGCGCACACGGGCCAGCTGGTCGTCTTCGGCCCGGGGGACGTGGTCGAGGTCGGGGCCGCCCCGCGGCAGAGCTCGGCCAGCCCCAACGCGGAGCTGCTCCTGCTCGGAGGTCGCCCGATCCGGGAGCCGGTCGTCCACTACGGACCTTTCGTGATGAACACCAAAGAGGAGATCATGGAGGCACTGGCCGATTACCAGGCCGGGCGGCTGGGGCGGGTGCCGGCGCAGGCCATGCCCCATCGGCACCCAGGAGACCTCGAGCTGGCATAGCTACACTGGTTTTCTTGGTTGACCCTCGCCGGCGACGCTGGCCGGCCGCGTTTGTCGTGGTCGTGGGGCTTGGCGCCGTCCTCGTGCCGGCGGCTGGCGCCCAACCCCTCGTGACGACCACTTCTTCTCCCACGACCACTTCTTTTCCCACGACCACCTCTTCTGTCACGACTTCTGTCACGACGTCTCCGTCTCCTGCGCCGTCTTCCACGACGAGCACCACCTCTTCGGCGATCGCCGCTTCGAGGCTCCTAGCCGCGTCGATCAGCGCGGCCAATGCCGAGAGCGCGCTCGAGTGGAGGGCGACCATGCGTGGCCACGGCCTTCAGGTCACCGAGGTCGCCCACGCTGGGCGGGTCGACGGCACCCAGACGGTCACGGGCTACTACCGTGACGCCGCGCCCCTCTCGCTCAGCCTCGTCCTGGTCGGGCACAAGGCCTACGTCCTGGCTAACGCCGGCGCCCTCCAGCACCTCGTCGGGTTGAAGTTGTCTGCCGCCTTGAAAGAGGCTGGCAAGTGGATCGTGGTGCCCGCCTCCTACCACGGGGTCTTCGAGAAACTCGCCGCCGGGCTGACCGTGACGTCGGCTACACAGCAGCTCAACTTGGTGGGCGAGCTCGAGCTCCTGCCGGAGAGGTCGCTGGCTGGCCGGGCAGTGGTCGGGGTGTCGGGGACGACCATGGCCTTTGGAGCACCAGGTACGCAGGTGGTGTACGTGAGGGCGATCGGGGCGCCGCTCCCCGTCGAGGCGTTGCAGGACTACGAGGGCGCCTTGCAGTCCATGAGCTTCGCGCAGTGGGGACAGGCCCCGGCGGCCAAGGCCCCTCGGGGCGCGTCCCCCTTCGAGCGGTCCTGGCTCTCTTAGGAGGACCTAAACCCGAGGCGCCGTGGCAGCTGCCCTGCTATAAATGCGCTCTATATAGCCAAAAACTGGCATTAGCGAGCCCTATATGGGCTACGAGCGAGGAGGAAAAAAGCCATGCTCAAGGGTTTCAAGAACTTCCTTATGCAGGGCAACGTCGTCGTGATGGCCGTCGGCCTGGTGATCGCTTTGGCGTTGAGCGGGCTGATCAAGGCGTTCACGACCTATCTCATCGACCCGCTTCTCAACCGTGCCCAGGGTTCGAGTTCGGTCGGCCTCGGCGTTCAGCTCGGGCAGGTGGGCAACACCAAGACGTTCATGGACTTCGGGTCGTTCATCTCGGCCGTCATCTACTTCCTCATTTTCATGGCCGTCATCTATTTTGCCATCGTCGTCCCCTACAGGTACGTCTCCAAGCGGCGGGGCCAGACGGTATTTGGTACCCCGGCGCCGGTGAAGACCTGTCCGGCGTGCCTGTCGGACGACCTTCCCCTTGCCGCCACCAAGTGCAAGTACTGCGGGAGCGACGTGGCCCCGGTAAGCCCGCCCACGACGCCGTAGCGCGGCGGCTCAAGGGACGTCCGCCCCGTTGCGATGACGAAGACGCTTGCCGGTCTACCCGGGAGATGCAGTCGCAACCGGGCGGATGTTGCCTCGCGTGGCCGTAGCCCGCCCTTTGGTTCGGAGGCGATCCCCCTTGATGGCCCCGGAGGTCGTACAGTCACCCGGGTATGACCTCCGCCATCTACCAACTTTGCGACACCTACGTGGAGGAGATGGCAGCGCTCGACCCTGTCAGCGCGACATCTCGAGGCATCCTCGGCCACGACGCGGAGATGACCGACTACTCGCCGGAGGGTCTGGCCGCCCGGGACGAGCTCAACCGCCGGGTGGCCGCAGGACTCGCGCGGGTGGAGCCGGCAGGCTGGCGCGACCAGGTCGCCCGGGACCTGCTGGTCGGGGAACTGAGCACCGCCAAGGCGCTCCACGACGCCGGCGAGGACCTGCGGGCCCTGCGGGTTATCGCGAGCCCGTTCCAAGAGGTGCGCCAAGTCTTCGACATCATGCCGTCGGAAACGGAGGAGCACTGGGAGACGATCGCGGCCCGTCTGGCGAAGGTGCCGAGCGCTCTGGCCGGTTTGCGTTCCTCGCTCACAGAGGCCGTTTCTCGCGGGTTGCCCCCGCCCCGTCGCCAAGTTCTCGCTTGTGCGGCCCAAGGGGAGGCCTGGGCCGGCCAGAGAGGCGGTGAGCCCTTCTTCGACGGGCTGGTTGGGCGCTACGCAGGCCACGACTCTGCGCGGGCCAAGCGGTTGCTGCGGGAGGCTTCGGCGGCTACCGAGGCATATGCGTCGACGGCCTCATGGATGCGGGGCGAGCTGGCTGCCCTGGGGTCGGAGCGCGACGCCGCCGGGCGCGAGCGCTACGCCCTTTTCGCCCGGAGGGCCCTCGGCGCCACGCCCGACCTTTTGGAGACCTACGCGTGGGGCTGGGAGGAGCTCCACCGCTTGGAGGACGAGATGGTACGCGTGGCTGGGCTGGTGGTACCCGGGGCGGGCGTTAGGGAGGCGATGGAGGTGCTCGAGACCGATCCCAGCCGGGCGGTCCAGGGCTCCGAGGCACTGCGGTCCTACCTCCAAGATTTGATCGACAGGACGGTCGAACAGCTCGATGGGGTGCACTTCGATATCCCCGCCCCGCTCGAGCGGGTCGAGGCCATGATCGCCCCGCCGGGGGGAGCCGCCGCCATGTACTACACGGGCCCGTCAGAGGACTTCAGCCGGCCGGGGCGCACGTGGTACCCGACCCTGGGCAAGACGGTCTTCCCGCTCTGGGGAGAGGTGTCGATCTGCTACCACGAAGCGGTCCCGGGCCACCACCTCCAGGTCGGCCAGGTCCGGTACTTGAAGGATGAGCTCAGCCGGTTCCAGCGCATGACGTTCGTGAGCGGCCACGGCGAGGGGTGGGCGCTTTACGCCGAGCGCCTCATGGACGAGCTCGGGTATTTCGAAAAACCGGAGTTCCGGCTCGGCTTCCTCCGCGGGCAGGTGTTCCGGGCCGTGCGCGTGGTGGTCGACCTCGGCATGCACCTCGAGCTCGCCCTACCCGCCGGCGAGCGCTTTCACCCCGGCGAGACCTGGACGCCGGCCCTCGGCAAGGAGTTCGTCGACGAGCGCAGCTGCTTCCCGCCCGATTTCATGGCGAGCGAGCTCGACCGCTACCTGGGTTGGCCGGGGCAGGCGATCTGCTACAAAGTGGGCGAACGGGCCTGGCTCGAGGCGCGCGGCGAGGCCCGCCGGCGCCTCGGCAGCGCGTTCGACCTGAAGCAGTGGCACGCGCGAGCTCTCGGGGCCGGGCCGCTCCTTCTCGAGCAGTTCCCTGCGGAGCTCGCCGGCGGGCAGGGCCGGCGTAGTTAGGGGCGGTCGGGGGTGGTTGAGGGGCGGTCGGGGGTGGTTGAGGGGCGGCCGAGGGTCGTCGGGGGTGCTTCGGGGCGGTTCCGGGGTGGTCTCGGGTGGTTCGGGGTGGTCTCGGGCGGTATGGGAGCGGCCGCCGGCACGAAACCGCTCCGAAAACTCACCGACGTGAAGCCGGCAACCGCACATCCACCAGTTTTTTGTACAAAACGAGCCTGTTTTCTGGTGGATGTGGCTTGTGCCGGCGCACATCGGCCAGTTTTCAGGCCACCCTTCCAGCCACCCTTCCTTACCGGCCTCCTTCGACCTTCCGGCTGCGCTGGTCGGTGCCCGGCCCGCCGTAGGGGTAGTCCGCGGCACCGGGGTCGCTCGCACCGTCGAGCCTGGCCGTCTCTTCGGGGGAGAGGTCGAGGTCAGCCGCGCCCAAGTTGTCCTCGAGTTGTTGGAGGGTCCGGGCGCCCAGGATGACCGAGGTGACCGCCGGCCGGTCCCGCAGCCAACTGAGCGCCACCTGGGCCATGGAGCTACCACGGTCGCGAGCTACGGCCTCCACCGCGTCGACCACGTCCCAGGTCCGCTGGCGCGGGTTGCGCCGGCCATAGGCTTCCACGCCACGGTCGGGGTTGTCGCCGAGGCGCGTCGGCCCCGTCGGGGGTTCGTCGCGGCGGTACTTGCCGGTGAGCCACCCGCCCCCGAGCGGCGACCAGGGCAGGAGCCCGAGCCCCTCGGCCTGGCAGGCAGGGACGATTTCCCACTCGATCTCGCGCACGAGGAGGTTGTACTGGGGCTGCAGGGTGACAGGCCGGGAGAGCCCGCGGAAGTCCGCTATGTCGACGACCTTTTGTACTTGCCAGCCGGTGAAGTTGGAGAGCCCTACATAGTGGATTTTCCCCATCCGCACGGCGTCGTCCAGCGCCCGGAGCGTCTCTTCGAGCGGGGTCAGCGGGTCGTAGGCGTGGACTTGGTACAAGTCGATGCATTCGACGCCGAGGCGGTGGAGAGATGCATCTATCGCCCTGCTCAGGTGCCGGCGGGAGAGCCCGAGGTCGTTAGGGCCCGTGCCGGTCGGGAAACGGCCCTTGGTGGCGATCACGGCCTCGTCTCTCACCTCGGGCGATTGCTTGGCGAGCCAGCGGCCGATGATGGACTCAGACTCTGTGCCGCTGTAGACGTCGGCGGTGTCTATAAGGTTTCCCCCGGCCTCGAAAAACCGGTCCAGCTGGGCATGGCTCCCGGCCTCGTCGGTCTCAGAACCGAAGGTCATGGTGCCGAGTGCGAGCACAGAGACGGCGCAGCCGCTCGAGCCCAGGGTGCGGTATCGCATGGTTACTCCTATCTGCGTTGCCTGCCTTTACCGGGGCGTGATGCTACCTCAAGCTGGCTCGGGTGCCGTCGCCCCGCGCAAGCCCCTCTTGGGGCGCCGGGCCAGCCGCTTGGGGTTGCGGTCGCTCGTCAAAACCTGACCCGCACCGGGATTGCGGACGAGACGGTTGTGCCGTTGCCCAGTTGCCCGTAGGAGTTGTCACCCCACGCCCACACGGTGCCGTCCGCCTCGAGCGCATAGCCGGCGCTGCCCCCGGCTGCGATCGACACGACATGGTGGAGCCGAGCCACGCGCACCGGCCTGGTGGAAGCCCTGGTGGAGCCGTTGCCCAGCTGGCCGTAGGTGTTGCCCCCCCAGGCCCATACCGTCCCGCCCTTGGCGAGGGCGTAAGCGCTTTGCCCGCCGGCGGCGATGGCGACCACGTGCCCGAGCCCGCTCACCCGTACAGGCACCGACGAGGGTAGGCACCTGCGTCGCGGCTGTACCCTGCACTGCCTGGCCCCGAGGAGCCCGAAGGAGCCGTCACCCCACGCCCACACCGTGCCGCTGCGGGCCAGGGCGAAGCCGGTGAAAGCACTCGCCGCGATCATCACCACCCCTCGAAGGCGCGCCAAGCGGAGCGGCTTGGGGCTCGCTGGGGTGGGGAGCCGCTGGCCGAGCTCTCCGAAGGCGTCGTCCCCCCACGCCCACACGGTCCCGCCCTTGCGCAGCGCGTACGCTGTGCTCTCGCCGGCGATGAGGCGCTCCACCCCGGCGAGGCGCGCCACCCGGTGCGGCAAGACGGCTCCGGTGACCGAGAGGCTCCTACCGAGCTGGCCCATGGAGTTGTCACCCCACGCCCAAACCTTGCCACCGGCGCCGAGGGCGTAGGCGGAGTAACCGCCCGCTGCGACTTCGGTGACCCCGTTGAGGTGGCTGATGACTTCAGGGCGTTGCTGGCTGTAGGCCGTCTTGCCGTTGGCGGCTTGTCCCTGCCCGTCATCGCCCCATGCCCACACCTTCCCTTCCCCGAGCGCGTAGGCGGTGTTGTCCGAGGCCGCGAGGGCGCTTGCTCGGGAGATCCCCACTACTCGCAAAGGCACGTCCGAAGCGGTGTTGTCCGAACCGTTGCCGAGCTGGCCCTCCATGTCGTCCCCCCACGCCCACACCTGGCCGTTGGCGCCGAGGGCGTAGGCGGAAAAGCCTCCGGCGGCGAGCTGGCGCAGGCGCGGTGCCGGCGCAGTCGCGGCTCTTCCGGGCGCCGCCGGCATCGCCAAAGTTGCCGCCAGAGTGCCGGCTGCGCCGGCCGCCAAGTACCTCCCGAGGACGGTGCACGAGCGGTGGGGCATCAACCAGTTCCTTGCGCTGACTGATACGGTAGCGGGCCAGCAGCATCGCCGTCCTCGCTTCCAGCCACAGGGAGGCCGAGTCTAACGGAGGACACCGAACAAGGTGCGAGGGCGATGCGTACCATGGCCCTGGGCGAAGGGTCATGGTATTCGACCACGGCGTTTTCGCTGGCCGCCAGGATGGCGTCTTAGTCCAACACAAAGGATTTTTGGGGGTGTTTCCCTTACCACTGTTCCCTCAGTGCTGTCCCTTCGTGGGGGCCCTTCGTGGGGGCCCTTAGAGCAGTAGGTCGAGGGCGCTAGCGAGGCCGATGGCGATTATGGCTACCCGCAGGAGACTGGTCGGCACCCGTCTCGCCACCCGGGCGCCGGCATAACCTCCCAGGAGCGCGCAACCCACCATCAAGCCGGCAGCGGCCCATGCCACATGGGCGCGGGCCACGAAGATCACGACAGCGATCGTGTTGACCATGAGGGCCACGACGCTCCGGAGCCCGTTCACCCTGATGAGCGGTTCGGGGATGGTGCTCCCGAGCACGGCCAGCAGCACCACCCCGAGGCCGGCGCCGAAGTAGGCGCCGTAAACGGCCCCGACGAAGGTGCCGGCGTGGAGCACCACGGTGCGAGAGCGCTTGGCGGTACCGTGCTGGCGGAGCCGCCGGGCGAGGAGGGGCTGCAAGGCGAAGAGCGCGCAGGCGGCCAGCAATAGGTACGGCACGATCACGGCAAAATCGTGGCTCGGGGTCGTGAGGAGCAGCACCCCGCCCGCGACGGCGCCGGCCGTGACCGTGGCCGCGAGCACCCGCAGCCTGCCTCTTTGGTCGCTCACCTCTTGGCCGAAACCGGCTGAACCGCCCAGGTAGCCGGACCATATCCCGACCGTCGAGGTGACGTTGGCCGTAAGGGCCGGGTAACCGACGGCGAGGAGCGCCGGGAACGATATGAGCGTCCCACCGCCAGCTGCCCCATTGACGAAGCCCGCCCCGAGCCCGGCCAGGGCGAGCAGCAGTTCTTGGCCGCCTGAGAGGGTCATGGGCGGTCCAAGACTAGTGGCCTACCGGCGCGTGCCTGCAAAAGGCTTCAGCGGTGAAAAGAGCTGTTGTAGCTAACGTCGCGGGCCATGGTGGCCAAGGGAGCAGGAGGCAGGGGGGGCCGGTGGGGCTTGCTGCTCGCCCCGGGTGCCGGCGCCGGTAGTGACCAGGCCGGCCTCGTAGCCATCGACCGGGCGGCGGCTGCGGCCGGATTCGTGGTGAGGAGGATGGACTTCCCGTACCGCCTCGCGGGCCGGCGGGCGCCGGACCGTCCGGAAGTGCTCGTCTCTGCGGTAATGGGCGAAGCAGCTTCACTGGCTGCGTCGGCGGGCGTCCGCCCCGAAAAGGTGTTCGCAGGTGGCCGGTCGATGGGCGGGAGGATGTGCTCGATGGCGGTGGCGAGCGGGATGCCTGCCGCCGGCCTCGTGCTGGTGAGCTACCCCCTCCACCCGCCGGGCCGGCCCGAGCGCCTCCGAACCGAGCACTTCGCGCGGCTCGAGCTACCGTGCCTGTTTGTTTCCGGCACCCGCGACGCCTTCGCCACGCCAGGAGAGCTCGAGGGGTGCGTGTCCTCTGTGCCCGGCCCGGTCACGCTGCACTTGGTCGAGGGCGCCGACCACAGCCTGCGCCGGCGTGAGGAGGAGGTCGCCGAGGTCGTGACCGGTTGGCTGGTGGCCCAAGCCGGGGGCCGGTCAGGCAGAGCCGAGCAGCGAGGAGAGGCGAAAGGATAGCGCCGGCGCGGGACTTCAGCCCGGTCCGATGAGGTAGACAGCCCCTCAGGAGGTTCGCACCACCACCTCGTCGACCAGCTCGAGCTGGCCCTGGACCGTTCGCGGATCCCCGACCACGACGGTGACCAATTGGCTGGGCGCGAGGTAGCGGCGGGCGGCGTCGTCGACGTCGTCTTTGGTAGCGGCGAGGAGCCCCTTGGGGTGGCTGTGGAGGTAGCCGGTGCCGGTACCTTTCACCGCCAGGGCGACCAGCGTGTTGGCCAGGCCGGACTGCGTGGCGATCTGGAAGGCAAACCTGCCCACGGCATGGCGCCGGGCGAGCTCGAGTTCCTCGGGGGTGACGCCGGTCGTGGCGATCCTCCCGAGCTCGTAGCGAGTTTCCACGAGGGCTGCGGCTGTGACTTCGCTGGCTACGTCCGCCGCAGCCACGAGGTGCGAGCCGGCCCGGAAGTGGGAAGTGAACATGTGGGGTGTGTAGGTGTAGCCATTGCGCTCCCGCAGGTTGGCCGTGATACGAGAAGTGAACATGCCCCCCGCAATGCTCTCGGCGAGGAGGGCGGCCGGCCAGTCGGGCGCGGTGGGCGAGGGGGCGGGACCGCCGAGGCGGAGGTTGCTTTGGATGCTGCCCTCCCGCGCGACCAGCTCTATGGGCCCGGGCTGCAGCGGTGGCGTCGTACGCAGGTCGGGGACGGCGGTTTTGCGGTGCGCCAGCCAGCGGCCGAGCGCGTCTTGGAGCCAGGCGGTGGCCCGAGCCGGCTGCATGTCGCCGACCAGGGCCAGCACCGGCGCCGATGCGCCCAAGAGGGTGCCGTGGAGGTCGCCCAAAATGCCGGCGTTGACGCGCCGCAGAGCGGCCGGGCTTGCGATCGGCGTGGAATAGGGGTGCCCCTTGAACATCCGGCGCCGGAGCGCTTGCCTGGCTGTCACCTCGGGCTGGGAGAGGGCTATGAGGGCTTCATCGGCCGCGCGCGCCGCGTCTGCCCGTACCTCTTCCTCCGGGTAGGCGGGGGCGGTGAGGATCTCGCCCACCAGGGAAAGGAAAGGCGCCAAGTTCGCGGCTAGCACCGACCCGGACAGGACCAGGTAGTCCTCGTGGACATCCGCACCGAGGTGCGCCCCCAGTCCCTCCAGGGCTTCGGCCAAACCTGTGCGGTCGCGACGCTCCGTGCCGGCGAAAAGCGAGTGGCAGAGGACGGTAAGTGCGGCGGGCTTCGCGATCTCTCCTTCGGGCAGCGCGAAGGCGACCCGGAACTCGACCAGTGGAATGCCCCCGTGGCGCACGACAAGCGCCTGCACGCCATGGGGCAGCCCTTCCTCTACGATCCTCGGCACTTTGGGGGCCTTGACTGGCCCCACGACCGGCGGGGAGGTCTTGGTGGCACTGAGCGGGCGTGCTGCCATCACGCCGCCCTTTCCGGTACGAGCTCGTAGACCGCCCGGTGCTGGTGGAGAATTTCCTCGGTCGCGGACACGACCTGGTTAGGGGTCACCTGGGCGAGGCGGCCGGGTAACTCGTTCAAGAAATCGGCACGCCCGTGCACGGTTTCCACCGAGCCGACGATGTGGGAACGGCTGGGCACCGGCGCCAGGTGCCTCCAGTGCGTTGACGCGAAACTGGCCACCGCACGCTGGAGTTCGCCCTCCGTAGGGCCTTTCTCCGCCAAAGCTCCGATCTCTTGGTCCACCGCTCGCAAGAGCTCTTCGGTGGTAGTTCGCCCGGGGTGGTGGACGACTATTTGCAACAAGGTGGGGTCCCGGACCATGAAGGCGTCGTCCCCAAAGGTGCCGATGTAGGCGGCCACGTCAGTAGAGCTCTTGTCCTGGTGCAGGAGGCGCCGCCGGAGACGGCTGGCTTCCCCGCTCGCCAACAGCTCTGCCAGCATGAAATACGCGAGGAAGCAGTCCAAGTTGCCGATTGGGTCAGGCGTGCGGTAGCCGATGGCGAACGCCGGTTGTGGCACCAGCGAACTGCCGGCCCTCTGGTGGCGGTCAGCTTTCAAGGCGGGCTCGGGGAAAGGCCCCTGCTTGGGTGCCCGCCGCCGCTTTATCCCGCCGAAGTACCGTTCCGCCAGCGCCACGACGTCTTCTGTACGGCAACCGCCTACGACCGTCAGCACAGCGTTGGCGGGGTTGTAATAGCGCGCGTAGAAATCGCGGCCGTCGGCCAGGGTCGCCTGCTCGAGGTCGGTGAAGTCACCGTAGCCGTTATGGGCGTTCGGGTAGGAGCGAAAGGCTATCGCCGGTAAGGGTATCCAGGGGAACCCGCCGTAGGGCCGGTTGAGCACATTGCGCCTTATCTCTTCTTTGACGACGGCGACTTGGTTGCGCAGGTTTTCCTCTGTGAGGGCGAGTGCCGCCATCCTGTCGGCCTCTAAGTAGAGGGCCAGTTCGAGAGCGGCCGAAGGCAGGGCCTCGTAGTAGACGGTCACGTCTGCGCGGGTGTGACCGTTGAACACGCCGCCAGCTGATTCGACCGCGCGAGCATGCTCCAACTTGGCGACGTTTGCCGAACCCTGGAACATCATGTGCTCGAAGAGGTGGGCGAACCCGGTCCGCCCCTCTGGTTCGGAGCGGAACCCGACGTTGTACACGACGGTTACCCCGACGATCGTCGCTCCAGGCTCAGGGACTACTACTACCTTCAGCCCGTTGTCGAGTTCGGCCCTTTCCATGGCCCCGAGGCCCTGATTAGATCTCGGCATCGTCCCGAGGTTAGCGAACTGCTGCCGAGTGCCGCGCCAGGCAAGCCTTGCCTGGTTGCGACCGCAACACCTGGGTTGGCCGCCCCTCAGCTTTCCCAGCGCAGGACGAGGGTGGTGGTCGTTGTCTGGCCGACGGCGTAGCATTGGGCTGCCGAGGGGCAAGCCAGCGCAACCATCGCAGTTATGCCGGCGGGGAGCCGCTGTGTGCCCCACGACCTCCCAGCGTCGTTGGTGCGCAGGGCGATACCCTCCTCCACGGCCTTGTTCGCGACCACGCCCACCGTCTCGCAGACCGTGGCGGTCGGGCAGGCGAGGGCGGCGAGGGGACCGGTCGTCGCGGGCAGCCGTTGAGAAACCCAGTGCCTACCGCCGTCGGTCGTCCGCAAGGCCGCACCGAGGAACCCCGTCGAGGTCATCCCCGCCGCTTCGCAGACCCGAGCCGAGCTGCAGGTTACTCCGTCGAGCTCCCCTGTGCTCGGAGGGAGCGCCTGGGCGGACCAGGTGAGGCCATCGTTGCTCGTGCTCGCAGCAAAGCCACCCGATTTCGTAGCTCCCAAGCCGACGGCTTCACAAAAAGAGCGGCTCGGGCAGGCCACGGCATCGAGCGCGCTGGCGACATCTCCCACCTGTCCTACTTCCCAGCTTTTCCCCCTGTCGAGCGTCCGCAAGGCGAGCGCCACCTTGCCGGTTCGGTCCAGCCCGACCGCAACGCATTCCGAAGCCGAGGCACAAGAGACCGAGTTCAAAGGGCCCGTGCCGGCGGGCAGGCGTTGGACCGACCAGCCCAGGCCGGCGTGTGCGGAGCTATTAGAAAGGTGGTTGCGGGAGACCGCTACAGCCCGGAGGGCGTAGCCGGCAGTGCCAGAGGCGTTAGCCCCTACCGCCTCGCAAAGCGAGGCCGAAAGGCAGTCCAGGCCGGGCGCGCCGAAATAGCCGATACCGCCTGGTAGCGGCCGGCGTACCCACGAGCGCCCGTAGTCCGTGCTGCGGAGCGAGATGGCAGAAGTGCCCGACGCGCCAACGCCCGCCACCTCGCAAACTGGGGGGGACGAGCAATCGATCGTGTACAAGAGGTTGGTCCCCGACAGCCCCTCTGCCACCCAAGTCGTGCCGCCATCGGTTGTCGCGGTCGCATCGCCGGCAGAACCCGAGGGATTGGTCCCGACGGCCTGGCATACCGAGGTGGAGGCGCACGAAATGGAGTAGTAGAGCCCTGTCCCGGGTGGGCCGCTCGAGGCTTCCCACCTCCTGCCGCCGTCCAGGGTCTTTAGCACCTCCCCCGTGGAGCCGCGGGCGACCTTGCCGACGGCGAAGCACTCCGAGCGCGAAGCGCACGAGATGCCCTCCAGGTGGCCCGTGGCCGGCAGGCTCACCGAGCTCCAGTGGCGACCTCCGTCGCTTGTACGGATAACGGCGCCGCCGGGGCCCGCCCGGGCGGCAAGGTACCCGCCAGCACTCGCACCGGCACGGTGCTCTCCGGCACCGAACCCCCCACCGCCGGACTTCGTCTGCCCCACCGCCGTGCATGCGCGCGACGATGGACAGGCCACGCCCGTTAGCCCTCCCGTCCCGGCCGGGACGCGATCGCCGGACCAGTGCGCACCGCCATCGTCTGTTTGCACCACGACCGACCCGAAGTGCAGGTCGGTGCCAACGGCAATGCACATCTTGGACGAAGGGCACGCCACGGCGGAGAGGCCGCCCGTGCCCTTCGGTAGGCGCTGCACGGCCCAGTGTTCTCCCCCGTCCGTGGTGCGAAGCGCCACGCCCCCAAAGCCCGCCGGGACGATCCCCACGGCCTCACAGACATTTACCGAGGGGCAGGCGATCCCGGCCAAGGCATAAGTCCCTGCCGGCAGGCGTTGGGGGGACCAGTGACGCCCGCCGTCGGAGCTGCGGAGCGCTATGGCGCCCAGACGAGCGCGTCCGACGCCCGAGCCGACGAGCTCGCACAGCGTTGCCGACGGGCACGCGACCCCCGCCGGCTTGCCCTCCGGTATCTCGACGGTGGCCCATCGCCTGCCGCCGTCGTAGGTGGCCAGCACGAGCCCAGCCAGCCCGGCGGCGTTGACCCCGGTCGCCAGGCACACCGACGCCGAGGGGCAGTCGACGCCCCCGAGCTCGCTCGACGAATAGGGGAAAGAGGCGACCGCGCGCCAAGTCCCGCTGCTTTCCGCGGCCGGCGGGGAAGCGCCGGCCAGGCCGGCGATGGCGGTGAGGCCGGCATACATGGCACATATGAGGCCCACGACCGCAGCGGCCCGAAGGCGACGGCGCACCGGTGCCATCACCGCTTCAGGCGCTCGCGGAGGCGGGTCGGGAGGACTTCGTCCTGCTGCTCGCCTTTTTCTGCCGGTGTTTTGCGGGTTTCTGCCGGCGCTTTACGGGCAGGCGGGCGCGGCGCCTTGGGTGCCCGCTGGCGGGGGGCGGGTTGTACGGGGTGTGCCGGCGCCTTCCTCGGACTGGCGGCCACGCCCGCACCGGCCTGGCCGCCGCCTGCGGCGCTGGCTGGGGACGTCGGGGACGCCGGGGACGCCGGGGACGCCGGGGACGTTGGGGACGTTGGGGACGCCGGCCGCGCCCGTTTCGGGCTCGAGGCCGCTTTCTGGGTGCGTTCTGGCCTAGTGGGTGCGCTTTCCCGTTCTCTGGCGACGCCGGTGGTCCCGAGAAAGCCAAACCGCACCCGGTTGCGCGCCGGCTCGCCCCTATCTGCGCGGCCCGCTCCTGCCCGGCCCCTGTCTGTCGGTGCCTCGGCCCGAGCGCCCACCCGCTCGGTCGCCGGCAGCTCCGACTCTGTCCCCGCCGGCGCCGATGGGACTCCAGCCCGGCCGGCCCCGGGCCGGCTCCTCGCTGCCGCCGCCCCGACCAGCTCCACTGGTAGCGCCTCGGCCCGAACCTCCACTGGTAGCGCCTCGGCCCGGACCTCCACTGGTAGCGCCTCGGCCCGGACCTCCGCTGGTAGCGCCTCCACCCGGACCTCCGCCGGCGCCGTGGCGCCGGCCCCCCTCATGGCCGTCTCCCGGGCGAGGTTGAGCCGGCGGAGGGCGACGTCGAGGGGCAAGAGGACCGCCGCCAAGAGGACGAGGGCAAACCAGAGAGACTGGGAGAGGTTTACCGGGGGCACCGCGACCGAGAAAGCCTCCGCCGGCGAGCGGAGGACGACCCCGCCGCCCGCCTTGGCCACTTGCCTGAGCAACGCCATGTCTGTGCCCATGTAGCGCAGTTCGGGCGAGTAGGCGAGGGCGACCCCGGCGGTGGCGGCATGGAGCACCTTCTTCCCGCTGCTCACTTGCACCCTCATGAGGTAGCTGCCCACCTGGGTGGTCGGGATGTCGCCCTCGAAGCGGCCCGGGGCGGTCTCGGCCAGGGCGACCTCGGAGCCGGTGCCGGCCGGCCCCACTACGTGGGCGACGGCCGAGGCGTTGGCGGGCAACGCCGTGTTCACCTGGGCCACCACGTGGGCGACGTCGCCTTCGATCTGGGCAGAGACAGAGAGGGAGGGGTCGGCCTGGAGTGGGAGCGTGGAGGCCACCACGCCGGCCAGCAACTTGCCGCCGAGGGGCGAACGCAAAAGCGCCGAAGTCCAGCGGCCCTCGGTGTCGCTCGTCCAGGCTGTCGCCGTGCCGAGGCCGTACTGCCATTGCGCCAGGATGGGGTCGCCGTAGGGGCCTGAGAGCGCCACCTCGGAGGCGGGCTTGGCGGTGGAAGCGACGTACCCGTCGAGCGGTGGGATCTGCTGGGGGTCGACCCCGTCGAGCGCTGGCGTCGGCACGCCGGCAACCACGTGGAAGCGTTGCTGGACGATCCAGGGCTGCAGCTGGACCTGGGTCTCGTCGAGGAAGATCGAGGGGAGCTGCGAGGCCGACTCCGAGTCGTAGAAGCGGCCGTTGCCTTCGGAGGCGATCTGGGCCATGTAAGACATGAAAAGAGGCGAGCCGTGGACATCGGCGCCCACGGTCGAAACCGTGATGCCCCCCCGCACGAGCCCGGACATAAACGAAGGCGACGGCAGGGGGAAGTCGGCGTCGCCGTCGCCCATGAGCACGATGTACTTGCTGTCTGCGGGGTAGCGGCCGAGTACGCCGGCGGCATCTTGCATGTACGGCACGTAGCTCGGGGGGTCGCCGAAATCGGGGATGTTGCCTATCTCACTTTCCACCTTCTTGCCGTTGCCGACCCGCTGCAGGGGGACGACCACCCCGCTCATGCCGTTGGTCACGCCCACCAGGTCGTCGGGCGAGAGGTTGGCCACCAGCTGGCGGGCGGCCGAACGAACCACCTCGTCACCGATGTTGCTCTCCACCGTCTCCAGCACGAGCATGACGGCAATCGGGGGTTTCAGCTCCTCGTTGGCGACCTTCATCTCGATCGGGAGCGCCCTCTCTAGCGGCGTGCCGGAGAAGCCGCCTGGTCCGAAGGTGTCCGTCCCCCCGAACGCAGCCAAGCCCACCCCGAGGTCGCGCGTCGCGCTCGCGATCGCCTGCATGCGTTCCGGGCCGAGTTGTCGCGCGCTCACGTCGACCAGGGCGACCGATTGCCAGCGGGCGACGCCGCCGACCGTCACCGGCACCTCGGTCGGGTTGACCACATCGGCTGCGATGCCAGCGGCGCGAAGGGCTTCGGCCACGTTGGCCCCGGCCCCTGGGTGCCCTTGGACGACCAGCACTCTCTGGCGCCCGAGCACCTGGAACAGGGCTTCGCCGGTGTTGTTGCCCGGCACGCTGTCGCGTGCCGGGGTGACCTGCACGCTCACCTGGTGGAACCCGGGGCCTGCCGGCGGCAGGACGGCGCGGACCTCGCTGATGCCGGGCTTTACCGCTACCACCTTGTCCAGCACGACCCGGGTGTTGTCGAGGCTCCACTGCACCCGGGCCGTCGTCTTTTCGTTGCTGGCGATGACGGCGGTGGCGAGAGCCTTGGAGGAGGCAGGCACGCTGGAGGGGACCTGAACGGAGTCAACCCGGACATCGGGGCCGATGTGGACGTGCAATGGGAGGACGTCGACGCGCACCCCCTGGGAACGCAGCGCCCGGGCTTCGCCGACCGCGTCCCCCACGTTTTGGCGCCCGTCGCTCACGAGGACCACGTGGCGGCGCGTCCCGGCCGCCGCTAGGGAGGCCGAGAGCTGGAGCGCCGACTCGATGTCGGTGTAGTTGGGGTTGGGCGACGTGGCAAACCCGCTGAAGCCGAGCTTGCGCTCTGGCGGGTCCTCCACGAGAGCGTTTTGGCCGAAGCTGACAACGCCCATCTCGTCCCTGCCGGGCAGGTGCCGGGCCAGCGCGGCAACGTCGGAGATCTCCTGGCTTTGCGCCGGGGCCGACCCCCGCGACCGCTGGGCGGCCACGACCAGGGTCTGGCGGGGCGAAGTGTAGGTGAGGCTCGGGCCGGCCAACGCGAGCACGAGCGCGACGAACAGCACGAGGCGCACGGCCAGGGCCGCCCGGCGCTGGTGCCGCCCGAAGGGGGCGGGCCAGAGACGCCAGACAAGGCCGAGCGCCGGGAGGACGGCCAGTGCGGCCAGCCAGGCGGGGTGGGCCAGCTCAACCGGCACGGTGGTAGACCACCCATTCGGCGATGAGGAGCGCCAGCGCGGCCGCCGCCAGCCAAGGCCAGAACGACTGGAAGGTCGAGCTGGCCGGCAGGGCTTTGCCCGCCGTACCTGTCACTTGGAGCGAAGGTTGGGGCGAGATCGACTCGCCTGGCACGTCGACGGCGAAGTAGCTCGAGGTCGAAGCCCCGTCGCGTTGGGTGACTTCTACCCGGTACAGGCCGGGTGTCCCGGTCCGCCCGAACAGCAAGGTGCCGGCGGCGGTTTGCTTGCTCTGCCAGATGACCTGGCTGCGGCCCCCGGGGACGGTCACAGCGACGCGGGTCGCGCCGGGCGGAGGAGCGATCGTGACCGGGGTGCCCGGCTGCTGGTTGGGGGCGGGTACCGTCCCCGGTGCCAGGTACTCCGACAGGTGCACGAGGAGGATCGGGAAGGCGCTCCGCAGGACGAAATTGGAGTCGTGGAGGTACGCCCCGAGCAGGGCCGCCGCCGGGGCGCTGGCCGTGGCCGGGCGCACCATGAGGACGGGGCCGCCGGCGCTCGTGACGACCACGTTGCCAAAGTGCGAGTAGGCCATGTCTGCCGACGCGGCCACGTCGACGTTCGCGAGGTCGACGTCGTAAAGGAGGGGGTCGTTGGCCTGGGCGGGCACCAGGGGGCCGGGAGAGAGCGCCTTGCCGGTGCCGAGAGAACGGTTGGGCGGCGGGGCGACCACCAGGTACGGGGCGCTCGCTGGCAGCCGGTCGGGCACGAACCCCTCGAAGACGAACAGGTCGTAGGCGGGGTCGGACGCCTGGGAGGGACGCCAGGCCGAGGGGGTCTCGGTCACCACCTGGGCCCCGGGGCGGAGGGTGAGAGCTTCCTGCAGGAACAGGTCGCCGGTGCTCACGAGCAGGATCCGCACCCGCTCTGGCAGGGGCGCCGTGGCCACTGCGACTTGGTCGAGGGGGTACTCGTCGTGGGGGACGAGCTCCACACGCACCGTCGTCGTGCCGGGAGGTACCGGGAAGCCCACGTCTGCGCCTGCATGGGGGGAGAGGCGAAGGCCGCGGGCGTCGGTCAAGTTGCCGTTGGCGAACATCTCGGCCGTCACGTGGCTGGCGACCTGCCCGAAGTCTTGGACGTGGGCGACCGCTTCCTCCCCCGCCACCCCGGGCACGACGGACAGAGCAGTGACGCCGGTGTTTTCCCCGCTCACGCCGATCTTCCGGTACTCGACGGGGAACGGCAGGGTGACCGGGTCGCTCACCGGTTGGGTGATCCCGTCGGAGAGGATGACGAGGCGGGTCGCGCTCGGGTGCGGCCCAGCTGCGGCCACCGCCAACTGAAGCGCGTCTTGCAGGTCAGCCGGCCCGTCGCTCGGCCGCAGCCCGCTCAGTGCCTCTTCGAGGAGCTGGCGGTCGCCGTTGGCGGTGGCGATCACCCGGGGCGAAGGGCCCATGGCGATGAGGGTCATCTTCGCCCGGGGCCCGAGCCGTCCGACCAGGGTACGGGCGTCGGCCACGGCCGCGGCGAAGCGGGTCGGGCGCACGTCGGTGGCCTGCATGGTGGCCGAGGTGTCGATGATGACGACGGTTTGGCCGCTCAGCGCTTGGGCGGTGGCAAGCGCCGGTTGGAGGAGCGCGGCGACGACGAAGGCGGCTGCCAGCAACTGGAGGAGGAGCAACCACGAAGGGCGCAACCGCTGCCAGGGTGCCGCCGCCTGGCGGTCCAACGTGATGGGGCGCCACCACAGCGTGCTCGGCACTTGGTGGATGGGCCGCCGGGCCCGCAGGAAGTACAGGGCCACTATGGCGGCCAGCGAGAGCCCTGCGAGTCCGGCGAGGGGGTCGAGCAGGGCCATGTGCGCTAGAGGCTGGCCACCCGGGCGTGCACGAGCTCGCCGAGGACGATCTGGCGGAGCGGCAGGCCCCCGTCGACGGTGAGGAGCTTGGCTTGGTAGGAGCGCGCCAGGCTGGAAAGGGCACGCGCATGGTCGGCCCGGGCGCTCTGGTAGGCGTCGAGGGCGGTCCGCCCGAGCGTGACGTCCACGGAAGCACCGGTCTCGGAGTCGACCAGTCGGAGCTCGCCCGAGAGGCTCGGGCGGAGCTCTTCGGGCGAGAGCACCTGGACCAGTACGAGCTCGTTGCCGGCCCTCCTGTGCGCCGCGAGCACGGGGCGGAGCTGCTCGGTCTCGGCGAGGAAGTCCGACACTAGGACCGATATCCCCGTGGGGAAGGTGGCGGCGGCGGCAGCGAGGGAGGCCCAGTTAGTCGAGCCGCCCTGCGGGAGGTCGGCGAGCGCGGCCCACAGGCGGGGAGCGGAGAGCTTGCCCCGGAGCGGGCCGAGCCGTCCCGTGACCGCCCCCGAGAAACCGGCGCAGGCCGCCCTGTCCTCGGACGCCAGTGCCAAGAAGGCGAGGGCGCCGGCCACGGCCCGGGCCGTGCGCTCCTTGGTGGCCTGGTCCCAGGCCATGGACGCGCTCGTGTCCACCCAGAGGCTCACGCAAGTGTCTTCCTCGCCGGCATAGAGGCGCATGAAGAGGCGCCCGAGGCGGGCGTAAGCGCTCCAGTCGAGCCGGCGGATGTCGTCACCGGGGGCATAGGCGCGGTAGTCGGCCAGGTCGAGGGAACTGCCGTAGCGGCGAGAACGGCGCTGGCCGGCAACGCCGCCGAGGACGGCCCGCCTGGACGGTATGGCCAGGCGTTCGAGGGCCTGGAGGATGTCGTGAGTCAGCCCTAGGCGCGCCGCCGGGCTGGCGCCGGCCCGGGGGGCCTCGCCCTGGGCATGGGTGCCCTGGGCCTCTCTTGTCACCGGCTCGCTGCCACGGGGTCGGGGACGACCGCCTCGAGCAGGCGGTCGACTAGGGCGTCGCCGGTCACACCGTCCGCCTCGGCCTCGAAGTTGAGCAGCAACCTATGCCGGAGCGCCTGGTGGGCGCTCCCGCTCACGTCCTCGAAGGCAACGTTGTAGCGGCCAGCGAAGAGGGCTCGCACCTTGGCGGCCAGCACGAGCGCTTGGACGGCCCGGGGGCTGGCCCCGAAGCGCACGTAGCCAGGAAGTTCGGGGAGCGGGCTCAGGCCCGGCTGGGTGGCGCTCACGAGGCGGACGGCGTAGTCGAGCACGTGGTCGGCGACCGGTACCGAACGCACGAGCGCGGACATGGCCCGTACGTCGGCGGCACTGGCCACCGGGACGAGCTCGGGCTCGGAGGCGCCCGTGGTCCGCCGGGCGATTTCGGCCAGCTCTGCCTGGCTCGGGTAGGGGACCGAGAGCTTGAACAAGAAGCGGTCGAGCTGGGCCTCGGGCAGCGGGTAGGTGCCCTCCAGCTCGATCGGGTTTTGCGTCGCCAGCACGAAGAAGGGGTCCGGGAGGCGCCGGGTCGTCCCGCCTACGGTAACGGTCCGTTCCTGCATCGCCTCCAAGAGGGCGCTCTGCACCTTGGGGGTGGCCCGGTTGACCTCGTCGGCCAGGATCAAGTTGGCGAAGACCGGGCCGGCCTGGAAGTCGAAGTGCCGTCCCACCTCGTCCTCGGTGATCACCGTGGTGCCGGTGACGTCGGCTGGCATCAGGTCGGGCGTGAACTGCACCCGGCTGAAGCCGAGGTCGAGCACCCGCCCGAACCCTCGCACGAGGGAGGTCTTGCCGAGGCCGGGCACGCCCTCCAGGAGCACGTGGCCCCCGGCCAGCAGGGCGACGAGAGTGTCGCGCACTAATTCGGCCTGGCCGACAATCAGTTTGGCGAGCTCGTCTTGTATGCCTGCGGCCACTTCGGCGAAGGTCTCGGGCGTCATGGGCCAATTGGCGCCGGCGTGTACCTGTGCGTGCCCGTTGTCGGTGTGCCCGTTGTCGGTGTGCCCGTTGTCGGTGTGCCCGTTGTCGGTGTGCCCGTTGTCCTGGTCCATAGCTCGAGTTCATCCCTTCTTGGTGGCCGGGCTGCCCCGGTGCACGCCCCCGAGCGAACTGAAGTAATCGCGCACCAGGTTTTGGTCCGTCGGGCTCACGACTTGCGAGCCGAGGCCTTGGAGCGCCGTCTTCTCGAACGAGGGCAGCACCTTCTGGTAATTGGTGGTCTTCACGTTGTACCCCCTGGCCAGGTGCCTGCCGACCACTTGCTGGCTCCCCGCCGGCTGGCCCCCCACAAAGACCTGGCCCGACGGGCGCGCTGTCCCGGCCCTCGTGCCTGAGCCGTTGCCGCTGCCGGCCCCCCTGCCTCCCCGGCTCTCCCCGGCGCCGTTGCCTCGGCCCTTGCCCGCGCCCGAACCCGTGCCCTTCCCGGTGACCGCGCCGTAGCGGCCGCTCTTGCCCCGGCCGCTACCGGTGGCGTAATGCGAAGAGGCGCCCCGGCCCTGCCCACGCCGGGAGCTCTGCCTCCCGGCGCCCTTGGTCGCCTTGGTGCCGTGGCCAGAACTGTCGGCCTGCGCCTGGGTGGCCACCTCGGACTGGGCGTTGCGGACCGCCGCTTCGGCGGCTGCCAGTTCTTGTTGGAGCGAGGCGGCTCGTGCCGAGGCGGTGGCTCCGGTGGCAGCCGACCTCAGGTACTTGCCAGCTTGGCCCGCCTTCCCCGACTCGAGCGCCTGGGCGGCCTGGCTCAGCTCGTTGGCAAACGGGCTCGTGGTTGCCTGCGAGGACGCCGAGCTTCCCGACGTCCCCGGGTTGGGCCCCGGCCCGGCCTGGCCGCCCGCTCCTCGCGCCCCGGCTTGCTCAGCCGCCTTCTGGAGGGCCTTGGCCAGGGCCTGTTGCTTGCCAGAGCCGAGTTTCTTTATCTCCTGGGCAAGTTTGCGTAAATCTTCGGCGGCTGCCTTCAGGTTGCCGGCCGTGAGGTCTTGGGAGAGCTTGCCTGCCCCCGGGGCGCCGGCGAGGGCGGCGCCGGCGGCGGAGACGGCCGCCTCTTGCTGGCTCGAGACGTTGGGCAGGCTGGCGAGCTTGCTCTCGAGCGCCGAGAGCGCGACGAGTGCCTGAAGGGGGGTGCGAGCCCTTTGCAGCTCGGCGAGGGCGCGTTTTAGCGCGGCCTGTGCCTGGGCGGCCTCGTTACCGTGCTGGTGACCGACCTTCTTTTTGGCCGAGGCGACGGTCCGTCGCGCCTCGGAGATGGCTGCATGGTCGGCCGAGCGCCGGGCCAAAGTGGCCGCTTCTGGGTTGGGCGTGAAGACGAGGGCGGCGAGCACGGCCACGGACGTGAAAGCGGCGAAGGCGCGGCGGCTGTGGCGCTGAAGGGGGAAAGCCTCTCCCGGCCGGTGCTCGAGCGCGCGCTCGACCGCGTCCGCCTGCAAGCGGCGGTGCATCCCGGTGTTGTCTACCTTCCCCGGTCCCTCCGCGAAGAAAACCGCACTGGCAAGGCGTTCTTTCAAGTCGAGGCGGGAGTCGGCCACCCGGGCGACCTCCGAGGTCGAGGGTCGGCGGAGCACCCAGCCACTAGCCCCCCCGAGCAGGGCGCACACGCCGAGGGCGGCTGCGAGCACGCCAGTGTCGCCGGTCGGGGACAATTTGGACCAGGCGAGCACGAGCGCCGTAGTGGCTGCCCAGCACGACAAGGAAAGAAGGGCCCAGCGGAGGGCGTTGTCCAGGTACGCCCGGCGCCTGAGGGGAGCCAGGGCACGCTCCAGTTCCGGCGTCAAGGCAATGCCCGCTTTGTCAGCACGAGGACGCTTGTGCCGAGCGCACCGATGGCGACCACGCCGTCGATGGCGAGCGTCGCTTCCCAGGTCTGCCAGTTGCCGAGCGGCCCGAGGTTGGTCGTGTACTGGCTGGGCCCCCCGCAGGTGTTTATGACCGGCGGGGCCAGGTTGCCCACGATGGGGGTCAATAGGCCGCCCGTGCCGCAGGCGCTGTTGCTGTTCAAGAGGGCGTCCGCCCCCATAATCGGGCTAACGGCTTCGAGCACGCCCTGGCCGCCCGTACCGGTCACGGTGGGAGATCCGGGGGTGGCGACGGCCTGCCACACGTAGGCGGCGGTGAACGGCCCGGCGGCGAGCACGAGCATGGCCAGGTAAGAGACGACCGTGGCGGCGGGGACGCGCCTCAGGCTGACCGAGGCGAGCATCGAGAGCGCGGCCAGGCAGCTGGTGCCCACAAAAATGAAGGCCACCAGCTCGAGCGCCTCTCGCACCCCGACGCCGCCCAGCAGGTACGCCACGCAGAAAAGGGGTGCGCACGCCAGCACGAGGAAACCGACCAAGGCGAGCGCCGCCACGAGCTTGCCGACCACGATCCGGGCGGGCCGGAGGGGGGTGGCGAGGAGTAGTTCCAAGGTCCCCCGTTCACGTTCGCCGCTCACGCTCGGGGCGACGAGGCCGGGGATGACGAGCGCGACGCTCACCATGACGGCTGCGGCCAAGCCGGTGAAGAGCGACGAGCCCGTGCCGCCCACTTGCACCACGTCCGAAGAACTGGCGGCGATCCCCGAGTAGCCGAGGTAACCGACCCCTCCGATGACGCACAGGTACCCGGTCAGGAGGAGCGCGGTGTGCCAGCCGCGCATGCGCAGGCGGAGCTCCTTGGCGATGACGGGGTTCCACACCAGGCTGGAGATGAGCCGCGAGGCCCCGCCCGCAGTGGGGCTGCGCCGAGCCCTGCCAGTGCTCGCCGGCGCATTGCCGAGCGGGGCGGTTGCCGTAGGTGCAGCCATCACTTGGTCGCCGCTCCTTCTTCGTCTTCGCCCGTGCCCTCGCCCGCCAGCCCGCCGGTCGTCGGGCCTGCTGGTCCTTCGGGGTCTTCTCGCTCGGTCAACGAGAGGAACAGTTCCTCCAGTCCCTCGCTACCTGCCAGCAGTTGCTCCGCGTTGCCGGAGGCGACCATGACCCCCTCGTGGAGGATCCCGATGGAGGTGGAAACCTCGGCCAGTTCAGCCAGGATCTGGCTCGAGATCACAACGGCCTTCCCCATTTCCCCCAAAGCGGCGACGAGTTCGCGCAGCTCCGCGCGCGCCCTTGGGTCGAGGCCCGCGGCAGGTTCGTCGAGGAGCAGGACCTCGGGGTCGTGGACGAGAGCTCGCGCCAGGCAGAGGCGCTGCTTCATGCCCTGCGAAAGGGCGTTCAATTGCTCGTCGCGCTTGGCGGCGAGGCCCATGAGGGCAAGCAGGTCCGTCACCGCCCGTTCGGCGTGCTGGCGGGGAAGGCGGTAGCAAGAGGCGTAGAACGAGAGGTACTCACCCGCGGTCATGGACTCGTAAACGCCGAAGCGGTCGGGCATGTAGCCGACCAGTTGGCGGACCCGCACGGGCTCGGTCGCCACGTCGGCGCCGGCGACCTCCGCCCAGCCCTCGTCGGGCCGGCACAGGCCGGCCAGGACCTTGAGCAGGGTGGTCTTGCCGGCGCCGTTGGCTCCGGCTAGGCCGAAAACCTCGCCCGGGGCCACCTCGAAGCTGACCCCTGCGAGCGCCACGGCCGCCCCGAAGCGTTTCACGAGCCCCTCGGCCCGGAGCGCCACGCCGGGCGCAGGCTCCCCGTCCACCTGGGTAAGCCCTGACTGGGCGGCAACCGTACCGAGGGAGGCGCTCATGGCACCAGCGGCGCCGGGGAGGGCACGGCGGACAGGGTCGGCACCGCGCCGAAAACTTGCAGACCGGGGACGAGAGCTGACAAACGCACTTCGAGCGTCCCGCCAGGGCCGAGATAGGGGGCCGGGTCGTTGAGCACCGCCTCGATGTCGCCTCCGGCCAAGTCACCACTGCTGCTCACGTAGGCGCGCAGGCGGTGCCAGCTCTCGTCCGCGTAGTCGAAAGCACTGAGGGAGAAATTGGAGAGATTGGCCGAGGGTGCGCCCGAGGCCAGCCCGAGGCCCGCGACTGTCCCCGAACCGCTGAAGCCGGGACCGGGCCCGGACCCGCTCGGGGAGCCGAGGTCGAGCTCGAGCCGGTCCCAGCGGCCGGAAGGGAGGCTGAACTGGAACTCGAGCGCGCCCCCCTTCGCCAGGGTGAGGGTGCCGCCGGCCGGGCCCAGGACCACCGCCCCGGTCAGCCCGGTGGAGCCCACGAGCTCCGGAGCCAGGCCCGTGAGCCTGGTCCCGGCGTCCTCGGCCGGCACGAGCGGGAGGACCACCGCATCGTCAGTGGTGAGCGACACCGCTCGAGAGGGGTGGCCAGGAGAGAGGAACGGCCTGTCTGCCAGGCCGACCAGCACGGGCCACCCCCCAACCGCCTCCGAGTACTCGTTGGCGAGTTCCGAGAGCCCCTGCTCGGCCGCCTGCTCACGGGGTGTCCCGTGGCTGTGCCCTTGCGAACCGTTGACCAGGAACACCGGCACCACGGCCGGCCCCTGCCCGCTCCCGGTGCTGAAGGAGGGCACCGAGAAGCTGAAGCTGAGCGTCGCGCCTCGGGGCAGGGAGCCGAACTGCCTCTGCTGGCCGGTCGCGCTGAAGATCGCCACGTCCTCGAGGCTCACGCCGAGGTGGTTGGTGATGTTGCCGCTCACGGTGGCGCCGGACTGGCCGAAGTTGGCGCTCATGGAGCCGGGCACGACTACGTCTCGGCTGGCGGCCCAGCCCCCCAAGGTGTCGCTCGGTCCGGCCACCGACATGGCGCCGGCGCCAAGCGATGTGCCCTGGACCACCGTGAGCTTGGCCCCAGCGCCGGCGCCGAGGTCGCTCACCGGGCCTGGTGCCGGCAGGGAGATTTTCGCAGAGCCACCCCGGGGCAGGTAGACCGCACCGAGGGAGGTGACTTGGGCGAGGTGCCCACCTGGCACGAGCCTGGCCACTTCGACTTCGTCCGAGAGCCGCCCCCGGCCTATCCCGGCACCGGTCGTGTAGGCGAGCACCACGGCCACGGTGGCCAGGCATGGTACAACCGCCCAGGCCAGTTCGCGCCGGCGCAGCTTGCGCAAGACGACGAAGCACACCGGCCCGGCGAGGACTACGTAGCCGAGCAGGAGCAGGCCGAAGAGCTCGGGCTTGGGCAGGGACGCGCCGGGCATCTGGAACAGGAACGGGGTGAGGGCGTTGGCCGCCTGCTGCGGCCCGACTGCACCAGCGGTCGCGTCGAGGAGCGAAGGGGTGGCGCCGGCCACGGTGAGCCCGAAGCCGCTGCCGGCGAACACGACTTGGTTGGCCCCGGCGTCACTGGCTTGGTAGGCCGGTGCCGTCAGGCGGGAGTCGAGCGCTGGGTCGCCGGCCCACCCCGCGAGCGGGGCGGCCGCGGGGTCGAAGGCAGAGAGCACGACATGGCCGCTCCCTCGGGGCGCTTCGACCACGAGCGGCGTCGAGCCCTCGGACAGGACGGCGCCGGCCCCTCTCGAGAGCGCCAGGCGGTTGATGTCGGCAGCCTGCTCGGGGGGTTGCGTGCCGATCAGACGGCTCAATTGGCCAAGGCGTAGGGCCTTGGTCCCGACCTCGTGCGCCGGTAGGAGGCCATGGGGCAACCCGGCCACGTCAGCCGCCCAGGAGAGGCCCCCCGCGACTACGAGTGTCCCGCCTTCGTCCACGTAAGACTCGAGGGCCTGGCCCTCGGCCGGCGTGAGCACGCTGGTGTCGGCCTCATCGATGACTATGGCGGCAAATTCCCCGAGAGCCGCCGAAGCGCTCGGCAGCTCCGAGGGGGCGAGCAGCTGCACCTGCGGTTGGGGCCCCCCGGGGACGGGCCAGGAGAGCGAGGAGAGCACGCCCGGCTGGTTGGTGACGACGAGCAGGGAGGGCGCCGTCGCGTTGTTGCCGACCTGGACCTGGCCGGTCGCCCGGGCGAGGACCTGGCCGGCGGCGGAGACCGCTTTGGCAGTCACGTTGCTCGGCTGGGCGGCGGCGAGCACGTCGAACTCCATGTGCTTGGTGGTCGCGGGGGCAAGGTCGAGGGAGGCCTGGTAAGTCACCGCCGAAGTGGGCGTCGTGTCGGAGTACGCGGACCCGAAGCCGAAACCGAAGCCGCCGTAGGCGAACCCCAGGTGGCGGAAGCCGGGGTAGACACACACGGTGGCGGCGCGAGGGTTGAAGCAGTAAGGTACCCCCCCGGAGAGCTGAGGAACTCGGGAGGTGACGAGCAGCTGGCCCTGGATGTCGGCGGTACCCCGGTTGGTCACTGACACGACCACGGGTACCCACGAGTCCGGGGCGACGCTAACGCGGTAGAGGCTCGACACCCCCAGTGCGACCTGGGGCTGGGTGCTCGCCTGGGCGGCCCCGGCCAGTAGTGGCGCGCCCAGCAACGCGCCAATCAGTGCCAGTGACCAGGCCGCGAACAGCGGCCCCTGCCACTGCCACCTCCTTGGGGGCACCTATCGACAGTACCGCCCGGCGGCGTTCACTGCGCCGGCCCTTGCTGCTTCGGGCCATGTTTCTCAGGAAAGCGTAAGCTTCGCCGGTCCATGGTCCAACCGGCCGGGCCGGGCGCCGCGGCCGTGCTGGCCGCCTGGGAGCCCGAGCACCCCCAAGGCCCTGACCGTGGGGCACCAAGCGGTGCCGGCCGCCTCGGCGCCGGTCTGGGCTGCCGCCCGGCGGCGGGGGCTCAGCTCAACGTGAGGGAGACGTCGTTGGCCTTGCCGGCAGCCGCTGTCACTTGGGCCTCGCCGGAGGCACCGGGCGCCAGCGCCCTCACGGTCCAGGTGCCCGGCCGGGCGAAGAACCTGAACCGCCCCTCCTGCGAGGCGACCACTTCGGCGGTGAACTCGCCCGAGGAGTCGAGCAGGCGCACGTAGGCTCCGCCGGCGGGCTTCCCGGCGGCAGTCACCGTGCCCTGCACCACGGTCTCGCGCGAGACGTCGACGCCGTCCAAGTCACGCCCCTGGTCGGGGGCACCGCACCCGCTTGCCGGGTTGGACATCTCTTCTCAAGCCTCCTTCTCGATCGGGACGCCCACGAGGGAGCCGTACTCAGTCCAACTGCCGTCGTAGTTCTTCACACTGTCGAGGCCGAGCAGCTCGTGAAGGGCGAACCACGTGTGAGCCGAACGTTCGCCGATGCGGCAGTACGCGATCGTGTCCCGCCCTAGGTCGACGCCGGCGTCGGAGTAGAGCTTGCGCAGTTCCTCGTCGGACTTGAACGTGCCGTCTTCGTTGGCCGCCTTGGACCAGGGGATGTTTTTGGCGGTGGGGACGTGCCCGGCCCGCTGGGCCTGCTCCTGGGGGAGGTGGGCCGGGGCGAGGAGCCGGCCGGCGTACTCGTCGGGGCTGCGCACGTCGATCAGGTTTTTCGCGCCTATGGCGGCGACCACCTCGTCGCGCAAGGCCCTGATGTCGGTGCGGGGCTCCTTGGCCCGGTAGGCGGCCTTGGGGCGTGCCTTGACCTCGGCCACCATCTCGCGGCTCTCGAGCTCCCACTTCTTGCGCCCCCCGTCTAGGAGCTTTACCTTTTCATGGCCGTAGATCTTGAAGTACCAATAGGCGTAGGCAGCGAACCAGTTGTTGTTGCCCCCGTAGAGGATGACCGTGTCGTCGTTGCCTATGCCCTTCTCCGAGAGCAGGCGCTCGAAGCCGGCCTTGTCCACGTAGTCCCGGCGGATGGGGTCCTGCAGCTCGGTCTTCCAGTCGACGCGCACGGCTCCTGGGATGTGGCCCTTCTCGTAGGCGCTCGTGTCCTCGTCTACCTCGACGAACACAACGCTCGCGTCGTCCAAGTGGGCTGCGGCCCACTGAGTGTCTACCAATACGTCTGCGCGGCTCATGTGAAAGTCTCCTCCCTTGTTAGGTCAGGTCTCCGGAACGCTGCGCCTGGGCCCGCCCCGGCTCGAGACTGGCCTACGACAGGCTAGCGGTCACTTGCCGCCATGATAGCCGATCTTGTTGATCAATTTTGTCAGGTATCCGCCCGCTAGGTGGCGACCTATGGGTAGGCTGCGGCTTTCGCCTACCACCCAGGAGGTCCGATGCCACGTCCTCGCACCGCCCTCGCCGCTACGGCCGCCCTTTGCCTGCTGAGCACGGTCTCCTTGCCGCTGGCCCTGGTCCCCCCCGGGGCGGCCGCGGCTCAGCCGAGGCACCCGGGCGCGTCGCTGCCGACCATAGTCATCGGCTCAGAAAACTTCACCGAGGAGATCGTCCTCGGCAACCTCTACAACGACGTGCTGAAGCACGCCGGCTTCAAGACCAAGCTCCGTTCCGACCTCGGCACACGCGCTTATGTGGACGGGGCGATGGCGCACAAGGCCATAGACCTCTTCCCCGACTACGCGGGCAGCCTGCTCGCCTACCTGAAGCCGAAGGAGACCGCCCTCGCCACCAGGTTGAGCACCGACCTCCCGGCCTTGCGCAAAGCCTTGGCCGCGCAGGGGGCGACCGCCCTCGACCCGGCGCCGGCGATCGACACCAACGTCTTCGTCGTGACCAAGGCGACGGCCGACAAGTACCACCTGAAGACCATTTCCGACCTGAGCCCGGTGGCCTCGAAGATGGTCTTGGCCGGCCCACCCGAGTGCCCGCAGTACGCCTATTGCCTGAAGGGCCTCGAGGGCGTTTACCACCTGCACTTCAAAGGTTTCGCATCCGCCGACGAGTCCGGCCCGATCACCCTCGCCGACCTGAAAAACGGCAAGGCCCAAGTGGCAGAGTTCTTCTCGACAGACACCGCCATATTGCAGGGCGGTTTCGTGGAACTGAAGGACAACAAGCACTTGGAGCCCGCCGACCACATCATCCCGGTCATCCGGAATTCCTTCGACACACCGGCGGTCGCCAAAGCCTTGGACAAGCTTTCGGCCAAGCTGACCACCACGGCCCTCGCAAACTTGGACGTCCAGGCGAGCAATAACCACGACCCGGCCGGGGACGCCGCAAAATGGCTGAAACACGTAGGCTTGGGGTAACGCCCGGCCACTAGCCGCGCATGCTCGGCGCACGCCGGGGCAGGAGCTGGCGCCCGCGAGGTGCTCGGGCCGCGGAGGCCCGGGCCCCGGCCGGCGTCAAGGCCCGTGCGGTCAGGGCCATAAGTGCATCGACCACCAGCGCTAGCACGGCGACCAGCAAGGCCCCGCTGAAGGTCTCGACGTTGTTGTGGAGGGCAAGGCCGCTGAAGACCAAAGTCCCGAGGTCGTTGAAACCGACGTAGGCGCCGAGAGTCGCGGTGGCCACGACTTCGACGGCGGCCGTCCGCGCGCCAGCCATTATGAGGGGCAGGGCCAAGGGGAACTCGACCTTCCAAAAGGCCTGCGCCGGCCTCATCCCCATGGCAACAGCGGCCGTACGCACCTCGGGGTCGACGTCCTGCACACCGACATAGGCGTTGGTGAGGATGGGTGGGACAGCGAGCGCCCACATGGCGATCCCGGTCGCTATGAGGCCGCCTTGAGGCAGGCGCACGATCGCCGGCTGTATCCCGAGAAGCGTGATGAGGGCGAAGGACGGGACCGCCCGGGCCGCATTTGCTGCGTTTAGCACGGCAAAGCCCCCGCGCCTGGTATGCCCCAAAACCGCCCCCGCGCCCACGCCGGCAATAACGGCGGCCACGACGGCGAGCGCGGAAATCTCGACCTGGTTGGCGAGCAGGTTGGGGATCCCGTCCATCCCCGACCACTGCGCCCCGCTTGTCAGGTACGCGCCGACCTGGGAGAGGAAGTTCACCGAGCCGTCTGGCTTATTTTGGGTACCCAGGGGGTGCTGGCCCGCTCGGCCAGCACCAAGAGGGCGTCGGATGCCCCGGCCAGGAGCACGGAGAGGACGAGGCCGACGACGACGGGCGTGTTGAAGTCTTCGGTAAATCCCTGGATGATCAGTTGGCCGAGGCCGCCTTGCCCGAGCAGCGCCGTGACGTTGACGAGGCCGACCACTGTGACCGTGGCGACGCGCACCCCGGCGAGCACCGAGGGCAGGGCCAGGGGCAATTGCACCTTGAGGAGCACCTGGGCGGGCGAGTAGCCCATGCCCCGGGCCGCTTCGCTGACGTCCTCCGGCACCGACTCGAGGCCGGCGAGAGTATTGCGGAGCAGGATGAGCAAGGTGTAGCTGACCAATGCGACCTCAGCCGTCGTGACCGAGAAAAAGCCGGTTATGGGGGCGATGAGCGACAGCAGCGCGATGGACGGCACGACATACAGGACGCCGGCGAAGCCGAACAGCGGGGTGCGAAGCCAACGCAGACGCCAGGCGGCGACCCCGAGGGGTAACGATATGACCAGCCCTACCGCTACGGCGATAACCGTCAGTTCCAGGTGCTGCAGCAATAGGGAAAGGATGGTGCCTTGTTGCGAAGAGATCCAGCTCCACTGCACCAAAGGCCCTGCCGAAGTGGCCAGTTCCACTGCGGGAATGCTACTTGCCGGTAACAGGTAACGTGGGAGGCCAAGGAGCGCCATGATCCGTTTCGAGGCCGTGTCGAAGCGCTATGGCCGGACGACTTATGCGGTACGTGACCTCGACTTAGAGGTGAGGGCCGGTGAGCTTTGCGTGCTCGTCGGGCCCTCGGGCGCGGGCAAGACCACGGTCCTGAAAATGGTCAACCGGCTGGTCGAGCCGTCGAGCGGGAGGGTCCTCCTCGATGGAAGGGACGTGTCCGAGGTGGACCGGGTCGAACTGCGCCGCCGGACCGGCTATGTGATCCAACAAGCGGGCCTTTTCCCCCACCTGAAGGTGGCGGACAACGTGGCGTCGGTGCCGCGGCTGCTCGGCTGGGACCGTGCCGCGGTCCGCGAGCGGGTAGGCGACATGTTGGAACTGGTGGGCCTCGACCCCGCCGTGTACGCCGGCAGGTACCCCCACGAGCTCTCCGGTGGGCAGGCCCAGCGGGTCGGGGTGGCGCGCGCCTTGGCGGGGGACCCTCCGGTGCTGCTCATGGACGAGCCCTTCGGGGCGGTGGACCCCGTCGGCCGGGACCGGCTCCAGCAGGAGTTCCTCCGGCTCCAGGGCCAGCTGCGAAAAACGGTGATCATGGTCACCCACGACATCGACGAAGCCGTGACCATGGGTGACCGGATCGCGGTCCTCGCCCAGGGAGGCCTGCTCCAGCAGTACGCTTCGCCCGCCGAGGTGCTGGCCCACCCCGCCACTTCCTTCGTCGCCGGCTTCGTCGGGGCGGACCGCGGCCTCCGGCGCCTCGCTGTGACCCCGGTCGAGCCCGGAGACCTCTACATGCCCCCCGTGGTCCGGCCCTCCAGCACCGTCGCCGCCGCCGGCGACGCAGCGGCGAGCGGGGGTACCGACTGGGCAGTAGTCGTGGGCGACGACGGCAAGCTGCTCGGTTGGGTGGAGCCACGGCAGATCTTGGCTGCCGGAGGGGCGGCGGGGGCGAAGGTGGGCCTCTTTGTTCGCCCGCTCGAAGCGCGTGTCTCGCTCGGTTCGTCGCTCCGGGCCGCCTTCGCCCAGATGCTCCAGCAAGACGCCGGCTGGGTGGCCGTGCTGGAAGGGGACCGGTACCTGGGGGTCCTCACGCCGGACGCGCTGCACGCCGCCTTGCGCCGTTCGGTCGGCGGCGAACCGCTGAGCGTGCCCGTGCACAAGTGAGGGCCCGCCCCGGCCCCAGACGGGGGCCGGGGGCTCGGCGTTTGGGCCTTAGCCGGTGGGGCCGGTCGCCAGCGTGAGGGTGGCGGTGTTCGTCGCGCCGTACGTGTCGACCCAGGTGACCTTGACCCGCTGACCGGGGTGGAAGAGGTTCATCACAGACCGGAGGTTGGACGTCGACGACACCGCACGGCCACCCACGGACGTGATGGTGTCACCCGCGGAGAGGCCGGCTTTGGCGGCCGGCGAGCCCGAGACCACGCCCCCGATCGTGGCGCCCGATGAGGCGAAACCAGGGAAGCCGTAGGCGTACCCGGGCGTCAGCTGAACGCCGAGGAAGGCAGAGGCCCCGATATGGACTGTCGAAGACCCGTGCCCGGCCTGGATCTGGTTGGCGATGGAGAGCGCCTTGTTGATCGGGATGGCGTAGCCCTGGGCACCCTGGCTGGCACCGTATTGGAACTGGAAGCTCGACGCCGCCGCCGTGTCCATGCCGACGACCTCACCGTTCATTTCGACGAGCGGCCCTCCAGAGTCGCCCTCTTGGATGTTGGCGTCCGTCTCGATCAGCCCCGAGAGCTGCTCAGAAGTCCCCATTGCCTGGTTCATGGCCGTTATCGACTGGCCGAGCGCCGTGACCGTGCCCGCAGCTGTGGACGGGTTGCCGCCCAGGCCTCCCGCGTTGCCGAAGGCCACGACGCTCTCGCCCACGCCGACCTGGGACGAATTGCCGAGCGTGGCGGTAGTGAGCCCGGTGGCGCCGCCCAGTTGCAGCACGGCGACGTCGGCGGTGGCGCTGTAGCCGACCACGCTAGCGGCGTAGGTCTTGCCGTTGCCCACGTCGGTGACCTTGATGCCCGTGGCGCCCTCGACGACGTGGTTGTTGGTCAGCACTTCACCCGAGGAGGTGAGCACGATGCCGGTGCCGGCCGCTTCACCGCTCCCGTAGTCGAGGGTCGAGACGACGTCGACCACGGCAGGGTCGACCTTGGCCTCGAGTTGTGCGAGCGTGAGCGTGGCGCTGGCCGTCTTCCCGCTGGCGTTGGTGGGGCCGCCCTGGGCCGCCCACCCGGCCCCGAGGCCTGCGAGCACTGCCGCGCCCAGGATGGCAGCTGCCGTGGCCCGCCGGCGCCGGCGCCGCCCGCGCGGGGAGGGCGCGGCCGTGCCGGCGGGAGGCGGGGGAGGCGGGGGTTGCCCCCAGTTGCGCTCGCTGCCGAAGACTGTGCTCATTGCTCGCTCCTTTGGTTTGACCTGCCCTACATGGTCCCCGGCCGGGCTTAGAGATCCCTGTGACAAGTCCGAGAAGTAGCGCACAGCCAAATGAGAATTGCTGAAGAGCGAGAGCATGGGCGACTTTCGTCACAGCTTGCGGCAGTTTTTTCACCGTCGCAGACAGGTTGCGCCGAGGTTGCCGCAGAGGTTGCGGAGAGGCAGGCGGGCCTGACCGGCGCCCACGGGCGGCCGCCGCCGGTCAGCGGGCCTGCTGGTGGAGGCGCCGGCCGGCGAGGGTCAGGTGGGCCTCGCCCACTGCCTCGGAAAGAGAAGGGTGGGGGTGGACCAGTTCGGCCACTTCGCTCGGGAGCGCCTCCCAGTTGGTGATCAGCATCCCCTCGGCGATGAGCTCGGTCACGTGGGGGCCGACCAGGTGCACCCCGAGCACCGGGCCGCCCTTTTCGGCCACGACCTTCACCATGCCGCCCTGGCCGTAAATGAGCCCGCGCGCCACGCCCGAGAGGGGGAAGCGGTTGACCACCACGTCCGCGCCTCTCGCCCGAGCGTCTGGCTCGGACAGGCCGACGCTGGCGGCTTCGGGGAGCGAGTAGGTGGCGCGTGCCACCCCCTCGTACCTGATGGGTGCCGGTGCCTGCCCGGCGAGGGTCTCCGCGACCAGCATCCCCTCGGCGAACGAAGCGTGGGCCAGGGCGAGCGAAGGTGGTGGCAACAGGTCGCCCACGACGTGCACGCCGGGGACGGAGCTCTCCAGGTGGTCCCAGTCGGCCGGCACGACATAGCCCCGGTCGGTGCGCACGCCCAGTTCCTCGAGCCCCATGCCCTGCGAGACCGCTGCGCGGCCCACCGCCACCAGCATTAGCTCGGCTTTGACCTGTTCTGCCCCCTGCGGGGTGCGCACGGTCGCCTCGACGCCCTGGTCGGTCACCTTCACGTCCTCGACACGCGCACCGACCAGGACCTTCGTCCCCTTTCGGCGCAGGGCTGCGGCAACCTCGCGGCTGACATCAGGGTCTTCGGCCGGTAGGACGCTGTCCAGCATCTCGACCAGGGTGACCTCGGCCCCGAACGCACGGTAGAGGCTGGCGAACTCGACGCCCACCGAGCCCGCGCCGACGACGAGGGCCGAGGCCGGCAGGCGGTTGAGCCGGGTCGCCTCGTCGGAAGTCACCACGTTGGCACCGTCGGGGGCCAGGCCCGGGAGTTGGCGGGGGACGCTGCCCATGGCAAGCACGAGGCCGCGGCGTGCCCGTAGTTCGGCCTGCGGGGCGTGTTCACCCCCGGCCTTGCCCGGGACCGGGCCCACGAGGACGGTGCGCGGGGAGGTAACCCGGGCGTCGCCTTCCACGATGGTGACCCCGTCGTGGGCTAGATGGCCGAGGAGGCCCTTGTAGTTGCGCCCCACGATGTCGTCGCGCGCCGCGGCCAGGGCCTTCGCGTCGACCGACTCCAAGGAGGCGTGGAGGCCCCAGCGGCGGGCACCCTCCTCGACCGACTCGGCGATGGTGGCCGCGTGCAGCATGGCCTTGCTCGGTACGCAACCGCGGTGAAGGCAAGTGCCGCCGACCAGGTCACGCTCGACCAAAGCCACCGACAGGCCGAGGCCGGCGGCTCGGAGGGCGCAACTGTACCCCCCCGTGCCACCTCCGACCACCACTACGTCGAACTCTTGGGGCTCTGCCTGCTCGGCCATTGGGCGCTCCTCTCTTCGAGCATTTCCTTGGGCCATAATGGCCCCGGATGGCAAAGGACGGCCAGGGCAGCGGCGGGGCCGCTACTTCCCTGGATAGCGAACGGGCCGAGACGCTTCTCGGCTATTACCGCCAGATGGCCTTGATCAGGGCCTTCGAGCTGCGCGCCGGTGAGATGTACGCCAGGGCGCGCATCGGTGGGTACTGCCACCTAAACCTGGGCGAGGAGGCCGCGGTGGTAGGGCTGGTCGACGCTCTCCTGCCTCACGACTACCTGTTCACGACCTACCGCGACCACGGCTTCGCCCTGGCTCGGGGCGTGAGCCCCAATGCGGTAATGGCCGAGCTTTTCGGCAAGGCGACCGGCTGCTCGGGGGGATGGGGCGGCTCCATGCACCTTTTCGACGCCGGCGTGCGCTTCATGGGCGGTTACGGGATCGTCGGGGGGCAGATCCCGCTGGCGACGGGCGCCGGTTTGGCTATCGCGTACCGGAGCGAGCCCGGCCCCGAGGCGGAGGCCGTCATGTGCGTCCTCGGCGACGGCGCCACCAACATCGGTGCCTTCCACGAGTCGCTCAACCTCGCCTCGGTCTGGGACCTCCCGGTGGTCTACGTCGTCGTCAACAACGGCCTCGGCATGGGCACTACCGTGCAGGCAGCCTCCGCCGAGCCCGAGCTTTACAAGCGGGCGTGCGCCTATCGCGTCGAGGGTGTCCGGGTCGACGGCGACGACCCGGTCGCAGTGCACGACGCGGCCGCGTCCGCTCTTGGCGCCGCCCGGTCCGAGCGCCGGCCGTCGATCGTCGAGGCAGTCTGCCTGCGCCTGCGAGGCCATTCGGTCGTGGACCCCGCCCGTTACCGGACCTCTGAGGAGGTCGACCTGGCCAGGAAGTCTGACCCGCTCCCGGCTCTGCGTTCCCGGCTGGCCGAGGCCGGCTTGCTCGACGATGCCGGCGCTTCTCGCATAGAGGCCGAAGTAGAGGCCGAGGTCGACAAGGCGGTGGCGTTCGCCGAGGAGAGCCCCTTCCCCGATACCTCCGAGCTGTTCGCCAACGCATATGCGACCGAGGTGCCCAACATGGCACGGGGCTTGCCTGGCGAGCCGGTAGCCCATGAACCTGAGGAGGTCCGGTAGTGCGCGACGACGGGGCTCCGAGGCCCGGCAGTGGCCCCGGGAGTGGCCGGAGCGCCCCTGTAGTGCGCGAGGTGGTGTAGGTGGCCGAGCTGACTTACCGCCAGGCGCTCCACGATTCGCTGCGGGCCGAAATGCTGGCGGACGAGTCCGTGTTCCTGATAGGGGAGGAGATAGGGCTCTTCGAGGGGTCCTACAAGATCACCGCCGGCCTGCTGGCAGAGTTCGGGCCCCGCCGGGTGCGCGACACCCCGATCAGCGAAGAGGGCTTCGTGGGGGCCGCAATTGGCGCAGCCATGCTCGGTCTTCGTCCCGTGGTCGAGATCATGACGATCAATTTCAGCCTGCTCGCGATCGACCAGATCGTCAACCACGCCGCCAAGGCGCGCGCCATGTTCGGCGGCCAGGTGAGCGTCCCCCTTGTCATCCGCACGCCGGGCGGGGGAGGCCAGCAGCTCGGCGCCAGCCACTCCCAAAACATCGAGGTCTGGTACGCCCACTCGCCGGGCCTGAAAGTCGTAACGCCGGCGACGCCCGCCGACGCCAAGGGCCTGCTGGCCGCGGCCATCCACGATGACGACCCGGTGATGTTCGTCGAGAACCTCGGCCTCTACAACACCAAAGGCGAAGTGCCCGAAGGCCCTTACAAGACTGAGATCGGGCGGGCGGCCGTCATAAAGGAGGGCACTGACATCACTGTCGTCGCCTATTCGAGGGCGGTGCTCACGGCCCTCGAAGTAGCGCGCCGGCTCGAGGAAGAGGACGGCATTTCGGCCGAGGTCGTCGACCTCCGGAGCCTCCGGCCCTTGGACAGGGAGACCGTCTGCGCCTCGGTCAGGAAGACGACGAGGGCCGTCGTGGCCGAGGACGACTGGCTTTCCTATGGGGTGGGGGCAGAGGTGGTGGCGACGGTCCAGGAGGGGGCGTTCGACTACCTCGACGCGCCGGTCCGGCGGGTCGCGGCGGCCGAGGTCCCTCTCCCGTACTCGAAACCGCTCGAGACGGCGGCCATGCCTAGCGCTGCCGACCTCGGCCGGGCCATCCGCCGTGCCCTCGACGAGAGCGCCTACAGGAGGTAGGAAAAGCAATGGCCGAAGTCCTCATGCCGCGGCTCTCCGACACGATGGAGGAGGGCACGGTGGCCAGGTGGCTCAAGCAACCAGGCGACCAAGTGGCCCGGGGGGAGACCATCGCCGAGATAGACACCGACAAGGCGACCATGGACCTCGAGGCCTTCGAAGAGGGCGTGCTCGAGCAGGTGCTAGTGCCAGAGGGCGGCACGGTGCCGATCGGGGCGCCGGTCGCGGTCATCGGTACCGGTTCGGGTGCGCCCGCCTCCGCCCGCCCCAGCGCCGCCTCTGGCGCCGCTAGCCCGGCGCCGACGGACCAAGGGGCTGCGCCGGTAGCTGCCAGTGCTGCGCCGGCGGCCCAAGTTGCTCCGCCGGCGGCGGCCGGCCGCCCCGGGCCTGCCGGGTTCCCGAGCGATGGCGCCGGCGCGAGGGTGCCTCGACCGGCAGCTACCCGGCCGGACGGTGCGCTACGAAGTTCTCCCCTCGCTCGGCGGGCCGCCCGCCGCCACGGTGTCGACCTCTCCGCCTTGCGGGGGAGCGGCCCGGGGGGACGGGTGGTGCGAGCCGACGTCGAGCGGGCCGTAGCCGCCGCCCTGCCCGGCCCTCCTGCTGGCGCGCAGCAGCCCCGAGCGAGCGGCGGAGCCGGTGCGCTTGGCGATGTGGAGGAGGTCCCCCTCAGCCAGATCCGCCGGGTCACCGCCGAGCGGCTCGCCAAGAGCCTCGAGGCTCCCCATTTCTACCTGACGAGCGTCGTCGATGCCGAGCGCCTGCTCGCGTTGCGCGCCGAAGCAGTGCGGGCGGTCGAAGGTGGGGACGGCGTCAGGGTCACGGTGACCGACTTGCTCGTAAAGGCGTGCGCGAAGCTCCTCAGGTCCCACCCGGAGGTCAACTCGGCCTGGGCCGGCGACAAGATCCTCCGCCACCACCGGGTCAATATCGGTATCGCCGTGGCAGTGCCCGAAGGCCTCGTCGTGCCGGTCGTGAAGGACGCCGACGAAAAGCCGCTCTTGGAGATGTCGGCCGAAGCCCACGCCTTGGCGGCCAGGGCACGGGAGGGCAAGCTGTCCCTCGATGACATGTCGGGGGGGACCTTCACGCTCTCCAACCTCGGGATGTTCGGGATAGACCACTTCACGGCCGTGCTCAACCCCCCGCAAGCGGCCATCTTGGCCGTGGGGGCGGCGAAGCCGGAGCCTGTCGTGCGGGACGGCGAGATAGTCGTGACCACGACCATGCGCCTCACGCTTTCCATCGACCACCGCGCCCTCGACGGTGCGACAGCGGCGCGTTTTCTTTCCGAACTTCGCAGCATGCTCGAGGACCCGTTGCGGATCGTGCTCTAAGGCCGGTGGGCGCCGGAGGGTGGGCGTGACACGGCAAGGGCCTTCGCCCTGGGCCGGGGTGGTACGAGCCGGCGTCTTGGTTTTCGACGCAGCTTCGCCAAGAGAGCAGTGGTCGAAGGAGCGCTTCCTGGCCGAGCTCGACCGGCTCGAAGACCCCTTCGACCGGGACGCCAGCCCCGTCCACGTGACCGCGTCGGGCCTTGTCTCCGGGTCCCGGGGCACCGTCTTGCACCTACACAAGCGCCTCGGTACCTGGCTGCAGCCCGGAGGTCACATAGACAAGGGAGAGGCTCCTTGGGAGGCGGCGCTCCGCGAGACCAGGGAGGAAACGGGCTTGCCGGTACGCCACCCGGGGGGCGGCCCTCGTCTGGTGCACCTCGACGCCCACCCGGCCGCGCAAGGCCACTTCCACCTGGACCTGCGGTACCTTTTGCTCTGCGACGACGCCGAACCTTGCCCCCCAGCGGGGGAAAGCCAGCAGGTGCGCTGGGTTTCGCTCGAAGAGGCGGCCGAGATGTGCGACGCCGGCCTGGCCGAAGGGCTGGAGCGGCTCCGCCTCGCCGGCCCGGCAGAGGCTCGGGTCAGACGCCGAAGCGTCGGGGACAGCACGGCGTGCTCGAACCCGCCGCCATCGCGCCGTAGCGCTTAGCAGCCCAGGGCGGCACGCAGGGCCCAGCAGGCCCGTCCCATCCGGGCCGGCGTGAGGGAGGTGACCCTTCGCCGGAACGAGGACCGGGGAAGGGTGTGCAGGTTGTCGAAGGAGACCACGCAGTCCGAGGGAACGCCGTCTTCGGCAATTGTCAGAGCCAGTTCGGAGACAACCCCTCGGCGTGTACGGGTGAGGGCCGCCACGACCACCCTGTCGATGCGGTCGGCCACTGGGTCACGTGTGAGCACGAGGACAGGCCTGTCGCCGCCAGCCGGGACGGCGGCAAACCAGATCTCACCTTTATGCACGGTCGTGGCCCCCTCCAGGTGGGAGCCAGTCGGACCAGTCCTCAGCTGGGCCCCAGTCGTCGGCAGCATCGAAGGCTGTCTCGCCAACTGTGAACGGCTGCGCCGAATAAGCCTTTGCATCGGCTTCGGCGCGCAAGCGTGCCAGGTGGTACCGGAGGGCGTCGCGAAGCAGTTCTGAACGTTGTACGCCGAGAGCCTTCGCCCAACGCTCCGCCTCCTTGGCATCGTCCTCGTCTGCCCGAAAGCTGAGCATGACTGTCATACTGCAATCTTAGCCTGTCATACGCTGGGCGCCGTGGGCCCCCGTTCAGACGTGAACCGCCGCCGGAGCAGCTCCGAGAGCGCGGCCCGGCCTTGGACGGGACGAAAATTCTCGGCCGCGGCTGTCAGGCGGGTGTGCTCGTCGTCCGAGAGCTCCAGGTCGGCGGCGGCCGCGTTTTGCTGCATTTGCTCGAGGCTGCTGGCGCCCGGGATGGCAACGACGTTGGGCCACCGGGTGACCCACGCCAGCGCCACCTGTGCCGGCGTCGCGTCGTGGGCCCTGGCGATGTCCTGCAAGGTGCCGAGGACCTCCTTGGCCCGGGCCAGGTTATCAGGTAAAAAGAGCGGGTTCATGCCCCGTACCCCCCGGCGTGGTGCGTTGGTGGCGTCGTAGCGGGCGGAGAGCAAGCCCTGGCCGAGAGGGCTGTAGGCGATCACGAGCCGGTCGTGGCGAGAGGCCCAGGGCACGAGGTCCCGGAGGGGCCGACGGTCAACCAGGCTGAAGCGGACCTGGTTGGACAGCACCGGGCCCGCGTAGGCGGCCTCTGCCGCCTGCCAGCGGGCGAGGGAGAAGTTGCTCACCCCGACATGGCGCACGATGCCTGCGCTCACGAGGCGACGCATGCCGTCCATCTGCGTGGCGAGGGGGACGACCGGGTTGGGTTGGTGGACCTGGTAAAGGTCGATCGTCTGGACCTCGAGCCGGCCGGCACTGGACCTGCCGCGCCACTCGACGATGGGCGCTAGTGGGAGCAGGGGGAAGAGCTTGGTGGCGACGAACACCTCGTCCCGGCGACCGGCGATGGCCCGCCCGACGATGCGCTCGGAGCGGCCGAAAGCGTACATCTCGGCCGTGTCTATGAGGTTTACACCGAGGTCGAGGGCGCGCTGCACTATCCGGGCAGCCTCGCCGTGGGCGTACGCATCGCCGTAGCCCCACTCGCGCGAGCCGAACTGCCACGCCCCGAGGCCGATCACCGAGACGCGGGCCCCGCCTACGTCTACGTAGCGCACCGGTGCCAGCGTACGCCGGACGGAGCCGGACGTTGCGTGTGGGCGAGCGCCTGACTTGACTCGATAACCGGCCGAGCTCCCGAAGACCAGGCCCGGTCAGTAGGCGGGCACCGGGCGATATGCAGGCTCTTGGCGGATGCCCTTGCGTGCGAGCAGGAAGTAGGTGCCGCCGCCGAAGACGAGCCCCATGAACACGCTGAAGTCCGAACCATCGACGTGGGAGGAGAGCCACGAGACGTAGGGGCTGTACGCATTGAGCCAAGCCATGGCGGCGAGCATGCCTACCGCCTGGGCCACGACGGCCGGCCAGTGGACGCCGGACCGGCGGAAGTAAAGGCCGCCTTTCTCGTCCATAAGGGCGGCGGGATCGTAACGGCGGCCCCGCAACAGGTAGTCGATGAAGTAAATGGCGAACCAGGGTGCCAGCCAAACGATGATGAACAGGATGAAGTCGGCGAGCAGCTGGGAGAACCGCCCCGAGAAGACCGCATAGGCAGCGAAACCCCCGGCCACCACCGTGTCGATCAAGACGCAATGCCAGCGACGGAGCCGGGACCAGAGGCTCTGGAGGGTGACACCCGAACTGTACAAGTCGACCGAGTTGATGGCGAAGAGCTGTAAGAGAGCCATCAGGAAGTAGGGCCAGATGAACCAGGCAGGGAAGACGGCGACGAGGCCGGTCACCGAGGCCAGGCCGCCGGCGTGAGCCGGGGCGACGGCGGTAGCGACGGCCGCACCGAGCACTTCGAGAAGGGCCGAAGGGATGGCCGCACCGAGGGCCACGGCAGCCACGATGCGCTTCTTGCTGGTGGCGGCTGGCAGGTAGCGGGAGTAGTCGCTCGCGTTTTCGGTCCAGCCGAGGCCACCAACCGAGATGACAAGGGCCAGGAAGACCATGAGGCTGCCCCAGCCGGCGCCATGTGGGGCGGCGTGCAGGTTGACCTTCCCGGCAGTGATGACCGCCATGATCACGAACAGCGCGATGAAGGGGTAGGCGAGCCAGTGGAGCACCTTCAACATCGCCCGGTGCCCGACCAGAGGGAGCAACGCCTGGACGGCGACGGCGGCGATTACGAGCACCACCTTGAGGACCGTGCTGGCCTGGACGCCCCCTTTGGCGAACATGGCGACCGCTACGAGAACGATGAGGGCAATGCCCTCGATCTCGAAGCCGACCTGGGTCACCCAATTGAAAAACGACGGGGCCCTGTTGCCCCGGGGGCCGAAAGCAGCTCGCGAGACGCCGAAAGCGGTAGTGCCGGCTTCGGCTCCCGGCAGGCTGGCCAACCCGGTAAGGACGTAGAAGCAGTTACCGACCAGGATGATGGCGACAGCTTGGGCAAAGGACAGGCCGAAGATGGCAACGGCGAGCGTGCCATAGACGACGAACTCGACGTTCCAGCAGGTGCCCGCCCACATGCCGAACAGGCGGGACGGGCTGCCCCAGCGTTCGTGCTCAGGTACAAGCTCGATGCCCCGGGCTTCGATAAGGCCACCGGGCCCTCGAGGCCCAACGCTAGGCCGGTCTGGTTGAACGGTGGTCTTGCCGAGAACAGCCAAGGGCTCCTCCTCTTCGGTTGGGGCCCAGGCCCGCCCTCGAGGGGTCGAGGGCAGCCCAGGCCCGGTGGGCTATCTTGTCTAGGACTTTGCCGGCTCGTGAGATCGGGATTTAGCACTAACGTAGCGGGCCGGCGAGCAGGCGTTGCAACTTTGGAAGCGCCGCTCACGTCGCGAAGAGGAGGGACGTCCCACCCACCCAGCCGGCGAGCGGACCTCGTGGCAGTTACGACCCAAACAGGCTCAATGCCTGGCTGGCACCGCCGGCTGCGAGAACCTCGCTTGTTGTGTTGTCAAAGGTCAACTAAGCGGTGGACTATCGGCTAACGACTGCCTTCACCGGGCAGCCTAGCATTGCGACTGGTCCCCGGCCTTCAACCTGCACCGCCGAAGCTCGGCGCCGAGGCCGGCGCCTCCCGGGGGACGGCGGTCCACAAAGGTACAACCGTTCCCCGGGGCGCCGGTCCGCCGGCCTTCAGTTCAGGTGCTGGCGATGGCGACAACCGGCAGGTTGGCAGAGAGGCCCGCCGGCTCGGGGTAGGGGTGCGCGTTGCCGAAGCCGTACACCTGCCCGACGCTGGCCGCCATGAAGTAGCCGCCGTCGTTGGGGGTGAGCCCGATCCCCACGATGTCGTGGACGTGGATCCCCTCGCCGGGGAGCGAGCCCAAGAAGTGCACCCCGTGGCCGAAGATGAAGGCCCCACCGTCCGCTCCTACCAGCACGTAGCCCCTGCCGGTAGAAGAAGGCAGGATCGCCTGGACGTCGTGCACGTGTTTGCCGATGCCGGGTAGGGAGCCGTAAAAGTGGGCCGACCCAAAGGTGAACACGCCGCCGTCGGCGCCGACGAGCAGGTACCCGCTCCCGTTGGCGGAGGCCACCATGCCGACGACGTCGTGCACGTGAAGGTGCAGTCCGGGTATCGAGCCGTGGAAGCGGGCGTCGCCGAAGCTGAACATCCCTCCGTCCTTGCCGATCAGCCAGTAGCCGTGCCCGTCGAGGGTCGGCGCAATGGCGGTTATGTCGTGGGGGTGCACGCCGATCGCCGGCGGGTCCCCGTAGAACTTGGCGTCCCCGAAGGCTCTCACGTAGCCGCCCGACGTCACGACCCAGTAGCCCTTGCCGTTGGGCGCGCCGGCCATGTCCACGACGTCGCCAGCCGCCGGCGAGAAATAGGCGCTTCCGAAGCTCGACGCGCCGCCCCGCCCGAAGACGGTCCCGTTGTGGGTGAGGAGCCAGTAGCCGGTGGGCGGGAAGGCGACGGCCTCAACGTACGCCCTCGCGGACGCTGAGCCTTTGAAACCGCGTGTACCTGAATAGACGGCGCGCACGACGTGCTTGCCGCCCTTCCAGTACTTGACCTGGCAGTAGGCATGCCCCGAGCTGACTGGTTGGCCGGAACAGCCGGCGATGGGGTGCTTGCCCTCGACGAAGACGACCGAGCCGCCCGTGGCTGCCGGCGAAATGGTGGCTGTGTAGGTTAGTGTTTGGCCGATCTGGGCCGGGTTGGCCGACGACGACACCGCCGTCGTCGTGGATTGCAGGCTCACGCGCTTGGGAGCGGGTGGCAGGGACGCGGTCGTGCGGGGTGCAACTGACGCCTTGATGTTGCCTGAAAGGGTCGTCTCGTAGACGCCGGCTGGGGGGTTCTTGACGCCGGTCGCCACCACGTCTAGGTAGTTCCCTGCCGGCACCGTCGCGCCTACCGTCAAGGTGACGGAGTTGCTACCTCCGCCCACGAGTGAGCTCGGGTGGGCAGAGAGGGCCCCATTGCTTAGGTCTGCCACTGTGTAGTCGGCAAAGGCCACCGGGAAGACCGTCCCTGCGGGTGCGACGAGCTTGATCGTGTCGTGGCCGGCCGCGAGGGGGGTGCTCGCTTTCAGGTCACCGATCGTGTACGTAGCTGTCGCTCCTGGCGCTGCCGAGCTCAGCTCGATGCTCGCGCGCTGGGGCGCCGGGCCGGACGTGATCGTGTACGACGGCACGGTCACCGGCACTGTGTCCGCGCTCGTGGACACCAAGAAGTTGGCCGCCGAGCCGCCGTAGCTGCCCGCTCCCGGGTTGGTCACCCCGGTCACCTCGATGAAGACGTTGTCGCCGGCGCCGAGAGCCCTGGGCACCGTCACCACGAGCTGGTTGGCGCTCGAAGACCCCGCCACGGCGGAGGCATGGGCCGAAGAGGCCGGGATGGTGGCCGACGCCGACGGGTTGGACGAGTCGACCACCGTGGCGGCCGCGCTGGCAAAGGAAGTCCCCGCCGGCGCCACGAGTGTCACGTTGCCCCCGGTCGGCAGGGCAGTGGCCAGCCTGAACCCGACTATGTACTCGACGCCGGAGGCTCCCGAGCGCGCCTCGGATATGGCTATCGTCGGGTTGCCAACCGAAGTGCCGATGACGAACCTGGCGGTTGCCGGGGGGGCCCCGTCCGGCGCGGCGGCGGCAACGAGGTCTGACTGGGGAGTGTTCGGGTTGCGTACCCCGTCTACAACGACGGACAGTTCGTCTCCCGAAGCCACCGCTGCGGCCACCTGGATGACCACCTTCTGCCCCGTGCGGCCACCACCGACGGGGGTGACGGACACCGCTTGGGGCACGCTGGACGCGTGCGCGGTGAGGTCCTCCACCTTGTAGTTGGCTGGTGACGTGGGGAAGCCGACGTTGTCGTCGACGCCTCCTCCCGCTGATGAGCTGATCGCTATCTTGTCGCCCGGGGCCAGCGCAGAAGCGGCTTTGAAGGCACCGAGAGTGTACGTCGAGGAGCCTCCGACCAAGGCCGGCGAGGCCACGGGGCTGAAGGAGGGAGCCGTGGCCGCGGCCACGATGGAAAAGCTGGCCGTGGTGGCCGGCGTGGTGTTCTGGGAGGTCGAGACACCGAGGCTGTAGGTCCCCGGGCTCGGTGGGTTGGTCGCGCCGATCACGTTCACGGAGAGCGAACTGTCAGCTGGGACCGACTTCGATAGCTTGAGCGTGACGCTGTGCCCGCCGTTGGCCAGGCTCACGCTCGAGGCCGTCTGGGTGCCGGACGAACTGGTGTTGTCGATGATGAAATAGTCGTTTTGGCCGGACGGGAAGACCGGCCCCGACGGCGAGGCGATGGTGACCGTGTCCTGGCCTCCGGCCAATGCGGAGGGGGTCGTAAAGCCGACTGTGAAGTTGACGGTGTCGCCCGCAACGTCGGGGTCGGCCGTAGCGGTCGCGTTGAGGACCGAGCCATTGCCGATCGTGTACTGCTGTGTCTTCACGACGTTTTGCGCTGCGGCCGCCGAAGCCACGCCCAGCGCCCCCACACCGGACAAGAGGGCTATGGCCGCCACGCTCATGCCAATTCCAGTGGGTCTACGAAGCATTCAGTAATCCTCCTCTAGTTGTTTTTGCACCTAGGCCTGGAGCGGCCGCGCACTGGTAGGTGTACCCCTTGGCCTCACACGCGACACACAAGGAGTGGTCTCTTTCACACAACCCTCACAAAATGGCCCAGGTCGGAGCGCAAACCCGGCAGAGGCCGATGTGCTGGCTGCGGAGGCAAAAACCCCTGGTAATCCGGCCTTGGCCAGAGCCACAACGACCTCAGCACAGCCGACGACCGGCAGTGCCGGGTTCATGCCGAGAGTTGGACAGTGGCGATGATCGGAGGCTCTATGGCCTCGGGCAGGATCTCGTCCTCGAAGTACAGCTCGAGTGCTTAGCGAAGAGTGGCCCCCCGCGTAAGTCTGTTGATGGATTGCGCCCGTAGGTGGGCCGGCGGAGGACCAGCAGCTGCGAGCTGCGCCGGCCTGGCGGAACGAGCGCATCTCCCAGCTGGCGGTCGCACCGCCGGGGATGAGCGCCGCTCGCTGCCACGGAGCACGTGTCCGCGCAGGCGCTCGACGCCGACGAGGTCGCAGCCATGCGACGGCACATCGAGCAGGCCCTCACCAATGGCTCGGTGCCGGCGCGCAAGGGGCCCCTGCAGGCGCTGGCCCACGAGATCCGCGTCGAGGGCCGCGACGACATCGAACCGTGGTTCCGCGTACCAACGGGCGGCGAACCGAAGGTTCGCGCCCTGGTCGGATCGGCGCCCCCGGCAGGTCTCGAACCTGCGACCCGCCGCTTAGAAGGCGGCCGCTCTATCCGCTGAGCTACGGGGGCCAGCTTTGAAAGCTACCGGGTCCGCAGCCCGGGAGGCTTGCCTCCCGCCGTTCGCAGGCCGCCACCGCCCAGACGCCGGCTTGTCCAGGGCCACGTCCCTACGCCGGGAGCGCCGTATCAGGCTCAGCTGGCGAGCAGGTCGTGGCTCTCGGGCTTGGCGGAGGGATGGCGCAACTTGGAAAGGGCGGCCCGTTCGATCTGGCGGATGCGCTCCCTGGTGAGCTGGAGCGCGCAACCCACCTCTTCCAAGGTCCTTGGGTCATCGCCGCCGAACCCGAACCGCAGCCGCAGGACCTCTCTTTCCCTGTCGTCGAGGATGGCTAGGAGCTTGTCCACCTCTCCGCTCAACATGGCGTCGGTAACTGCGTCGATCGGTGAGGGCGTCAGTGCGTCAGCCACCAGGTCCCCAAGCTCTGTGTCACTGTCGCCGTCGATCGGCGAGTCCAAGCTGACCGGCTCGGAACCCTGCACGAGCAGTTCTATGACCTGTGATTCGGGTATCTCGAGGGCGTCGGCAAGCTCGGCGAAGGTCGGGGACCGCCCGTTGCGGCCCTCGAACTGGCGCTTGGTGCGGAGGAGGCGGCGTACCTGCTCACCAGCATGAACCGGCAGCCGGATGGTGCGAGCCGTGTTGTCGATCCCACGGCTGATGGCCTGTCTTATCCACCAACTCGCGTACGTCGAGAACTTGAAGCCTTTGCGCCAGTCGAACTTGCTGACAGCGTGGATGAGCCCGAGGTTGCCCTCCTGGACAAGGTCGAGCAGGGGCAGCTCCGGGGACTGGTACCTCTTGGCGATAGACACGACCAAGCGCAAGTTCGAGTTGATGAACTGTTCCGTGGCGGCATCACCGCGCTGGGCGCGGCGCTGCAACTGTCGCCGGCGGAGGGGATCGGGCCTGCCGCTGTCAAGCTCCACCTTGGCCTCTCGGCCGTCCTCGATCAACTGTGACAGACGAGACTCGTCCTCTTTCGTGAGCAACGGGTACTTGCCGATGTTGTCCAGGTAGAGGCGGACCAAGTCCTCGTCTTTGCCGTCGTTGTGCATCCGGGCACCCATATGTTCCCTCCTCGCCATGAGAACGTTTCGGCCTCGACTGCCCCTAGCGTTAGCGCTGGCGTTCGCCTTGCCGCCAACTGTGCCAAACTGAGAAGTTCGTGGTGGCCGTAGCTCAGCTGGTTAGAGCGCCAGGTTGTGGCCCTGGAGGTCGGGGGTTCGAGTCCCCTCGGTCACCCCAGCACCTTGCTCAGCACTCCCGGTAACCTCCCTTCTTCGCGACACTCCCAGCGTAGGGGTCCCGCGTGCGGTTCGGGCGCCAGCTCCGGAACGGCGAGCGCATCCCCCTCGGTCGCTCCCGCGACCTGCCGGGCGGTGGGTACTATCGGGTGCCGGCGCCTCTAGCTCAACGGCAGAGCAACGGACTCTTAATCCGCAGGTTCTGGGTTCAAATCCCAGGGGGCGCACCACGAGGTCTTGGGGGGGGCCAGGTCCGGAGGGCCGCCCAGGCAGATTTCACCCCGTCCCGAAAATTTCCCTTCCCCCACAACAAGAATTTTACCATACGGTCAAGAACTCCATACCTCCCAACGACAATTCGCCAAA